>JAPOZM010000073.1 GCA_026706075.1 Gemmatimonadaceae bacterium
CCCTGACCATCGAGCAAAACTCATTCTAGGAGCAGGAAGGGCATGCGAGGACTCTACCCCGCACTGCTGCTGGCGGGCCTGATCCTGGCCGGAGTCCCGGCGGGCGCCCGGGACAAGATCAGGGTCGTCGCCAGCTTCTCCATCCTCGGCGACATGGTGCGCCAAGTCACCGGGGATCTGGCGGAGGTGACAACCATTGTCGGCCCGGACGCGGATGCCCACGTCTACACCCCGAACGCGGCCGACGCCAAGGCAGTGGCAGACGCGGAGGTGATCTTTGTAAACGGTCTGGGCTTCGAGACCTGGTCGCAGACCCTGATCGAGACGTCGGGTACCAAGGCCGAAGTCTCCGTCGCGACAGATGGCATAACGCCTCTGCGGGTTGACGGCGAGGTCGACCCCCATGCCTGGAATTCGCTCACGAACGGCATGAAGTATGTCGCCAGTATTGCGGAGAGCATGGCCGGGATCGATCCGGAGAGCGCGCCAGCCTACAAGGCCAACGCCCGCGCCTACACCGCCAGGCTGAAGGAACTACACGCCCGCGCCCTCCGCCAACTCAAGAGACTGCCCCCCGACCAGCGCACCGTCGTGACCGCCCACGATGCCTTTGGGTATCTGGAGGCAGCCTATGGGCTCACATTTCTGGCTCCGGTCGGGATCGACACCGAGGCCGAGCCGTCGGCACGGGACGTGGCGAGGCTGATCGATCACCTCAAGCAAGTCGGCGCCGGGGCGCTGTTCGTTGAGAACATCACCAGCCCGTCTCTGATTCAGCAGATCGCGCGGGAGACGGGAATTCGGATCGGTGGCCGGCTGTTCTCGGACGCGCTCTCGGAGCGTGGCGGCCCGGCGACCAGCTACGAGAGGATGTTCGAGCACAATCTGGAAACGCTGATCCGAGCGCTCAGCCAACAGTCGCAACTCGCTCCAGGAGGAACGGGCGAATCCCTCATCCAGCGGCCAGGGAAGGCACGCCCATGAATGCTCAGACTCAACGCATCGACGAAACGCTCAGCCGTGAGAAGTCCCTTTGCATGCCGTCCCCCAACCCGGGGCGGCGCTCCCAGGAGGTATCCTCATGAGCAAGAGACGCACCAGCCAACGCAGCGCCATCGTGAGGGTTGTTCGCGACGCCCCCGGCCCGCTTCGCCCCCTGGAAATCCTCGACCTGGCGTCCCGCACAGTGCCGACGCTGGGTATTGCAACGGTCTATCGGCAGCTCAGGCGCCTGCAAGACACCGGTGAAGTGCGGTCGGTGGACCTGGGCGTCAATGACGTGCGCTACGAGCCGACCGACCGGGGTCATCATCACCACTTTCTCTGTCGTGAGTGCGAGGAAGCGTTCGATATACACGGATGCCCGGGAGGGATGGCAGAGCTGGCGCCGCCGGGTTTCGAGGTCGAAGAGCACGCGATCACGCTCTATGGACGATGCGGGGATTGCAGCAATGGTTGAAGATCGAGGCTCGTCAGAGCCCGTTCCAGTAACAATCATCAGCGGCTTCCTGGGTGCGGGCAAGACCTCCCTGCTGAACCACATTCTCAGCGCCGACCACGGATTGCGCGTGGCGGTCCTGGTCAACGATTTCGGAGAGATCAACATCGACGCCGAGTTGATCTCCGGGGTCTCCGGGGAGTCCAGCATCAACCTTGCCAACGGGTGCATCTGCTGCTCCATTCGCGATGACCTGCTGGAAGCGGCGGTCCAGTTGATTCAGGACGAGCGAAACCCGCCGGACTATATCGTCGTTGAGACCAGCGGCGTCTCCGACCCTGCGGCTGTTTCAATGACCTTCCTGACTGGCGAGTTGCAGTCCCGGACGCGAGTGGACAGTGTGCTCACCGTAGTCGATGCGGAGCAGATCCACCAGCTGAACGAAGCCCATCGCAGGCTCGCGGTGGACCAGATCGCCATGGCGGACATTGTGGTGCTGAACAAGCTGGACCTGGTCAGTGATGCAAGGCGGGAGGAATTGGCGGACCTGGTCAGGGATATCGTTCCGAGTGCGCGTATCCTCGAAGCTACCTTTGGCAAGGTCCCCCTCGATCTGGTACTCGGTGTGGGGACATACGACCTCCAGCGCTTTGCGGGGAAGCCGGGTCCGGATGTTCACATTCATGCGGACGGCGAGAAGCATGAGCACGAGCACGCTGACGTGCATCATCACCAAGAGCACACGGACCATACGATTGTCTTCAACACCTGGTGCTACACGACTGACAAACCTCTTTCCCGGGGGGCCATCCGTGAGGCGATGAAGACCCTGCCTGCGACCATCTACCGCGCCAAGGGGTTTGTTCACCTTTCCGACAGTCCCGGGCGGAAGGGAATCGTCCACGTGGCCGGCAAGCGGGCGCGTCTGATCATGGGTGAGCCGTGGGGCGACGAGAGTCCGGGGACACAGCTTGTCTTTATCGGTGAGGAAGGTGGAATCGACAGCTGCGAGCTGCAATCGCGCTTCGATGCGTGCCAGGAGGAAGGTTGTACTCCTCGGGACAGCGCCCTTGATGCCGTTTCTGAGTTGCTTCGGTAGAGAGCTGGAATCGATGACCCGATCCCGGAGCCTTACCCACTGGTTGGTGCGGCGAGCCGAGATGGTTTTGCTGGCCTCGGGGGCTTGCCCAATGAAGCGGTCCCCACGGCCCTGGAGGAGCGGTTCGGCGTGCCCTGGGACCCCGGGGCGGGGACTGCCTGATCGCCTTCCGGCCGGGGTGCCGGGGCTGGGAGGTGCTCTGCCGCGTGGGGAACCGCCCCCTGGCCTCCAGGGACTGGCGGCGGGTCCGACTGGCCCGTCAGCCTGAGCGCGGCCATCGCCGCCTGCATGGTGGAGCTGAGCCGCCCCCGGCCGCAGCAACGCTACCTCAACTCAAACCTGACCGCCGCCGATCTGGCGGAGCGCGTCCGGCTGGTGCGCGCAGACCCCCCGCGCCACAGGGCCCCTGGCGGCGGCTGCGACGCGGTGACCGCCGATCTGCCGTGGGGCGAGGGCCGGCCCCCGCGGCTCGAACCGCGCCCTCTACGGCCCCGCCCTCGCCGAGGCGGCGTGCCTCAGCGGGGCGGCCGGGATGGGTGGTACTGCTGACACGGACAGCGCCGAGCTCCGGGCGGCCCCGGCGGAGCCGCCCGCGGCGTGGGGCGTCCTCGACGAGCGGCGGATCGTGCAGCGGGAGCTACCGCCCCCTCTGCCTGACCCTGCAGAGGGGGGCTTGCGAAAGGCGGCAGCGTACGTATGCTCAATTAGCCACCTGTTGCTTGGAGGAAGCGATTTGGGTGCACTCAGAGACACGGTTCGCGGCACTTCTAAGGCGCGGGCTTACCAGGAGTATGTCGACCGCATCGAAGCATATGGCGATACCTTCTTGGACCATTGTCCACCCAAGAACAAGAAGCTCTGCAAGAGCTTGATGCGTCAGGATCCGGATACCGGGGACTGGATTCTGGACTACCGCCTACATACGTAGGTGGACATCCCTGGGAAAGGAGGCAGGATGTTGAAGGAATTTCTGTATCACCTGCCGTACCAGAGTCAAGGCAGAGCGTGGCACGTGAACTGAGGCCGCACAAGGACGCTCCGCCGGGTCGATTCGAGTAGGAAGTAGAGCGAAGACTCACGAGGGGAGGGGGAGTGCTGGCACCCGGGCTGCACACGGCGCCCGCCCCTACCTCGGGGCAAGCTCCCATGTCGAGACTCCTCTGCGCCGGGTGCAATTCCCGCCAGAGCTCTGGTGAGTAGTATGAGAAGGGCCTCGCCGGAGGTTGGCGTCAAGCCCGGGTGACGCCAACTCTCCGGGACCTCAGTCGTTACCAATCCCGCTCAGTTCCCGCGTCTTCTGATCCTCCCAGGCGGCGTACTCTCTCGGGTTGTCCCAGAACCTCTGCCAGGCCTCGTTCAGGAGCGTATGGATTTTGTCGTCACACCCAGCGTGTGCGATTCGGCATCCGATGGCCTCAACACCTTCGAGGCACTGTCTGGCTATTCTCTGGAGCACGTCCTGGGGATAGCACGTCCTGAAGTCAGACGGGGGCTTGTAGCTCGATGAGCCGATCACCGACTGCCATACCTCGGCGATTCTATCGGCCTCGTGGTGATAGCCGATTTCCCGTAGACCGATGAGCAGAACGGACATCCTCGCCGCGTCAGCCGGATGCTGCTCCATCAGGTAGTCGTACGGATCCCCTCCGCGCTTGGCGCTCAGATGCACGTGCGACCACGCGAAAGCTGGTCCGAGAGTGTAGATGGCGAAAAGGTCGCAGTAGAACTCGAAGATCCAGTACTTGCCCCAGTAGAATTCCCACGTTCGAAGCCGAATCTTCTCCTGCTCGGGAGCGCGACCACCCTCCCGTTCGCGGGCCAGCGAGTGAAAGTGCTCCATCGCCACTGCCGCCGACTCCAACATCCTGTCCTGCAGGGGCTCAAGGACCGGATCGTCCCGGGCGACCAAGAGCGGGTGCCCCAGCTCATGATAGAGATCCGGCCAGTGAAGTAGAAAGTGCCGCTCCGCCAAGGGCACGCTCATGAGGTTGAGGTCCGGGTCAACATAGAAGTAACCCTGCGAGAGGGAGGAGACCGTAGGCAGCTCTCCAGGATACTTGACTTCCTTTCGAAGGCGTTCGAGCAGACTGTTGAAGAAGTGGTCGTCCTCGTTTGCACGACCGAGAGCGGTGATACCGCCAGTCTCTAGCCTGTCGAGAGCGGTCACGATCCTGCGCAGGCGCCGCTGGCGCTCCGCGCGCAGTCTCTCATCGTGCCACTCAGGACTATCCCGCAGCTCGCGGAGAACTGACAGTAGCCCGTCAAGCCGGTCGTTGCACGACTTCACTAGCGCGGCATAGTAGGTCGGCAGGTTTCGCGGAATCTTTGCGCGGAGGACACGTGCCCGTCGTTCCAGCTCACCGAGGGTTCCATCGATATACTCCTCGAACACTAAGGACCCCTCATCTTGCGAAACGCGGACGCCCGCTCAATGTCCACGACTTCGGCGATCCGCTCCATCGTCTCCACGTCCTGCTCGTCACACAATCCCTGACCAAGTCGGACGCTCAGTTCTTGCCAAGCCTGCTGTTGCTCTCCCAACTCACCCCGAAGGATCAAGCGCAGAAACGCGGTAGAGAGATCCCGGCGTTCCTCATCAGCCGCTGCTTCAAGCATCCTGGCGACCTTCTCGATCTCTGAGGAAGGTGCGCCGCCGTGCGAGAGCTTGAGCTGCACCAAGGCTTCATCCAGAAGTTCAGCGAGGTAACTGATTGTGTTGTAGTAGCCCGATTGCAGGCTTCGGTCGCTCATCTTCTCAACGCTCCTCGACGCCAAATGCGAGCGCGTCCTGGTTGTACTCCGTTGCATCCTGCCACAACCACCTGTCGGTCAATTTCATCGTTATCGGGTACCGCGAGCAGTCGTCAGGCTTGCTCCAGGTCAACATCGTCAGGTAGTACAGGTCCTCAAGAGCCCGCTCAAAGGACAGCCCGCCCAGTTCATACCGCACGTGCAACATCTGGGAAGTGCCCCGGTGCTTGAATTCACGCCCCGTGGAGCACAGGTACGCATCCCGATCTCCTAAGAAGACATGTGTGCCGTTCTCTGGATTCTCTATCCAAGGTCCGCGAGCGTTCGTGTGCTTCACGTCGAAAAGACGCACTTGCGCCATGGCTGTCTTGCTTACATCCAGAATCGTGATGCGAGCGTCAGGAGGTAGGATGCCCTCCTCTTGAAGCTCTTCCTTCGCCTGGATTGCGCCGTCGATCTCGGACTGGAAGCTCCGCCCGTCGCGATGGATGACGATCTCTTTGACGGCTTGGTCCTGGGATGTGCGGCGCAGCAGGTCACCTAGAAGTGCCGCGATCTGACGGCGGGTCAACTTCTCTCTCTGGTTTGACGTCCGGCTCAAAGTCGCGACGCTGCGGCCACCGTCTCCCACGACCGTCAGGCCCACTGTGTTGCGTTTCACGTCGAGTCCGATTGTAACGTCGGCGTGCAGAGGTGAGGCTAGGACGAAGGGCCACACTTCATTGTTCAGTAGAATCTTGTTCAGCACCACGTTGCGGAGGTAACCACTGAGCTTACCTCGCTTCACAGGGTTAGCGATGTACGCTCCACATCGGCCATTCACGGGGTCGTAGCACTCGTTCCCCGTGTTCGTGTGGTTCACGGTAATGCGTGTATCATGTTGTTCCCAGAACTCTCGGGAAAGCATGGCGGCGAGTTGGTCCTCCTGTCGGATCCCGCGGTCTGAGACATCATGGATCATCACCAGCCCATATCCACCATGTACCCCGTGTTTGGCGGCGGCATCCAAGATTGCCTGTCCTTGCTCGACATATGTATGAGGTGAGTTCTTGTCGTTGTAGACAATGACCTCCGGGTCGTACACCTGCCGGTGCGGGAGAACCTCGTCCTTGTCAACCGGGCCATAGAGTCTCTCGGCCTCATGCTTCAGGTCCTGGACGAACTGTGACCCCCAGGTCTTGTCCGCACTATCCGGGATCATCAGGAACTGCTGACCAAGCGGGCGCTTGACGAAAAAGCCCGCATCGTTGCTTAGAAGCAGGCGCTGTCGTTCCTTACCCAAGGTATCCATGGTCGCGCTGTAGGCCCCCGGCGTATGGCGTACGGAGAGCACCCGATGCTTACCAAACTCGATGTCGGGTGCTCGGAAGACTTTGCGAGGGACACCTGCGGGCGTGGTCGATACTTCAAGCCGGGTATGCCCTAGTCGCAAGCCTTGGAGGAACTTGGCCGAGTAATCTTGGATTCCTCGGTACCGTTGGTGGGGGCGAGGCGTCATCATTCCCTGGCGGCCCTGAACCTCGCGATGCTGCGTGCCATAGATGGGATGGCACAGACCGGCAGCAGCGCATACGCGCTTTCCTCGGTTGGTTTGGTAATAGGCGAGCACTGCATCGCGGGGGAGATCTGCAAGCTCCTGAGGCAGTGGCTTGGGGGATTCGCGTCGGAGGTACTCGTAGACTGAGCAGTTCCCGGTATCGATGCGGGCTTCTGATGCGTTCAGATCGCAGTACTCCTGTAGCTGCACTTCATACCAACCCTTGAACCGGTAGATGAAGTGCTGACCTCGATGAGGCCTGAACTTGTCACGCGTCAGCATGGGATCAAGGGGTTCTGCCCCGACGAACTTCGTGCGCAGGTCTAGGCAGATTCCGATTCCTCCGTCTGGAGTAATGACCGCCCGGGCAGAGAAGCCTTGGAAGACGTCGATTCCCTTCGTGGTCTCGGCTGGTTCGTACTCGAAGAAGGGCTGACCGGACCGCGGCTGCCATAGTCGCTTGTCATTACGATGCTTACTTTGGATAGCAAGGAAATTGAGGAAGCGAAGGCAGATGTCGTCGGCGTCAGGGTCCCGCTTTCGATAGTCGAGTGTGAGCGATTCATGCAGTTTGTCGAAGTACACTTGCGCACGTACGAGGGACAGTGACGGCGGAGGATCCGGCGCCGCGATGGGCAGTACGAGGTGTGGGTGGCTATCCCTTTCGATTACGAGGGCAGGTTCTCGGAGGTCATAGCTGAGCTTCCGCGTAATCTCGTCCTTGTTCTGGAAATACTCGGTGTCTCCTCTTGTGAGACCGCGGATCCTGTACAGAACGTACTCCGTTGTGAGAGCATTCAGATTCTCAATGGCAAAGATGTTGGTTTCGATCCTGCTCATGCTTCTTCCTCCCAGCAAACGCGTTTGTATGGGCACTGCGCGCAGGTGGTGGGGTAGCGGGTTACTGTGAAGTCATCGGGGGCCAGGTGTTCATAGCTTGGTTTAGTAGAGCCCGTCGCTGACAGCATCTCATGGGCTGTGGCCGTGATATGGTTCTCGAGACGCGCAAGGTCCGGGGGGGAAAGCTGGTATTGCCTGAGATCTTTCGTGAGCAACTGCACTTCGAGGAGCCTGATGTCAGTAGGCTCCCACGAGCGATCATTGGGGAAGTCAATGTGCGGTTTGGCACTCGAAAGGGCGAAGGCGTAGATGCCCAGCTGCATCCACGCCTCTTGCACACCGAATGCGTGCACCTTCCAGTCGATGATAACAGGAGGCCCCTCCCTGAGGAAGATGACCAAGTCGGGCTTCGCTACCACATTCATGCCGGAATATTTGAATTGGAGCGAGCGTTGCGCTACCAGGACACTGGCGCCCCTCATGGCCTCGGCAACGGGCCGGATCGCGAACAGGTTCCGGATCGCATGCTCGATCTCGTGCCAGGCCGTATCCAACTCCTCTTGCGGGATGGCCTTGTCGTATTCCATGCATCTGAGCGCGAGGAAATTTGGTCGCTTCGATGGAGTCAGGCCCGGCTCGTGCAAGTGATGCGCTCTTGCAATGGCCAGTTGCTCGTCGAATTGCCGCCGTGCAGCGACGATTATCCTCTCCGGATCTAGCCGTTCCCGGTACCTATGCCAGTTGATGAAGGCCTTGGTGAGGACGTTGTCGACGACGTCTCCACGCCACTGGCTGATGCTCTTCAGCAGGCCGAGCAGATAGACCTCTCGTCGCATACTTCCCGCGGGTGCCCTGTGGTGCCCGAGGATCTCCTTGAAGTACCACTGCCGTTGGCACCGTTGGAACTGCTTGGCCTTAGAGACCGACCACCTCATCGTTCGCTACTGCCTTCTCCGAGTGCGTATGAACTCCAAGTACTCCAGCAGGGCCTCCTTCTCCTCGTGGGAAGTCTGCCCAATCCGGGCGAAGAACCGCTGCTCCTCGTTGCTGGGCTGAGTGGAGGGTATAGGATATCCAGCCGCCTCGAGTACTTCAGCGTAGGGCAGGCGGTAGAGCTCGCTCAGCTTGTGGAGGTTTACCGGGGATGGTCGCCGCACGCGGCCACTCTCGAGTTGGCTGAGGTATCCGTTGGAAATCCCGGTGGCCTTCTCGACCGCTCGCAGGGTCAGGCGCCCGGTAAGTCGGGCGCCCTTGAGGTATTCACCGAGCTTGTTTTCGTCGCTCACAGATTTCGCCCTTGGTCTCCGATTCCTTCCTTCAATGCTAAGAGCATAGAGCAGGATGCTGCATATGTCAAGCAAGGGGAAGAGACTTGGCGACGCAAGAGGTTGATTTTGCAGGACTTAAGGATTGTCGGCACGGCCGGTCCCGCAACCGTAGGGGGAGGATTCCATCCTTCGGGACCGGGAGAGGTGACCCGGTCAGTTCCCAGTCTCGATCTGCCTCGGACCGGTCTCGCGCGCTCCCTACTCCAAGACCTCGATCACCTCTGCAATGACCACAATCCCTTCGTTGCCTTCATCGACAACGATGTCCGCGAATTCTGGATTCGCCGCGCGAAGCAGGATCGACCCCCCAAGCTCCGCGTCGTCCCGAGACCCCAGGACAACCCGTTCATACCGCTTCACCGTATAGCTGCCTCCGTGCTCCGGGTCGGCGACATCCCGCAGCTGTGCCAGGACGTTCCGCCCCTGCCTGCTACCTCCGGGGTCCCGTCGGAACAGGCACCAAGCCCCGTCAGGAATCTCCGGCTCCATTGAACGCCCCACGACCTTCCCCACGAACATCCCCTCGGACAATCCCCGGGCCGTCTCCAACTGCGCCCAGCCATCCGGATCCGGCACTTGTCCTTCGCTGAAGCCTCCGGCTGCTGCTCGAAGACTGTATATGGGCACGCATGTATGGAACATCTCGTCCTCTGAGGGTTCATCTATGCGCCGGAACGGACCTTCGATTATCTGTGTTTCGACCGCATCGCCAAGGTCGGGTTCCTCCACCGCAGATTCCTCGGCCCCTGCCGCGAACCACTCATCCGCGTCCTCACTGATCCGGTCGACCTCGTCCCGCCCGATCAGGTTCCGTGCCAACCGCTTGAAGTGCCTGAGCATCGCCTGTGGATCGTCCAGGTCGGCTACCGTGATCTCCAAAACCTCGTGGTCCTGGCTGCGCAACTCCCCACGGATCGCGCGATCGCGCTCCTGGGTCTCCGGATTCCCATGGATGTGCGCCGAGAGCCCGTCCAAGTAGATGAGAATCCTCCGCTCGTCGTCATCTGGATCTTCGTACGTCACATCTGGAGTGGTCGACCCGAGCGGCTTCGGCAGAAAGCGTTGCTCCTGCCATTGGCCATCGGGCAGGCCCGCAGCCAGGATCATTCTTCGCAACTTCTCCTCTGCAGCGTTGACCGGCCGATCCTGCGAACCACTCCCTCTGCCCGGAGGCAGCATGGCGGGGATCTCGTGCTCAATGTCGAGCCTGTCTCCCCACTCCTCAAGGCGTTCGAGAATGAGCTGCCGGTTGAGGCTCTCATGGTAGAACGCATTGCGGTACCGCTGCAGGCAGTCAATGCAGCTCCTCGCACACTGCCCGGGGCACTCCGTCGCGATACGCTTGGCCTCGGCCACGATTTCCTCGAAGCGCTCGCAAAGCTGCCACAACAGCCCCGACCCTCCAGGCATCGGATCGTAGAGCATGGCGTCGACCTCGTCGCTGCCGACCTTGCCCACTACGAGCACCTGGAGGTCTTCATGCTCCATGTCCAGGATCTCTGCAGCTGCAGACCGTAGCCCCTCTGCAATGGAGAAGGCCTCCTCCTTCGAGGCGCAGTCGGGCAGTTTGAGTACCTCCGCCGTGAGGTCGGCGTGAAACGCCGTCGCTGACGGGCGCTTTCCGCACCATTCCAGATGGTTGTCGTCGAAGTTCTGGCGCTGGTACTGGGACGACATTGGCGATACGCTCTGCCCGCAGACCCGGCAGACGGGGTAGCCGAACTCGCCCCGGGACCTGATGACGGTGCTGGCCCCCACATTGACGAGCGTCAGCCGTACGGCCCGGCGCACGTGCAGCGGCCGGGGGCCCCAACGGAACGCTTGGCCTCCGTTGTGTTGGTCCAGCTCGCGTCCGTAGATCGACACGCCCATCTGAAATCGATTCTCTTCCTCGTCCGTGATACGAGAGGTGTGGACCAGTGTCACGTCGCAGATGGGGATGCTCGTAATCCTGGTGGTCGTGGAGTCGCCGCTCACCTCCCCTCGGGACTCAAGGACCGCCTGGGACTCCGGGCTGACCTCATAGGTGATCGCGTCGGGCCGATCTTCGCCCACATCAAGGGCATAGAGGCGGGGCACGAACTGCTGCCCATTGGCGTAGATCCGGTTCCCAGGCACGTATTCCCGCAGTGCCACCCCGGGAGGGCGCGGCAGATCGAAATCCTGCATGCCACGGACCCAACGGGGCACTTCCGCAAAGCCGATCACGGTACCCGTATCGAGGCCGTATCCGGGGAGGAAACCCTCTGCCGCCAGGACGCCGTAGGTAAAGACGTCGTCGATCCCTTCCGCCTGGTCTCGTTCACGCCGATCGACCGACTTCATCCGGCGAACAAGACGGCCGCAGCGCCGGTAGAATGACTGCTGTTCATCGTCGAGGGCCCCGACCTTGCGGCGGTGGTTCTCAAGAGTGGCCATCTGGTCCAGGGCCCACCTCAGCCGCCGCCGCAGTCGGGCGATGACGACTTCCAACTCACCGGTCATGCCGAGGACATGTGCCGCAAGCCGTTCTCCCGAAACAACCTCTCCATCCGCTACCGGCCAGTTCTGCTGGAACGCTCTTGAGACAGCGTCTTCGATGTGGTCCTGATGCTTCGTGATCACCGTGTGCAGACTGCTGACGTCGAGCGGCTCTCCGCGTACCTCTCCCGCGGCATTGAAGACGTAGTCCCGGATCACGGGCGGAAAGGCCGTCCTGAGAGCAGACTGTACCTCCTCTTGGTCTGGGTTGCTCAGCCCGCTGCTCGGCCTGGCCAGTTGATGAAGCACCGTCACGACCTGGGCGTGGACGTGTTTGGCCACCATCAACTCGTTGGCCATGTTGAAGGCCGGTGGATCGATGCGCCCGCCAAGCATCTTCAACGGATCGGCGAAATACGCCCGGTCATGGCTGACATTGCGGCAGTAGGTGAGGTTCACAGCCATCCGGTGCCGGCGTCCGGCGCGCCCCGCGCGCTGCCAGTAGTTGGCCGCAACGGGCGGCACATTCCTCATCAGTACGGCATCCAGGGCGCCGATGTCGACGCCAAGTTCCAGCGTCTGCGTGCACGCGAAGGTGTTGACAACCTCGCTGTCGCCCTTGAAGAGTTCCTCGATCTCCTCGCGTTCCTGGTGTGGCACCATGGCCGTGTGCTCGCGGGGGCGCAGCAAGGTGTAGTCCTGATCCAAGAGCTGCAGGTCGTAGCTCTCCGGATCCTCTGCTTCGAACTCCACAGTTCCGTCGCACCGCCAAGCCATGCACTTGTCCAGAGGAGGCCGTCTTACAGTGCGGCGTCGGCAGGTCATGCACCGATATACGCCCCTGTTTGGCGAAAGCATGAGCCTGTCAGCGTCGAGCTGACAGGTGCCGGGGCAATTGGGGAGGGCTTTCTCGTAGCTACCCATCAGGGTCTGCGGCACGAGGAGGCGGGCGTCCTCTGTCAGGTAAGCCCACAACTCTTGGACAAACTCCTCCATATCATCCCCATCGACACCCCACTTCCGGGCGATGTCCATCACCGTAGTACGGTGGCCCGTGCTGGACAACCACTGGACAATTCGACCCCGGTCGTCGGAGGGATCGCGGGTCAGCTTCAGCCCCCTGGGCACCCCGCTCATGTCCGGTAGGTAGCCTCTCTCAATTTCTCGCATGCCGGGCTGCCAGTACTTGCTGAAGATGAGACCCGTGCGATCCAGCAGGACAGGTCGGCGTCTCTCCAGATCCAGCAGGCCGCGGACCCCTTCATCCAAGGTCTCCGCCGGAATCCCCAGGCGGCCAGACCACTTGGTGACAAAGTCGTTGCTGGAATCGACCCCCAGGTAGTCGATTCGCAGCCGGCCCCAAGGCTCCAGACCAATCTGCTGGCGGGCAGAGGCCGTGATCTCGCGGAGGACGAGGATTCGGAGCAGGTACTGGCGTTCCTCCCGGTGGACCACTCCCCCGGCCTCTTTTTGGGCGACCGCCCACACTTCCGGCAACAGGGTCTGTGAAAGGGCGTCGTCTTTCTCCATCGTGGCGTCCAATCGGTGGGTCAGGTCTCCGACGGACAGGCTGGTCCCAAGACTCCTGGTCATCAGTGACCTCAGTCGGAACCGCCGGGCATGGTCGCGCATCCAGCCAGCTTGGAAGGCTGCGTCCTGTCTGTTGTCGGCGAACACCAGGAGGCGCTTCCGTTCGGCATGGTGGATCATATCCTGGGCGAGCACGTGCACGTCGGCCACGTTGGTGGCGCGAACCGGCCGGATCGGCTCACGGAAACGGCCCCCACGCTCTCGGCCCGTTGCCCCGCAGCAGACGCACCGGGTGAGGTATCCCGGTCGATTCTTGCGCTGACGCATGGCGTGCAGGGGGATCTGGGATCCGGCGTGGCCACAGGCCAGGCAACGATCCTGCCTGTCGGCGTGGGCCGCACCACAGTGCCGACACAGATACAGTTCGGCGAACCGGTGATCCTCTTCTTCCTCCTCCTCGTCATTGTCATTGGACCTGCTGATCAGGTGGTCGACCAGCAACAGCCGAGTACCTCCTCGCACTTGGTCAAGGGGATCCCAGTAGATGGCATCACCACTGGCGCGGCCTCCGCCGGGCAGGCGGGCCTCGTACTCGAAGCCGCCCAGGCTGTGCTCGAAATAGTGCTGGCCGCAGGTCGTGCAGGTGCTGAGACGGAGGCGAAGCCCGTCTCCAGTATCCTCTTCGACTTCCTCCGCCGATAGGTGCAGGATCGCTTCGTCGCCCTCTTCCGCGAAGGTCACGACGGCAGCGGTTACCCCACGGAGGAACCCGTGCACGACAGGCCGCACCAAGGGCCGACTGTCCTTGCGAGCAGCTGCCCCCAAGGTGAGCCAAAGGACAAGCTCCTCCTCCTGGATCTCACGACCCAGAGCTTCGCCAAGCTCAATGAGGAGATCTCCAAGTGCCCTGGGTGTCTCAAGTAGCTGGGCTGCTCGGTACAGCAGCTCATTTGCGGAGAGATGCCTGTGCAGGACCTCCTCCCAAGCGCCGTCCTCAAGAGGGGTATCGCTCAGTCTGGCCCAGATCTGCCGCAGGGCCTCACCAGGATCATCGGCGTCAACGGCGGCAAGGACCTCACTCAGGGCCTCCCCCGGGTCGCTCAAGGCCGGTGGGATCCGACGGTCATCCGCCCACGTGTCTTCCTCGTAGACCTCCTGGACCGTTGCCACGGCATCTCGGGCCACCCCAAAGAACCGGCTGGCAAAATCACAGGCCTCATCTGGATCATCCTCGTCCACGATCGTGGCTGAAGTGGCAACGCAGGTCGTCTGGTCCACGTCGCGGTCGCAGAAGGCCCGGAGACGCCGGACCAAACAGGCTGCCTCCGCCCCCCCAGCACCCGAAAAGGTGTGGGCCTCATCGAAGACCAGATAGTCGAGGCGCGCCTCGTCGAACAGCTCGACATCGCTCTGGCGGGTCAGAAGCAGCTCGAGCTGCTTCACATTCGTAAGCAGGATCCGTGGCTGCTGGCCCGCCGTCCGCATCGCTTCCCGGCTGCACAGCTCCTCCGGAGGATGGATCGCGGCGGCCTCTCCCCGCTGGCGAGCCTCCCTCAGAGCAGCCTGATAGTCCGCCCTCGAGGAACCGGCCCTCATTCGCCGTCCGGTTATACCAGCCTCGTGCTCGGGCGTCTTGCCGATGTACATCCCAAAGGGGATTCCCGTTCCCGCCAACAGCTCCCGCAGTCGGCCGAGCTGGTCCTCAGCCAGGGCGTTCATCGGGTAGACAATTACCGCGCAGATCCCTGGCGGCGCTTCCTGATCGCGGAGTTCGAGGCAACGGCTGATGATGGGGTAGAGGAAACACTCGCTCTTTCCGGAACCGGTTCCCGTGGAGATCAGAGTCGGAGAGCCCTCAACGATAGACCGGATGGCCGCTTCCTGGTGCCCGTAGAGACTCGGGTAGGGAACGAGCTGCTGCATGTGCTCATGGAGGACCCCCTCTCCTATCAGCTCCGCGATCGAGGCGCCGGGGATGAACGCTCGGGACAGGCTGACGTAGGGGCCTTTGAGTAGAGGGGTCTGTCGAGTGGTATCCAAGGACAGGAGATCCCGCATCTGCCGATGCAGTCCCCCATCGGCGAAGGGGTAGGCGGTAAGCTGATAGCGCAGGAAACTCTGAACAACTCGTTCAGTGTAGGAGAGTGGATTCAGGGCCATGGGCTAAGTTGTCCTTGAGTGACCAGAAACGTTGCGTGCATGCAGTTCACACCCACTCCAGAATTCGTCCATGTCGCAAGCTGTCTGCCCTGGACCTAGTCGCGATCTAACCGGCTGAGAAATCCTCGATTGGTCATCATGGCCCAAACCGTAGTCCGCCAAAGTCACCTTCTCGGGCAGTTGCCAAGGGTTACTGCCGGCCAGGAACTGGCGAATGGCTTCGGGAACGTCTCCAACCCTGTGAGCCAATTGAGTCAGGTCAGCCAGCGCAATCCGGGATAGTACGGTGTGCCGCAATTCAGGGTCGAGCCTGCGCTCGACGCGCCAGAAACCCTTCGGGTCCAAGTCAGGGACCTTCTTCCCTAACTCCCGCGGACCCAAGTCACAATCCGTGAGGATGTACGACAGGTCACTCTCGTCGAGCCCGTAGAGCATCGCAATCGACGCGTCAAGCATCGCCCGTAGTCGACTTCTCTCGGCTTGGGAGATCGCTTCGCTCGGATGGAGATCTACATCACGGTACTGTAGCCAATGGGATGCATGCATCTTGGGAGATGCTGTCAGCCTCAGAGCCGAAAGGTCGACCTCATGTGGGATGCACTGTGGACTTGGGGTGGGACTGTCTTCGAGGATTGCCCAGACGAGGTGTAGCCCGGCGAGCTTTCTGCGGATAGCGAAGTCCCAGACAAGGCTGTTCAGGATCGCTGACAGTGCGTGTGGACGACTGCCCCCCTTCAATACTGGAGCTGAGTGCCCGTTTGGGAACAAGCCGGTGACTGCTGCGATGGTCGTTCTCTCGTTGGTTGCTGAGCAAATGTCCATGAAAGAGATGCTCTTGCTACGCTCCACCCAAAGGCTCGCGGCGTCTCGTATCGGCACAGCTTGGTCTCTCTCTTCTTGGACTAGCTTGGCCTCATATGCGGCGTACCCCATCAGGAATTGAGGCTCAACCTGCTTGGATTCCCAGGGGATTTCTCGCCACACAGCACCCCGGCCCCTCCCACTCACCCAACCCTTCTGGCTGTAGTCAAACTGCCCGATCATCCGCCCCTCGTACAGCGGCAAGGCCACATCCTCCACCCGGTTCTCGTCGATCCACTGGCGGCCATCTCGTGACAGGATGATGCCCTCGCGGATCTCGACCCGCTTTGCTCCTGGGGGTGCCGGGCAGGTCGCCGTCCTGGGCTCCCACCCTCCCTTCAGCCACCGGCTGTACTCGTCCGGCTGGTAGCCCCGCTCTTCCCATTGAGGACGGGGAGGGAACAGATCCGAGTCATTCGTCATGTCGAACTCGCGGACGTACTCAATCTGCCACCCGTCTGGTCCATCGTCACCCAGGAGAACCGAGTTCGCGTAGATCTTCTCGAGGATCTCGAGGTCGCGCGATGACTGGATCTCCAGAATCGAGCGTGACTTTGGGGAGAATCGCTCTACTTGTCGACGCTCGTACGGTGTCACGTGCGCCTCGGCGGTCTCCCAGTCATCGAGTCGCCGGCGCATGAAGGCTGTGGAGATAGCCTCCGTTCGGCCACCCTTCTCGATGATCACAGGATTGAACTTGAAGCTCCTGTGGATGTCGAAGACCTTTTCGCGGTTCTCAAACCCGAACAGCCACTCCCAGCGAGACTTGTCGAGGAACAGTTTCCTGAGGGCGCCCGTACCGTGATCCGAATAGATCCCTGAAGGCACAATGAGACCCATCCGTCCGCCCGTCCGGAGAAGGGAATGACCCCGCTCCAGGAACAACTTGAACAGATTGACGTCTGCTGAACCCTGATATCGATACGCGTGCTCGGGATCTGCGTATCCCTTCGACGTTGCCCTGGAGGCGCGCCATTCTGCATGCAACTCGGCGTTCTTCTTCCCGCGTGTCGGGGAGAAGCGGTGGAGGGAATCATCCGCTGTAGCCGGATCTCCGAAAGGAAACGCTGCATACTTGGAGTAGTTCGACTGGCTGCGGAAGTCCGCCTGGTAATCCAGCCAAGCCGTTTCCTGGGACTCAGCTGCGAAATAGTCGGTCTGCTTCCGCAATGCCTCCTGCTTGCCATAGCTCCGGTAGAGAGGATCGATGTTGGAGAAGAATTCATGCGAATTGGGCTTGGCCACCTCCCATGGGGGATTCCCCATGATGGCGTCAAAGCCGCTGTCTCCCCTGCGGTAGACATCCGGGAACTCCAATTCCCAATGGAAGAACCGCTGTTTGGATGCCACTTCTTGTGAAATATCGGTCGTCCCGGCGTCAGGCTTGTGGAACCTGGAGGGAACTGGAGCTGCATCCAGGGAATCCGGAGGCCAATACCAGGAGGCGCACCACAGGTCGAAGGCTTCCTTCAAGGAGCGCCAGCCCAGCGAGCCAAGGAAGTCGAGGCGATAGCGTCGGGTCTGCTCAGTTGTGTCGTGCAGGGGCATGGAGTGAAGGCCTTCGAGCACCTGCACCAACTCGTCGTGTACACGTGAGGGCTCTTCGTCGGGATGGTCACCAAGCTGCCACTGGCCCTTCATGGTCGTCAAGAAGTCGGGGATCAGGGTTTCCTTGTAGAAGGCCTTGAGGGCTCGGCCGCGTTGGTTCTTCTCAGAGTGCACTCCGTTGCTGTGTTTCTTGTCCCCACCTTCCCGGTTCTTCCAAGCCATGGCCGGATAGTGCCGGAACTGGTCGAACCAGGCACCTACCAGTGAGTTGCCGCACTTGATCTTGTGGTCAAGGAAGGAGAAGGGGAGTTCGCGGTCCATCGTTTCGAGCCACAGGGCCAGGCGGCACAACTCCACGGCCAAGGGGTCCAGATCGACCCCGTAGATGCAGTGCTCGACAACGTAGCGCCGGAGTATGGCCTTCGTCCGGGGCTCGAAGTCACCCGCCTCCGGGGGGCATGGCAGTCGAAGGCCCTGCAGCGACTCCTCTTCGGTTGATGGCTCTGCGAGTCCAAGAAGCTGATCGACTGGACGGCGCCAGTCACCGTCGAGCCGATCGTGTTCGTGCAGAGCATTGTAGAGAGCCTCCGTCAAGAACCTGACGGCGGCGACGAGGAAGGAGCCGGACCCACAGCTAGGGTCGCATACCTTCAGCCCGAGGATCTCCTCGGGCTTCCTGGCAGTCCATTGCTCTGGCGGGGCGTCCTGCCGTGGCGTGTGATCAACCACCGGCGGCGTGTAGGCCAAAGGGCGCAGGGTTCGATGAACTGTCGGAACCGCCAGCTGCGGCCGTGTGTAGTAGGTCCCGGAACCCTTCCGGGTGCCCCGCCAGCGCACGAGGTACCACTCGCCCGGCTCCACCACCCGTTTGGCGAGTTGCTCGGCCTTCGAGACGAGCTGTCTCTCAAAGGCCAACTGTTTCTCGGGCGTCTGCCTGCCCTTGGGCTTGGGAACGAGCCTTGCGATCTGGACGGCGCGGGATGCCCAGTCAAGTGCCCTCTGGCGAGTTTCCTCCCCCACAGTGTCCTTGTCCTCGCTTGTCTCTTGGTCCTCTTCAGTGTTGGCCTCCGCCTCTTGATCGGAGGGCTCCCAATCCTCTTCTCCTGGGTCCTCGGTGTCCTGGTCCGTCAGTACCTCCTCCGGTATCTGCTCATCACCTTCGGTGGGTGACCCCTTCATCGCCTCGAAGAGGTGCCGAATCTGGCGATCATCCATGGCCTCCAGAGCGGACAACGGCAAGGCGGGCTCATTGCCCACGGCAAGGAAGAGGACCGGATCGTCCTCGGGCGCGGTTCGCAACTCGTAATCCAAGAGCCCTTCGTAGAGCACTCCGATGTACTCGGTGGACAGCCCGGCGAAGTCGACGGGCATCATCGTGCGGGTTGTGGCCCGGCCCTGCCGGACGCGCACCTGCGTAAGCATCAGTAGTTCCAGCAGTTCGTAGACGACAGCATCGGGCATCAGCTGCCAGCGGGGATCGAAACAGGCGTTTTCGAACACCGCCAGTGCCCGGTTGACGGGATCGGGGTCATCCGGGTTTCCCGGCGCAAACAGCTCACCTCCGTATGCGGGCACCCCCAGGGATGGATGGTCGGCCCCTTCATGGATAACGCGGAACAGCCCTAGGATCCTTGGCCACGCGCCGAAACGGTGACTGAGCCGAGTTTGGCCTCGAACGGCCACACGCTGCAGGGCCTGGAAGAGGCCCTGGAGACCATAGCTGTTCTCGTATGTGGGCTCGGAGCGGGGTAGAAGCTCACGGGTCTCGGCAAAGAGAGTGACAACCAGACGCATCACGACGCGAACGGCGGCGAGGTAGATCTCAGGGCCGTCGATGTCGCGCCTGGTCGATGACAAAGAGGGACCGTGCGCGTGGACGAGCGCTTCGACGGCCTCCCGGACCCGTTCCCCCATGGAGGCCGACAGCTCGGACTGGCCCTTGCGGCTGTCCTGGATGGCCGTGACCAGGGGCATCGGTTGATCCTTGCCGGTGCTGGCGACGAGAGCCGGCTGCAGGAGCGTCCGCAGAGCCTCCAGTTGGGGACCGGGCTCCCCCTGCTCGAACCAGAGCTCCGTATCCCATTCGCACGCCGCCTCGAAGTCCAGACCTGCATAGAGGAGCCGCCACTGTCGTCCGTTTGTCACCAGGGCCAGCGGCCGATGCGCTTTGCGCAGCCATTGGGCGCAGTCGCTGATGACCTTGCGCCCGCGTCCCTGGCCCAGCATGGGGGAGTTGTCGAAGAAGACGGGCAACGCTCCGCCCCGGTGCCCGGTCCACACGTGTCGCGGCTTCAGGCCTTCACCGGTCACGAGCGTCTGCGTCCAGGCTTGCGGCACGCTGGGACCACGGGTCCAGATCCCCTCACGTCCCTCGAACCCGCACAGCTTGTCGAGCACCCAGGCGACGAAGCGGCCTGCGTCCAGATCGCCCGATTCCCGGCGATTGAGCTCGCGACGCAGCTGATCCCGGCGGTACCGGGGAAGGCCGGGCGGCGCGTGAGTCGTCTCGATCCTGTTGACCACATCCGGAGACAGAAGCAGCCCGAAGTGTCGGAGGCTCTCCCACCAGCTGCGCGTGGATTCCGCGATCATGCCGGCCCCCCCGGAAGGATGAATTCCACAGATATGGGAAGCACCTGGGCTTCGCCGCGCATCTTGTACCGCTGTGGGATCAGTTGCCCAGTGATGCGTTCTCGCTCCCGGGCAAGTTGATTTCTCACTTCCTCGTAGTGGCGCTTTCTTCGCTCGACCTCTTCCTGCCGGCCAGCGATGTCCCGCTCCAGATCCTCGAGCCGTTGGTCGGGATCGAAGAGCTCTCCCTGGTCGCGCCGTGCGCCCAATTGCTGAATCTCCCGCTGCAAACGCGCCAAGGTGCTGCTCTCGATCATTGCCGAGACTTCCCCTTGCCGGCTCAGGTAACGCCGGTTCTCGTCATCGAGCGCTTGGGAGCGATCGAGGTCCAGCTGGGCGGTGAGTTGCCGCTCAAGCTCTGCAGCCGCGCCCTCAATCCACTTTCTCAGATCTACGCTCACATCCAGCCAGAGGTCCCGGGCAATCTCGACGTCGCCAGGGCGGGGGTCTCCGAGAGTAGGTCGCAGCTGGGTGGGGGGGACATGTGGCAGTGGCTCGTCGAGGCGGCCCTCACGGATCGGGAATCGCAGTGTCCTGACCCAGTGATGGAAGGTCTCCCGCAACTCGTTGATGGCCAGATGCTCGACCGTGAGGTGTAGCAGTGCGTCGCCCTCCGCCACCGAACCCCGGAAGACGCCCCAACGGGACGAGGCCAGTCCGTCCCCCCCCGGAAAGCGTTGCCGGGTCAGCGAGGACAGCGTCTTCTGCAGCATCGGGTGGGCCAAGTGCATCAACACCGTGTCCCGCCGAGGCCGGAACACTGGCAGACCGTTGACGGCATGCACGAACACGCCGGCGTCGAAGGCCAAGCGGCGCAGCGGCCCGATTCGTCCGCCTTTGGCCGGCAGGCGAACCGTGTCGTCGATCAGGGATCCCCAACTCGGTGGATGTGGCTCGACAATCGAGGAGCCGCCGTCGGGGTCCGGCACACTGATGCGCGGACGCCCCATGCCCAGGGCCATGGCGCCGTCGAGCGTAGTTCTCAGGGAGACCGGGTCCAGGTCCAACTCGCCGGCGATCACAGCGAGGTCGGCTTCCGGATCCGCCCCTTCGCCCCCGTCATGCGTGATTCTCCGGTCTCGCGGGATCTCGGTGCGGCGGCGAGCCGTCTCCACACGAGCATCCAGCTCTCGCTGTACCTCATCCAAGGAATCCCCCTCGATCAGCCGCCGGTAGGTGATCTCGTCGAACACTTCACCGGTGGCCCCCAGGTCTTCGCGGATCGAGTCCACTTTGCGCACTACGAGGTCGAGGAAGCCCAGGTCCTGATCGTCGTCGCTGACGAAGTGCCAAACCGTCACGTCACGGGCCTGTCCGTGGCGGTCGAGACGGCCGTTCCGCTGCTCGAGGCGGGCCGGATTCCAGGGGATGTCGTAGTGGAGCAGGTAGCGTGCCGTCTCCTGCAGGTTCAAACCCTCGGAGGCTGCGTCCGTCGCCAGCAGGATGCGCGCCGGATCGTCAGGGTCATTGAAAGCCGCCCTGATTTCCTCTCGCTCATCGTCGTCCATTCCACCGAAGAGCCGCAGGACCCGTTCCGGCGCATCCAGATCCCCCCGCAGACGCATCAGCAGGTAGTCGAGGGTTGTCTTGTACTCCGTGAACACAACGAGGCGCTCATCGTCGCGCCACTGTCCGTCTCTCCGCAACTGCCCTTCGATTAGACTGAGCAAGGCCGCGTAACGGGCATCCTCGAAGGGGATGGTAGCCCTTGGATCATCAGCCTCCGAAAACCCGAGTCCCTCGACGGCCACCTGCACGGAGTCCATCTCGTCGGTCAGTTGCGCGGCCATCGGTCGCAACCAAGCCCCAATCGTGGACGCGGCTGTGCGCTGCCGGCTTTCCGCTTCACGGTCGTCGACGGTTTCCTCCTCCACGGACTTGCGGGCAGCCAGCACCTCTCCCTCCCCCACGTCTTCGTCCTCAGAGAGACCGCCCTGCACCCGCAGCCAACTCTCTGAGAACGCCATCGGGCACGACAGCAGCCGTTTCCCGAGAACTTCGATGGCGAAGGTCCCCGCGAGCCGGCGCCGCTTCGAACCCGCAGAGATTACCCGGCGCACTTGCCGGCGTAGCGCATAGAAGGCGTCTGCGAGCTGTCTCTCCTGGTGTCCCAACTCGACCAGGAGCGCTCGAGGCGGCAGCCGTTCGCAAAACCGCTTGGGATCACTGCGTTCGTTGATCTCCCGCTTGAGTCGGCGGACAAGAACCTCCTGCACCCGGGAGCGTTCTGCGCCGCCCAACTCATCGCTCTGGCTGAAACGCACTGGATCCAGCATCTCCAGCAGCCCTGTGAAGGACCGGGTGTGCCCGTTGTGCGGAGTGGCCGTCAGGAAGAGACGGTGCTCAAACAGGGGAGCAACCTGACGCAGCATGGCGCACAGTTCGCTCTCCTCCCCGAAGGGGGACGGAGTCAGGTTGTGAGCTTCATCAACAATCAGCAAGTCCCAGGGCAAGCGAGCCCCCTGATGGTCGTGCTGACTAGCAGATCGGAAGTGTTCGAGTATATCCGGTTGCTTGAGGTAGTGATAGCTGCTGATGATCCGGGAATGGCTGCGCCATGGATTGGCGTCCATTCCAACTCGGCGCCGCATCTGCGTGGTCGAGTGCCGATCAACCACGTCGAACTGCAAGGCGAACTTCTCCCACATCTCATCCCGCCATTGCTGCCGCAGCGAAGCCGGCGGCAAGATGAGCACGCGGCGGATCTGCCGACGGAGCAAC
This sequence comes from Gemmatimonadaceae bacterium, assembly GCA_026706075.1. Taxonomy (GTDB): domain Bacteria; phylum Latescibacterota; class UBA2968; order UBA8231; family UBA8231; genus UBA8231. The sequence goes on from JAPOZM010000073.1 coordinate 22,905, forward strand.
AACTCGCTGAGTATCAGGCCTGCCTCGATCGTCTTCCCGAGACCCACGTCGTCTGCGATCAGCAATGACACGCGGGGCATCCGGAGAGCCTTCAGCAGTGGCATGAGCTGGTAGTCCTCGATCTGGACAGCCCCGTGGAAGGGGGAGGACACCGGAAGCCGTACCATGGGCCCCGAGCCATCCGGGTCGATGAACGGGGTTCGGGCCGACCACCGGCAGGCCCGGACCATCGCCAACAGATCCTCCGCCGTCATCGGTCCCGAATCCAACGGATCCGGCAGGGCGGCTGGCCGCTGGAGTTGGGCGAAGGGCTCCCGTTCCCAGAGGATCGTCTCCTCCATGGGGTGGTCGCCGTCGTTGTATTCCAGATCGACCAGATGAAGGCGGCCATCGAGCCCATCGTGGGGACGCACGGCGCTGACTACGCCTCGGCGGTTCCGCACCGTGGCGATCATTCCGATACGCGGGACCTGCGTGGTAGCTGTCATAGGTGTCACTCAATCCTCCCGGCGCCCCGGTGGCCTTCGTTGACCGCGTGCCTACAATAGCCCAGCACCGCCGAGGGGCAAGTAAGCCTCTCAGTACTTGTAGTGCTCCGGCTTGTACGGCCCCCCCGCCTTGATCCCCAGGTAGCCTGCCTGGCCGCTGTTCAGGCGGTCCAGCCGGATCCCCAGCTTCTTCAGGTGCAGCCGCGCCACCTGCTCGTCGAGCTTCTTGGGCAGGCGGTAGACGCCGATCTCGTGGTCGCGGTTGAACAGCTCGATCTGGGCCAGCACCTGGTTGCAGAAGGACATGGACATCACGAACGACGGGTGGCCGGTGGCGCAGCCGAGGTTGACGAGCCGGCCTTCGGCCAGCAGCAGGATCGAGTGGCCGTCGGGGAAGGTGTACTCGTCGACCTGGGGCTTGATCTCCGTGTGCCGGATCCCGGGGAACTTCTGCAGCGCTTCCACCTGGATCTCCACGTCGAAGTGGCCGATGTTGCAGACGATGGCGCCGTCCTTCATCGCCTTCATGTGCTCGAGGGTGATCACGTCGCGGCAGCCGGTGGTGGTGACGAAGATGTCTCCCTCCTTGGCCGCCTGCTTCATGGGCATCACCTCCAGGCCCTCCATCGCCGCCTGCAGGGCGCAGATGGGGTCGACCTCGGTGACGATGACGCGGGCGCCGAAGCCCTTCATCGAACCCACCGAGCCCTTGCCCACGTCACCGTAGCCGGCGACGACCACCGTCTTGCCCGCGGTCATGATGTCGGTGGCGCGCTTGATGCCGTCGAGGAGCGACTCCCGGCAGCCGTAGAGGTTGTCGAACTTCGACTTCGTCACCGAGTCGTTGACGTTGATCGCAGGGATCTTCAGCTGGCCCTCCTCCAGGCGCCGGTAGAGGGCGTGGACGCCGGTGGTCGTCTCCTCCGAGGTGCCGCGGATCTCGGGCAGCAGATCGGGGCGCTCGTCGTGGACCCAGTTCGTCAGGTCGCCGCCGTCGTCGAGGATCATGTTCGGCCCCTGGCCCCTCGGCCAGTTCAGGGTCTGGTCCGTGCACCACCAGTACTCCTTCTCCGTCTCCCCCTTCCAGGCGAAGACCGGCGTGCCGGTGGCGGCGATCGCCGCGGCGGCGTGGTCCTGGGTGGAGAAGATGTTGCACGAGCACCAGCGCACCTCGGCGCCGAGGGCCTGCAGGGTCTCGATGAGCACCGCCGTCTGGATCGTCATGTGCAGGGAGCCGGCGATGCGCGCCCCCTTCAGCGGCTTCTCCTCGCCGTATTCCTCGCGAAGGGCCATCAGCCCCGGCATCTCGCGCTCGGCCAGGCGGATCTCCTTGCGGCCCCATCCGGCCAGTCCGATGTCGGCCACCTTGAAGTCTCCGGCGCGGCCGTTCCGGCCTTTCGCCTTGCGGGTCCTGCGTGTGGGAGTCGTGGTCTTGCTCATGGTTTCCGTCCTCTGAATGTGATGAGTTGAATCGCTTCCGAATCCGGGGCGGCGGAACCGGCCTCGATCACCTCGAAGCCGGCCGCTTCGAGCCAGCGCCGCATCTGGCCGGGCTGGAACCCGAGCCACAGGTCGGCGAGCTGGTCGCGAAGGCTCTCGTCGGTGTGCGGGGCCAGGTCGATCAGGGCCAGGTCGCCGCCCGCGGCCAGCGCCCGGTGCGCCTCCCCGAGTGCCTGGGGGGGCGCCGAGACGTGGTGCAGGACCATGCACGCCAGCACCGCGTCGGCTTCGCCGTCGGCCACGGGCAGGTGCTCCAGGTCGCCGAGGCGGAAGTCGCACCGGTGGGCCTCGGCGCCCGCGGACTTGCGCGCCAGGTCGAGCATGGTGGTGCTGGAGTCGACGGCGATGACCCGCCCGGCGCGCTCCAGCAGGGCCGGGAGCATCAGCCCCGAGCCGGCGCCGAGGTCGAGGATGGTGCCGGCCTTGGGGGGCAGGACCGACAGCGCCACGCGGCGGTAGTAGGTGCCGTCGAGGGAGCGGTGGCGCAGCTCGTCGCCGGGGGAGAGGCTGTCGAAGAAGCTGCGCGTCTGCTCGCGGCGGCGCTCCACGGCCGTCTCCAGCCGCTGCACGTCGGCCTCGTAGTGGGGCAGGCCGCGCTCGTGGGCGTCCAGCAGCGCCAGGGTGTCGCTCACCAGCGGGGATCCGCTCTCCGCGACGCGTTCATAGTAGATCCAGGTGCCCTCGCGCCGGCTGGTCACCAGGCCCGCCTCGGCCAGGATGCGCAGGTGGCGCGAGACCCGGCTCTGGCCCATGCGCAGGATGCCCAGAATCTCGTTGACGTTCAGCGGCCCCCGCGCCAGCAGGCGCATCAGGCGCAGGCGCGTCTCGTCGGCGAGGGCCTTGTGGATCTGCAGCAGCTCGGGCACGGGGGGGAAGCGGGGGCCTGGGTGGTTGGGATCCTTGTGGCGGGAGGGCAGAAGGTAGGCCAATCGGAGCAATATATCAAGATTTATTGATATATCAGGGAGGAGCCCCAGGTGCCGGGCCGGCTGGAGGCAGAGGCCCCGGCTCTGGAATCCGCGGAGGATCGTCACGTACCTTCAAACTTGCGTCAACCGGAACCGCAGGAGTCCAGCCATGAGCGACCAGGGGACCGCCGGTGCAACATCCCCGCGGCTGAGCGGGCAGCAGTACCGCGAGCTGTTCGAAGAGTCGCACGACGCCATCCTGATCACCGAGCGGGACGGCGTCATCCTCGACGCCAACCACGCGGCCAGCGAGTTCTTCGCCTGGCCCCATGCCGACTTCATCGGCATGAACGTCCGCCGCATCTACGCCAATGCCGAGGACCGTGCGCGCTTCCAGGGGCAGATCGAGCGCGAGGGGTTCGTTCGCGACTTCGAAGTCGTCTGCGTCACCCGCGATGGGCGGCGGCTGGACTGCCTGATGACCACCGTCGTACGGCGAGCCCCCGACGGCAGCGTCAGCGGCTACCAGGGCATCGTCCGCGACATCAGCGAGCGCAAGCAGTTGGAGCGGGAGCGGCGCGAGTACCATGACCAGTTGCGCTCGCTGGCCACCGAGCTCGTGGTGATGGAAGACCGCGAGCGGCGCCGCATCGCCCTCGATCTGCACGACCGCATCGGGCAGATCCTGGCCGTGTCGCAGATCAAGGTCGAGGCGCTGCGCCAGGCAGCCGGGGACGGCGAGCGTCAGGTCCTCCTCAATGACCTGCACGGGCTGCTCGACCAGATGAACGACGACGTGCGCTCGCTCATGTCCGACCTCAGCCCCCCCGTGCTTCATGACCTCGGGCTCGTCCCCGGACTGCAATCGCTCGCCGGGAGACTCGAGCAGGAGCTGGGTCTGCGGGTGCGGATCGAGAGCGAGGGGGACTGCGAGGTCCCGGACAAGGATCTGCGCGCCTCGCTCTACCGCTGCATTCGCGAGCTGCTGCTGAACGTCACCCGGCACGCCGGCACGGACGCGGCGGGTGTCTCCTTGCGCCGCGAGGGGGCCGAACTGAGGGTGGTGGTGGAGGACAGCGGCCGGGGCTTCGACCCCCTGCATCCCGAGGGCATCCGCCACCGGTTCGGTTTCGGCCTGTTCAGCATCCGGGAGTGCATGACCCAGGCGGGCGGCTCCTTCCACATCGAATCGACACCAGGCCAGGGGACCCGCTGCCGGCTGACGGTCCCCGGGCAGGGGCGGAAGGGAGGCTCCCGATGACGACGCGCGTGGCGCTGGTGGATGATCACGAGCTGGTGCGCGACGGCTTGCGCGCGCTCTTCGCCAAGGACAGCGAGTTCGAGGTCGTCGGCGAGGCGGCAACGGCCCGGCAGGCGATCGAGGTGATGGCCGCCTGCCAACCGGAGGTCGTGGTCATGGATGTCGCCCTCCCCGATCTGAGCGGAGTCGAAGCGACGAGGCAGGTGCTGGCCCACGCCCCGGAGGTGAAGGTGGTGGCCCTGTCGGTCCACGCCGACCAGCAGTACGTGGCCGGCATGCTGCAGGCGGGGGCCTCGGCGTACGTGCTGAAGGAGGAGGCCGCCGTCGAGTTGCTGAAGGCGATCCGGGCCGCCTTGGCCGGCCGCACCTACCTGAGCCCGGAACTGGCCGGCGCCGTGTACGACCACGTGCAGAGCCTGGCCGGGGAGGCGGAGCTGACGGAGCGGGAGCGCGAGGTGGTGCGGCTCATCAGCGAGGGCAGGACGACACGGGAGATCGCCGAAGCCCTGAACGTGAGCGAGAATACCATACACACCCACCGCCAGCGCATCATGCAGAAGCTCGACAGGCACAGCATCGCCGAGTTGACCAAGTACGCCATCCGAACGGGTCTCACCTCGCTGTAATCCCCTCGTCGTCCGACGGCTTCCCGGCTCACCGCCTTCCGATCCCTCCAAGGGGGCCGCCAACGGCTCTGCCGAATTCACCCGATCAGGTGATACCGAACACGCTGTCCGTTGCGGTTATTGGGAGTGCCTCAGTGCTGCCCCCTTGGAAAGGAGGTGTCGGGGGGTGTCAGTCCGTTCACAACTCACCCAAAGAGGAGAAACGATCGTGCGGAATCTATGTACGAAGAAGGTCACCCTGATCCTGGCTCCCATCGCCCTTGTCGTCGGGTTGTCGGGTTGGTGGTTGAGGAGGGGTGCTCAAGAGGCGACTCCGTCGTAGGAGTCAGGGGCCCAGCCCAAGGAGGTAACTGACATGCGAGGCAGAAGCTTGATCTTCGTAGCGATCATCCTGCCTGCCGGCGCCCTGGCACAGGATTCTGCGCTGGACGCCATCACGCACGAACAGACCGATCTGAGGGCCGAGAACCGCTTCACCGCCTTCGAGGGCCGCGGCGGCACTCCGGTGCCATCGGGGGAGATCGTCGGCTCCCGGGCGGCCCTCATCCCCTGCCAGAAGACGCGGCTCAACCTCTAGCCGCACCAGGAGGCGGCGTTGCACGACTTGGCGCCGGCGGGGCCGGGCGATCTCCTCACCGCCCGGCCCCGGGTTCGCAGCAGAAGGCCACGTATCCGTCCCCTTCGCGTTCAACGCGGGTCAGGGTAGCCACCCGCGAGACCCGGATCTGCCCCCCCGGGAGAGGCTCTTCGGGCCGGCCACCTGCTTGACGGAGTCGCGGCATCCGCCCTCTTTGCCGGGGAGCTGTCCAGAGGGGCGCCCCGGAGCCGCAACGGTCCCGACCCCGCCGGAGCGGCACCGCGGAGAAGCCGTCATGTTCCGCACCCTGCTCCGCAAGGAGCTCCACGCCAACCTGCTCTCCCCGCGCCTGAGGGTGCCCGCCGTCTGCGGCGTGGCCATCGCCGTGGGCGCCACCCTCCTCGGCACCCTGGACTTCGCCCGCAACATGCGGGTCTACGAGCGGGAGGCCGCCAGCGTCGAGCGGGCCCTGGAGGAGGCCACCGTCTACTCCCAGGTCCAGCACCGGGTGGTCGTGCCGCCCCAGGCCCCGGCCATCTTCAGCCGGGGGATCGCCGGCACGGCGGGGCAGGGGATCCAGATCCGCGTGGACAGCGTGCCCATCTCCTCCTGGAAGCTGGAGGAGGGCTACGACAGCGATCTCCTGATGCCCCTGGCCCGGATCGACTTCGCCGCGGTCGTGGCCGTGATCTTCAGCCTGATGGCCGTGCTCCTGGGCCACGACGGCCTCTGCGGCGAGCGCCAGAGCGGCACCCTGCGGCTGCTCCTCGCCAACCCGGTCGAGCGGCGTGAGGTGGTCCGCGCCAAGCTGGCGGGCGGCATGATCTCGCTGTCGATCCCCCTGGCCGCGGCCTTCGCCCTCTGCCTGCTGGTCCTGCTGGTCCACCCGGCCGTGCGCCTCTCCGGCGAGGACGGGGCGCGCCTCGGACTCTTCCTCGCCCTGTCCTGCCTGTTCCTCGCCCAGGTCCATGCCCTGAGCCTCATGGTCTCCAGCCTCGTCCGGCGCACGGAGACGGCCCTGGTCATCTGTCTCTTCGCCTGGCTGGCGGCCGGCGTCGGATACGGCCACCACCTGCTGCCTTCCCTCGGCCGCTACCTCGTCAAGGCCCCGCCGGCCGAGGAGTACCGCTACCAGGACGGCGGTCTGTGGGGGAACCTCCGCCGGGAGGTGAGGAAGTGGGAGGAGGAGAACCCCTCCCCGGGCCAGGCCTGGCTCGAGGCGTGGAGCAGCGGCGGCGCCCTGCGCTACGGCCATCCTCTGGGATACGAGTGGCGGCAGCGGAAACACGCCTTCGAGATGGAGAAGCGCCTGGAGCGGGCCGAGCTCAGTTCCAGGTACCACTGGGCCAACTGGGAAAGGCTGTCCACGATGGCCTCGATCGCCGACCTGGGCGCCATCGCCCTCCCGGCCACCAACTACCAGCTGCTTTCCTCGATCCTGGCGCGCACGACCCAGTACGACCGCTTCTACCTGACCGAGACGGGACGCGAATACCGGGAGGCCCTCATCGAGTACCTGCGCGGCCGGGGAGGCCTGGCCGGCCGCCGCTGGTTCACCGACGACACGGAGGACCAGGTGCCGATGATCGCCGATCCGGCGTCGGCGACCGAGGCGATGCTGGCCGCCGGCTCGCCCTTCATGCGCGAGCGCCTCGCCTGGGTGATGGAGCAGGAGGAGAGCCTGCCGCCTGGAGAACGCCGGCTGGACCTGACGGACATGCCCAGGTTCGAAGGCCCCCCGGCGCGGGCGCTGGGCTACTCCCTGGCGCTGATGATCCCGGGACTCCTGGTGCTGACGCTGGGCCTCGCCGTGCCCGTGTGGATCACCACCCGGCGGTTCGGCCGCGGACATCCGAAGTGACGGGCACCGTTTTCCGGCACCAGCTGCTCGCCGACCTGCGCTGCCTGCGCTTCCGCGCCGGCCTGGCCGTACTGCTTCTGGCCTTCGCCGCCAACGGCGTCATCTACGCTGTGAAGACGGCCAACCTGGCCGAGGAAGCGGCCCGAATCAACGAGCTCAACGAGGAGCGCTACGGGTGGATCGAGAGCCCGGGGCACGCCGTCGCCGCCTGGTACAAGATCCGCGGCTCCGAGGTGGGCACCGAGTTCATGGCCGAGGCCGGGTCCAACTGGTTCATGTACGCCATGATCCTGAACCCGGCCTCCGGCGAGATCCCTCACTTCAGCAGCTCCCGCACGACGAACCGGTGGATGCGCCCCTTCGAGGTGGCGGACTGGAGCGTCATCGTGCGCTGCGTGCTCTCCTTCCTGTGCATCCTTCTCGCATACAACGCCGTCAGCGGTGAGCGCGAGAGCGGCACGCTGCGTCTGGCGCTGGCCGGCCCCCTCTCCCTGCGCCGCTTCCTGTTCACCAAGGTCGGCGCCCACCTGACAGCCCTGATGGCCGCCGCCGGCGCCGGCAGTCTGCTGAGCCTGCTCATCCTCCTGCTCGGTGGTGCCGTGAAGCCGGATGGGATCCTCTGGCTGAGCTGGCTCTTCTTCCTGCTGACCACGGCCGTCCTCGCCGCCCTGCTGCTGCTGGCGGCGGCCGGGATCTCGGCCCTGGCCCGCAGCTCGGCCTCCTCCCTGGTGATTCTCGCCACCGGCTGGACCGTGCTCATGGTCGTCGTCCCGCAGAGCTCCCACCTGGCCGCCGTGACGGCGGTGGAGTCCCCCTGGGCCGTGTGGAGGAGGATGGGCGAGCACGAGCAGGAGGTGCGGACGGCGATGCAGAGAGAGGGGCTCAAACCGCGTCCCCTGGAGGTTGCCCGGTCCGACGACTACGACCTGGAGAAGCGCTACGTGCAGCGCCTCGACGAGCTGGAGAGGGAGAAGATGAGGCGGGTCGAAGAGATGGTGTTCATCCGGCAGCTCGAGGTCGCCCGCGCCGTGAACCTCCTGTCGCCGGGCGGGGCCTTTCAGTACTCCCTCGAGGCCCTGCTGCGCAACGGCATTCAGCGCTTCAGGAGCTTCGCCCGCCAGGGATGGGACTACCGCGAGACCCTGCGCGAGTTCCTGCGCGCCAAGGACGCGGAGGACCCCGAGTCACCGCACCTCCTGTTCCTCGGCGGCTTCATGTCGCAGAAGAAGCTGGACTCGGCCGAGATCCCCCGCTTCCAGGAAGTCCCCCTGTCACTGAGAGAGAGCCTGGCCGCCGGGGTGGTGCCGATCCTGCTGCTGGTGGTGGAAACGGCCCTGGCGCTGGTCTTCGCCCTGTGGGCCTTCGGGCGGGCGGAGGCTACGCCGAAGCGGCCCTAGTCCGGCCCGGCGCGGATCTCCTCGATCCAGGCGACGACCTGCCGCACCCTGGCCGTCAGGCCGGCGTAGTCGCGGGTCTGGACGATCTCCCGCGTCACCAGGTTGGAGCCGATGCCGACGCAGGCGACGCCGGCGGAGAACCAGGCCTCCAGGCTCTCGCGGGTGGCGTCGACGCCGCCGGTGGGCATGATGCGCGTCCACGGGCAGGGGCCGAGGACGGACTTGACGAAGGCGGGGCCGCCGACCTCGCCGGCGGGGAAGACCTTGACGATCTCCACCCCCAGCTCCTCGGCCTGGGCGATCTCGGAGACGGTGCCGCAACCGGGGGAGTAGGCGACCTTGCGGCGGTTGCAGAGGCGGGCGACCTCGGGGTTGAGGAGGGGGCCCACGACGAAGTCGGCACCGCTGGAGATGTAGAGGCCGGCCGTGGGCGCGTCGACGATGGAGCCGACGCCGAGGATGATGTCCAGCTCCTCGGCCACGAGGCGCTCCATGGCCTCCACGAAGACCTTCCAGGCGAGGTCGCCGCGGTTGGTGAACTCGACGCAGCGGGCGCCGCCGTCGGCGCAGGCCTTGATGATGTCGATGGCGGCCTGGGGGTCCTTGTTGTAGAACACGGGCACGACGCCGATGTCGCCCATGGCGCCGAGGACGGTCATGCGGTCGTAGCGGGCCATCAGAACGGCGCCGGCGTGTCGGGGTAGTGGTGGTGGGCGTCCTCCCCCCGCAGCAGGACCGGGCGCCAGGCGAGGCCCACCGAGTTGGGGCGCACCTGGCGGGCCTCGGGCGGGATGTAGCGCACCGTGAGGCCGCAGCGCCGCCGCTGCGAGAGGTTCGGCTGGCTGGCGTGGAAGAGCTGGCCGTTGTGGATGGAGATCTGCCCGGCCTTCAGCTCCAGCGGCACCGCCCGGCTCGAGTCGACCAGCTCGTCGGGGATCTCCTGGTTGATGCTCAGCAGGTTGCCGCCGCGGTCGGAGGTGCCGTGCTCGGCGATGCCGTCCCGGTGAGAGCCGGGGATGACCTGCATGCAGCCGTTCTCCACATCGGCGTCGTCCACGGCGATCCAGGCGGTGTGGGCCTCGGGCGGCTCGAGCCCCCAGTAGGTGATGTCCTGGTGCCAGGCGACGAACTTCGTCGAGTCGGGGTCCGGGTACTTGCAGAAGAAGTGGGTGGACAGCAGCATGATGTCGTCGCCCATGCAGGCGGCCATCGATTCGACGATGCGGGGGTCGGAGGCCATCTGCCAGATGAACTCGTCGTCGAAGTGCCGGCCCTGGAGGCCGATCTGGCACTCCTCCCGGCCTTCGCGGGCCTCGAGCTCGTCGAAGCGGGCGCGGAAGGCGGAGATCTCGGGCTCGGTGAAGATGTCGAGTCGGGTGACGAAGCCGTCGCGCTGGTACGCGGCGGCCAGGTCGCTGGTGGTGACGGTCATGAGGAAGCTCCTGCGTGGGGGTGAGCACGGCGAGTATAGGCGCCGGGGATCGAGACGGTCAACGGAGCGCGGCCACATGGAAGGAGGAGGAAGGGTGAGCACGGAAACGCTGGTGAACGAGCAGTTGCTGGCCGACGAGGAGTACTTCGCCACCGACGAGCGCCGGGAGGAGATGAGGGAGATGTTCGGCTTCGAGCGGCGGCGGCTGCTGCTCGGCGAGGGGGCGGCGGGCCGGCTGCCGGAGGAGTGCCGGCGCCTCGGCGCCGGGTCGGTGATGGTCGTCCACGACGCCGCCCTGGAGGCTGTGGCGGCGCCGGTGGTCGAGGGGCTGCGGGAGGCGGGTATCCGCATCGCCGCCACCTTCACCGGGATCGTGCCCAACCCGACGGTGGCCTCCGTCGACGCCCTGGCCGAAGCCGCGGAGCGCAGCGGCGCCGAGGCGGTGGTCGCCATCGGCGGCGGCAGCACCATGGACACCGCCAAGGTCGGCCTGTGCGTGGCCTCCTGCGGCGGCTCCACGGCCGACTACTTCGGCTTCGACCTCTTCGAGCGGGGGCCGCGCTGGCCCCTGGTCTGCCTGCCCACCACCGCCGGCACCGGCGCCGAGGCGAGCTGCGTCTCGGTGGTCGTGGCCGAGGGCGGCAAGCAGGCCGTCTACTCCGAGCATCTCCATCCCGCCGCGGCCATCGTCGACCCGCGCCTGTCGGCGGGCATGCCCCCGGGCCTGACGGCCACCACGGGCCTCGACGCCCTCGGCCACGCCCTGGAGTGCACGGCCTCCAAGAAGAGCGGCCCCCTGGGCGACGCCGTGGCCCGGGCCTCCCTGGCGGCGGGGATGCCCCACCTGCCGCGAGCCATCGCCAACGGCGCCGCCGACCCCGAGGCGCGCCTCCAGATGTGCCGCTGCAGCCTGCTGGCCGGCCTGCTGCTGAGCCCGATCAACACCGGCGCCGCCCACGCCCTCGGCTACGGCATCGAGAAGCTCTCCCACGAGAAGGGCCGGCCCGTGCCCCACGGCACCGCCGTGGCCCTGGTCCTGCCGGGGGTGATGGAGCACAACGCCCCGGCCGCGGCCGACAAGTACTACTACGCCGCCGGCGCCGCCGGGCTAGACCTGGCCGGCAAGAGCCGCGAGGAGGGGGCGCGCCTGGCCGCCGGCTGGATCGACGAGGTGCGCCGCCGCCACACGCCCTTCGCCACCCTGACCGACGCCGGCCTCGGCGAGGACGACCTGCCGCGCATGATCGAGGTGGCCCTGCAGGTGCGCCGCCTCCTCGACCCGAACCCGGTGGAGGTGACGGCCGCGGACGCGGAGCGGATCTACCGGGGCGTGCTCGCCTGATCCAGGGCCCAGGCGATGCCGTTGCGCACCAGGCGCAGGTAGTCCAGCTCCCAGAAGTCGCGCTGGTGGCCGAGGGAGGTGTAGAAGGCCCGTCCGGCGCGCTCGCAGGTCCAGGCCACCGGCTCGCAGTGCTCCCCCTCGCGGCCGATGAGCAGGGTGGTGGTGTCGGCGGCCAGGGGCGTGTTCCGGTAGAGGGAGCCGTACGCCTCGAAGGGCTCCACCTCCTCCAGGACCGGGTGGTTTTCTGCCCCCTCGGCCATGCTCACCCGGGTGATCTCGCCGGCGCCGAAGTGGCCATCGTAGTTGCCGCCGAGGACCTGCGCGTCGAACTCGAGCCAGCGCTGGAAGGCGTGGCTGGCCGTGCGCAGGCCGACCACGGGCCGGCCGTCCCGGCAGTAGCGCCGGAAGCGCTCCAGCTCGGCGCCGTCGGTCAGCAGCCGCCGAGTGAAGAGCACGACGGCGTCGGCGCTCTCCAGCGGCTCCAGGGAGACGGGGTCCTCCTCGCTATGGAAGACCAGCAGCTCACAGGACCAGGGGGCGTTGGCCAGCAGGTAGTCCCGCAGGATGACGAGGGACTCCTCCGAGTCGTACTCGAAGGAGCCCGAGATCAGCAGCAGGCGGGCGCCGGCGGTCATGCCCTCTCCTTGTAGTGCCGAGCCTCCTTGCGGGCGATCTCGAAGGCGGTGCGGCCGCTCTTGCTGGTCACCGAGGGATCGGCGCCCGACTCGAGCAGCGCCTCGACTGCGGCCACCTTGCCCTCGTAGGTCGCCCGGTGCAGGGGCGTGCGTCCCTTCGGGTCCTGGGTGTCGAGGTCGGCCCCATGCCCGGCGAGGAGGCGGATCATCCCGGCGCGGTCGTGCTCGGCGGCCAGCTGGAGGGGAGACCTCCGGGCCTTGTTGAGGGCGTTGACCGGGGCCCCTGCTGCCAGCAGGATCCGCGCGCACGCCATCGACCCGGCCCGCGCCGCCCAGTGCAGGGGGGTCATGTCGTATTCCGCGGCGGCCGTGGCCGCGCCGGGATCCTCGGCCAGCAACTCCTTCAGCCTGGGAGTGTCGTCGCGGGCGCAGGCGGAGCAGACGTCGTAGCGGGCCCCGTCTTCGATGAGGATCCGCGCCACCTCGCGCTTGCCTTCAAGGCGCTCGGGGTTGGGGCCCCACTGGCTCGGAGAGACGGCCTCCTGCAGGGAGGTCGTGCCCCGCTCGCCGTTTCCCTTGATCGGCAGCTCGTGGTGGACGCCGGCGCCGTAGCGGATCAGCAGCAGGGTGCACGCCGGATACCCTCCCCAGGCCGTCCAGTACACGAGGGAGAGGTTGGCCGGCCAGCCCACGTGGGGCTTCTCCACCGAGACGCCGGTGCCGTCCGCGGCGCCCGCCTGAAAGACGGCCCGCAGGGTGTCGTCCATGCCTCCCCACGCGGCCTCGTGGAGCACGTTGAACGAGGACTCGTCGATCTCGAAGGGCACCCCCCGGTCGAGGAGGAAGGCCACGGCGGGACCGCATCCCTTCATGCCCACCAGTACCTGCAGCAGGTGCGCGCCGATGCGGTCCAGGACCCCCGGCTCGTCAGCCAGGATGCGCTCCATCTCCCGCAGGTCCGGCACCCCTTTCCAGCGTTCCGGCTGCGGACCCATGGCCGCGGCCATGAAGCGCTCCTCGCCGCCGGTGAGGGCGGGTTTCTCCTCGTTGCGCAGGAACCAGTTGTTGCGGAACAGCTTCGTGGCTTGTGACGTATCCATGGGGGACTCGCTCACGGCCGGATCTCGATCGCCCGCGGCTCGGTGGGGCGGTCTTGCCGCCGCGGCCGCTGGCCCAGGGGGACCCGCTCCAGGGCCGCCACCCACTCGCGGCGCCACTGCTCGAAGTCGGTCAGCTCCGAGGCCGGCCGAGAGCGGCTGCGGGCGATGAAGGCCGGGTAGTCGTCGCGGCCGGTGGGGGTGCCGGCGCGCTGGTAGCGCAGGTCGAGGCTCCAGCGGATGCCGTCGGTGCGGTTGGGGGTGGAGCGGTGGGGGATCAGCTTGTCCATGAGCAGCACGTCGCCGGCGTGCATCGGCAGGGTGACGGCCTCGCCTTCCGGCAGGTGCTCGTCGCTGACGCCGAAGCCGTCGCTCCAGTAGACGCGGCGCTTCCGGTGCACGCCGGGGATCACCTGCAGGCAGCCGTTGGCCGGGGTGGCGTCGACCAGGGGGACCCACACGGTGACGATGGCGTGCGGGTCGGCGGCCTCCAGGTGGACCTGGGCGTCCTGGTGCCAGGGAGCCACGTTCTCGCCCACCATGGCGTCCCGCTTCCGGCGGGATTCCTCGTCGTCGGCGGCCGGACGCAGCGATCCGGGGAGCTTGGCCCGGGCGTGCTGGATGGGGCTGCAGGTGATCTCGGGGCCGACGATCCCCTCCACCAGGTCGAGCAGCCGCCCGTTGCGCAGGAACTGAAAGACCCCCGGCAGCCGGCAGTACATCAGGTCGATGCGGTCGTAGATGCTCGTCTCGTGCTCGCAGATCCGGGCGAGGCGGCGGTGGAAGGGCTCCTCCTCCCACAGCCGTGGCAGGACTCCGGCCGCGTGCAGGCGGCGCGCCTCGGCGTCGATGAAGCGCTCGTAGTCGGCGATCACGGGGGCCAGGTCGCCGGCGGTCAGGCCGCCCTCGACCACGACGTATCCGTGCTCGTCGTAGTGCTGCCGCTGTCGTCGTGTCAGGCTCATGGCTCCTACACTCCGCGGTCCTGACGATACCCCGTCCCGACCCGGCCGGAAAGGCCACTTGCCGCGTAGTCCCCCCGTTGTTCCGGAGCGCCGGGAGGTTCGCCCCAGTGCCTCGGCGGTCCCATGCCCCACGGCCCCTTGCCTTGGCCCCGGGCGGTTGACTACCCTCGCGCCATGACCGCGCCGGATACCACCGAGGCCGTCGAGCATCTGGACACCTACGGCTACTGCCTGCTCCCCGGCCTCGTGCCCGGCGAGCTGGCCCGCGGCCTCGCGGAACGCTGCCTGGAGCTGCACGCCGAGGAGCGCTGCCGGCCCTTCGTCGTCGGCGACGAGCACTACCAGACCCTCTTCGGCATGCTCAACCTCGACGACCGCACCTGGCAACTGGCCTTCCACCCGGCCGCCGTGGCCGTGGCCCGGCACTTCCTGGGCCCCCGCTGCCGCGTGGTGGAGGCGTGCTCCAAGCCGACCTGGCCGGGCGCCCCTCACCAGCCCCTGCACGTCGACTCGGCCGGGCATTTCCACGAGCTGCCGGGGGTGCCCTGGATGATCAACTCCATCTGGATGCTCACCGACTTCACCATCGACAACGGCGCCACGGGGGTGGTGCCCATGAGCCACCGCTCCGGCCTGCGGTCGCCGCCTCCCGATTTCGACGTGGACGGCCCCCTCGTTCGCACGGTCACCGGTACCGCCGGCAGCCTGCTCATGTGGCACGGCGGCGCCTTCCACATGGCCCGCGGCAACACCGGCTCCAGCGTGCGCGTCGGCCTCAACGTGGCCTACTACCCGAGGTGGTTCAACAACTGGGTCGAGAACAACCACCAGCCGGTCTGGCCGGAGACGTTCGCCCGCATGCCGGCGGAGATGCAGGCCCTGTGCACGGGCCGGCAGGCCCGCAGCCGGGACGAGGCGTACGAAAGCTGAAGGAGAATCCCATGCGTCTGACACCGCAGCAGCTCAACTTCATGGAGACCTTCGGGTTCCTCCACTTCCCCGGCCTCATCGAGGACCGCATCGAGGCCGTCATCGCCGCCTTCGAGGAGATCTGGGCCACCCACGGCGGCGGCCACGACGGGCGGCCTCACGACGGCACGGCGCGCTCCTGCATCGTGCCGTTCGCCGGGCAGAGCGAGTACCTCTCCAGCCTGCTCGACGACCCGCGCATCGACGGCATCCTGGGCAGTCTGCTGGGCGACGACTACGTCTACCTCGGCAGCGACGGCAACTACTACGTGGGGGACACGGGCTGGCACTCCGACGGCGGCTGGCCGCGCCCCATCGTCTACTACAAGATCGCCTTCTACCTCGACCGGCTGACGCGCGACAGCGGCGCCATCCGCGTGATCCCGGGGAGCCACCGCTACGGCGAGGGCTACGCCGAGGCGCTGCAGGCGGGCGTCCGCGAGTCCGAGGAGCACTGGGGCGTCTCCGGCGACCAGGTGCCGGCGGTGGCCGTGGAGACGGCGCCCGGCGACGTCGTCGTCTTCCACCAGGGGACCAAGCACTCGGCCTGGGGCGGCGGCGACCGGCGCCGCATGTTCACCCTGAACTGCACCCGGCGCCACACCGAGGAGGAGCTGCCGATCATGCGCCAGGAGGTGGCCAACTTCTCCCGCTTCCTCACCGACTCGGTCTACGGGCCGGCCATGGTCGACACGGCCACCCCGGAGCGCATGCGCCACCTGGAGCAGCCCCTGGCCAACCAGGACCACCTGCCGGAGCTGTCGGCGCAGGCGCGCCGGGAGAGGGGCGAGCCCTCGCGGGGCTGATGATCGTCGACGCCCACAGCCACGTCTTCCCGGAGCCCCGGGGCCAGGTGCGGGAGGGCCCGACGCGCGACGGCGGCTACGGACGCATGCGGGTGGGCGAACGCCTGATGCAGCTCTTGCCCCCGTTCAATCAGCGGACCGAGTTCACCACGGGGATGTTGCTGGCCAACCTGGACTGGGCGGGCGTGGACGCGGCGGTGCTGCTCCAGGGGACCTACTACGGCGAGTGCGACGGCTACGTGGCCGAGGCGGTGGCCGCGAACCCGGGGCGGCTCGTCGGCGCCCTGTGGTGCGACCCCTGGCGGCCGGGGTTCCGCCGCTACTTCGAGGAGCAGGTCGAGGGCGGGGTCTTCGCCGCCGGCAAGATCGAGCTCTCCGAGGAGACGGGGCTGACGGGGGTGCACCCCGGGGCCCGCCTCGACGACGAGGAGGTCGGCTGGCTGTGGCCGGCCCTGGAGGCGCGCGGCATGGCGCTCACCCTCGACCTCGGGCCGCCGGCGCAGGAGGCCTACCAGACGGAGGCGGTGCGGGCCATCGCCGAGGCCCACGAGGGACTGAGCGTCGTCATCACCCACCTGGCCCATCCCCGGATCGACGACGAGGCCGACCCGGAGCTGCGCCGGCGCCGCGACGAGCAGCTGGCCCTCGGTGAGCTGCCCAACGTCTGGTTCGACTTCGCCTCCTTCCCGGCCATCCTGGCCGGGCGCGAGGAGTTCCCCTGGCCCACGGCCGCGCGGTGGCTCCGGGAGGGCCTGGAGCGCCTCGGCGCGGACCGCATCATGTGGGGCACCGACCAGCCCGGGATGCTCTCGCACCTCAACTACGATCAGCTGCTGCGCCTGGCGCGGCTGCACACGCAACACCTGCCCGCCGCGGACCAGGCCCTCGTGCTCGGAGAAACGGCGCGGCGGGTCTACTTCGGAGAGCGGAAGGGAGACGAGGGATGACGGGGCTTCTGCCGGACACGAACGCCGACGGCTTGCCCGTGGTGCCCATGGCCGGCGAGCAACGCTCCGCTCCCTCTGCTTGCCATGCCTTGTAAACAATCGTAGGTTATGTTAACGCAATCGGGCAATGCTGATGGGCCAGAGAACTCCGAATGATCGTTGCCGACGCTTCCCCGTTGATCGTTCTCGCCAGACTCCAGCGGCTCGGGTTGTTGAAGGACCTCTACGGCGAAGTGCTCATCGGACCGATCGTCAAGGCGGAAGCGATCGATGCAGGCAAGAAGATCCGCGCCAATGGCGTGGAGCAACTCGATGCCGCCTTGGCGAGCGGCTGGCTGCGGATGGTTTCCCTGACCGCGCAGGAGCAGGGTTTGAGGCAAGGTCTGGCGGGACGCTCCCGGCTGGACCGGGGCGAAGCCGAGGCGATCGCGCTGGCGAGCGGGCGGGGTCTGCGGCTGATCGTAGACGACAAGGAGGCCCGGAGCGTGGCTGCAGCCTCCGGAGTTCCGCATCTGGGCACTGCGGGTGCGCTGTTGGAGGCGTACCTGAAACGGTCTCTTGATATGAGAGAATTGGAGATCGCCGTGCGGGATCTCGGTCAGATCCTTTGGCTCTCGCCAGCCGTCGTTGCGGAAATCCTGAGACTTGCCCGGGAGACCGACAGATGAAGAAGGACCGGATGGTGGGGACCAGGCTCCCTTTGGAGTTGGTCCGAGAGTTGGAGCTCATCGAGGATGTCGAGCAGGCCGATCGTTCCACCACGGTGCGCCGGCTGCTGTCGAAAGCGATTCAGCAATGGAAGCTGGAGCACTACGTCCGGCAGTATGGGGATGGGAAGCTCACCCTTGCACGAGCGGCTCGCGAGGCCGGGGTCTCCTTGTGGGAGATGATGGACTACGCTCGCGCCAGAAAGGTGCCGGTCCAGTACGACCTCGAGGATCTCCAGCGAGACGTGAGGACCATCCATGGAGGAACCTGATGACGGGGCTTCTGCCGGACACGAACGCCGACGGCCTGCCCGTGGTGCCCATGACCGACGAGCAGCGCTACTTCTTCGACCTGAAGGGGTGGCTGCTGCTGCCGGCGCTGCTGACGGAGGAGCAGCTCGGTCCGATCCGGGAGCACCAGATGCGGTTCCTGAAGGACCGGGAGTCGCTGCCGCCCGAGGAGCGGGACAACCACGGGGGCCCGTCGCAGGTGCTGGTGGACCACCCGGCCGTGGTGGGGGTGCTCAACGAGATCCTCTCGCACCAGGCCCTGGCCACGGCCGACTGCTACGGCTTCCGCTACGACCACACCTACACCAGCTTCCGCGAGAAGGGCCACGACAACTTCAACCCCCACGGGGGCGGCGGCTACTTCAACTTCGAGGGCAATTCCCACATCTACCAGATGCTGCCCGGCAAGGTGCACGCGGGGCTCACGCGGGTCGTGTGGGAGCTGAACGAGGTGGTCCATGGGGAGGGCGGCACCCTGTTGCTGTCGGGCAGCCACAAGACGGCCTTTCCGCGGCCCGAGGGGCTGAGCGGACGGGACAGCTCCGTGTGGGAGACCTACGGCTGTCCCGCGGGATCGGCCCTCGTCTTCACCGAGGCCCTGTGCCACTCGGGGACCAAGTGGACGGGCGCCAACCCCCGGCTGAGCCTGTTCACCTGCTACAACACGGTAAACGCCAAGTGGGGCAAGGGGCGGCCGGCTCCGGAGGTGATCGCCGCCATGCCGCCGAAGCGCCAGACCCTCTTCCGCGGCGTCTGGCACGGCATGAGCGAGGTCCCCGGGATCAACCAGTACCGCGACGAGGCGAACACGGCGGTCTAGGGCGATGTACTCGAGGGTCCTGAAGATCTGCTCGTGGGTCCTGGAGTTGTGCCTCGCCCCTGCGAAACGGACGGTCAGAAGGTGGAGGGCCGCCAGGCACCGCTCCGTCCTCTCCGAGCACAGCCTGCTCCGCTACGCGGCCCTCACCCTGCTCTACGCCGCCCAGGGCTTCCCCGCTGGCCTGCTCTCCATCGCCATGCCGGCCTACATGGCCCAGCAGGGACTCACCCCAATCCAGATCAGCTGGTACGCGGGCATCGTCGTGCTGCCCTGGAGCCTGAAGCTGATCAACGGCCCCATCATGGACCGCTGGACCTTTCTGGCCATGGGCCGCCGCCGGCCCTGGGTGCTGGCCGCCCAGGCGGGGATGATCGGCACCTCGCTGGCCCTGGTTCTGCTGCCCGATCCGCTCGAGCACCTCGCCCTGCTCACGGCCTGCGGCTTCGCCATCAACTTCTTCACCGCCTTCCAGGACGTGGCCACCGACGGCATGGCGATCGAGATCGTCCCGGTGGAAGAGCAGCCGCGGGCCAACAGCTTCATGTGGGGCGGCAAGGCCCTGGGCAAGTCCGGGGCGATCTTTGGCGGCGCCTGGCTGCTGGACGGCTACGGCCTGGCCGGCGCCATGGTGGCCCACACCGCGGCGGTGGGCGTGGTGATGCTGGTGCCCCTGCTGCTGCGGGAGCGCCCTGGCGAGCGCCTGCTGCCCTGGACCCGGGGGCAGGCCTCGGAGATCGCCCGCCACCTGCAGCTGGAGGGCTGGCGGGACATCGGACGGAGCCTGCTGAAGGTCGTCGTATGGCCCGTCAGCCTGCGGGCGGCGGCTTGCATGTTCGTCTTCAGCCTGGGGACCGGATTCCTCGACGTCCTGCTGCCGGTATTCACCGTGCAGGAGCTGGGGTGGCACCACACGGAGTACTCCGGGCTCAACGCCACCGCCACGGCCGTCTCCGCCATCATCGGCGCCTTCACGGGGTGGATGCTGATCGAGTTCCTCGGCCGGCATCGCACGATCGCCGCGGGCGCCGCCCTGCTCTGCCTGGCTTCAGTGGCCATGGGGCTCATGTCCGAGCTGTGGGAGCACGAGCTCACGGCGCAGGCCTACATCGCCGCCTTTCTGCTGATCGACGTACTCGTCACCATCGCCTTCCTGTCGCTGATGATGGCGATCTGCTGGCGGCGGGTCGGCGCCACCCAGTTCTCCCTGTACATGGCGATCTCCAACATGGGGACGGCGGCGGGCAACGCGATGATGGGGCACCTGAAGGCCGTTCTCTCCTACCCGGACATGTTCCTCGTCCCGGCCGCCACGACCGCCCTCGTCATCTTCCTCGCCCTGGGCGTCGACCTGGCGGGGCAGCGCCGCCGTCTGGCCGAGCTGGAGGACGGCGGGGACTGAGCCTGAGACCGGGGGCGGGAGGCGCCCCGGGAGGGCATGAGAGAGGGCGAGCGACCGACCCGCACGGCGAGTCGGCCCACAAGGCGGCCGGGGCCTGCCCAGCGGAGGGCAGACCTCGCCACGCAACCGGGAGACCTGCCATGAGGTTCGTCCTGCTGATCGTCCCGACCCTGGCATTCGCCGCCTGCGGACCGGCGCCGGCAAAGCCCGCGGAGTCGGCGCCGGCCGAGATCCTGTGGGACACCTGGGGCGTGCCCCACATCCTCGCCGCCGACGCGCCCGGGATGTTCCACGCCTTCGGCTGGGCCCAGATGGCCGCTCACGGCGACCTGCTCCTGGAGCTCTACGGCCAGGCGCGGGGACGGGCGGCCGAGTACTGGGGGGCCGGCCATCTCCAGGGGGACCAGTACGTGCGCGCCATGGGGGTGCCCGCCCGGGCCCGCGACTGGTACGCGGCCCAGAGCCCCCCGATGCGCGCCGGCCTCGACGCCTTCGCCGCCGGCATCAACGACTACGCCCGCGCCTGGCCGGAGCGGCTCGACGCAGGCCGGCGGCAGGTGCTGCCGGTGGGGCCCGAGGACATCGCCGCCCACGTGCAGCGGGTGATCCACCTCTCCTTCGTCGCCCGCGGACAGCCCCGGGCGGCGATGAGCTGGCAGGGAGCGGGCTCCAACGCCTGGGCCGTGGCGCCCTCCCGCTCGGCCAGCGGCCATGCCATGCTGCTGGCCAACCCGCACCTTCCCTGGGGCGGCATGACGACCTGGTTCGAGGCGCACCTTCAGGCGCCGGGGGTGGACGCGTACGGGGCCGCCCTGGTCGGCTTTCCGCTGCTCGGGATCGCCTTCAACGACCACCTCGGCTGGACCCACACCAACAACCCAATGGACGGCGCCGACCTCTACGAGCTGGAGCTGGTCGAGGGCGGCTACCGCTGGGACGGCGGGGTTCGGGCCTTCGAGCAGCGCCAGGACACCCTGCGCGTGCGGCAGGAGGACGGCACGCTGGGGGCGGTGCCCCTGACCTTGTTGCGCTCCGTCCATGGTCCCGTGCTCGCCCGGCGGGAGGACCGCGCAGTGGCCCTGCGCCTGGCGGGCCTCGACCGGCCCTACCTGATGGAGCAGTACTGGGAGATGGTCCGGGCCACCTCGCTGGAGGAGTTCGAGGCGGCCCTGCGCCGCCTGCAGATGCCCTTCTTCAACGTCCTCTACGCCGACCGGGACGGCCATGTTCTCTACCTCTTCGGCGGCTGCACTCCTCGCCGTCCCCACGGGGACCGGGCCTACTGGCAGGGCCTGGTCCCGGGGAACACCTCGGCCACCCTGTGGACGGAGTGCCACGACTACGATGAGCTGCCGCGCCTCCTCGACCCGCCCGGCGGCTGGCTGCAGAACGCCAACGACCCGCCGTGGACGGCGACCGTGCCTTCCCTGCTCGACCCGGCGGACTTCCCGCCCTACCTGGCGCCGGCCCCCCGGCTGGGGTTCCGCCAGCAGCGGTCGGTGCGCATGCTGACCGAGGACGAGTCGATCACCTTCGAGGAGCTGGCCGCGTACAAGCACTCGACCCGCCGCGAGGCGGCCGACCGCGTCCTCGACGACCTGCTGCGGGCCGTGGAGGAGCACGGCGGCGACGCGGTAAAGCGCGTCGCGGCGGTGCTGGCGGCGTGGGACCGGCGAGTGGATGCGGACAGCCGCGGCGCGGTCCTCTTCGACGCGTGGTTCGCCCAGACGGGAGGCCGGCCCTTCCTCACGCCCTGGCAGGTGGACGACCCCCTGGGCACTCCCTCCGGCCTGGCCGACCCGGCGGCCGCGGTGGAGGCCCTGGAGAGGGCCGCCATACAGGTGATCAGTGCCCACGGCTCCCTCGACGTAGCCTGGGGCGAGGTCCACCGCCTTCGCCTCGGGGACCGGGACCTGCCGGCCAGCGGCGGCCGCGGATTCCGCACCATCTGGTTCCGACGGAGCCCGGACGGCCGCTCCTACGCGCGGGGCGGCGACTCCTTCGTGGCCGTGGTGGAGTTCGGCGACCCGGTGCGGGCCCGGACCCTGCTGGGCTACGGCAATGCAAGCCAGCCGGGGTCGCCCCACGTGGGGGACCAGCTGGAGCTGATGGCGAGGCAGGAGCTGCGGCCGGTGTGGCGCACCCGCGCCGAGGTGGAGGCGAACCTGGCGCGGCGCGAGGTCATGGAAGCCGCGGCCAGGGGCGCGACCCGGTGAACGCTCGTCAAAGTGGTATCCGGCGACCGAACGCTCGCGGTCTTCTATCGCTCGGCTTGCCGCAGGCGACCGGGTCGCCAATAGCACGCGGCGCTCAGGACAGCCATGCACTGGCAAACACGAGCGCTCCCGGAATGCCGAAGAATGCGCCGAGGATGTAGACGATGGCCAACCACTTCCGTTCGCTTCCCAGCCCTGCGAGCCACTCGGATCCCGCGATCGGAATCTCCCGCAGCCAGGGGATGCCATAGATGACGACAACGCCAACCAGATTGTAGAGGAAGTGCGCAATTGCGATCTGGTGCGCCACGGCATGGGTGGCACCGGTGATCGCGGTTGCGGCGAGAAGCGCGGTGATCGTCGTCCCGATGTTGGCGCCGAGGGTGAACGGGTAGACATGACGCAGTCCGATCACGCCTGACCCTGCCAGAGGCACGATGAGGCTCGTGGTGGTCGAGGACGACTGCACGAGCACGGTGACGACAGTGCCGGAACAAATGCCGGTTATCGGCCCCTTGCCGACGGCTGCCTGCAGGAACTTCCGGGCCCTGCCTACGAATACGCTCTTCAGCGCAGCTCCAAGATACGTGATCGAGAGCAGAATGAGCGCGATTCCCGCGACGATCAGAACCAGACCCTCCCACACGTCGGGGAGCGAGGCCGTCAGAGACTCTACAATCCCGGTACCGAAACCGATGACGACCTTGACGATGCCCTTTCCCCCTGCATCGACAGAGCCGGTGTTCTCGATGATGTGGGTCAACACGCCGCTCAGTCTTTCGATGAGACCGAATGCGAGTTCCAGCGGCAGGAATATCAGGATGCTCAGGAGATTGAAGAAGTCGTGTATGGTGGCGGCGGCAAAGGCCTTGCGGAATTCCCCCGATCTGCCCACGTGACCGAAACTGACGAGCGTGTTGGTGATCGTCGTCCCCACATTGGCACCCATCACCATGGGTATGGCCATGGCAATGGGCATTCCCCCCGCCACAAGACCGACGATGATGGATGTAACGGTGCTGGAAGATTGGAGCAATGCCGTCGCCAGTATGCCGAGAACGAGTCCGACGAAGGGGTTCGTGGCAAGTGCGAACAGGGACTCGATGCCCTCCGCATCGCCGAATTCCATACGGAAACCCTTGCCGATCAGGCCAACGGCCACCAGCAGCACGTATATGGACGCGACAACGGTAAGCCAACGCACGAGCTCTGACCGAATAGCGATCCGTCTTGCCGGTTCCATGTGCGCAGTCTCCTCTGGTATTCCATCTCTGTCGCGGGCGCGATGGACTCCTGCCGCCGCGCCTCTTCAAGCCGCCATGTCACCATCGACCCAGCGCCCGCCCGTCACGAACCTTGCCGCTGCGGGTGCGCCGTGCTAACGTCGAACGCCATTCCCGCCGGCCGTTCCGGTAGAGAGGGGAGCAGGAGAGATGATCGACGAGAAGATGGAAAGCTACTTTGCCGATTGGGCCAGGCGGGAGGAGGTCGCCGAGTCCATGGTCCCGCTCATCGGCAAGCTCTATCGGGATTGCGGCGTGGTCACCACGATCTACGGCCGCTCCCTGGTGCACAGCTCCGCCATCGACATCCTCAAGGCTCATCGCTTTGCCCGGCAGGTGATCAAGGACGAACTCTGCATGTCTTCGAGCCTTGCGGTCCTCCAGGCCCTGTCCCGGCTGAACCTGGCCCCGACGCGGATAGATATCGGCAAGTTGACTACCGGGTTCCAGGAATGGAATGCGAAGGGGGATGTGGAGGCTTTCCTGCGCCGGGAACTGGCTGAGATCGATGGCGGGAAGAGGCTGCCGGGAAAGCCGCAGGACGTGGTGCTCTACGGCTTCGGCCGGGTCGGACGCATACTGGCGCGGATTCTGATCGCACGCAGCGGCGGGGGCGACAAGTGGCGGCTGCGGGCGGTGGTGGTCCGTACGGGCACGGAGGACGACCTGGTGAAGCGGGCCAGTCTGCTGCGGCGAGACTCCATTCACGGCCCCTTCAAGGGGACCATCGTCATGGACCCGGAAGAAAACGCCATCGTCGCCAATGGCAACATGATCCGCCTCCTCTATTCGGACACCCCGGAGGACGTGGATTACACCGCCCACGGGATCGAGAACGCCATCGTGCTCGACAATACCGGTGTCTGGCGGGACCGCGAGGGGCTCGAGCGCCACCTCCGGGCCCCCGGGGTCGCCAAGGTCGTCCTCACCGCACCCGGGAAGGGCGATGTTCCCAATATCGTCTACGGCATCAACAACGACTGCATTGTGGAGGAAGAGCGAATCCTCTCCGCCGGCAGCTGTACCACCAATGCCATCACGCCGGTGCTCAAGGTCGTGCATGATCGCTACGGCATCGCCAGCGTCCACATCGAGACCTGCCATTCCTACACCAACGACCAGAATCTCATCGACAACTACCACAGGCATGAGCGGCGGGGGCGCGGCGCCCCGCTGAACATGGTCATAACGGACACCGGGGCGGCCAGCGCCGTGGCCAAGGTCCTGCCGGAACTCGAAGGCAGGGTCACGGCCAATGCCATCCGCGTGCCCACCCCCAATGTCTCCCTCGCCATACTGAACCTGAACCTGGAACGGGAAGTCGGCACAGAGGAGATCAATACCTACCTGCGGGATATCTCTCTCGATGTGCCCTTGGGGGGCCAGATCGACTATACCAGCTCGCCCGAGGTCGTATCGAGCGACTTCGTCGGCAGTGAGAGAGCCGGCATCGTCGACTCCGGAGCGACCATTACCCAGGGCAGACGCTGCGTGCTGTACGTGTGGTACGACAACGAGTACGGGTACAGCGCCCAGGTGATCCGCATCCTGCAACACATTTCCGGTCTCGAGCTGCCCCATTTTCCAAAGGGATGAGCGTCAGGTCGCTCCTGTTGCACGCCAGGCCATCGTCGCCAGCAGGGCGGCGCCGATGACCGGCGAGTGCCTGGCCATGGGGCGCCGCGGCAGGCCCAGGCGTTCGGTCACCCGCCGCGAAAGGGCGTTGTCGTTGTCGAGCAAGCCGCCGGCGAAAGCGATGGACGCGTTCTCGTAGTCCAGGCGCGACCGCATCAGATCGACCTGGCGGGTGAGTTGCCCGGCCGCCGATTCAACGCAGATGGTTGCCCACCTGCAATCCGCCGGCGCCTTGAGAACGAGCTCGGCGAGGCCTGCTATCCGCGGGGCCGGCGCCTCCTTCGACCTGTACAGCCACGCGATCAGCTCGCGCGGACCCGTCAAGCCAAGGGCATCCATGCAAGCGCGGGTGAGCGCGTCGTCCTCGCTCGAGGCGCCGTGGTCGTGCCGCGCAATGATGTGGCGCAGGAATTGCGAACCAATCCAGTAGCCGCTGCCTTCATCGCCCAGCAGGTAGCCCCAGCCGCCGATCTGCAGGCGCTGACCGCCTGGCGCGACGCCATAGACGGCGCTGCCGGTGCCGGCCAGGAGCAGGATGCCCTGCCGCTGCCCAAGAGAGCCGACCAGGGCGATCTCGAGATCGGAGCTGGGCACGATCAATGCGTCGGGCAGCGCCGGCTCCACGGTCTCGAGCAGCCAGTCTTCGCTGTGCAGGTTGGAAGCGCCGGCGATGCCGATGGCGGCGGCGGCGATGTCCCGCGGCTGGAGGCGCGCCTGCCGCAAGGCGTGGGCGACCTCGTGTCGTATGTGGGGCCGGGCCTTGTCGTGCCCGATGACACTCGGATTGGCGGAAGAGCTCTCAATCGAAGCGAGGGACCGGAGATCCGCGTCGGTGACAGTGATGCGGAGCTTGCTGCCGCCACCATCGATGCCCACGAAAAGCGGCTCTCTCATCGTGCGCCTATGCGTCGGCGCTACTGCTGCGCTTTCCTCAGCGCCCCCCGGAACGCCTTCTCGATCTCGCCGCGGGCGACGATTGCGTCCTTCCACACGTCGGGGAAACAGTC
>JAPOZM010000040.1 GCA_026706075.1 Gemmatimonadaceae bacterium
GTGCCACGTGGGCCAGTGCGTCACCGGCATCGCCACCCAGGACCCGGAGCACGAGAAGCGCTACGAGCCGGCCGTGGAGGCCCGCAACATCCACCGCTTCCTGGAGACCGTGCGCTGGCAGATCGCCGCCCTGACCCACGCCATGGGCTACTCCAGCACCCGCGACCTGAACCGCGGCGACCTCGTGGCCCTCACGCCGGAGGCCGCCGAGATCACCGGCCTGCCGCTGGCGCCCGGCCCGGGCTGACTCCATGGCCGTCTACGACCTGCTGCGCATCGAGATGCCGGACGCCCCGCCCGGCTTCGCCGACGACACCGGCGACCTCCACTACGTGCCGGCCCCCTGCCAGGTCGCCTGCCCCGTGGGCACCGACGCGGCCTCCTACATCGGCCTGATCTGGGAGGGGAAGTACGAGGAGGCCTTCGAGGCGATCACGGCGACCAACCCCTTCAGCTCGATCTGCGGGCGCGTCTGCGACGCCCCCTGCGAGCCCGCCTGCCGGCGCACCGACTCGGACGGCCCGATACAGATCCGCAACCTCAAGCGCTTCGTCATGGACCGCATCGGCCACCGCTGCGACCCGCCGCCGGTGCCGGTGACGAAGAAGGAGACGATCGGCATCGTCGGCGCCGGCCCGGCGGGGCTGACCGCCGCCCACGACCTGGGCGAGGCCGGGTACGCCGTGCACGTCTACGAGATGACGGACCGCCTCGGCGGCATGATGGTCTGGGGGATCCCGGCCTTCCGCCTGCCGCCGGGGATCATCGACGAGGACATCACGCGGCTGACGCGGCGCTGCCCCGGCCTGGAGGTGCACCTGAACACGGCCCTCGGCCGCGACGTCAGCCTGGCGGAGCTGAAGGAGCGCCACGACGCCGTGCTCCTGACCATCGGTGCCTGGTGGGGCAAGCCGATGGGAATCCCCGGCGAGGAGCACGAGGGCGTGATCGACGGCGTCGGCTGGCTGCGCGAGATCAACGCCGGGGCGCGCCCCCGGCTCCCGGAGAAGGTCGTCGTCGTCGGCGGCGGCGACGTGGCCATGGACGCCTGCCGCGTGGCCCGGCGGCTGCCCGGCTGCGAGCACGTGCAGGTCCTCTACCGCCGCGGCCCGGAGGAGATCCCGGCGCGCCCCATCGAGCTGGAGGGGGCGATCGCCGAGGGCATCGAGTTCGTCTACCACACCCAGCCGGTCGCCGTCGAGCCCCGGGGCGAGGGACTCGCCCTGAGGTGCGTGCGCACCGAGCTCGGCGAGCCCGAGGCCGACGGCCGCTGCCGCCCCGTCAACGTGGCGGGCAGCGAGCACGACTTCGAGTGCGGCCTGGTGATCGCGTCGGTGGGGCAGAAGGGGGTCTGCGACGAGCTCGACGAGCTGGGCATGATGCGCCCCGACCGCATCGACGCCGACTTCGACAGCATGCGCACCACCGACCCCAAGGTCTTCGCCGCCGGCGACGGCGCCTTCGGCGGTTCGACGATCGTCATCGCCATGCACCACGGGCAGAAGGCCGCCTACTACGTGCGCAACTTCCTCGAGGGCCACGACGAGCCCCTGCCCTACCGCACCCCCTACCGCACGCGGCGGGTGGAGGTGGCCCAGGACGCCTTGTGGGAGCGGCTGGCCCTGCAGCACCCGGAGTTCCACGGCCTCGGCCGCGAGCCGGTGGCCTTCCCCGAGATCGAGAGCACCTACGACCCCGAGTCGGCCCACAAGGAGGCGGCCCGCTGCTACCGCTGCGACGCCGAGACCGGCACCCCCGACTACAGCGTGCAGCACCGCGAGGACCTGTTCTCCATGGCCCGCATGGAGACGGACGAGTCCGACAAGCAGCAGGCCATGCTGCGGCGCCGCCTGGCCCCCCGGGACAACCCCTTCCCGGAGCAGCGGCCGGCCCAGCTGGAGGACCTCGTCTTCCTGCCGGCCAACCTCTCCCGCCTGGTGATCGACCCCTACCGCGAGGCCTGCCGCGTCGCCTGCGAGCTGGGCGGCTCCCTGGAGCTGGCCCACCCGCTGATGGTGACCGGCTTCGACGAGGCGCCCCGCCAGGTGAAGGAGGCCGTGGCCCGCGGGCTGGCCGAGGCGGAGGCCGTCTACGTGGGGGCCCGGCCCCTGTCCCGGGAGACGGCGGTGACGTGGCTCCAGGTGCTCGGCGAGGACGGCCCGGCGCCGGAGGCGGAGGCGGCCGGGCTGCTGCGGCTGGTCTCAGGCGCCGGAGAGGCGCGTCTGCCCGAGCGGTTGCGCGAGGAACAGGTCGCGGGCCTGGTGGTCTCGCGGCGGGAGCATCTGGAGGCGGCCGTCTCCGCCGCCCTCGAGCAGGACCAGTCCGTGCTGCTGCTGAACGGCCAGGACCCCTCGTGGCCCGCCGATGGCTGGGCGGAGCTGGCCGGGGCCCCCGACCTGCGGCTGTTGCGGGATGCGGTCCGCCTCCTGCGCGAGCACCGCCGCGAGGGCGACGTGGACCTGGTCCACTTCGGCGGGGTCCGCTCGGGCACCGACGCGGCCAAGCTCATCGGCCTGGGCGCCGCGGCGATGGTGATGGGGGTCTCGGCGGGACTGGCGGCGGGCGGTCGCATCCAGGGTCCGGCGCTGGTCTTCGACGCCGACCTCGGCGACGAGGAGCGCGCCTCCGCGGTGGCCAACCTGGTCCGCGCCAACTGCAGCGAGGCGTCGATGATGGCGCGCTGCTGCGGCAAGACGGTGCTCCACAACATCGAGCCCGAGGACCTGCGGGCCCTGACCCTGGCCACCAGCGAGAGCACGGGGATTCCGCTGGCGGGGCAGCGGGGGGCCGCGGCTCCGGCATGACACAGTGGGCCCTGCCCGGCCCGCTTCAGTGGTGAAGTGATTCCAGGACCAGACGATGGTGAAGGGAGGAACCCACGTTAGGCAAGGGGGTGAGTCCATCAGTTGCCTTGAGACTTGGCTTCGCCTGGCGGGCCCCAAGACCATGAAACAGTGGAAGGATGGCCGAAGCGCCAAGGAGTCCGCGCGGGCATGGCTTGAGCGCGCTCCGGACTGCGTTCCCGCGGAGATTGAGCAGGCGCTCAGCGCACACCCTGACTTCGGCACGATCCTCCCCGGGTGGTCGGCAGAACCCGAGGCACGCGTCGCTTTCGATT
The DNA here is from genome assembly GCA_026706075.1 of Gemmatimonadaceae bacterium. GTDB lineage: Bacteria > Latescibacterota > UBA2968 > UBA8231 > UBA8231 > UBA8231. The sequence continues at coordinate 3,119 of JAPOZM010000040.1, forward strand.
CGTTCGGAGGCGAGCCATCCAACCTCGATGTGCTTCTCACGACGTCAGACGAGGAAGGCCAGCTGGTGATTGCGGTAGAGGCCAAGGCCGATGAGCCGTTTGGTAACACCGTTGAGAAAACGCTGTGCCAGGCGCGCAAGCGAAAGGCAGAGAATCCGGCGTCACGCGGGGTGGACCGTGTCGAACAATTGGCCGCTGCCATCCTCGGGGTTCCCGGTCACAAGTTGCCTGAGGTGGGAGAGCTGCGGTATCAGCTTCTCACGGCGTCTGCGGCGGCACTGGCGGAGGCTCAACGCCGATGCGTCGGTCGTGCGGTCCTGATCATCCATGAGTTTGCGTCAGACCAGACATCTTGTCAGAAGCATCTTGAGAACGCGGAGGATCTCAACGCCTTCGTCACCAAGTTGTCGGACGGAGAGGTGACGTCCGTGGCAGAGGGGACCGTGCGGGGCCCCTTCGAGTTGCCAGGTCACCCGCTGATCGATTCACAGATTCGATTCTACATCGGCAAGGCTGTCAGGAACCTGCGGGGCAGCAGCGGATAGCCGGCAAGAGGCTCAGGGGGCACGCCAGCTAACCGCTGCCGCCGATCCTCTCCCGGGCCTCCAGCAGCCTGGCCACCACCTCTTCGATGTCGCCCTCGTCGACGAAGGGCGACAGGATGTAGGACTTCAGGGCCACGATCGGCTCGCCGTAGGCGGTGCGGCGGTAGCAGTCGGTGGAGGAGATGACCACGCCCCGTCCCTCCATCGCCTCCGAGTGGACGTAGTCGAAGACCCTCCGGTTGAAATCGTTGCCGGCCAGCAGGCTGTCCCGCCCGGCCGGATCCTCGAACTCCCGCCGCTTGATGGCGAAGGTGTCGACCCCCGGGGGGTAGGCGCGGAAGAGTGTCACCGTGCCGAAGTTGTCCCGGTTGAGCACGGTGGTGCCCTCGTGGCCCTCGAGATGCTCGCGCAGGAGCTGGGCCATCTCGACGAGATGACCCAGCACGGCCTGGAGCCCCCGCTCGCCGAAGAGGCGGTAGTTGGCGAGGGCGGCGAGGGGACCGGTGCCGGCCCGGGAGGTCTCGAGGGTGTACATGCCGGGCCGGTGGTCGCCGAAGTGGTAGAGGTAGGGCATCTGCTCCGGGCGCCGCGTCACCAGCTGCAGATCCTGCCCGTCCCTGACCAGCACGAGGCTGGAGACGTAGGGGGCGAACCCGGTCTTGTGGAAGTCGACGCCGAGGGAGTCGGCCAGCGACAGGTGGCGGATGCGCCGGCAGGCGCCGGCCAGGGCGCGCACGGTGCGGGGCCGGAAGCCCAGGGGATTGCCCTCGAAGTCGTAGCTGCCAAAGACCGACCACGCCCAGCCGATGACGGCGTCGGCGTGGACGTGCGGTGAGTAGGGAAGCCGGAATTCCTCCACGAGGCTGTCCCGCAGGGCGGCGATCGCCTGCAGGTCGTCCAGGCCGAAGGCGTCGGTGGTGCCGAGGGTGGCGATGATGGCGGCGATCCTCTTTCCCGACGCCAGGGCCTCCCGCGCCGCGCGACCGAGATGGTCGAGGTCGATCTCGTTCTCCTCGGTCGTCGGCACCGTGATCAGGTTGTCGGTCCCCAGGCCGAGCCACCCGGCGATGTTGGCGGCGCAGTAGTGCCCGGCCTCCGAGACGATCAGCACGGCGTCCTCGGAATGGCCCTTCTGCATCGTCCCCGGGCAGGCCTTCTCCAGGCCGATCTTCACACCGTAGAGGGTGGTTCCGGTGCCGCCGAAGGTGAAGACGCCGCTGGCCTGCTCCGGGTCGTACCCGACGAGCCGCGCCGTGATCCCGGCGGCCTCGACCTCGGCCAGGGCCACGAGGCGGCTGTACTCGTCCCAGGCGACGTTGGGGTTGTGGAGCGCCGCCAGCATGGCGCCGATCAGGCTCGGGATCGTGGGCGGCGGGACGACGTTCTGCTGGGTCCGGGGATGGCCGAAGATCGTCATGCCCCGCAGGTAGCCCACGAGGTCGGAGGTGACCGCCTCGACCGATGAGGTCCCCTCCGGCAGGGCCGCCTTCCTCGCCTCGGCGAAGTCGCCGGGTACCAGGGCCCCGAGAATGGGCAGGTGCGACTTGAGCGCGTCCACCTGGTCGAGGGCGCGCATGATGGAGTGCACGAAGTAGGAGTCGTGGATCGGATCGGAGACCGGCTGGGGAAAGGCGAGCCGGATCTCCTGGAGGATGTCGCGGTAGGGAGCGGTCATGGTGTGGGCCCCTCTCTGAGACTCTCGTGGGGGGCCCGAGATCCTCGGTATCGCGGCAGCAGGTCAGCGCAGGAAGAGGAGCTTGCGTGTCTCCTTCACGGTCCCCGTCTCCAGGCGGTAGAGATAGACGCCGCCGGCGACCGGGCGTCCGTGCTGGTCCCGGCCGTCCCAGGAGACCTCTCCGTACCCGGCCGCCACCTCGCCCTCGAACAGGGTGCGGATCTTCTGGCCCTGCAGGTTGTAGACATGCAGGGTCACCCTGGCGTCGCGGGGAGCCTCGAAAGGCAGGACCGTGCTGCCGTTGAAGGGGTTGGGGTAGTTCTGCAGGAGGGTCCAGTCCGAGGGCGTTGAGGCCCGGGCGCCAGCGGTCCCGATGGCGGTGATGATGTCGGGCGGGCCCGAGGTGCGGAGCTGCTCCACGGTGAGCGCCGCCGGTTCGGCAAAGGGCATCGGGCCGCCGCCGTCGACGAAGGGCATGGAGCGGACCTCGCGGCCGTCGGACAAGGTGACCACCAGCTCCCAATCCTCCAGCGGGGTCTCCGGGTCGCCGCCGCAGTCCCAGCGGGCGTCGGCGGAGCGTACGTTGTCCACTTTGGGCAGGTCGGGGTTGTAGTCGAACATGGGGTCCACCGTCATCTCGTCGGCCGAGAGGGTGGTGTAGAGCCGGGTGAGATAGGGCTTCTCGTCGAAGAGCTGCTCCACCTCTTCCAGGGGCTCGACGACGATCCGCTGCAGGTCGTCGGCGAAGGCGGCGGCGTCGAAGTCGAGATCGGCGGTCCAGGGGTCGTAGGCGCGCATGTCGTTGTAGAAGGAGCGCTCGGCGGCGTCCAGCAGCCAGCCCTCCTCCCGGGCCCGGTCGTAGGCTTCCCGGTCGCCCCCGAAGACGACCTCGAGCACCCCTTCGTCGAGCACGGCGTCCGTCATGGGGATGTGGCGGCGGATCAGGGTCTGCATCTGGGTGTCGCGTGGGAATCCCTGGTCGAGGACGGCGTCGAGGAAGTCGGCGGGATGGGTCTTCCCGCGCAGTGCCTCCAGATCGAGCTCTCCGAAGAGGAAGTCTCCCACGATGCTGCTCGGCCCGGCGTAGTCGGTGACGAATGCCTGGCCCCCGGCCTCGTTCGCCGCCTGGGTGACGACTTCGGGGTAGTTCCGGCCCCAGTTCAACCAGTCGATCAGGGCCTCGTTGATTTTCACGTGCAGGTAGTTCTCCGGGATGGCGCGGTGGTCGGCCAGGACCCATGCGAGGACACCGAGATCGGGCTCGGTGGCCACCGCCGTGAGGCGGATGGGGATGCCCGGCCTCTCGGCGGCGTAGGTCATGGCGATCGGCTGCAGGTCGCCGACCTCGCTCTCGGCGGCGAGCTTGAGGGCCAGGAAGTAGAAGTCCCCCTCCACGTACGGTGTCAGGAGCGGGACCCCGAGGTCGCCGAGCTGGTAGCCGTTGTCGACGAGCCAGTCGACGATCGCCTGGGGGTCCTCGGAGGCGATGACCGCCGTGTCGTACGGGCCCACCCGTTCCTGAAGGACGACTTCCACCCCGTCGTCGGCGGCGGTGGGGATCGACCCGAGCTCGCCATCCCGGAAGACCATGGGGAAACCGCAGTCGTCCTCCTGGAAGTTCAACTGGAAGCCGGGCCGGGTGGTCCACTGCAGCTGCGCGAAGATCCGGTTGTGGCTCACGGCCAGATCGGGCACCGAGGGCACCGGCAGGATCCAGGCGAAGTCGGAGGCAGCGCCGCTGTAGAGGAGCTGCACGTGGGTCGTGACCGTGCCCTCCCCCTGGACGAAGAGGATGTTCTCGGCCGCCTGGTTCATGGGGAAGGTGGTGCAGAAGAAGCCGCCGCAGGCGCGGGCGGCGGGAGCGCTCAGCAGGAGGAAGAGGAACGCGGCGAGGTGCAGTCTGGCGGTCATGGGGGCCTCCTTGGCTGCTGGAAAGATCGCCGCGGGGCGGGTCCGTCACCAGTCCGGGGCAAGCCCGTCCGCCGGAGGCAGATCGCGGCCCCGGGGCGAAGGCGCGGACTCGGCACCCGCGCCCGGGCCCGTCGCGCGGCCCGCACAACTGGCGCGGCGCTGACCGCCCGCCGGAGAGGCACGCGGCCACGGGGAGGGACTAGTGCCGCTCCCGGCGGCGGCCACGGACAACCGGCGCGGGCTGATCTCCCCCGGCGAGGGCCCCGCAGCACCGGGTTGGACTAGCGCGGCTCCACGGCGGCGGTGTCCGGCGGCGGCGCCCACGATCCCGGTACCTCCAGGCCGGCGACCTTGATGCTGGCCAGGCGCGACATGCCCAGCCGCAGGCCGCCCGCCGCGATGAGCGGCGCCAGCCTCTCCCCGCCGGCCCCCAGAAGCGAGGCGGCGACGCGGTCGACGGCGATGCCGTCGGCGCCGGCCAGCAGCAGCGGCCCGGGCCCCCGGTGTCCGGTCATGTCGAGGAGGGTGTAGTCGACCTCGGCGAGCAGGGCCAGCTCGACCGGGCCGGGGCTGGATCCGTCGGCGCCGGGGCCCGCCAGCCCCCGGAGGTTGTCGAGGCCGGCCAGGGGTCCCGCCGGCCGGGCGGCGTTGACGAGGGCGTCGCACTCCAGCAGGCTGATCGGCACGGGGTAGGGGCCGCCCCCGCCGGGCACCTCCGTCTCCTCCAGCTCTTCCTCTCCCAGGTCGAGGATCTCCAGGTCGACGCCGGCCAGCTCCGGGTCCTCGCGCAGCGCCTCCAGGGCTTGCGAGAGCCCGGCGGGAGGTTCCGCCGGCGCCCCCGGCACGCCGCCGATCAGCAGGCCGATTCCGGCGTCCGGCGCGATCCGGGCGAGCTCCCCCACCAGGGCGCCGATGACGCGCACGTGGGCGGCCATCCCGCGGGCGTCCATGGCCGCATGTCCGGGGCGCACCAGGATGAGCTCGGAGGACGGGTCGACGGTCCTGTGGAGGCCGCCGGAGAGGTAGATGGCGCCGCGCACGAGATCGGCCTCGTCGGCCGACGCCGGGGCCCCTTCCCCCGATGGGGAGGCGGCGCCGACGACGGGGACGTACCCGGGGGTGGCGGCCGAGACCGCGTCGGGCCCGCCGGGACCGGGAGGCCAGATCCGGGGAAGGGCCGCCGCGAGAGCCGTGGCCGCGAGGATCAGGCGGATCGGGCGCCTCATGCTGGACCGGTCTCCGCCAGCGCCGCCGGGCGGGGTCCGCCCGTGGCCCAGTCGAGGAGCTCCACGGTGTGGACCGCGGGGCAGTCGACGGCGGCCCCGATCTGCTCGATGCAGCCGATGTTGCCGGCCGCCACCGCATCCGGCTCCAGGCCGCGGATGTGATCGGCCTTGCGCTGCTGCAGGGGCCCGGCGAGCTGCGGCCGCAGCAGGTTGTAGGTGCCGGCGCTGCCGCAGCAGATGTGGCCCTCGGGGATCTCGACCACCTCGAAGCCCGCCTCGCCCAGCAGCCGTCTCGGCTGGTCGCGGATCTTCAGTCCGTGCTGCAGGGAGCAGGCGTCGTGGTAGGCCAGGCGCAGGGGCGGGACCTCCACCGTCTCGCCGAGGCCGAGGTCGGCGGCGACCTCGGTGATGTCCCGGGTCGCGCCGGCCACCCGCGCCGCGGCCTCGGCGCGTTCGGGATCCTCGGCGAAGAGGTGTCCGTAGTCGCGGACGGCGGTGGCGCACCCGGAGGTGGTGAGGACCACCGCGTCGACCCCGTCGTCCAGCAGCCGGCCCCAGACGTCGATGTTGTTCGCCATCCACCGCAGGCTCTGACGGCGTTCCCCCATGTGATAGGTGAGGGCGCCGCAGCACCCCGCCTCGCCGGGGATCACCACCTCGACGCCGAGCCGCGTCAGCAGGCGCACGGCGGCGTCGTTGATCTCCGGCCCGAGGACCGACTGGGCGCAGCCGGTGAGCAGGGCCGCGCGCAGGCGCACCGGCCCGCGGGCGGCGTGCACCCCGGGGACGGCGACCTCGGCCGGCGCCGGCAGCCGGCGCGGCGCCATGGTGGCCAGATGTCGGAACCGCCGCGGCAGCAGGCCCGCGAGGGGGCGGGTCCAGCGGGCCAGTTGGAGGGCGCGGCGGAAGCGGCCGGGGTGGGGCAGGAGCCGCGCGATCAGGCCCCGTTGCAGGCGGTCGACCAGGCCGCGGCGCCGCATCTTCTCGAGGCGGGGACGGGCGTCGTCGAGCAGCCTCGAGTAGAGGACGCCGCTCGGGCAGGTGGTCTCGCAGGCGAGGCAGCCGAGGCAGTTGTCGATGTGGTCGAGGGTTGCCGCCGAGGGCGCCACTCGCCCCTCGAGGACGCTCTTCATCAGGTAGATCCGGCCCCTCGGCCCCTCCAGCTCGTTGCCGGTGAGCAGGTAGGTTGGACAGGTGGCGTTGCAGAACCCGCAGTGCACGCAGGTGCGCAGGGCGGCCTCGGCGTCGCGCACGGAGGCCTCGGCCCGGAGATCGTCGGGGATGTCGGTGCGCACGGTCGGCTCGGTGGGGTTTCGCAGGGGGTGGGCAGGTTGAGCGGGCGGGTGATGTTGTGGAAGTTACGGGCGCCCCCGGAGACCGGCAAAAAGAGATGAAGATCGTCGACGGCGTCCGGCTCGCCCCCTACACCAGCCTCGGCCTGGGCGGCGAGGCCCGCCACCTGGCCCACTGCACCAGCGAGGAGGAGATCCTCGAGGCCCTGGGGTGGGGCCGGTCCCGCGGACTGCCGGTGCACGTCCTGGGCGGCGGCAGCAACACCGTCTTCGACGACGCCGGGTACGACGGTCTCGTGCTGCGGGTGGAACTCCTCGGCGTGCGCGTCGAGGAGAGCAACGGCGGCGCCCTGGTCTCCGCCGCCGCCGGCGAGGACTGGGACGCGCTCGTGCGGCGCTGCATCGAGGCGGACCTGTCCGGCGTCGAGTGCATGTCCGGCATCCCCGGGCAGGTGGGGGCCACGCCGATGCAGAACGTGGGCGCCTACGGCCAGGAGGTCTGCGACACCATCGTCGAGGTGAGAGCCATCGAGCGCGATTCCGGGGAGGGGCGGACCTTCGCCAACGGGGAGTGCGGCTTCGGCTACCGGACGAGCCGCTTCAAGGCCGGCGACCGGGACCGCTACATCATCACCCGGGTCACCTACCGGCTGCCGAAGAGCCGCCGTCCGGAGATCCGCTATCCCGAGCTGCAACGCCGGCTGGAGGCGGAAGGCGTCGACGTGGGGAGCTTGCCGGCGGGAGCGCCGGCGTCGACGGCCGTGCGCGAGGCCGTCCTGGACCTGCGCCGGGGCAAGGCGATGCTCCTGGAGAGCGGGCCGGACTCGCGCTCGGCGGGATCGTTCTACCTGAACCCCGTGCTCACAGGGGAACAGCTGGCCGAGGTGCGGGAGCGCTGGCGGGAGCGGGGCGGGTCTGCCGCTGAGATCCCGGTGTATCCCGCCGGAGGCGGACGCCACAAGGTGGCGGCCGCCTGGCTCGTGGAGCGCTCCGGCTTCGCCAGGGGCACCCGCCGGAGCGGCGCCGCCATCTCCGAGCGCCACGCCCTGGCCCTGGTCAACCGGGGCGGGACGTCCTCCGAGCTGCTCGCCCTGGCCGGCGAGGTCGCCGGCGCGGTGCGCGAGACCTTCGGCGTGCGCCTCGAGCCCGAGCCGGTCTACGTGCCCCCTCATGGAGGCCCTTGCGGCGGGTCCGCGGAGGAGAGCGGCTGATGTCGACCATCCTGGTGATGCAGCACCATCCGGTGGAGGACCTCGGCACCATCGAGCAGGCCCTGAACGAGCGCGGGCTGACGGCCGAGTACAGCCACTCCTACGCCGGGCAGCCGGTGCCCCGGGACATGGAGGGCCATCGGGGCCTGGTGATCATGGGCGGGCCCATGGGGGTCTACGAGGGCGACCGCTACCCGTGGCTGAACGACGAGATCCGCCTGGCCGAGCGGGCCCTGGAGGCCGGCCTTCCCGTCCTCGGCGTCTGCCTGGGCAGCCAGCTGCTGGCCGCCGTCCTCGGCTCCCGGGTGCGCAGGGGCGAGGCCCGCGAGATCGGCTGGCACGAGGTCCGGCTGGGCGGGGTCGCGGCCGAGGACCCCCTGTGGAGGGAGACGGCCGCGGCGGGCGGCCGGTTCGACGCCTTCCACTGGCACGGGGACATCTTCGACCTGCCCCGGGGCGCCGGGTTCCTGGCCTCCTCGGAGCAGACGGCCTGCCAGGCCTTCGTCTACGGCGGCAACGCCTACGGCCTTCTCTTTCACATGGAGGTGACGGAGAAGGGCGCCGCCGACATGATCACCTCCTTCGCCGACGAGGCGCGCGAGGCGGGTCTCGAACCCGCCGACCTGCTCGAGGAGACGCCGGCCCGGCTCGCGGAGCTCCATCGCCTCGGTGGCCGCGTCTACCGGAACTGGGCCGGACTGGCCGCGGGCAGGTGATGCGCCTCTTCCGACCGTGGTGGGCGGGGCTTTCCCTGCTCGCCCTGCTGCTGCCGGCGGCGGCCGGACGCAACGTCGCCGTCGACGCCGTCACCCGCGCCACCACCTGGAACGAGCACGAGGGGGACCCGGCCTGGCTCACCGACGGCCTGGTCCCGCCCGAGGCCGGGGCGCGTCCCTTCGTCTGGAAGTCCAAGGGCATCCTGGTCTTCACCTGGGACGGGATCAGCGAGATCGAGGGCGTGCGCATCCGTGTCGGAGAGATCGCCAACGACTACCAGGTCCGCACCTTCGTGGGGGGCCGCCTCGAGGACGAGGGCGCGGCGCGCGATCCTCCGGGGGCGCAGACCGCCCGGGTCGAGGACTTCTCCCGAGTCGTCGATAGCTGGGTGGAGATCGGGATGCCCCCCGGGGCGCGGGCCGACAACCTGGAGTTGCGCGCCTTGGGGCCGGCTCACTTTTTCGAGGTCGAGATCCTGGCCGCGGCCACCACCCCGGTCCGCGGCCGGAGCTGGGCAGCGGTGAAGCTGGAAGCCTCGGCCGCCGCCAACCATCCGCCACAGAGGAGTCAACCATGATCGACAGAAAGGTACTGGGCGCCTACGCCGCCATCGGCGCCCTGTCCCCCGATGAGCAGGCCGACTGGTACCGGCGCGCCGCCGCCGACTGGAACCTGAGCTGCTTCGAGATCCCGCTCCTGGCGGGGGTGCCGCTGAGCGAGCCGCTGCAGCAGGTCTTCTCCGAGGTGTCGGCCTCGCTGGTGGTGACCCTGGTCGCCCAGTGGGCCGGGAAGGGGCAGTCCAACGTCGCCTACGGCCTCGGCTCGACCGAGGAGCAGGGCCGGCGGGAAGCCGTCCTCGACGCCCAGTCGGTGATCCAGCAGTGCCTGGGCCTGCAGCGGGAAGGCATCGGCATCGCCGCCCTCGAGGTCCACGTGGGGCAGCGGACCGGCGGCCCGGTGGCACACTCCGTGTCCCTCTACCGGAGCCTCCTCGAGCTGCGCGGCGCCCTCGCCGCGGTCCTGCCCGAGTGCCGTCTCGCCGTGGAGATCACCGACAGTCTGGCCGCGGATCACGCCATCCCCTTCCCAAGCGCCAAGAAGGCCTCCCTGAACACGGCCCAGCTGCTCGAGGCGGTAGCCGCGGCCAACGCCCCCGGCGGACCCCCGATCTCGGTGGGGATCAACTGGGGCCGCCTGCTGATCAACGGCGACCGGCCCCTCGACGTGGTGGAGGAGGTCCTGGCCTCGCCCGTGCCCCTGGCGGGCGTGATCCTCTCCGGGGCCGCGGCCACGCCCGACGGCTTCGCCGACGGCCACAACTCGCACCTCGACCCGGGCAGCGGCTTCACCTTGGCCGACGGCGAGGCCTGCGCCGAGCGGCTGAGCCGCGCGTCCGAGCCCGCCTTCCTGGGGATGAAGTGCAGCCTGAAGACGGGGCCCGGCGAGCGGGGTTTCGACGTGGCCGAGGTGCTCCAGTCCCAGGCGGAGTTCCTGAACCGGGTGTAGGGCCGCCCCGTGAAGATGGGCTACACCACCTGGGGCATGCCGCAGGTGCCCATCGACGACGCTCTCCGGCACCTGGCGGGACTCGGCTTCGACGGCGTCGAGATCGCCGTGGTCCCGGGCTTCAGCACCGAGCTGGACACCCTCGACCCGGCCGAGCGCCGGCGCATCCGGCGCCTCCTCGACGGGCACGGCCTCGAGCTGACCGCCGTCGGCGGCCACGCCTCCCTGCTGAGCCTCGAGGCGGACGCCCACGCCGAGAGCTGGCGCCGCCTGACGGGGGCGGTGGACCTGTGCGTCGACTGGGCCGGCCCCCAGGGGCCCCCGGTGCTGGACAGCGTCCTCGGCAGCACGCCGGAGACCTGGAACGGCGGCGAGGGGTTCGTCCTCGAGCGCCTGGGCGAAATCGTCGACTACTGCGAGTCCCGGGGGGTGGTCCTGGCCCTGGAGCCGCACATCGGGGACGGGCTGTGCGAGCAGCCGGAGAAAATCGTCGAGCTGCTGCGGCAGGTGGACTCGCCGTACCTGCGGCTCAACTTCGACATCAGCCACTTCGAGGTCAGCGGCATCCCCACGGGACGCAGCGTGAAACTGCTGGCGCCGTGGGCGGCGCACACACACGTGAAGGACCAGCGGGGGCGGGTGCCCGACTTCGAGTTCCTGATCCCGGGGGAAGGGCCCTTCGACTACTGCGGCTACCTGCGGCGGATGGCTGCCGCCGGCTACGCGGGCTGTGTAACCGCGGAGGTGAGCATGGCCGTGCACCGCCGGCCGGGGTACGATCCCATGGAGGCCGCGGCGCTCTGCCACCGGACCCTGCAGCGGGCCTTCCAGGAGACGGGACTGCACGGCTGAACGGGCGGGCCCGAGGGCGGCTCAAGGCCGGAGCGGCCTGTCCCGGCAGGACCAGACGCAGGGCGCCCCTGGCCTGGCGCAACCTCCCCGCCGGATGCTCCGGGGCAACCCTGCCTGGCAGGGGGGCCCGAACGCGCTCCAGGGACCGGATCACCTCCGCGCCCTGCCTGGAGGTTGCGAGCGCCTTCGCGGCCGAGCACCTCACCTCACCGGCCGGGCACGGGGCGCTCCTGCGTCCGGGTTACCTCGCCGAGGCCGGACGCTGGAAGACCGGCTTCGCGGGGGTCGACTCCGACTCGCTGAACCGGTAGCCGCCGCCGTCGAACCCGGGCAGCTGCCCTGGATCCCTCACGTCGTTGTCGATCAGCCACCGGGCCATGAGGCCGCGGGCGTGCTTGGCGAACATGCCCATCACCTTGAACGTCCCCTTCGACTCGTCCTGGAAGGCCGGGTGCACCACCGGGCACGGCAGCTCCTTCTCGCGCACCGACCGGTAGTACTCCTGGCTGGCCAGGTTGCAGATCCAGGCGGGGCTCTCCTCGGCCAGCCCCTCGGTGATGGCGCAGCCCCAGAACTGGTAGAGGTCCTTGCCGCGGGGGGTCTGCAGCTTGGTGCCCATCTCCAGCCGGTACGGGAGCATGAGATCCAGGGGTCTGAGGAAGCCGTACAGGCCCGACAGGATGCGGATGCGCCGCTCGGCGCGGTCGATCCCCCGGCCCTTCAGGGAAGGGGCGTCGAAGCCCTGGTAGACGTCGCCGGTAAAGGCCCACAGGGCCTGCTTGCCCGGCGGCGGCGAGGCCGCCCGGCGGCCGGTCTCCGCCCGGCCCGACTGCTTCGCCTGCCGGCGGAGGACGGCGGGGTCAAAGCTCTGGTAGCGCCGGAAGTTGAGCTCCGCCAGCCTCGCGCTCAGGCTCATCAGCCCTGCCAGCTCGACGGCGGTCTTCTTCTTGAGGAGCCCGGCCAGCTCCACCGTCTGATCGTCCAGGAACCGGGGGATTCCGGCCCTTTTCGTTGGCGCGGGCGTCTCGAAGTCGAGGGACTTGGCGGGGGACAACAGTATCAGGGGGGCGTCGGCCATGGTTTGGATCTCCGGATGGAGGGGCGGCGCCTCTCGAGGGGCGCCGGGCTCGCCGCGGACCGGCCGTGTCGATTCCATCCCCTCCGCCAGCCGCGGTGTCTGCGAATTTCAGGGGATGCAGCGGGTATCGCAAATGGCGCCCGTCAGCCGGCAGGGGCCTCCACGGCGAATTCAGGCACCGTCTTCGACGACGCCGATGTGGCGCAGGCCGCGGTAGCGCTGGTCGAGATCCATTCCGTAGCCGACGACGAACAGATCCTCCACCTCGAACCCCCGGTAGGCGACCGGCACGGGCACGGCGCGGCGGCTCGGTTTGTCCAGCAAGGTGCAGACGCGGACTTGGGAGGGCTTCTTGCCCCGCAGGTGATTCAGCACGGCCTCCATCGTCCGGCCCGTGTCGACGATGCCGTCGACGACGAGAACCTCCCGTCCCTCGACACCGACGACGAGGTCCCCGGCCAGGCGTATGTCGCCGGTGGACCGGGACCCCGCGTAGGAGGTGGCGTCGAGGAAGTCGAAGACGAGGTCGGGGTGCCAGCGAGCCGGGAGGGCGCGGAGCAGATCCATCATGAAGGGCACGGCCCCGTTGCGGATGCCCACGATCACCGGCGGCTCGTCGTGGTCGGCGGCGATCTGGGCGGCCAGCGCCGCGACCCTCCCGTCGATGGCGGCCTCGTCGAAGAGGACGCGGACGGCGGCGGCCATCAGGCTCCCCCGGCCTGCTCGAGGGCCTGCAGCAGGAGGGCCCGGTCCTCCTCCAGGTCGGGGGGCAGGTGGCGTTCGATGACGAAGACGCCTTCGGAGGACTGCTCCAGGTAGCGGCAGATCGTCTGCACGTGGAAGTCGCCGCGGACGGAGCGCAGGCCGGAGGCCGAGACCCGGCGGCGGATGTCGCTGCGCAGGTGGTACTCCAGGAGCACGGGAAACCGTTCGACCAGCTCGTGCACCGCGAACAGGACGCGGACCACCTCCAGGAAGGGGATGGCGCCGGCCGATTCCGGCGACCACTCGTTCTTCTTGACCACCCAGTTGGGATCCATGGCCCGCGGAAATGTAGCGAGAGGGGCTGTCGAGGCGAGCGACAGCCCCTCTCGCAGGGGAGGCTGGGGAGCGGGGGAGTGGAAACGGGCAGGCGGCCCCCACGGGGTGGGGTTCCCGAAGAGCTCTGCAGGGGGCCGCTCCCGGGGAGTGCGTCAGGCAGCCGCCTTCTGTCTCTTGGCCGGCGCCGCCGCTTCCTCGCCGCCGTCGCCGCCGGGCTCGGGATCCGGGGTCCCCGTCAGCGGAATCTCCAGCAGGTGGCGCACCTCGTCCTCGATCTGTCCGGCGAGCTGGGGATTCTCGCGCAGGAAGAGGCGGGCATTCTCCTTGCCCTGACCGAGGCGCTCGCCGCCGTAGGAGAACCAGGTGCCGCTCTTGTCGACGACCCGGTGCTCGACGCCCAGATCGATCAGATCGCCCTCGCGGGAGATACCCACGTCGTCGCCGCGGAACATGATGTCGAACTCGGCCTCGCGGAAGGGAGGCGCCACCTTGTTCTTGACCACCTTGATGCGCGTGCGCCGTCCGATGACCTCCTCTCCGTCCTTGATGGTGCCGATGCCGCGGATGTCGAGACGGACGGAGGCGTAGAAGCACAGGGCCCGGCCGCCCGTGGTCGTCTCGGGGTTGCCGAACATGACGCCGATCTTCATGCGCAGCTGGTTGATGAAGATCACGGTGGTGCGCGACTTCTGGATCGATCCGGTGAGCTTGCGCAGGGCTTGGGACATGAGCCGGGCCTGCAGGCCCATCTGCGAGTCGCCCATCTCGCCCTCGAGCTCGGCGCGCGGCACGAGGGCGGCCACCGAGTCGACGACGACCACGTCGATGGCGCCGGAGCGCACCAGCGTGTCGGTGATCTCCAGCGCCTCCTCGCCGCAGTCGGGCTGGGAGACCAGCAGGTTCTCGACGTCGATGCCGAGGCGGCGGGCGAAACCGACGTCGAGGGAGTGCTCGGCATCGATGAAGGCGGCCGTGCCCCCGCGCTGCTGGGCCTGGGCGACCGCGGTGAGGGCGCACATCGTCTTGCCCGCCGACTCGGGGCCGAACATCTCGATGACGCGGCCGCGGGGCAGGCCGCCGATGCCGAGAGCGGCATCGAGCGAGAGACACCCCGTAGGGATGACGTCGACGTCGACGACCTGGGACTCACCCAGGCGCATGATGGCGCCCTTGCCGTACTGCTTTTGCACCTGGGCGAGGGCCTGATCCATGGCCTTCTGCCTGTCCTTCGGTGCGTCGCCGGTGTTTTTGGAGACCATCGCTTGACTCCTTTTGAAGGGGTGGGACCGCGAGCCACGGGCCGCTTTGGAGTGGGCACCTCGTCGATGCACAAAAGAATAGTGCAGATTTGTGCATATTGTCAAGGGATTTCACGAGTGGGGACGAATCAAGGAACGTGCCATCTCCGCGAGCTGCCGACCCCCTCGCGCAACACCAGGAATATCAAAGGGTTGTGATCCGGCGGCGATGGGGTCCGCCAGCAGGGGCCGTGTGCAGCGGGGGACATCGGCGTGAACCGGGGTTCACGCAGGGGTGGGCAGGGGGATGAGTGGTGTCAGCGGCGGCCGGCGAGGCCGCCCGGCGATCAGGAAGGCGCCGCGGCGATGATCAGCCGGGGGAGGCCGGCCACGTCGGGACGCATCTCGGGCTCTCCGAAGCCCGCGTCGCGGACCAGGCGGGAAGCCTCCTCGGCCTGGCGGGCTCCGATCTCGAGGAACAGCCGGCCCCCCGGCTCCAGGTGAGGCAGGATGGTCCCGGCAACCCTGCGGATCAGGTCGAGCCCGTCGGGGCCGCCATCGAGGGCCAGGCGCGGCTCGTGGTCGCGGACCTCCGGCTCGAGGGTTTCCAGATCGGCGGTGGCGATGTAGGGAGGGTTGCAGAGCACGGCCCGATAGCGCCGCGCCCCCAAGGGGGCGCACAGGTCCCCGCACACGAAGCGGATGCGGTCCTCGAGCCCGTGGCGCCGGGCGTTCCGCCGCGCCAGGACCAGCGCCGCATGGGACAGATCGCTGGCCACCACCCGGACGCCCTCGTGCTCGCGGGCGATGGCGATGGCGATGGCGCCGGAGCCGCAGCCCAGGTCGAGGACGGGTCCCGGGGGGGCGTCGGCGAGAAAGGTCAGGGCCTCCTCCACGAGCAGCTCGGTCTCGGGGCGGGGCACCAGGACGCTGTCGTCCACGTGCAGGTCGAGGAGGCGGAACCCGGCCTCGCCGGTGATGTACTGGGACGGCCGCCCGGCCAGGCGCTGGCGCACGAAGCCGCGGAAGGCCTCGACCTCGGCGGCGGCGAGGATCCTGTCGAACTGCAGGTAAAGGTCGAGCCGGCGGACGCCGAGAGCGGCTGCCAGCAGCAGCTCCGCCTCGAGACGGGCGCCGTCAAGGCCCCGTGAGTCGAGAAAGCCGCTGGCCTCCTGCAGCAGGTCGAGGAGTTTCCAGCGGCGTCCGTCGCCGGCCATCAGCCCGGAGCGGGCCCGGCGGCCAGGACGCGCTGCTGCTCGGCGGAGATCAGCTCCTCGACGAAGGCATCGATGCCCCCGTCGAGGACCTCCTCGAGCTGGTACAGACTGAGCTTGACGCGGTGGTCGGTGACCCGGCCCTGGGGGAAGTTGTAGGTGCGGATCTTGTCGCTGCGGTCCCCGGAGCCGATCTGCTGCCGGCGCTCCCGCGACAGCTCCGCCTCCTGCTCCGCCTTGCGGAGCTCCTGCAGCCGCGCCCGCAGGACCTTCAGGGCCTTGGTCTTGTTCTTCAACTGGGACTTCTCGTCCTGGCAGCTGACCACGAGGCCGGTGGGCCTGTGGGTGACGCGGACGGCCGAGTCGGTGGTGTTGACGCTCTGGCCGCCGGGGCCGCCGGAGCGGAAGACGTCGATCTCCAGATCCTCGGGATCGATGTGAACGTCCACCTCCTCGGCCTCGGGGAGGACCGCCACCGAGGCCGCCGAGGTGTGGATCCGGCCGCTGGCCTCGGTCTTCGGGACGCGCTGCACGCGGTGCACGCCGCTCTCGAACTTGAGGCGGCCGAAGGCGCCGGCGCCCGAGACCAGGAGGACCGCTTCCTTGAATCCGCCGGCGGGGTTGGTGCTCGACGACAGGGGCTCGATGGCCCAGCGGCGGCGCTCGGCGTAGCGGTCATACATCCGGTAGAGATCGGCGGCGAAGAGTCCGGCCTCGTCGCCGCCGGCCCCGGCGCGGATCTCGACGATGGCGTTGCGGGCGTCGTTGGGGTCCCTGGGGACCAGCAGCAGCTTGAGGGCCTGTGTGAGGGTCTCGACTTCGGGGTCGAGCGTCTCCAGCTCGGCGCGCGCCAGCTCGAGAAGCTCCTCGTCTCCGCCGTCGGCGACGATCTGCCGCGCCTCGTCCCGGCGGACCAGGACCTCCCGGTAGCGCGCCGTGGTCTCCACGGTCTCCTTGAGATCGCCCGCCTCCCGGGCCAGCTTGCGGAACTCGGCGGCGTTGCGCGCCACCTCCGGTTGGGAGAGCCGCTCGTTGAGCTCGGCGTAACGCCTCTCGATTTCCTCCAGCCGTTCGAGCACGTCAGCCGCCTCCCTCAGCGGCATCCTTCGGAGACAAAAAAAACGGGTGATGGGCCGAAGCGCCGCGCGCCTCCGCCCATCACCCGTCGTCGCCGCCGAGGCGGCTAACCGTCGGCCGCTTCGGCAGCCGGCCCCTCGGCCGGCGCCTCGTCCGCCTCGTCCGCCTTGCCGGCGTTGAAGCCCGCGTAACGCTGGCGGAACTGCTCGATGCGGCCTCCCCTCTCGGAGAGCTGCTGCTCCTTGCCGGTGTAGAAGGCGTGGGAGGCCGAGCTGAGGTCGAAGCGGATGACGGGGTACTCCCGTCCGTCGTCCCAGGCCATCTTCTCGTCGGAAGTCGCCGTCGACCGCGTCAGCACCTTGAAGTCGACGCTGACGTCGTAGAAGATGACCGGTCTGTACTCTGGGTGGATGTCTTGTTTCATCGCTCCGGCTCGCTGCGAGTCACTGACGGGGAAAATAAGACACGGCCCGGTAACGGCAAGAGCGGTCTCCGGCGGGAGCGCTCAGTCGTTCATCGCCTTGAGGAACTCCTCGTTCGACGACGTGCCGTCCATGCGCTCGAGGAGGAACTCCATGCCCTCCACGACCCCCATCTGGTTGAGGATGCGGCGGAGGATGTGGGAGCGGGTGAGCTCGAACTCCGAGAGCAGCAGCTCCTCCTTCCGCGTCGCCGTGGCGGTCACGTCCATGGCCGGCCAGGTGCGGCGGTTGCTCAGGCGCCGGTCGAGGGTGACCTGCATGTTGCCGGTGCCCTTGAACTCCTCGAAGATCACCTCGTCCATGCGGCTGCCCGTGTCGACGAGGGCGGTGCCGATGATGGTCAGGGAGCCGCCTTCCTCGACGTTGCGCGCCGCCGCGAAGAACCGGCGCGGGTGCTGCAGGGCCGTGGAGTCGACGCCGCCGGTGAGGATGCGTCCCGAATGGGGCGTGACCACGTTGTAGGCCCGCGCCAGGCGGGTGATGCTGTCGAGGAGGATCACCACGTCGCGGCGGTGCTCGGTGAGGCGCTTGGCCTTCTCGATGACCATCTCCGCCACCTGCACGTGCCGCGTGGCCGGCTCGTCGAAGGTGGAACTCACCACCTCGCCCTTGACCGAGCGCGACATCTCCGTCACTTCCTCCGGACGCTCGTCGATGAGCAGCACGATGAGGACGCACTCGGGATGGTTGGTGGTGATGGCGTTGGCCAGGTTCTGCAACAGCATCGTCTTGCCGGTGTACGGCGGGGCCACGATCAGTCCGCGCTGCCCCTTGCCGATGGGCGAGAGCAGGTCGAGGATGCGCGTCGTCATGTTCTTGGGATTGTGCTCGAGCTGGAGCCGCTCCCTGGGGTGGAGGGCCGTCAGGTTTTCGAAGATCGTCTTGTTCTTCGTGACCTCGGGATCCTCGAAGTTGATCGCCTCCACGCGCAGCAGGGCGAAGTACTTCTCGTCGTTCTTGGGCGGCCGCACCTGTCCGGAGATCGTGTCTCCCGAACGCAGGCTGAAACGCTTGATCTGGGAGTGGGAGACGTAGATGTCGTCGGGTCCCGGCAGGTAGTTGTAGGTCGGGGACCGCAGGAACCCGAAGCCCTCCTCGAGGACCTCGAGGACGCCCTGGGCGAAGAGCAGGCCGCTGCGCTCGGTCTGCGCCTTCAGGATCGAGAAGATCAGCTCCTGCTTGCGCAACGAGTGGTAGTCCAGCACGCCGAGGTCCTTGGCCAGCGACTGCTGGTCGAGGATGTTCATCGCCTGCAGCTCGATGATGTTCAGGCGCTCGACCCGCGACCTGGACTCGGAGGTGCTCTCGGGGCGTTCCGGGCGCTCGCTGCGCTCGGGGAGACCGTCGCCGTCCTGGGTTGGCGCTTGACGCACGACCGGGGGACGGTCGCGGTTGCTGCGGTAGCGGGAGCGGCTGTTGCCGCGCTCGGTGCGTTCGCTGTTCGGGCGCTGCGGGGGCATGCGGAACCTTTCGAAGGGTGGGCCGGTTGCTGCGGAGGGGGGTTGAAGTGAGGCGGCGGGGCCGCCCGGGGGGCCGGCAAGGAACTGCCGGCCGTGCAAGTCAGATCTCGTAAGACCGGATACCGCCGCGCCGCAGGTCCGTCGACAGGAACCGCGCACACCGGTCAGCCGGCAGGCTGCGCTGGGGGATTCGAGTTGAGATCAGGGGGATCCGGAAGTGGAGCCCCGGACGTTTGGGAGGAAAGCCGCTTTCAACAGCGTTCGGTCAAGTTATCCAAGCCGACCGGCGTTGTCAAGCGCAAACACCCCGGCAGCGGGGTCCCCCCGCCCGCCCGGGGGCCTTTGACCCGGTTCGGGGGGAGGGGTAGCTTGTCCGCGCCCGGTCCTCTCTCCGCCCCTGCCCATGCCCGAAATTCCCCGGGATACCATCGAGCGCGTCAAGGCGGCCACCGACATCGTCGAGGTCGTCTCGGAGCACGTCCAACTCCGTCAGCAGGGCCGCAACTGGCTGGGGCTGTGCCCGTTCCACAACGAGAACACGCCCTCCTTCAACGTCAATCCCGAGCTCCAGATCTATCACTGCTTCGGCTGCGGCGTCGGCGGCGACATCTTCAAGTTCCTCCAGGAGATCGACAAGGTCTCCTTCTTCGAGGCCCTCACTCTTCTCGCCGGGCGCGCCGGGATCTCGCTGCCGAGGTCCGCGGGCGCCGCGGCCGGCGACGAGCGCAACGACCGGCTCTTCGGGGCCAACGAGCTGGCGGCGAAGTACTTCCAGTACATGCTGCGCCGGCCCGAGGGAGCGGCGGCGCTGCGCTATCTGCACCGCCGCGGGGTCACCGACGAGACCGCCGAGGCCTTCCGCCTCGGCTACGCCCCGGGGGGGTGGACCAGCTTCCTCGACATGGCGACGAAGCCCAGGAGAGGCTTCCGCGCCGAGGAGCTGGAGCAGGCCGGTCTCGCACTGCCGGGCCGCTCCGGCCGCGGCCACTACGACCGCTTCCGCGACCGCGTCGTCTTTCCCATCACCAATCTGTCGGGCCGCACCATCGGCTTCGGCGCCCGGGCCCTGCGCGACGACGACGAGCCGAAGTATCTCAACTCTCCGGAGACCCCCATCTATCACAAGAGCGGCGTGCTCTACGGGATGGCCGCGGCCCGGGAGTCGATCCGCCGCCGCCGGACGGCGCTGGTGGTCGAGGGATACATGGACGTCGTCGGCCTGGCCCAGCACGGCACCACCCATGTCGTCGCCTCCTCCGGGACTTCCCTGACGCCGGGGCACGCGCGTCTGCTGGGGCGGTACGCGGAGCGCGTCGTCCTGCTCTTCGACGGCGATGCCGCCGGGGGTACGGCGGCCGAGCGCGGTGTGGAGGTGCTCCTCGGGACGGAGCTCGACACCCGCATCGCCACCCTTCCCGCCGGGCAGGACCCCGACAGCTTCGTCCGCCGGGAGGGCGGCGCCGGGGCCCTGGAGGAGCTCGTCGAGTCGGCGCCGCCCGCCCTCGACGTCTACCTCGACCGCATGGCGGCGGCCGTCGACCTGACCTCCGTCGCCGGCCGGGTCCGCGCCGTGGACCGGCTGGTCCCCCTGTTCTCCCAGTGCCGGGAGGAGGTCCGGCGCGACCTCATGCTGCGCCGCGTGGCCCAGCGCTTCGAGGTCGACGAGCAGGCGCTGCGGCGGGACGTGGCCGCCGCCATGTCCCGCCCGCGGCGGGCGCGCCCCGAGGAGCCGGAGGCCCAGGCTCCCCGGCCGCGCACGGCGGGAGGCGCTCCGAAGCCGGCCACGGGGAGCGAGCTCGAGCGCCAGTTCGTCGGCCTGCTGCTGCAGCACCCGGAGTTGATCGGGCGGAGCCGGGAGCACCTCGCTTCGGAGCTCTTCGCCGATGCCGACGTCCGCCGCCTGGTGGACTATCTCACCGGCCATCCGCCGGAGGACGGCCACGTCGACCTCACGGCCTTGCTGAACCAGGTGGACGAGGATCTCCGGCGCCTGGTCTCCACCTGCGCAATGGAGAGCTTCGACCCCGGCCACGTGGAAGAGCTGTGGAGCGATCACATGCATCGTCTGAGGCGCGCGGACCTCACGCGCCGCATCGAGGACGCCACCCGGCAGCTGCGGCGGGCCTCGGAGGCCGGCGCCGCCGGCGAGGTGGAGCGGCTCCAGGCCGACCATCGCCGGCTGGTGGTGGAACGGACGCGTCTGGAGGGACAGGGATCGGCTGCCCCGTCTTGACCCTGCCGGCCGGCGGCGGCAACTTTGTCCGGCCGGGTCGCACCCCACCGCCCCCGGGCCCATAGCTCAGCTGGTCAGAGCGGCGGACTCATAATCCGTTGGTCCCAGGTTCGAACCCTGGTGGGCCCACCAGGCCTTCACCGGGCGATTAGCTCAGTTGGTTAGAGCGCCGGTCTCACATACCGGAGGTCGCTGGTTCAAATCCAGCATCGCCCACCATGCGTGTGCAACGGCCCCGCCGGCGGCCCCCGGCCGGGGCCGTTCCGTTGCGCTCTCCGGCCTTGGCCGCGATCTCCTGGCCCCGTAGACGGGAGGTGTCCCATGGCGCTCCGCCGCTCTCTCGCGCTGCTGCTCCTGCTCGTCCTGCTGGCCTCCTGCGGCAGGGGGTTCTTCACGACCAGTTCCCCGGGGGTGGAGCCCGAGCCCCCACCGGGAGACCCCACCGACACCGGCCCCGTGCCGGAGGCGGCACCCGCGCAGACGGCCCCCGGGGCCTGACCTCGTGAGCCGGCCTCACACCCGACCCGGCGACGGGCCGGGGCGGAACCGGTGTCTGTGTAATCGACGGCGGGCCCGGCCCGCCCCCGGAGGGAGAGTCCTCCTTTGACACCCAACCTGTTGGAGAACAGATTGTTACGGCGGTTTTTCGCGGGTCGGCGCCACCCTGATCGGGCGGAGGTTCGCGGCTGAGGCCAGATGGCGGATCTGTTCATCCACGGTATGGGGCACTTCCACCCCGAGAACACCATCGACAACGCGTTCCTCGAGGAGTTGGATATCGGCACCGACGACCGCTGGATCCTCGAGCGGGTGGGGATCCGCGAGCGCCGCACGGTGCTGCCCCTGGACTACATCCGCCAGACCCGCAACGGCGACCCTCGACAGGCGCGGGAGGCGGCGGTCTACGACAACGCCGCGACGTCGGTGCGCGCTTCCGGGCTGGCCCTCCAACGGGCCGGAGTCGGCCGCGAGCAGATCGGACTGGTGATCGCCGGCGGGTGCTACCCCGACACCGCCATCCCGGCCGAGGCCAGCCGGATCGCAGCGGCCCTCGAGATCGACGCGCCGGGGATCGACCTCAACTCGGCCTGCTCCACCTTCGGCGCCCAGCTGCACTTCCTGTCCTCCATGTCCGGCCTTCCCCCCTTCGTGCTCGTCGTCAACCCCGAGAACACGACCCGCGCCATCGACTACGCGGACCGCCGCACGGCGGTGCTGTGGGGCGACGGCACGAGCGCCACCATCGTCTCCGCGCGCGAACCCGGCCCGCTGAAGGTGGTGGAGACGACCCTGGCGGCCGACTCGGCGCGCTGGGAGGCTGTGCGCATCCCCCGCTTCGGCCACTTCTGGCAGGACGGCAACGCGGTGCAGCGCTTCGCCATCAAGACGACGGCCTCCTCGGCCGAGGCCCTTCTGCCGGGCGCCCGCGAGCGCGCCGCCGCCACCGGGGGCCGGGTGCGCTTCATCGGCCACCAGGCCAACCTGCTGATGCTCGAAGGCGTGGCCCGGCGCCTCGGCCTCGAAGAGGACGCCCACTGGTACAACGTCGACCGCTTCGGCAACACCGGGGCCGCCGGGGCGCCGACCGTCCTCTCCCAGTGCTGGGACGACATGGAGGAGGGCGATTCCCTCATCCTCGTCGTCGTCGGGGCGGGGCTGACCTGGTCGGCCATGCGCATCGACGCGGGGGACGGGCCGTGACCTACGCCGAGTTCGTCGAGCGCGGGCACTACGACCCGGAGGAGCTGCTGGCCCTCTCCCAGGGCAACCTCGTCGTCGACGCGCCCGAGGAGTTCATCCGCCTGCCGGCCCCCCCCATGCTGATGATCACGCGGGTCACCGAGCTCGAGCGCCGGGGCCCGCGGGGCCGCATCGTCGGCGAGCAGGAGATCGCCCCCCACGACTGGTTCTTCCACTGCCACTTCCGCTCCGACCCGGTGCAGCCGGGATGCCTGGGCGTCGACGGCGTCTGGCAGCTCGTGGGGCTCTACATCGCCGCCTGCGGCGCCCCGGGCTCGGGTCGGGCCCTCGGCTGCAAGGAGGTCGAGTTCGCCGGGCAGATCCGGCCCTACAACCGGACCGTGCGCTACGAGGTCGACATCCGCCGGTTCTCGCAGCTCAAGGAGTCCGGCTCGGCCGTGGCCATCGGCACGGCGAAGGTCCTGGTCGACGGCGAGCACATCTACACGGTGAAGGACGCCAAGGTCGGCATGTTCCTCGGCATCGCCTACCCCGACTACCCGCTGCGCTCGGAGCACAGCGTCGGCGGCATCATGGATCGGGCCTGATGCTGACGCCGGAGCAGGTCCTGGACCTCATCCCGCAGCAGCGGCCCTTCCGGTTCATCGACCGCCTCGTCGAGCTGGGGGAGGCCAGCGCGGTGGGGGAGTACACCTTCCGCGACGACGAGACCTTCTACGCCGGCCACTTCCCCGGGCATCCCGTGACCCCGGGGGTGATCCTCATCGAGACGATGTGCCAGACGGGACTGGTGGCCCTCGGCATCCACCTGCTGGGGATGGAGCTGCCGGAGCGGGAGGTGGCCAAGACGGTCACCCTCTTCACCGATGCAGAGGTCGAGTTCGAGCGCGTCGTCGGGCCGGGGGAGACGGTGCGCGTCTCCGCCGAGAAGATGTTCTGGAGAAGGAGGAAGCTGAAATCGAAGGTCGAGCTGAAGCTGGCCGACGGGACCTACGTCGCCGGCGGCACGGTCTCCGGAATGGGAGTCGCCCGTGAGCAATTCTGAACCGCGCGTCGTGGTCACCGGCATGGGGGTGCTGGCCCCCAACGGCCACGGCCTGGAGGAGTTCGGCCGGGCCCTTCGCGACGGCGTCAGCGGCATCGCCTTTCACCAGCAGCTCGCCGATCTGAACTTCGCCTGCCAGGTGGGCGGCGTGCCCGACGACGTGGAGGCGATCCAGGACCGCTACCTCACCGGCGAAGAGCTGTTCGCCATGAACGCCAACATGGTCTACGCCGCCATCGCCACCGTCGACGCCTGGACCGACGCCGGCCTGGACCTGCCCGGGCCCGACAGCGCCGAGCCCGACTGGGACACGGGCGGGATCATCGGCACCGGCATCGGCGGCATCGACACGATCGCCGAGACCCTGGCGCCGCGCACCCAGGCGGGCCGGGTCAAGCGCCTCGGCAGCACCATGGTCGAGCAGATCATGTCGAGCGGCAACAGCGCCCGGATCGCCGGCAAGCTCGGCCTGGGCAACCAGGTGAGCACCAACTCCAGCGCCTGCAACACCGGCACCGAGGCGGTCATCCAGGGCTACCACCGCATCCGCGACGGCCTGGCCAGACGCATGCTGGCCGGCGGCTCCGAGGGCCACTCCCACTACATCTGGGCCGGCTTCGACGCCATGCGGGTCCTCAACCGCACCAAGAACGACGACCCCGAGGGCGCCTCCCGCCCGATGAGCGCCAGCGCCGCCGGGTTCGTCCCCGGGTCGGGGGCGGGGGTGCTCATGCTCGAGGATCTGGACAGCGCCCGGGAGCGGGGCGCCCGCATCTACGCCGAAGTCATCGGCTGCGCCCTCAACTGCGGCGGCCATCGCCAGGGGGGCAGCATGACGGCGCCGAACCCGGTCAGCGTGCAGCGCTGTCTCGGCGCGGCCCTCGACATGGCCGGCATCTCCGGCGAGGAGGTGGACGCCGTCAACGGCCACCTCACCGCCACCTTCGCCGATCCCCACGAGGTCCACAACTGGGCCCATGCCCTGGGCCGCGAGCCTCGCGACATGCCCTGGATCCAGAGCACCAAGTCCCTCATCGGCCACGGCCTCGGCGCCGCCGGCGGTCTCGAGTGCGTGGCCGCGGTTCTGGAGCTGCACGAGGGATTTGTCCACGGCTCGCTGAATTGCGAAGATCTGCACCCGGAACTGGAGGACTACGCCGACCGCATCCCCCACGAGAGCGTGGAGGCGCCGGATCTCTCCATCATCGCCAAGGCCAGCTTCGGCTTCGGAGATGTCAACGGCTGCGTCATATTCCGGAAGTTCGACTGACAACTCCCATTCCACCGCAACGAAGGAACGCCACGATGAACACCCAGGAAGTCTTCGACAAGGTTGTCGCCATCCTCAAGCCTTTCGCCAAGAACGAGGAAGCCCTGTCGGGGGTCTCCATGGCGACGTCGCTGCAGAACGACCTGGAGGTCAACTCCGCGCGGCTCGTCGATATCGTGCTGGAGATCGAGGACGCCTTCGGCATCGAGGTCTCTGATGACGACGCCGACCAGGTGGCCACCGTGGGCGACGCGGTGAACCTGATCGTGGCCACCTCGGGCTGATCCCCGCCGCACCCCCTCCACTACCCGGCCGGCCTCGTGCGCATACCCGCCGATGAACGGGCCAGCCTGAATCACGTCGAGCGTCTCGGCCTCGCCTTCGCGGGGTGGATGAACGAGACGCCGGCGGTGCAACGCGCCTTCTACTGGCTCAACCTGCGCCTGCAGCGGCGGTTCGTGATGCTGGGCACCAGCCGCCGGACCCACCTGATCGGGCTCGAGCGGGTCGCCTCCCTGGAGCCCGACCGCGGCGTGATCATGGCGGCCAACCACCGCACCTTCCTCGATCAGTTCTTCATCCTCGCCCACCTCGTGGAGCACCTCGGCTTCTGGCGGCGCTGGTTCTTCCCCGTGCGTTCCAACTTCTTCTACGACAACCCCCTCGGCATTCTCGTCAACTTCCTGGCGAGCTCCTGCAACATGTACCCGCCGATCTTCCGGCCGCGGGCCAAGCGCGGCGTCACCCGCGCCAGCCTCGACTTCCTGATCGAGCAGCTGCGGTCGCCGGAGACCTTCGTCGGCATTCACCCCGAGGGCACGCGGGGCAGGGGACCCGACCCCTACGAGCTGCTGCCCGCCGAACCCGGGTTCGGACGCGTCCTCCTGCAGTCGCAGGCCATCGTCATCCCCGTCTTCATCAACGGGATCAGCGACAACCTGGCCCGCGAGACGGTCTACAACTACACCGGCTCGGGCCCCCCGGTGATCGTCGCCTTCGGCGCCCCTGTCGATCTGTCGTCTCTTGACGGGGAGGACCCGCGGCTGCTGCGCAACCAGGTCAAGGCGGGTCGGCGGGTGCTTGCCGACGTGGCCAGGCTGGCGGAGGAAGAGCGCGACCTGCGTCAGCGGCTCGCAGCCGGAAAGGCTTCCTGAGGCAGGGCGGCAAAGGCCGCGAAGGGTCCGTCGTGGGAGAGGCTGATGTCGATGCCGGACGGCCGCCCGTCGAGCAGCAGCCGGGGCGGCGCCAGTCCGTCCCGGGCTCCGGGGTCGCGGGGCCTCTCGATGGCCAGGCGCGGCTCCTGCAGGCCGAAGTGGGCGGCCACCCCGCGCCGGGCGAGATCGCGCACGGCCTGGCTCTGGTGGCGGCCGCCGGGGATGGCCTGCACACCGGTCACCGCCCGCCCGGGATCTCCGCCGCCACAGACCGCCACCGCGTGGACCCACAGCGGGTCCATTGCAAGCCGGACTGCCATCACCACATCCCGGTACCGAACCCGGCTCATGGCGCCGTCCACCTCGTAGAGGCGCGGCGCGAAGACCAGGCCCGGGCGCATCTTGCCCGCCGCCTTGTAGGCGGCCTCCTTGGCGGCCCACAGCGACCACAGCAGCGCCTTGGGCTCGCCGCTGCCGGCCAGGCGGCGGCGCTCGCCGGGAGCGCACACGCGCGCGACGAAGCGGGGCCGGAGGTGGTGCTCGGCGATCTCCGGGTCGTCCAGGTAGACCAGATCGTTGCCGACGGCGTTCACCTTGGCGTTCCGCTCTCCTGGGAGGGGGATGGACTGGGGTGGACCCGTACCTAGGAGAAGGGGCCCGCCCCCGCGCAAACTCTGTTGACGGTTTCGGGACCCGCGCTTTGGTTCAAGCCCGATGCGTAACGCCTCGGTTCTCCTTCCCGCAATCACCGCCTGCCTGCTCACCGGGGCCCTCGCCGGCTGTGGCGAGCCGGAGCTGGAGCCCTGGCAGGTGAGGGTCCGCGGCGGCCAGAAGGCGCTCCACGACAAGCTCTACGACCGGGCCGTGACCCACTTCGGCGCCGCCCTGGAAGAGGCTGGCGAGGCGGGGTCCCGTGAGGGCCGGTTGGCCGCTCTCACCGGGTTGGCCATGGGCCGCGCCATGAGGGGCGACCTGGCCCAGGCGGAGAGCCTCTACGTCGAGGTGCTGGCCCTTCAGCGGGAGCGGATGGCGGCGGACAGCCTCTCGGGCCTGGTCCTGGCGCGCACCCTCGGCTCCCTCGCCGAGATCAGCCTGCGTCTCGGCCGCGTGGACCGGGCCGAGAGCCACTGGTCCGAGATCCTGCAACTGGGGAAGGAGGGTCTCGTGGACCTGCTCCCCGAGGACCGGACGATGTCCTATACCCTGCACGGTCTCAGCAGGGTCCTGAGGTCCCGCGGCGACACGGCGCGGGCGGACTCCCTCGCCGAACGCGCCCTCGCCCTGCAGCTCTACGCCTTCGGCTTCGAGAACGCCATCGGCGACGATCTGGGGAAGGCGGAGCAGTACTACGGTGAGTCCCGCGGCCGTTTCGAGAGCCTGTACGGACCCGATCACGAGGACGTGGCTCTCGCTCACCATGCCCTGGGCCGCCTGTACGAATACCAGGGCCGGCGGGACGAGGCCGTCACCCAGTACCAGCGCGCTGTCGCCTCGTATCAGGGGGCCGGCGGGCCTCCCCTCGACCTGGCACTGGTCATGGAGGACCTGGCGGCGATCCTGGGTGCCGGCCAGGCCGACGAAGCCGCCCGCCTGAGGCGCCGGGCCTCTGCCCTGCGCCAGGGCCGTCCGCCCGGGTCCGCAGTCAACTAGTCCACTCTCCCGCGTCGATCTCCGCCCCGGCCCTGCGGCTCCTCGACGAGCCGGCGGTTCCGGAGCATGCGCAGCACCCACCAGGCCCCGAGAGCGCCGAGCAGGTGCTTGCAGGTGTGGCCGCTGATCCATCCACCGGCGTACACCGACGGGTCGAGGATCTCGGCGACCTTCGCGAGCCCATAGATCACAGCCGCCCCGTAGAGATCGGAGCCGCGCGTGTACGGCGAAGGCAGGAGGCGGACCATGAGGGGCACAAAGACCACCGGGTAGGCCTGCGCCACGATGTAGTAGCGAAGGTCTCCGGCTCCCGCCTGCTCGGTGAAGTACCAGTAGAGCACGCTGAAGAGCCCGAAGGCGACCAGCGGCGGCAGCGCCAGGAGACCCGCGCGCCGGTCCACTCGCTCGGCGAGGGCGGCGCCGAGAAGGGCCATGAAGGCGGCGCTCATGGGCAGGCGGTCCCACACCAGTGTCCCGTTGCCGGGGTCCAGGTGATACCAGGCGGAACCGACCCCGACGAGCGCCACCGAGAGGAAGAGGACCTGGTAAGGCAGTGCGTCCACCGGACGCTGGAAGGCCTGCTCGCTCGCGGCGAGGCGGAAGAGCGTGCGCAACCCCCACAGACCCACCAGGAGGAAGGGCAGGTTGGAGACCACGTTGAGGCAGTGGGGGATGCCGAGGAGGGTCCTCTGATCGGCGAACCGGTGATAGGCGGGGTCCTGCGCGATGGGGGCCTGCAGGAAGACGGCGGTCCAGAAGGCGACGGTGAGGCAGGCGAGCAGCCGCAGGCGGTGGTCGCGGTTCATCCGGGCCGCCGCATCCACGATGCCCACACCGCCCCCGCCATGACGCACATCAGGGGGAGGGCGGGCAGGTGGTACCTGGGCATGACCACGGGCCCCGGCAGGACCAGGTAGTAGGCCACGAAGGCGAGAAAGAAGCAGCCGAGGAACCACTCGCGGCGGCGCAGCCAGCGGCCGAGGTGGACCAGGCATCCGAGGTAGGTCGCCCCGACGACGGCGAGGGCCGGCAGCAGGGGCAGCAGCAGCCAGCTGCGGTCGCCGAAGTAGTGGCGCACGGCGGCGAGAATCCCTTGGCGGTTCAGGACGTCGAGGGTGCCCCGGCCCGACTGCGTCAGTCCGAGGAGTTCGAGAAAGGAGGGCGCGTCGGGCAGCAGGATCGAGGGGTTGAAGTGCAGGCGCAGATAGGTCCACTTGTGGGCGCCGATCAGCTCCCGGGCCCTGGCGAGCTTGTAGCCGGTGCGGGCGTCCTCGTCGGGATAGCGGCGCGGATGGGCGGCGAACTCGGCCTCGGCTTCGCGGACCCAGCGGTCGCGCAGGGTGACGCGGGGGATCCCGGTCACAACCGACACGAGGGCGGCGCAGTTATGATAGTAGAGCGTGTTGCCGACGTTGGTGTCGAGGCGGAAGCCGCCGCCGGCGAGGGAGTTGCGGTACATCCACGGAGTCAGGACCGCGGCGAAGATCAGCAGACACCCCGCGGCCCCCATCAGCCGTTGGCGCACAGGGAGAGCCTGGAAGACGAGGACCAGGAAGAGGCAGGGCACGATCCACAGCAGTCCCGTGGGGCGGATCAAGGTACCGGCGGCGTCGAGGAACACGGCCAGCCACAGATCCGGCAGCCTCCGGCGGAAGTAGAAGCGGGCGAAGAAGTAGAGCATCCACGCCGTGACCAGGGCGAAGAGGGTGTCGGAGAGGTAGAACGGAGCATGGGCGATGCTGGTGAGGTTGAGGGCCAGCAGCAGGGCGGCAACGGTTCCCCCCGGGGTGCCGCCGAACCAGCAGCCGACGCGGTACACGGGGACGCAGGTGAGGGCCCCGAGGACGCAGAAGAGGAGCACCGGAAGGTGAAGGCCCTTGCCGAGGACGCCGAAGACGAGGGCCAGGAAGGCCGGGTACCCGGGGCCGCGCAGGGTGTACGGCTCGGTCTCTCCCGGGGCTCCGACGTAACGGCCCTCTTCGAGCAGGGCCAGCGCCGGCTGCAGGTACGAGGGCGTGTCGGGCCGGAAGAAGGTGGTCTCCGGCGCGGCCATGCCGGGCATGGCCGCGCCGAGGCGCAGGACCGCGGCCAGGAGGACCACCCACCACAGGCTTCGGCGCGGTGTCCGGGCTTCGGTCAGGGCAGAGGGCCTTCGATCCGGTCGACCAGATCGACGGTGTGGATCACGTCGCGCAGATCTGTAAGGGGCGCCTCGCCCTTCTCCACGCAGTCGAGGAAGTGCTCGTGCATGGTGAGGGTGCCCTCGTAGCGCCGCACGTCCTCCTCCTCGACGCCGTCCACCTCCCAGCCGCCCATGACGGTGGTCTCGCCGTCCTCGAGGATCTCGATCTGGTGCGGGATCTTCATGTAGCACCCGACTCCCACGCCGTGCAGCTCGGAGCGCAGCACCCGCCCTCCCGAGGCCCGGTTGCCGAAGACGACGCCCGTGGCGCCGCTGTCGAAGCGGACCATGGAGGTGTAGCAGTTGCGGCTCTCGCCCCCGAAGCGGTCGCGGTAGGCGGTGACCTCCACCGCCTCGCCGCCGGCCATGTGACGCAGCAGGTCGACGACGTGGATCACGTCGTCCCACAAGGTGGTGCTGAACTCTTTCCCGTCGCCTCCGAGCATCTGCTTGTTGAAGGTGACGCTGGCCACCGACACGGGCCCCCTGGCGGCCACGCGGCGCATGGCCTCGCGGGTGACCGCGGCGTAGCGGCGCTGGAGCCCGACCATGCAGGACACGTCCTTGGCGACGGCGGCGTCCAGCATCTGCCGGGTCTCGCCGCTGTCGGCGCCGGGCGGTTTCTCGATGAAGAGGTGCTTGCCGGCGTTGAGACAGTCGAGAGCGGGGTTCAGCACCCATCTCTCGTGCATGACGCAGTAGACCACGTCGAGATCGACGGTGGCCAGCATCTCCCGGTGGTCGCTGAAGGTGCGGTCGAATCCGTACTCGTCGACGACGAGCCGCAGGCGCTCCGCGTCGAGCTCGCAGACGGCGGCGATCTCGACGCCGTCGAGGCGGGCGAGAGCGGGATAGTGGGCGCTGCGGGCGCGTCCTCCGGCGCCGATGAAGCCGGCTTTCAGCATGGGTGTTTCCGTCCTTGGCCGGTAATTTCCTCCGCGGCGAACCACGCCGCAACCGAAGCCCCGGCCGGTAGGCCCGGTATTGACCCTGCCGCCGGCTATCCTATTATATCGGGTTTGGTATTTCGCGACCGGCCGGTCCGTCGGACCCGTGCGGCAGCCACTCGCTCCACAGAGAGAGGAGTCCTGTGTCCCTCAAGGATGGTTTGCAGCAGTTGCTCAGGGTCCAGGACGTCGACCTCGAGCTCAAGGCCCTCGAAGAGGCCAAGAGCAAGTATCCCGCGGAGATCGAGGAGCGGCGCGGCGAGATCGACCGTGCGGAGCAGGACCTCAAGGAGCTCACCGAGCGCCTGGAGGATCAGCAGCGCCGGCAGCGGCACTTCGAGCACGAGCTCGAGGACGCCCGCGAGCAGTTGAAGAAGCTGGAGGCGCGTTTTTCCGAGGTCCGCACCAACAAGGAGTACGACGCTCTCCAGCTCGAGGTCGAGGCCTGCAAGTCGAGGATGTCGGAGTACGAGGGCCAGATCCTCGAGCTCATCGAGGCGAGCGAGAGCGTTCGGGAGCAGGTCGATCTCGAGAAGCAGGATGTCGACCTGGTTCGCGAGGAACAGCAGTCCCGGATCGACGAGCTGCAGAGCCGCCTCGATTCCCTGCAGGGGGAGGTCGACGCCGTGCAGCAACGCCGTGAGGCCGAGGCGGAGGGGATCGACCGGGACCTGCTGCGCACCTACGAGATTTCCCGGAGCAGCCGGGGGCTGACGGTGGCCCCCGTGCGCAAGGGCGCCTGCGGCGCCTGCTTCCGCCAGCTGCCGGCGCAGATGAAGAGCCGCGTCCGCCGCCACGAGCAGGTCGTCAGCTGCGAGAGCTGCGGCGCCCTGCTGGCCTGGGACGAGGAGTCTTCCTGAGGCGGCCTCATGACGCCAGGGCATCGAACGGCCGGAGTGGTTCGGGTGAACGCGGGGCCGGCGCCGCCGGCCCTGAGGAAAGTCCGAGCTCCACAGGGCAGGATGCTGGGTAACGCCCAGGGGGGGCGACCCCACAGAAAGTGCCACAGAAAACAGACCGCCCGGCTCGCGCCGGGTAAGGGTGAAAAGGTGAGGTAAGAGCTCACCGCGTCGCCGGCGACGGGGACGGCACGGCAAACCTCATCCGGAGCAAGGCCAAATAGGGGAGGAGAGGTGGCCCGCCTCGCAACGACTCCCGGGTAGGCCGCACGAGGCGGCGGGCAACCGCCGTCCCAGATGAATGCTCACCCGGAGACCGGCACCGCCGGCTTCCGACAGAACTCGGCTTACAGAACCACTCCGGCCCTTCACGTGCAGACCTTCGTTCCCCTCTTCATCTTCCTGTTGTGCAGTGCCGCCGCGGCGCAGGAGACCTCCTGGGCCCTGGTGGAGACCCTCTACGTCAAGTCCCCCTCCGGCGGGCGGCTCGAGGGCCGCATCGACTGGACCGCGGGGACCCTCACCGTCACCGGTGAGGCGCCCGCCGGAGAGGAGGGCAGCCCCGCCCGGCAGCGCCTGGCCGGGTTCCGCGCCGCCAGGACGGCGGCCCTGGCCGGGCTCCTGGAGGCCGTGACCAAGGTGCGCGTCGACGCCCGCACCCGGGTCGGCAGGGTCATGGCGGCCAGCGGGCCGGTTCGCGAGCGGGTGGCGCAACTGGGGGGTGACGCGCGGGTGGTGTCCGGCTCCCAACGCGAGACCCGGGGCGTCTGCCGGCTGGACGTGCGCCTGCCCCTTCTCGGGGATCTCGCCCGGGCCGTGCTGCCACCGGCATCCGAGCGGTTCGTCTCCCTGCCGCCGACGGAGCTTCCCCGGCGCGACTCCCTGATCGCATGGCTGCCCGGGGGGCCGTTCACCGGGCTCGTCGTCGATGCCCGGGGCACGCAGCTGCGTCCGAGCCTGTCGCCTCGGATCGTCGACGACCGCGGGCGTGTCGTCTATGCAGCCGGTCACGTCGACCGGGCTCTGGCGGTACGCTCGGGCCTGGCCGGCTGGGAGCGGGACCTGCGCCGCGCCATCCTCAGCGAGCGCGTCCGTGGAGAGCCGGCCCACCCCTTCCTGGTGGAGGCGGCCGGCGTCTCGGGCCCCTTCCGCGCCGATGCCGTGATCCGCGCCGACGACGCGACACGCCTGCAGCTGGCCGACCTGCACGGAGACTTCCTCTCCAGGGGACGGGTGGTCTTCGTCGTCGGACCGAAGCCGCCGCCGCCACCTGAGCCGCCGATGGTGGGCGCGGCCCCCGGTCCCGACAGCCTGGCGGCCCTGGCGGTGATCGATACGGCCGGGTTCGACAGCCTGGCGGCTCCGGTCGTGTACCGGGACTTCCTCGATTCCCTGCTTCACGCACGGGCCCGGGCCCAGGCGGATACGGTCCCGGACTCCGGGAGCTCTCCGTGAGCACCTTCTCCGACCGTCTGTCGCGGGCCGTCGCCGCCAACGGCTCGCTCCTGTGCGTCGGGCTCGACCCGGTCCCCGAGCGCCTGCCCGCCGGCCTCGCCCGCGACGCCTCCGGCGTGCTGGAGTTCAACCGCCGCCTGGTGGAGGCCACGGCGGACCTCGTCTGCTGCTTCAAGCCCAACCTCGCCTTCTACGCCGCTCTCGGCGCCGGCGGGTGGGACGTCCTGGCGGCCACCATCGAGGCCGTCCCCGACCCGGTGCCGGTGGTGGTCGACGCCAAGTGCGGTGACATCGGACCCGTGGCCGGACGCTGGGCCCATGCGATCTTCACCGAGCTCGGCGCCGACGCCGTCACCGTGAACCCCTACATGGGCTCCGACGCCGTTCGGCCCTTCACCCGCCACGCCGACCGCGGCGTCTTCCTCGTCTGCCTGACCTCCAACCCGGGGGCCGCCGACTTCGAGGCTGCCGCCGTCGAGGGCGGGGACCGGCTGTGGGAGCGGGTGGCGCGCCGGGCCCTGGAGTGGAATGCCGAGCACGGCAACTGCGGACTCGTGGTCGGCGCCACTCGCGCCGAGTCGATGGCCGGCTTGCGGAGGTTGGCCCCGGAGCTTCCCTTTCTGGTGCCGGGCGTCGGCGCCCAGGGGGGGGATCTGGCCGGGTCGGTGGCCGGGGGCCTGCGCAGCGACGGGGCGGGGTTGCTGATCAACGCCTCGCGCGGCGTCATGCACGCCTCCGAGGGCGCCGATTTCGCCGAGGCGGCGCGCGCCGAGGCCGACAGGCTGCGGCGCGAGATCAACCGGGTTCGGGGTGTAGCGCAGTCCGGTTAGCGCACCTGCTTTGGGAGCAGGGGGTCGTCGGTTCGAATCCGACCACCCCGACCACTTGCACGGTTGGCCCCTTTTTCCACCGGTCCGTATCTTGACACCCCGACCCACAAGGCTCGCAGGTGCCCATAGCTCAGCTGGACAGAGCATCTGCCTTCTAAGCAGAATGTCCCAGGTTCGAGTCCTGGTGGGCACGCCATTCTTCGACGTGTGGTGGATGTAGCTCAGTTGGTTAGAGCGCCAGGTTGTGGCCCTGGAGGGCGCGGGTTCAACTCCCGTCATCCACCCCATTCGCGGCCCTTTGCGAGTCCCTCGCTCAGGGCCGTCTTCTCTTGATCCTCCGTGCACTCCGAGAAGCTCCTCTCCCGCTCCGCCCTCCTCGATCTGCGCGCCCGCTGCCGCCGCGACGGCCGCGTCGTGATCTTCACCAACGGCTGCTTCGACCTGTTGCACCGCGGCCACGTGGAGTACCTGCAGGAGGCCCGAGCCCTGGGCGATCTCCTCGTCGTCGGTCTCAACGACGACGACGGGGTGCGCCGGTTGAAGGGTCCGGGGCGCCCCCTGGTGCCGCAGCGCGACCGCGCCGCCCTGCTGTGCGCCCTCGAGGACGTGAACGCCGTCACCCTCTTCCCCGGGACCAGCGTCGAGCCGCTGGTGGCGGACCTGCTGCCCGACGTGCTGGTCAAGGGAGGCGACTACTCCCTGGACGAGGTGGTCGGCCGCCGGGTGGTGGAGGCTGCCGGGGGCCAGGTGCTGATCCTGCGCCACGTCTCCGGGCGGTCGACGGAGGGCCTCATCGGCCGGTCGTCTGCCGCCTCCGGGTGAGCGCTTCGCCGCCGCTGGACGTTTGCGGACGGCCTGCGCATCTTAGGAAAGGCTGCCGAGAATGAGAGCGAACCTGCCACCAGGACCGCTGTTGTGCCTTCTCCTCGCCGCCGCCCTGGCCGCGGGGGCCGGTTGCGCCGGTACCGCTCCGGGAACCCGGTCGGCGGACGACTCCGCCGACCTGCGCGAGAAGCTGGAGGCCATGGGCCGCGATCAGCAGGCCTACGCCGACCGCGGGGAGGACCTGGCCGAGCGCCTGCAACGGGCCGAGGAGAGCCTCGCCGCCCTGCACGAGCGGGTGGCCGCCCTCGAGGGATCCGGGGTCTCCGGCGCCGGCTCGAGCGCGGCGCCCCACCCCCCGGCCAGCCCCGTCGCAAGGACGGGCGCAGACCCGACCTTCGATGCCGCCGCCTCTTACGCCAGCGCCCGCGACCAGCACCGGGAGCGCCGCTTCGACGAGGCGGTGGCCGCATTCTCCGAGATCCTGGAGCGCGCCCCCGACAGCGATCTGGCCGACAACGCCCGCTACTGGATCGGCGAGGCCCGCTACCTGCAGCGCCGCTTCCGCCAGGCCCTGGCCGAGTTCACCAAGGTCCTCGCCTACCCCTACACCGAGAAGGCCGACGACGCCCAGCTGATGATCGCCCGGTCGTACCTGGCCCTGGGCGAGTCCGACCAGGCCATGGCGGCCTTCCGCAAGCTCCTGCAGAACTACCCCGGCAGCGAGTACGTCGACGAGGCGCGCGAGGAGCTGCGGCAACTGGAGGGGCCGTGAGTCCGGCCCCCCGCCGCGCCCTCTTCCTCGCCGCGGTCCTTCTCCTGCAGGCCGGCCGCGCCGGCGCCCTCGGGCCGAGCAATCTCGATCTCGTGTCCCGGGCGGCCGCCCGGGCTGTGCAGGAGGCGGTGGCCGGCCTCGACACCGCCGGGCACGGCGAGGGCTTCGAGAAGGTCAGCCTCCTGCCCGCCGCCAAGGACGACTCCAACTGGCTCTTCGAGCACCTGCTCCTCGAGGAGCTGCTCACCCGGGGCCTGGCGGTGACCGCCGACACCTCGGCGGCGGCCACCCACCTGTCGTACCGGGTCATCGAAGTCGCCGTCACCGGGCGGTCCGGGCTGCTGACCAACAACGTCACCCGCCGATGCCGGGTGGGCCTGCAGCTGGATCTCGACATGGGGGGCGAGCGTCTGTGGTCTGGCGAGGGGAGGGCCGGGCTGAGAGACCGCATTCCGAAGGGAGAGCTCGATGCCCTCCAGCACTCCCGCTTCGACTTCGCCGAGACCGAGATGGAGAAACGCACTTGGGGCAAGTACGTGGAACCGGCCATCGTCAGCTCCGTCCTGGGCTCCCTGGTCTACCTCTTCTACTCGAATCGCTGATGTCCCTCCGCGGACTCGCCTGGTTCCTGGCGGCGGCCGTTCTCGCCGGGTGCGCCGGCAAGAAGGACCCGGAGCGGTTGCAGGGGGCCGTGTTCTACTACGACAAGGGGGTGGAGGACTTCGAGAAGGGCCGCTATCTGCGGGCCGTGGACAACTTCCAGCGGGTGCTGAGCAACTACCCGGGTTTCGCCGAGGTGGCCGAGGCCCAGTACTACCTGGCCGAGTCCTTCTTCCACCTCGAGGAGTACGTCAGCGCCGTATTCGAGTACGAACGGCTCGTCGACACCTATCCCTCCAGCGCGCGGCTCGTGGAAGCCCAGTACAAGATCGGCGAGTCCTGGTTCGAGCAGAGCCGCCGCGCCGAGCTCGACCAGGCGGAGACCTACCAGGCCCTGGCGGCGTACCGCCGCTTCATCGAGGACAACCTCGGCCACCCGCTGGTGGCCGACGCCGAGCGGCGCATCGTCGAATGCCGCGGACGGCTGGCGAAGAAGGACTTCCTCGCCGCCCGCCTCTACGACCGCCAGGGACACCTCGACGCGGCCAAGATGACCTACGAGCAGATGGTCCGCGCCTACCCGGACACCGACTGGTACTGGCACGGGCTGGCCAGCATCGGCCGCATCCACAGCCGCCAGGGCCGGCCGGAAGAGGCGCGGGACCTGTGGGAGCAGGTGCTCTCGGCCTCCGAGGACGAGGACCTCCTCGAGGATGTGCGCGAGTGGATGGCCGAGGCCGGGCAGGACGCCGAGTGAGGCCGTGGGGGAGCGTCTCGGGATCCTGGGAGGCACCTTCGACCCCGTCCACTGCGGCCACCTCCTGCTGGCGCGCCACGTCCTGGAGGCCCTCCACCTCGACCGGGTGCTCTTCGTGCCCGCCGCCGAGCCGCCCCACAAGACCGAGGTCCTGACCGCCCCCGGCCACCGCTGGCGGATGGTCCGCGCCGCCGTCGAGGGCCACGACCGCCTGGAGGCCAGCGACCTCGAGCTGCGGCGCCCCGGGATCTCGTACACCGTCGACACCCTGCGAGGGCTCCGCGGAGAGCGCCCCGACGACGAGCTCTTCCTCATCATCGGCGCCGACAACGTGCCGGAGCTGGACGGCTGGCACGACCCGGAGGGCATCCTCGAGCTGGCCGCGGTGATCGCCGGCTCCCGGGTCGAGGCGGGGAGTCTCCCCGGCGGCGCCTTCGCCGACCGCGTCGAGCGCGTGGACACCCCCGTCTTCGACATCTCCTCCACCGAGATCCGGCGCCGGGTGCGGGCCGGCCTGCCGGTCCGCTGCTTGGTGCCCGAGGCGGTGGAGGGCTACATCGCCGACCACGGACTCTACGGGACCCCATGAGCCGTTCCTTATTCACCCACCTGGAGTGCACGCGCACCGGCCAGCGCTACGGCGTCGACGGGCTGCACAACCTCTCCGACGCCGGCGCCCCCCTCTTCGCCCGCTACGACCTGGCCGCCGCCCGCGGGGCCGTCAGCCGCGAGGAGCTGGCCGGCCGGGCCCCCTCCATGTGGCGCTACCGCGAGGTCATGCCCCTGCGCGCCGGCGACGAGGCCGTCACCCTCGACGAGGGCTGGACGCCCCTGCGGCGGGCCCGCCGGCTGGGCGACTGGTGCGGCTTCCGCCGGCTGTGGGTCAAGGACGAGTCCGTCAACCCCACCGGCTCCTTCAAGGCCCGGGGCCTGTCCGCGGCGGTCACCGCCGCCGCCGCCCGGGGGGCCGCCAAGGCCGCCATCCCCACGGCGGGAAACGCCGGCGGCGCCCTGGCCGCCTACGCCGCCGCCGCCGGCCTGGAGTGCCACGTCTTCATGCCCCGGGACACGCCCGCCGCCTTCCAGGTCGAGGTGACCGCCTGCGGCGCCCGGCTGGAGCTGGTGGACGGCCTGATCACCGACTGCGGGCGCATCGTCGGCGAGCGCCGCGAGGCCGAGGGCTGGTTCGACATGTCCACCCTGAAGGAGCCCTACCGGGTGGAGGGCAAGAAGACGATGGGCTACGAGCTGGCCGAGCAGCTCGGCTGGAGCCTGCCCGACGTCGTCGTCTACCCCACCGGCGGGGGCACGGGGCTGATCGGCATGTGGAAGGCCTTCGAGGAGATGGAGGAGCTCGGCTGGATCGAGCCCGGCCACAGGCCGCGCATGGTCTCGGTGCAGGCCGCCGGGTGCGCCCCCATCGTGCGCGCCTTCGAGGCCGGCCACGAGTCCGCCGAGCCCTGGACCGACGCCCGCACCATCGCCTCGGGCCTGCGGGTGCCCGGCGCCGTGGCCGACTTCCTCATGCTGCGGGCCCTGCGCGAGAGCGGCGGCACGGCGGTGGCCGTCACCGACGAGGAGCTGATCGCCCGCAGCCGGGACCTGGCGCGGCACACGGGGATCTTCCCGGCCCCCGAGGGCGGCGCCACCCTCGCCGCCCTGCTGGCGCTGAAGGAGCGCGGCTGGCTGAGAGGCGACGAGCGGGTCGTGCTCTTCAACACAGGGTCGGGCTACAAGTACCTGGAGGCGCTGTCTTGACGATGTAGGGGGTCCGCGTACCTTCTGATTTCCGGTCCGTGCACCTATAGCTCAATTGGATAGAGCATCTGACTACGGATCAGAAGGTTGGGGGTTCGAGTCCTCCTGGGTGCACCACCTTTTCTACCCGCCGGTTCACGGGCCGAAGCAGCCGTCTCCCCACCCCGGCGGCGCCCAGACTTCCCGATGACATCGCGCACGTCCACGCCTGAAGGCCTCGCAGCCGTCTGTCTGCTGCTGGCGTCCCTCCTCCTCGCCGCGCCGTCGGCGGCCCGGACATCCGGGTCGATCGAAGGCGTGGCCCTCGACGAGAGCGGTGTCCCGCTGCCCGGGGTCCGGGTGACGGTGAGCGGTCCCGGGGAGAGCATCGAGGTGGTGACCGGCGAAGACGGCGCCTACACGGCCGCCGGTCTGGCGGCCGGGGACTACCTCGTCCGCGGGACCCTGCCGCGGTTCCGGATGGAGGGGATCCGGGTCTCGCTGGCGGCGGGCGCCGAGGCCCGGGTCGACATCGTCATGCGGCGGGCGTGGCAGCTGGAGTCGGTGAGCGTCGTCGCCGAGGAGCCCCGGACCTTCGCCAGCAACGTCGTGGCCGAGCCGATGGTCCTGCAGCAGTCGAGGATCACCAGCGTCACGTCGGTGGTGGACAACCTGCCCGGCGTCTCCATCCAGGAGGGGGACGCGTACGGCTTCGACGACTGGTCGAGCAACGTCGCCGTCCGCGGCTTCCAGGTGACGATCAGCGAGGCCCAGATCGGCACAACCATCGACGGCTTCCCCAACGGCACCTCCGACTACTTCAGCGGCGCCAAGGCGAACCGCTTCCTCGACCCGATGAACCTCGGGGGCGTGGAAGTGTCGCAGGGGACCGCCGACATCGCTTCCCGGTCGGTGGAGGCCCTGGGCGGCACCTTCAACTACCTGACCGACGATCCCGCGGCCCGGCGGACGTATACCGCCTCGGTCACGCAGGGCGAGAACGAGGGCCAGCGGTTCGCCATGCGGATCGACACAGGACCATTATTCGGCGGCGGGACCCGCACCTGGATCGCCGCCGTCCGCCAGGAGGCGACCGACTGGGTCCAGGGCTCGGCGCGCAACGAGCGCGAGCACCTGGCCGCCAAGCTCGTGTCGTCCCGCGGCGGCCTCGACCTGACCGGGTATATCTCGTACGACAGCATCCACGAGGACACCTACCAGCGGCTCTACGGCGAGGCCGACTTCCGGGCCAACCCGCGCTGGGACCGCCTGGTCGGCGACTGGCCCGCCGTGCCCTACCTGAACCAGTTCTACCGGCCCGGCTGGCAGACCCGGCGGAACAACACCCTCGCCTATCTCAAGGCGGAGTGGCCCATCAGCGAGGCCGTCTCGCTGAACCTGGGCGCCTACTTCCACCGCAACCGGGGACGCGGCGACTGGCTGCCTCCCTACATCGTCGACGTCATCGACGACGGCGGCGGACCCGAGTCGGAGCTGGCGGGCCTGGCCCCGGTACAGGGCGGAGACCAGCTCGGGCTGATCTACTTCGTGGACCGCGACAGGGCCGCGGTGGGACCGGCCGACGGCTGCACCTCGTCCTACCTCTTCAACTACTACGGCCCGGGAGGCGCGGCCGTCGACCCGGCGTGCCACCCGGAGGCCACGGCGGTGCAGTCGTACCGTCACAGCCACTACGGGAAGGACCGCCTCGGGGTCACCCTCGACGAGGAGTGGCTCACCACCATCGGCGGCACCGCCAGCTCCCTGCGCGCCGGCCTCTGGTACGAGGACTCGCGCCGCGACCTGGGCCGGGACTGGCACCGGATGCTGGACCCGACGCTGAGCTTCCAGTGGGACGAGCAGGCCTACTGGCACCAGTACGAGTGGGACTTCCCGCAGCACGTCCTCAAGTGGTACGTGGAGGAGACGCTCTACGCCGGCCCCCTGGCCCTCAGCGGCGGCGTCAAGCAGTTCCTCGTCGGCGTGTCGCGCCAGGACCTGTTCGGCGTCGACGAGGATCTTGAGGTCGACTCCGACTCGGAGCTGCTGCTCTCGGGCGGCGTGACCTGGGAGACGCCGGTGGACGGGCTCGACCTCTTCGCCGGGTACGCAGAGAACTTCAAGGCGATCAGCAGCACCCTGCTGGAGGTGCCGGGCCGGAGCCTGGACGAGCTCGAGCCGGAGACGGCCTCCAACATCGACGTGGGCCTCCAGTACGCGGGGGACCGGGCCGCCATGAGCGCGACCTGGTACTCCATCGACTTCCAGGACCGGATCTTCTACCTGGGCCCGCAGACGACGGCCGGTCCCAACTACCTCGTCCCGGGCGGCGGCGCCTACTTCAACGCCGGCGGCATTGAGACCAGCGGCTTGGAGCTGGCCGCCACGGTGCGGATGCCGCGGCAGGTGGCCCTCTACACCTCGTTCACCCTCAACGGCTCGGAGTACATCGGCAGCGGCGATCCGCTGGTCGACGAGAGCCAGGGCATCGTCCCGGGGACCGACGTGGCCGGCGTGCCCGAGCGGCTGTGGGTCGTCTCCCTCGACCGCAGCGGCCCTCTCCGCGCCGGGCTGAGCGCCAAGTACACCTCGCGTCGCCGCGTCAGCCTGACGGCCGACTGGTACGCCGACGCCTACTGGCTGACCGACGCCTACGTCGCCTTCTCCGGCGAGGCCCTGAGCGACCTGCTCCGGTCAGTGGAGTTCTCGATCGTGGCGAACAACCTCCTCGACAAGGCGTATCTCTCGGCCATCACCGAGAACGCCGCCTGGCTCGGCGCGCCCCGGACGGTCTCGATGACGACGACGGTTTCGTTCTGAGGGTGGGGATGGGTGACACCGGACCCTCCCCGCAACCCCTGCCCGGCACCCCGCCGGAGCGGCTGGTGCGGGACTTCGCCAGCCGGGGGATCGTCCTTCTTTCCCCCGGGGCCCTCGGCATCCCCCCCGAGATCCACGAGCGCATCTACGAGCAGGAGAAACAGGCCGCCCGCGACGGGCAGCCGGTGACGCCGGCGAGCATCCCCGAGATCTCGGAGGTGCTCAACGCCCCCGGCCTCGTTCAGGCCTGCGACAGCATCCTGGGCGAGAGTTGGGCGATCGTGCCCTTCACCCACAACGCCCCCTTCGCCAGCGGCGGGCGGGACCAGCACTGGCACAAGGACGACAACGGGCCCTACAACGGCCGGAAGCTGCGCCACCACCAGGCGGTGCAGGCGGAGATGCTCTACTACCCGCAGGCCGTTTCCCCCGAGATGGGGCCCACGGCCACGGTGCCCTACTCCCACTACTGGACCTTCGATCACGAGGAGAACCACGACAACTTCGCCGGCGCCGATCACCTCGACTTCGCGTACCAGCTGAGCGGCCTGGAGGGGAAGCCGGCGAGCGGCCCCGACTCCGAGTACGATCCCGAGGAGATCCGCCAGGGCCGCACCGCCCACGACCGGCGCCTGCGCGAGGCGGTGACGAACACCGGGTGGCCGCTGGTGCGTTCCTTCGAGGCGGCGCCGCTGGCGGCGGGCAGCGTCCTGCTCTACTCCCACAACACCTTCCACCGGGGCAACCACCGCCGCGACGACTGGCGGATCTGGCAGGACCGGCCGCGGTTCATGTGGCGCTTCTGGCTCTACCGGACCACGGACGCGCCGGCCGACGGGGAGGACGGGTTCGCCGAGGTCGACTGGAGGGATCCCGCCACCGACCCGATGACCGGGATCGACCTGTCCGGGGTGGACGAGGACCTGACCGCGGTCTGGCGCTACCACCACCACTGGATTCGGACCTGCCGGCCGCCGCCGCCTCGGCCGCAGGCAGGCGCCCTCTCGCCGGCGGCGCGGGAGCAGGAGGCGGAGCGACTGTCCACGCGGCTTCGCGCCCGCCACGAGGCCGCCGAGCCGGTCCGCGTCGGCGCCGCCTACCAGCTCGCGTCCATGGGGGACACGCCCCTGGCCGTGCGGGTCTTGGGAGAGGCCCTCCACGACCACCGCGAGAGCGTTCGCCGGGCCGCCGCCTACGGCCTGATCACCGTCGGAGAGGAGGCGACCTCCGCCTTCCTCGAGGCCGCGGGCTCCCCCGTCAAGTGGGTCCGCAAGGCGGGCGTCCACGGGCTGGGCGACGCCGCCCCCCTGACCGCGGAGGTCCTGGAGGCCGTCAGCGCCCGCCTCCACGAGGACCCCT
Organism: Gemmatimonadaceae bacterium; assembly: GCA_026706075.1. GTDB lineage: Bacteria > Latescibacterota > UBA2968 > UBA8231 > UBA8231 > UBA8231. Next base: position 45,880 of record JAPOZM010000040.1, read on the forward strand.
CGGTGTACGTCCGCTCCGTCGCCGCCGGCGCCCTGGGCTGCCTCGGCCGCCGGGCCGCGGCCACGGGGACCGGCCGCGAGCGCATCCCGGACTGCTTCGGCGCCCTCCTGCGGAGCCTGGATCGGGAGGAGAACCGGCTGGCCATGGACCGGGCCCAGGGCCGCAGCATCAAGTTCGTGAGGCCTACCGACGACAGCGACGTCTGCGAGGGCGGCGGCGTCGACTTCGGCCTGGAGCGGTTCGAGCCGGTGCGCTCCGCGGTGCGGGAGAACACGCTCTGGTCGATGGTCATCCTCTGCTCCCACGGAGCCGGCGCCGCGGGCGGCGCCCTGGAGCCGGCGATCGCGGCGCTGAAGGAGGTGGTCCGGGACGACGAGAACGTCATCTCCGTGGGCTACGCCATGGACGCCCTGAGCCGCCTCGCGCATCGGACGCCGCCGGACGAGGCCGAGCTTCCGGCCATCGCCGATCTGAGGGCGGAGCTGCGGACCGTCCTCGCCCTGCCGCCGGTGCAATGCTGGGAGGCCCTCGTCCGCAGCGGGCTGAGCCTGCCACAGACTGACCAGGAGACCGCCTGATGGCCATCGAGCTGCTGACCACGGACCAGATCTCGCGGTTCAAGCGCGACGGATACCTCGTGCTGCCGGGAGTGCTCGACGCCGACCTCTGCCGCCGGGCGCGGGACCAGCTGTGGGAGATCGCCGGCGAACATCTGCCGCGCATGAAGCGGGACGATCCGGCCACTTGGGGACCGATCACGGAGGAGGAGAGCGCCCGCCTGGCGGAGGGCCGGCCCGAGGGCGGCGGAGACGCCTACTTCAGCGGCCGGGGCCAGCGGTTCTTCGTGCGCAACGGCGGCGAGGAGCTGCTCCTCGACCTTGCCCCCCGGGCCCTGTGGGAGGTGGCGGAGCAGCTCCTGGGACAGGGCACGGTCGTGTGGCCGGCGGGGCTGGACGCCACGGGCACCGCCACCGGCCCGGCCTTCATGTGCGACGACGCCGTGGGCGGGCTGGTCTCCCACGTGGGCCACGCCATGGGGTACCCGACGGAGGGGACCTTCCGCACCGAGCCGGCCCTGCGGCTGCCCGCCACCGGCCCCCTGTGGCTCAACGGCCAGGGGACGCGCGGACTCTACTGCACCCTGCCCGGGAGCCCGCCCCCGGCGCCCGGGTATCCGGGGGCCCATTCCGACGGCGCCTGCTACGGCCGCATCCGGCTGCAGGTCTCGGCCTACATCGACGACCTGCCCCCCGGCTGCGGCGGCTTCACCGTGTGGCCGGGCAGCCACGCCAGGATCTGGCCGGAGCAGTGGGAGGCGTTCCGGGCCGGCGAGAAGCACACCGACAAGCACCTGGCCGTGCGCCGCGCCGGCGGCTACAGCGACCCCGTCATCGGCCGCATCAAGGACGACACCGGGCCGGTGGACTGCCACGGGCCGGCGGGCACCGTGGTCCTGTGGCACACCAAGATCCTGCACATGGCGGGCCTGAACCTCTCCACCGACGTGATCCGCCAGGCGACGATCTACGGTTTCCTCAAGACGCCCGAGTCGCTGCCCGACCCGCTGGTGGTGGACCCCACCGACGGCGGCATCTGGCGGGACTGGTCGGCCGAGGTGCGCGAGGCCGCCTAGGCGCCGTGGCTCACTCGGCGGCGGCCTGCTCCACCCCCGGCAGCAGGACGTAGCGGACCCACCCGAAGTCGGGATCGATCTCCAGGGCCTTCTCGAAGGCGGCCTTCGCCTGGTCGCGCTCGTCCCAGTCGAGGTGGGCCAGACCGATCCAGGCGTAGACCTCGCGGTGCCCCCACACCGGGTGCAGCGGGTCGGCCGGTTCCTCGACGGCGAAGAGGGCCGCGGCCCTCCGGAACCCCTCCATGGCCCTCTCCTTGTCGCCGCCCCACATGCCGGGGGTGTTGAAGTCGGACAGGGCCGCGGTCAGCACCACCCGGGGGTTGTCCGGGGCGAGTTCCCTTGCCTTGTCGAGGGCCCGCTGCGACCGGCGTCCCAGGAGCATGCCCTTCATCGGGCTCAGGGAGATCTGCCGCCCGTAGACGCTGTTGAGCAGGGCCCAGGCCTCGGCGGACTCCGGGTCGAGGCGGACCACCTGCTTCAGGCTCTCCACGGCGCTATCGAGGTGCTCGGAGGCCCGGTCCTTCGAGCCTTCCTCCCGGCCGAGGAGGTGGTTGGCGATGCGGAAGTCGGCCAGGGCCGCGTAGTAGCGGGCCCAGGCCTGCCGCTCGGCGTCGGCGGCGGCGCGCTCGAAGGCCGCCCGGGCCGCCATCATGAGGTCGAGGTCCCCCCGGTCCATCCCCCCCCGAAGGTCGGCCCTTCCCGCGGCGATCAGGCTGTCGGCGGGCTCGGACAGTCTGTCGGCGGGCTGGGGCAGGCGGGCGACGGCCGGGGACAGGTGGGCGGCGGGCTGGGACAGGCAGGCGGCGAGCAGGCAGAGACCGAGGGCCAGAAGCGGAAGGTGTCTCATGGCATTCTCCGGGTCAGCGGTTGAAGGTGATCAGGGCGCCGAAGTAGACGGACCGGCGGAAGCGCGTGGCCCGTGGCCGGCGCTCGCTGTAGTCGAGGCTGTAGTCGTAGTCGAGGACGTTGGCGCGGTTGAGAAGGTTGCTCACGGCGAGGAAGAGCACCGCCTGGTGCCCCCTCCCGAAGGGCCGCAGGTAGCTCAGGCTCCCGTCCAGCCGCTGGAAGGCGGGCAGGCGCTCCGAGCCGACGGGGCCCTGCACCGGCAGGTAGTAGCCTCCCGCCTCCGCGGGCACAGCGTCGATCACCGGCGTCACGCGGCGGCCCGTGGCGTGCTTCAGGGTGAGGCCGCCGCTGAGGCCCCACGCCAGCCGCGCCTTCCCCACCAGCGTCAGGTTGTGGGTGATGTCGAAGGGCGAAGGGGCCTCCTCGAAGCGCACCTCCCGCCCCAGGTGGCGCGGCTGCAACCGCCGCGAGCGCAGCAGGCTGTACGCCGCCCAGCCGCTCACCCGGGTCTGCAGGAAGCCGCCGTGCTTCAGGAACAGGTCCAGTCCCGAGGCCCGGCCCCGGCCGCCGTTGGTGTAGTTGAGGAGGGGGTCCTGGAGCACCAGGCCGCGGTAGGGCTTGTGGTAGGCCTCCACCCGCATCATCAGCTCCCGGCGCTCGTGAGTCAGGCCGGCGATCCAGTGCTGCGCCCGCTGGGCCCCCAGGTCCGGGTTGCCGCTGGTTGGGTTGTACGCCTGGGGCGAGGGGAACTGGTGATATACGCCCCAGCCCAGGCGCAGGTCCGTGCGGGGGGTGAAGGACCAGCGCGCCGACAGCCGCGGGTCGACGACGAGGCGGCCGGCCAGGTCGTGGTGATCGCCGCGGACCCCGGCGTTGACGGCGACGGCGTGGGCCGGCTTGAGATCCAGCTCCACGTAGCCGCCGGTGCGCCGGGCGCCGTAGGCGTGGTCCAGCTCGAAGACCTCCGCCTCCGGGTCGAGGATATCCCCCCGCCGGGGGACGGTGCCGCGGAAGCGGTTGTCCATCCCCTCCGTCTCGGCGCCGAAGCGCAGCCAGGCGAGGCCGCCGAGGCCGCCCTCCAGGTCGGCGCGGAGCTTGGCGGTGAGGTCGGCGGGCTCCAGGTCGAGGTTGCCCAACTGCCGCCGCGCCGAGTAGCGGTTGACGGAGGCGCTGGTTCGGATGAGCCAGCCGCCGTGGACGTGGGACCAGTGCAGGTTGTGGAGCCGGCTGGCGCTGCGGTTGCGGTAGAAGCCGTCGAAGGAGGGCTCGTCGACCCGCACCCCGAGGCGGTCCCCGGTGGCGAAGCTGAAGAGCTTGAGACGCCCCACCGGCGAGTACTGGTAGAGCAGGTTGAGGTTGCCGTCCCAGGACCGGGGATAGGTCTCGAAGGATCCCCCCCGGCCGTTGACCCGGAAGAGGAGGTCGGTGAGGCTGAGGTTGCCCGAGAGGCGCAGGCCGAGCACGTCGGGGACCAGCGGCTCGTCGACCCCCAGGGAGAGGGCCGCCAGGCCGAGGTTGAGGGTGGCGAGGCTCCGGGCGGGCAGGTCCTGGCTCTCCATGGCCAGCACCGCCGAGAGGGTGTTGCCGTAGCGCGCCGGGAAGCCGCCCGTGGAGAACACGGTGCCCTTCGTCATGAAGGGGGGGATCGTGCCGAAGACGCCGCCCGTGGGCGACTCGTGGCGGTAGGGATGGACGACGGTCGCCTGGTCGAGCAGGACCAGGGTCTCGCTCACGTCGCCGCCGCGCACGAAGAGGCCGGCGCCGTCGTCGACCATGGCGGCGCCGGGGAAGGTCTTCAGCGCCCGGAAGACGTCGGCCGCCGCCCCGGGGGTGGTCACCACGTCGAGAGGGGAGAGGGTGACGTCCTCCTTCTCGCCGGTGGACCAGGTGCTGGCCGTGACCGCGGTCTCGCCGAGCTCGATGAGGACCCGGCGCAGCACCAGGCGGACGGCGGCGGTGTCGCCCGGCGACAGGTGCAGGGTGCGCCGCGCCGGCTCACAGCCGATGAAGGTGGCGACGACCTGACGCTTCTCCAGGTGCCGGGTGGCGAACCGGAAGCGGCCGTCCCGCCCGGTGGCGGCCCCGTCGGTGGTGCCGGCGAGCTGCACGTTGGCGAAGGGGACGGGCTCTCCCTCCGCGTCGACGACCTGACCCCGCACGACAGCCGGATCCTGGGCGTCGACGGCGGCGGCCAGGCAGGCGCCGCCGAGGAAGGCAGTAATCAGCAGGCGCAGGAGCTTCTCCGGGCCGCGCATCTCAGAGCCTCGCTCCGCGGATCACCGTCTGCAGCGCCTCCAGGTGGCTCCGCAGGGCCCCGGCCCCCTTGCCGGTGAGGCGGTACCAGGTGACGGGCTTGCGGTTCTCGAAGCGCTTGGAGACGTCCAGGTAGCCGGCGTCCTCCAGCTTGCGCAGGTGGGCCCCCATGTTGCCGTCGGTCTCCTTCAGGTGCCGCTTGAGGCTGGTGAAGGTCATGGCCTCCACGTCGGCCAGCAGCACGCAGGCGCCCAGGCGGCTGCGGTGCTCCAGCAGCTTGTCCAGCCGGACCAGGCCCTCGGAGGTGACCTCAGCCGGCTGCGTCGGCTTCTTCATCCTTCGGCTTCATCCACAGGGCGCTGGCCACCAGGGTCAGGGAGGTGGCCAGGCCGACGATGGTCCATGGCCAGGGCTGGATGTGGTCGACGGCGGCGGCCCCGCAGATCAGCAGCACGCCCGGCCAGAGGGTGCGGCGGTCGAGGTGGAGGCCGCCCAGGAAGAACACGACGCCGGTGAGGAGGGCGAAGAGCTGGGCGATGACCCAGCCGTCGAACCGATGGGCCCCGGCGATGAAGATCACCGCCACGCCGCCGAGGAAGATCGTCCCCCAGTGCAGGGCGTGGCGGGCGCCCAGGCCCGGTCTGCTCAGTCCCCGCTTCCTGTCCTCCCGGCTGCCGAGGGCGAGGCTGACCAGGAAGCCGGCCACGGGAGCGGTCATCCAGTAGAGGGGCACGTGGTCCATGGCGAAGTCGTTGAGGGCGTATCCGACGGCGAGGATCACGGCCCACATGACGATGATCGCCAGCGGCTTGTACTCGCCCTTGTCCCTCTCCTCCACCGCCTGGCGGACGAAGGAGACGTCATCTTCGAGCTTTCGGGTCACCTCGGGTTCCATGGGGAGCTCTCCTTGCTCGGGGCACTCGGGCGATGTCTGTGGTGATTGATGTAGAGTACTCTGCAAAATAGAGTGATTGAAGGGCTTGTCAAGTGGTTTCTGCTGCCACCGGGCGCTCCGCGCCTTGACCGAGAGTCCAGGAAGGCGTCTCATTTTTCGGTCCGGGAGCGCTTCTCCGGCCCTCGACGCCGGTGGCGGGCGATACTCGACGACCGGGCCGGCCACCGCCTCAAGAAGACGGACGATGAAGATTCAGCGCTTCCGAAAGTTCAACACCCGCGAGGTCTACCCCGGTGGTCGGCACGACAACGACATGTGCATGGCCGTCAAGGCGGGCAACCGCATCTACCTCCGGGGGCAGACCGGACTCGACCTGGACCAGGGGCTTCGCGACCCCGGCGATCCGGCGGCCCAGGCCCACCAGGCGATGGAGAACGCGCGGGTCCTGCTCGAGGAGGCGGGGTCGAGCCTCGACCACGTCACCATGGTCACCACCTATCTCACCGATCCCGGCTATCGGATCCCGGTCTATCGGACGGTAGCCGACGCCCTGCGCGGCAACCACACGGTCGGCACCGGGCTCATCGTCAAGGGCCTGGCCATGCCGGAGCTCAAGGTGGAGCTCGACCTCGAGGCGGTAATCCCCGAGACCGGTCCGCACCGGAGATACCGGAAGATGAACTCGCGCGACTGGTACGGAGAGGGAGAGCTCGACCACGACTCCTGCTTCCTGGTCGACACCGGGGACGAGATCTTCCTCCGCGGCATGATCGGCACCGAGCTCGACGGTCGGACCATGCACGGCACGGGGTTCACTGTGACCGACGCCGCTGCCCAGGCCGACCAGGCGATGAAGAACGCCCGCACCCTGCTCGCCGAAGCGGGATCCGGATTCGAGGACGTGATGAAGACCCGCATCTACATCGCCGACCGCGCCTACCGCGAGGCCTGCTACCAGGCCGTTGGCCGGCACTTCGGCGACACCCATCCGTGCTCGACCGGTCTCATCATGCGCGGCTTCGCCCGGCCCCCGATCCTGTTCGAGATCGACATGGCGGTCATCCGGAGCCGGGGCACGCCGCACCGGCGCCTTCGCCGCTTCCACACCGACGAAGTCTACCGCGACGGCCAGAAGCTCGGCAGCCGGTTCTGCCACGCGGTCCGGGCCGGAGACGTCGTCCACCTGCGCGGCCAGACCGGCTTCACCCTGGACGGCGACTTCCCGTTTCCAGGCGACCCCGCGGCCCAGGCCGATCTGGCGATGGAGAAGGTCGCGGTGCTGCTCGAAGAGACCGGCGCCTCACTCGCTGACATCTGCAAGATCCACACCTACATCCTGCACCGCGGGCACCGGGAGGCCGTCTACCGCGCGGTCGGCCGGCACCTCGAGGGGGTCCACCCGTGCGGCACCGGCCTCATCGTCGACGGCTTCGCCCGCCCGGAGATCCTGGTCGAGATCGACGTGGTTGCGGTCGTTCAGGACGAAGCGGTGTAAGCTTCTCCGAGCTGACTTACCAATCTTCTGGGTAAAGGAGGAAGTGTGTCTGTTGATTCTGTGCGCGAGAGGTATCACAGGGTGCGCAACCACTCTCTCGAAATGGTGGCGCTGCTGAGCGAGGAGGAATTCTACGACCAGGCCGTGCAGGAGGTGAGCCCGCCGGCCTGGAACCTTGGCCACACCAACTGGTTCTTCGACGCCGTCATCCTCGGCAGGTACGCCGGGTCCCTGGGGCGGGACGGCAACCTGTGGTATCACTTCAACTCCTACTACAAGGGGGAGGGCAGGCACGTGCGCCAGGCCTGCCGCGGAGCGGTACTCGTCCACGAGGCCCCTCTCCAGAGCATACTGAAGTACCGGTCCGACGTGGACGAGGTGATGGACCCCCTCCTCGACGGCGACCACGGTGAGGATTTCGACCGCCTGATGGAGTTGGGAATCAACCACGAGCAGCAGCACCAGGAGCTGTTCTACACCGAGGTTCTGCGCAACCGGTTCGAGCGCCGCGCAGAAGGCGGAGACATGGGCAGCGAGTCCCGTGCCGAGGGCTCGGTGGAAGTCCCCCTCCGGTGGGTCCCCTTCGAGGAGACCATAGCGGAGGTGGGCAACGTGGAAGGCGGGTTCGGCTTCGACAACGAGTACGGCGTGCACCGGCAATACATCCATTCCTTTGCCATGATGAACCGCCCGGTGACCAACGGTGAGTACCTGGAGTTCATCGACGACGGCGGCTACGAGAACTTCGCCTGGTGGTTCGCCGAGGCCTGGGATGACGGCTCCATGCGGCCGGTGCTCCGGCTGGCGGACCGGGAGATCTTTCCCCGGGCGCCCCTCTACTGGAAACGGATCGACGGCACGTGGCATCGGTTCACCCTGCAAGGCTGGCGGGAGACGGATCCCCACGAGCCGGTCTCTCACCTGAGCTACTTCGAGGCTGTGGCCTACGCCAACTGGAAGAGCCGCAGCGAGGACAGGATCGTGCGCCTGCCCACCGAGGCGGAATGGGAGCACGCCGCCCGGCGCACCGACGCCATGGCGCAGGTGCGCAGGAATGAGGCGGTGCTTCTGGGAGGGGAGCTGTACCGGCCGGCGATGACGCCTCAGGAAGGGGAGCTCAAGCACATGATGGGCAACGTCTGGGAGTGGACCAACAGCTCCTACTTGCCCTACCCCGGGTTCCGGCCCTACCCCGGCGCCATCGCCGAGTACAACGGCAAGTTCATGAGCAACAAGATGGTCCTCAAGGGGGGGAGCTGGGCGACGCCCACGGACCACATCCGCATCAGCTACCGCAACTTCTGGCCCCTGGCCTTCCAGTTCGCCATTCCCGGGTTCCGGCTGGTAATGGAGTCATGAGTGTGGACCCAGCGGCGCTCCCAGCAGCTATATTCAGAGTCAAGCAGCATCTCTTGCCGGAGGGAATGAGCATGGAACGCAAGCAACCACACAGGGGCCGAGGGCCCGCATCGATGCTGGCGATAACCGCCCTGCTGCTGTCGGTGAGCGCCGGTCTGGCGCAGCCCGCGCCGCCCGAGACGGTGGTGGCGGCGCCCTTCACCCCGCCGGAGGACCAGGGCGAGCAGGGCGACTTCATCCTCCTGAGCTGGGATGCCGTTGAGGGAGCGGACGGCTACCGGATCTGGCGGGAGATACCGGTTACTGCGACCATCGATGATCAGGGCAACCTGGTGGAGCTGGACACCCCCGTGGTTGCCCTCGTGCCGTGGGGCCGCATCGAGCAACTGCCCGGGGAGTCTGTCGTCAGGGCCGTCGTCGCTATGCTGGACGGCGACGCGGCCACCCGGTGGGCCGTCACGACGGTGCAGCAGACCGATGATGGAACGCTCGAGTCGGAGCCCCGGTACTTCCATGTCGGGGGGGAGGGCGTCGGGACGGGGGTGCAGACGCGCACCTGGGGGGACGTGAAGCAGCAGCCGCGGAGGGATGCCAGATGACCGAACAGCCCGCTCCGTACCCCGTCCAGTTCTCGATCGACTACCCCGAGTCCAGCCGGAGACTCACGGTCTTCTTCCGGCTCCTCCTGGCGGTGCCGATCCTGATCGTTCTCGCCCTGGTGGGCGGGTCGGTCGTCACCGACGATGCGGGCACGTACCAGTGGCCGGCTGCCCTCGCCACGGGGGGGCTCCTGTGGCTCCCCCCCATGCTGATGATCGTCTTCCGCCGGAAGTACCCGCGCTGGTGGTTCGACTGGAATCTGGAGCTGACCCGCTTCGGGACCCGGGTCGAGGCCTACGTGCTGCTGCTGCGCGACGACTATCCCTCCACCGACGAGGCGCAGGGCGTCCACCTCGACATCCCGTACCCGGACGCGCAAGGCGAGTTGAACCGGTTCCTGCCGCTGGTCAAGTGGATCCTGGCGATCCCGCACTACATCGTCCTGGCCATCGTCTGGACCTTGGCCATCCTGGTGACCATCATCGCCTGGTTCGTGATCCTCATCGTCGGCCGCTACCCCAGGGAGCTTTTCCTGTTCGTGGAAGGAACCCTGCGCTGGAGCCTGCGGGTCGCGGCCTACGCCTTCCTGCTCACCACCGACCGGTACCCGCCCTTCCGCTTCGGCGCCTGATTACTCCCGCGCCACTGGACTCACATACTCCATACCGCTATTTTACGTCACAAACCATGAGGTATGGATATGCGATTCCATGAATTCGTCGAGGATCAGGTCTTTTCCCCTACGCTCGTCGCCGAAGCCTTGCGCACCACCAAGTCGGAGATCGCCGGCACCCTGGGTCTCGGAAAGGATGCGTTCACGCGCGCATCCCGGGTCAGGGCGCGCAAGACCCAGGTCCGTCTGCGGCAGATGCTGGAGATCCTGAATCGCGTCGAGGATGCGACCGGATCGCCGCTCGCCGCCTATGCCTGGTTCCGCGCCGCACCGCTGCCCGGCTTCGGCGGCGCCACGCCGGACCAGTTGCTGCGCGAAGGCAGGGCCGATCACGTGCATGCCTATCTCGACCGGATCATGGCCGGCGGCTTTGCCTGAGCGTTTGCTCCCCTGATGCGGTTTCAGGGGCTGGTCTACCGGGCTCACAATCCGCAGTGGTCTTGGACGCCCTTGTCCGGGGAGGGGGCCCGGCGTCACGGCGGGCGATTCAACCGGCCTGGGACTCCGGCACTCTATACCTCGCTCTCGCCCCTGACTGCCATACGCGAGGCCCAGCCTCTGGGCCGGCCCATGCAGCCCCTCACCCTCTGCGCCTATGACGTCGATGCCGAGCCGGTCTTCGATGCGCTGGACGCGGAGCGGTGCGAGGCGCTGGGCATTGGCGAGGCCGACCTCGCCTGTCCCTCCTGGGAAGCGGAGATGCTGGCCGGGATGTTCCCTGCGTCGCACCTCCTGGCCGACCGCCTGATCGCGACGGGCCATGCAGGCATGCGGGTCCGGAGCTTCGCCGCGGGAGCCGGGCAGGAGGATGTAAACCTCGTGATGTGGCGGTGGAGCTCGGATCGCCCGGACCGGGTCGTCCTCATCGACGACGAAGGCCGGCTCTCCTGAACCTGGTGGCGCCTGACTACTCCCGCGCCTCCGGGAACTGCTCGTACAGCACGTTGAGTGCCGCCGGGGTCCCGCAGACGTAGAGGGCGTCGGCGTCGGAGAGCGCCGAGGGATGGTGCCCGACATCAGCGCAAAGGCATACTTTCCGGTCTGCGGGGTCACGCACGATTAGGGAATTAGGTGAGTTGGAGTCATTGAGCATGAGACTCGTATGAGGCCATAGATGGAGCATGAGACCACACGGCAGGTTGAATCCTGCTTGCCGCAGCCACTGACACGCCGCAACGCGGATGGTCAGGTTTACTAGCGCCTGGCGGTTGTGGACAGGCAGATCGAAGAGTGGGGATTCCGCGTCACCGCCTACGCCTTCCTGCTCACCACCGACCGGTACCCGCCCTTCCGCTTCGGCGCCTGACGCAGCCGCTTCCGTCAGAACAGCCCGTTCAGCGATATCACCAGGCTCGATGTTGTCTCGCCTTCGACGCGGCGAAGCGCGTAGTTGGCGTTCACAAGCAGCCGTGTCCCGCTCGTCACGGGAATCCCGTACCCTCCGCCCAGCAGGATTCCCGTCCCCCACTCGCTTGCTTCCTCATCTTTTTCGCCGAGTGCCTCGGCTTCGACGACATGTCTGGCGAGCCCGAGGTCAACCCGCACGAAAGGGCCCCGGCCGATTTCGTTGGCGAGGAAGTGCATGCCGCTTACGCCGTAGAGGTAGTTGTAGATGTCGATTTCGAGGTCTTCTCCAAAAAGAGTGACTTCATAGGTATCGACGCTGCCGTTCGCGATGCCGCCAACAAGGGTCCTGTCCCCTCGCGGCCAATAGAAGCCGAAGATGTCCAGGGCGAGGGCGAGATGGTCGACATCCCCTCCGGGTAGATCATCGATTTCATCGAGGAGATCCTGCAACTCGCCTGGATAGTTGTTGTTGACGTAACCCAGGCCCCAGTAGGTGTACCAACTCTCCAGTTGGTTGTCGCCGGCATCGGCAGGACCTGAGAGGGCGATCACTGAAGAAAGCATGAAGGGCAGTATTCTCTTCGACATGGTGACTACCTCGCTTTTCGATGGACACCCGGCACACAGGTTGCCCTGGGTTCACCGCCAACCTCGGCTTGACTCTTCAGCAAGGTAGCCTCGAAGCGGACAGGGGCTGTCCGTTGACAGGGGTTTCTCGGGATATGGGAGACTTTTCTGGCCCTGGCCAAGGCGCCGGGCATGCCAAGGTAGGCGGGACCTCTCCAGGAGCTTGAGCTCCCGCGGTCCTCCCGCCTGACTACTCCCGCGGCTCCGGGAACTGCTCGTAGAGCAGGTTGAACGCCGCCGGGGTCCCGCAGACGTAGAGGGCGTCCGCGCCGGAGAGCGCCAACGGCGGGATCTCCAGCTGCACCTGGCCCCCGCGCTCGAAGGCGATCACCGAGCAGCCGGTGCGCTCGCGGATGCGGGCCTCCATGGGACGGGTGCCGAAGCGCCGGGCGGGCATCTTCACCAGCTTGATCCGCGGCTGGTGGGAGACCGCCTCGCCGAGGACGTGGTGGGCCAGGATCTGGCCGGCCACCTGGCTCACGGAGAGGGCGAAGTCGGCGCCGGCCTGCTGGAGGCGGCCCACGTTCTCCACGTGGTTGACGGCGGCGATGATCGGCACCTCGGGGGCGTAGTCGCGCACCACCGTGGTCGCCAGCAGGTCGGCGCTGTCGGTCTCGTGGGCCAGGCTCACGGCGCGGGCCCCGGCGATGGGGGTGCGCTCGAGGACCTCCCGGTCGAGGATGTCGCCGGCCAGGTCGACCCCCTCGCCGCCGGCGGGATCGACGACGAAGGTCGGCTCGCCGGCGCTGCGCAGGATCTCCACCAGCTTCTCCCGCACGTCGCCCGAGCCGACCACCACCAGGGGCCCCTCCTCGGTGATGGGGCGCACCCAGTCGTCGAGGCGGCGGATGCTCTCGGGCGAGCCGGCGGCCACCAGGATCGACCCCGGCTGCAGGGTCTCGTCAGCCCCCGGAGGCGAGTGCAGGGAGTCCTCCCTCCACTGGCCGACGATCTGGGTGCCGGTGCGGGCCCTCAGCTCGCTGCCGGCCAGGCTCTGCCCCGCCAGGGGACTGCCGTCGTGGACGCGGATCTCGGCCACCTCCAGCAGGTGGCCCAGGGGCTCGACGCCGGCCACCCGGGGGCCGATGCGGGCGCTGGCGCGCACGGCCAGGACCGCGGCCAGGGCGTGGTTCGGGGTGAAGGCGGCGCTGGCCCCGGCCAGCATCATCGGCGCCCTCCGGGTCGGCTCCTCGATCAGCGCCACGATCGTCCCCCGGAACCCCTGCTCCCGGGCCCCGAGGGCGAAGAGGGCGTTGCGGTCGTCCTCGCCGTTGGCCACCAGGGCCCGGGCCCCGGCCAGCCGCCGCAGGTCCAGCTCGTCCTCGGCCAGGGAGGCGTGTACGACCCGCTCTCCGCGCTCCAGCAGCCGCCGGGCGACGGTCTCGTCCTCCTCGACCACGACCGCCGGGCGCCCCCGGCTCTGCAGCTCCTCCATCAGCCCCTCCACCTCGGGGCCGAACCCGTAGATGACGACGTCCTCCTCCTCCACCTCGGGCAGGCTCCTCGGCAGCTGGCCGGTGAAGCGCTCCTCCACCAGGGGGTCGCCGAACTTGTCGATCAGCACGACGCCGCGGGGGGCGTCCTGCTGGCGCGCCGCCCGGCCCTGGAGGAGCACGGCGCAGCCCTTCAGCGCCAGGGGGGTGAACAGGTTGAGCAGGAAGGCGGTGAAGATGAGGACGGTGAAGGTGCCCTGGTCGAAGGCGCCCCGGCTCAGGGCCAGGGAGGCGAGGATGAGGGCCATCTCGGCGCGGGCGCACATGCCCACGCCCACGGTGAGGGCCTCGCGGAAGGGCAGGCCCACGCGCAGGGCCATGCCCCCGGCGCTGAGGATCTGGCCGACGATGACGAGGAGGGTGAGGAGGACGATGAACCCCACCTGGGCGGCGGTGATGTCGAAGGTGACGGAGAACCCGAGGGAGATGAAGAAGATCGGCCCGAGGAAGGAGTAGGCGATGCCGTAGGCGCGGTCGTTGACCACCCGCACCAGGTTGGGGTGGGCGATCTTCTCCTCGAAGAACAGGCCCGCCAGGTAAGCGCCGAGGATCATGTGCAGGCCGATCGCCTCGGCGATCAGGCCGGCGCCGAAGGCGGTGACCAGGACGAAGGTGAAGCCCTTGCCGCCCTCGGAGCGGAAGGGCAGGTGCAGGCGCGGATAGACCCAGGTGGCCAGGCCCAGGCAGATGGCGAAGAAGCCGAGGACCTTGCCCAGGGTGAGGAGGATCGCCATGGGCTCGAAGGTGCCGCCCGTGAGCAGGCCGATGACGACGCCGAAGAAGACGATCGTCAACAGGTTGTCGAAGACGCAGCAGGCGAGGAAGACGTGGGCCACGCGGGTGTTGGCCAGGCCCAGGTCGCGCAGGCTCTTGAGGGTGATGACCACGGCCGTGGTCGCCATGGTCAGGCCGACGAAGGTGGCGCCCACGTAGTCGAGGCCGAAGGCCAGGGCCAGGCCGAAGCCGACGCCGAAGGGGACGACGGCCCCCACCACCGCCACGCCCACCGAACGCCTGAGGGCGCCGAAGAACTCGTGGGGCTGGGTCTCCACCCCGGCGTGGAACATGAGGAAGAAGATGCCGATCTCGGCCAGCAGCTGGATCGTCTCGTCGGGCTGGATCAGCCCGAGCACGGCCGGCCCCACCACCACCCCGACGATGAGCTCCCCCGTCACCGTCGGCAGCCCCAGGGGCCGCAGGGTGACGGCCACCAGCCAGATGCCGGCGAGCAGGATCAGCAGGTCGAGGGCGATCTCGTGCACGGCCGGGTCTACCGGAACCAGTCGTAGTTCAGTCCGAGGGAACGGTCGCCCAGGGGCAGGTCGACGCGCTGTCCGCCATTGGCCGAGGACACCTTGAGGGCGATCTCCACCTCCAGGGCCGTCGCCACCCGCCGGCCCGAATTCTTGGGCTCGTCCAGGCGCCCGGCGAGGCAGTCCATCACGTCGTTGAGGGTGTAGATGCCGCCGTAGGGGGGCACGAACTGCGGTTTCGGCCACGGCATGGGGGTGCGCCGCACGCCGTCGTCCACCTCCACGTCCTGGGTCCGCCGCCAGCCCTCCAGGAAGTCGAACCACATCTCGCCGCGGCCGCCGGTGATCCGCACCCCGGGGGCGCCCCGGCGGAAGTGCACGGCGAGGCCGTCCTCGCAGACCATCATCCCCTGGCCGGTGAACTCGTCGCTGCCGGTCTCCCGCCTCGGCTGGTCGCCGGTGCCGGTCACCCAGGCGGGCCGGCTGTCGAGGAAGTACGACCAGTTCTGGTGCTGGGCGCCGGGGGCGGACGCCTCGATGGAGACCAGCGGGCCCACGCCGCCGTCCCGCAGCAGCTGGCGGGCCCGGGCGAAGGAGGGATGGGTGGTGGTGATCGAGCCGCAGCTCAGGGGCACGCCGGCGGCGGCGCAGGTGCTCACCATGCGGTCCGCCTCCTCGAGGGTGTGGGCCATCGGCTTCTCGGTGAAGATCCCCTTCGCCCCGCACTCGACGGCCAGGCAGGTGAGGTCGGCCCGGTGCTTGACGTTGGTGGCGATGGCGACGATGTCGGGGCGCTCGGCGCGCAGCATCTCCCCGGCGTCGGTGTAGAGGGCGTCCTTCACGCCGTAGCGCTCGGAGAACGCCCGCAGGCGCTTGCGGTCGCGCTCGGCGGCGGCCACCAGCTCGATCTCGGGCCGATCGTGAAGGGCCTCGGCATAGGAGGTGGGAAGCCCCTCGGTGCCTGGGTGGGTGTGGTGGTGGAAGCGCCGGTGCAGGTCCAGCTCCGGCGTCGGCCGGTCGATGTCGTCCACGTTCCAGGTGCCGGTGCGCGCGGCCAGGTCGTAGAGCATGCCCATCCAGCCGAGGCCGATGACGGCGCCGCGGTACTCGCTCATTTCTGCTCCTCCTTTTCCAGAAGGGTGAGGCGCGCCGCGATGCGCATCTCCGCCAGGCCGAAGCGGCCGAGGTCGGGGGTGGTGCGCACCACGAAGGTGCCCTCTTCCACGCGGGTCTGTCCCGCGGCGAAGTCCACCGGCTGGCCGAAGGGGATGAACCAGTCGATGACGAAGCCGGTGTCGTCGAAGAAACGCAGATCGTAGCGCATCTGCAGGGTTTGGTCCGCGGTGTTGCGGAACTCGATACGGAAGGGCCCCTCCACCTCCACGTCGTTCTCCTGGCCCGTGGGCAGCTCGACGGCGGGGAACCAGCTCGCCGAGTCGACCACCACCGCCTCGCTCAGGCCCGGGGGCGCCGAGTCGATCTGCAGGACCGTGCGCAGGTCCTCCGGCCCCCGCCAGCGCAGGGGGTCCTCGGCGTCGCCGCAGCTCCAGGCGGTGAGCCCCAGAATCGCCGCCAGGGCTGCAGCCGTCAGGGTCGCCCTCACCCGGCCCCCTCCGTGCTTTCCCGCTTGCGCAGCCTCGCCACGAAGAACGCCTCCCGCGTCTCGTCGGGGGCCAGGCGCGCGCAGCGCTCCACCGCCGGGTGGAAGCCCCGCCCTTCCCACTCCTGCAGTGCCGGCGCCGTCCACGGCTCCGGCAGGTCGAGGGACTCCACCACCAGGGAGTCCCCGAAGCGCTCGAGGAGTCCGTCGACGACGGCCTCGTTCTCCTCCGGCGCCAGGGTGCAGGTGCAGTACACGAGGACGCCCCCGGGCTTGAGGGCCCGCACCGCCGAGATGGCCAGCTGTTTCTGCTTGCGCGCCATGTCGCGGATCTTCTTCGGCCCCCAGTAGCGGAAGCTGGCCGGGTCGCCGGCGCGGAAACGGCCCTCGGCAGTGCAGGGCGCGTCGAGGAGCACCCGGTCGAAGCGCTCCGGCACCTTGCGGCCCACGCCGCCGCCGTCGGCGAGGTAGGTCTCGGCGATGGTCACGCCGCATCGCTCCAGGTTGCGCCGCAGCCGGTGGAAGCGGCCCTTCACCGACTCCACCGCGGCGATGCGCCCGCGGTTGGCCATGCGCCCGGCGAGCTGCACGGTCTTGCCGCCCGGCGCCGCCGCCAGGTCGAGGACCTCCTCTCCCGGCCGCGGGTCGAGCACCAGGACGGGCACCATGCTGGAGGGGTTCTGCAAGTAGACGCGGCCTTCGAGTGCCGCGGCGCTGTCGACGAGGGCGGGGCGCTCCGCCGGCGGCGACACCCAGGCCCCGGGGGGCCACTCGAGCGCCTGGCAGGTGATTCCCTCCCGCCCCAGCTCGGCGACCGCCTCCTCCTCCGAAGCCTTGAGGGTGTTGACGCGGAAGGCCGCCGCGGGCGGAGCGCGGAGGGAGCGGCGCCAGCCCTCGAGGCGCGAGGCGGGCAGCAGCCGCTCCACGCGGGAGACGAACCCGTCCGGCAGTCCGGCTTCGGGATTGCAGTCGCTCATATGACTCGGAGACGCTGTCCTATATGTACCGCCACTGACCGGGGCCCGCCAACCGGCCACGTCTGCCGCGCGGAGAGACTTCGGCCACCCGCGGGGCCGCCGGTCCGCCCGCCAACCGGCCGCGTCCGCTCGCCGAGGGATGTCGGCCGCCCGCCAGGGCCGCCGGCCGCGGAGGGACTTCGGCCACCCGCGGCCACGGTGTCCGCCCGCCAACCCGACCGCTCGCCGCGGGATCCCACCCACCCGGCAGCCGCCGGCCGCAGGACCGGGGTTGCCACCGTACCCGTGGCCGACGTATCCCATAGACCGCCGGAACGCCCGGCTTGCCTCGGGCATCGGTCCTGCAGAGACTCGCTTCCCCCCCATCGTGGAGCCCACCGAATGACACGAAAGACCGCCATCGCTCCGGTCCTGATCCTCGCCCTGGCCGCCCTCGCCTCCGCGGAGAACGCCGACCGTCCGCGCATCAAGGTCGAGACGGTCAACCCATGGACCCACCTGGACCTGCGCAACGACCCCGACCACTTCCAGTTCGCCATCGTCGCCGACCGCACCGGCGGCCACCGGGAGGGCGTCTTCGCCGACGCCGTGGGCAAGCTGAACCTGCTGCAGCCCGAGTTCGTCATGAGCGTGGGCGACCTCATCGAGGGCTATACCGAGAACCGGGAGACCCTCGCCGCCGAGTGGGACGAGTTCGACGGCTTCGTCGACTCCCTCGACATGCCCTTCTTCTACCTGCCGGGCAACCACGACATCTCCAACGAGGTCATGGCCGAGGTCTGGGCCGAGCGTCTCGGCCGCGCCTGGTACTCCTTCGTCTACCGAGACGTGCTCTTCGTCTGCCTCAACTCCGAGGACGGGGAACCCGCCAACGTGGGAGCCGAGCAGCGCGACTGGCTGGCGGGCGTGCTCGACGAGCACCGCGACGTGCGCTGGACCCTGGTCTTCGTCCACAAGCCTCTGTGGAACTACGCGGACGACGGAGTGTTGCGGGACACGGGCTGGGCCGAGGTGGAGGAGCTGCTCCGCGGGCGCCGGCACACGGTCTTCGCCGGCCACTTCCACCGCTACACCCGGTACGTGCGCAACGACAGCCGCTACTTCGTGCTGGCCACCACCGGCGGCGGCAGCTCCCTGGCCGGTCCGATCTACGGCCAGTTCGACCACGTCGTCTGGGTGACCATGACCGGCGACGGACCGAGGATCGCCAACCTCATGCTCGACGGCATCTGGGACGAGGAGATCCGCACCGAGGAGATGGCCCGCCTCGTGACCCCCCTGCTCAGTGGCCGGGCCGTGGCCGTGGAGCCGATCATGGGCCGCTCGAAGCGCTTCGCCGGCGGCGTCACCTCCGTCCGCCTCACCAACGATGCCGACGTGCCGCTGCGGGTCTCGGCCCGCTTCGCCGCGAACGCCCTGCTGGCCCCGTCGCCGGCCTCCATCGACCTGGAGCTGCCCCCCAACTCGGTGGAGCAGATCGAACTGGAGATCTCCACCGAGGGCGAGCGGGCGGTGGACGAGCTGTCGCCGCTGCGGCTCGAGTGGCAGGCCGAGTACGTGCAGGACGAGTTCGAGATCCCGGCGGTCGAGGGAAGGGCCGCCATGGTCGTGAGCCGCATCTACGAGCTGCCCCGGCGGACCACGGCCCCTCCCGTCGTCGACGGGGATCTCAGCGACTGGGACGATCTCGCCTTCCACGTGCCGGAACCGGCCGAGATCGACGTCGACGCCGACTCCTGGACCGGCCCCGCCGACTGCTCCTGGCGCTTCGGCGTCGAGTACGACGACGACAACCTCTACGTCGCCGTGGAGGTCACCGACGACCGCCGCATCTACCTCGGAGGCAACGCCTGGTCCCAGGACGGGCTGGAGCTGCGGGTGGACGGCCGTTCCGACCCGGAGCGCTCCCGGGGACGCGACGCCAGCCGCTCGGTGGAGGAGCGCGTCTTCGTCGCCATCAGCCCGGGCGAGCGGCTGGAGGAGATGTTCCTGGTGGCGCCGGCCGAGCTGGACTCTCTCGGCGTCCAGGCCGTGGGCATCCCCACGCCGTCCGGCCACGCCTACGAGGTCTCCATCCCCCTGGGCTACATCGAGCACCGTCAGGGCAAGGACTGGCGCCGCGTGCGGATCAACATCGCCGTCGACGACTACGACGCGAAGACGGGCCCCCTGGCCCAGCTGTGGTGGCAGCCCGACTGGCGCGACGCGACGAACTTCGCGGGTTCCGGGACCTTCGAGCGCGAGCCGTGAAGCCGCGGCCGTCATGAGCCGCTCCCGCCTGCTGTTCCTGTGCACGGGGAACTCCTGCCGCAGCCAGATGGCCGAAGGCTGGGCCCGCCACCTGCGCGGCGACGACTTCGAGGCCCACTCCGCCGGCCTCGAGTCCCGCGGCCTCGACCCGCGGGCGGTGGCCGTCATGGTCGAGGCGGGGGTCGACATCTCCGGACAGCGCTCGCAGAGGCTGGACGAGACCGGCCTCGACTTCGACCTGGTGGTCACGGTCTGCGACCACGCCGCGGAGAGTTGCCCCGTCTTTCCGGGATCTGCGAAGCTCCTGCACCGCGGCTTCGACGATCCGCCGAGGCTGGCCGCCACCGCGGCCGCTGAGCAGGAGGCCCTGGACCACTACCGCCGGGTGCGCGACGAGATCCGGGAGTACGTGGCCGCTCTGCCGCTGCCCGGGGAGGGTTCGGCCGCCGGCTGAGCCGCAACGGGCGCCGCCTCGGGGCGCGGGATCATCGAGCCCCGGCTGTCAAAGCCCGCGCCGGCAGCAGCGCGGCCGGTCCATCGGTACCCGGCTCCGGGGCCGCGAACATCCTCACGCGTCTCCCCGGCTCCAGGGCCGCGCAGGCTCAAACGCGGCAAGCCTACCCGGCAAGCGTCCAAAGGCCGGGAGATGGCCCGCGCTCCCGCTCCCGGCGCACGGATCCCTGCTCGGCGCCGGTCCGGCAGTCTCAGTGGAAGTCCTGGTATCTCTTCAGCACCAGGACCAG
Source organism: Gemmatimonadaceae bacterium (assembly GCA_026706075.1). Taxonomy (GTDB): domain Bacteria; phylum Latescibacterota; class UBA2968; order UBA8231; family UBA8231; genus UBA8231. The sequence goes on from JAPOZM010000040.1 coordinate 65,924, forward strand.
GATCCCCTGCATGGCCAGCGCCAGGCCGAGGAGGCCGCCGCTCTCCTCGGGCCGGCGGCCCAGGTAGAGGGCCGCGGACAGGGCCGCCAGGGGCAGGGCGTAGATCCACAAGCGGGCGCTCTCGCCCGCCGTTGCGCCGAAGATGGCCATGCCGGCCAACATCCACAGCAGACCCGCCCCGGACACCCCGATCTCTCGCCGCCACTCCGCCACGCACAGCAGGACCAGGGCCGGGCCGCTCCACAGGGCGAACTCCAGCAGGTTGAGGGCGCCGTAGTAGAGGCGGTTCCCCGGGCTCCAGTCGACGGCCTTGGCGATCTCGTGGACGGCCATGGCCTGGGCGAAGCGGGACCAGGCGTCGTAGCCGCACAGCGCTACCATCCCCGCCCAGGCCGCCGCGAAACCCGCCACCGCCCAGGCCGCCGCGGGGACCGGCGTCCGGAGGCCCGGGTCCGCCCGCCGCATCGCCCAGGCCAGGGCCGGGGGCACCACGGCCAGCGGCACCTGGGCGAAGGAGACCCAGGTGACCAGGTAGAAGGCGATTCCGGTGAGGAAGGCGGACCCGCGCCCCCCCCCCTGCAGGGCGCGGACGGCCAGGTAGAGGAAGGCCGTACCTAGCAGCGGGTGCAGGTAGTGATCGGAGTGCATGCCGATGAGGGTGACGCTCGGGGCCGTCACGTAGAGCAGGGACGCCGTGAGGGCGCCGCGATCGCCGGTGAACCGCCGGGCCAGGGCATACAGAGGGATCACGGCGGCGTAGGCCAGCAGGGGCAGGACCAGGGCGGCGAAGGTGGCCAGCCGCTGAAGGGGATCGTCGGGCAGCCCCGGGACGGCGCGCCCGAGGCGCTCCACGACTCCGAGGAAGACCTGGAGCCCCGGGGGCTTGGTGGCGTGGAAGAAGGGGGACAGCTTGCCGTCTTCCAGCAGCTCGTCGTAGCGCGTCAGCACCCGCCACAGGCTCGGCTGCTCGACGGCGGCGCGGGCGAAGACGCCGTGCCCCGAGTCGGTGAACCGGCTGCGGAGGACGTCCAGGCCGCGGCCCTCCGTGAGCGCCAGCCCGTGGTGGAGGCAGGCTCCCCAGACGACGATGAGCACCACGTTCCGCCACCGGCGCCCCGGGGCCCGCAGAACGACCGCCGTCACGGCCGCGGTGCCGGCGGCCAGGGGGGCCCAGAGCCAGACCCACGGCAGCGCCGTGGTGTGGAGCGGCCAGAACCACCCCGGCAGGGCCTCGAAGACCGGCGCCTCGAGGAGGTAGATCCCGCAGACGAAGGCGGTGGACAGCAGCAGGCCGCCCGCCAGCGGCCGGTTCCAGGGGGGGCGGAGTCGAGGGGCGAGCCACATCCAGGCCCCGGCCGCGGGACCGCCGGCCAGCAGCAGCAGGGCCACCCGCATGACCAGGGCGTCGGCGCGGCGGAGATGGTAGGTCACCGGGTGGATGGACTGTCCCGTGATGATCTCGTTGACCAGCCCCACGGGCATGCGCTGCTCGTACATGGCCAGCACGATCCGCTCGCCGAAGAGGGCGTGGAACGCCATCCCGGCCGCGGCGGCGGCGGGGCCGGCCAGGGCGAGGAGGAGAACCTGTCGGCGGGGTGTCATTGGAGTCGGTCTCCCGATGAGCTCGGGGCCGCCCTGAGACTAAGGCCGGGGGGACCCGGGGAAAAGCGGTTGAGCGCGAAGGATGCTCACGGCCGATTCGGCGGGCTTCGTGTCCACAATCGGTGACTGCCGTTCGAGACCGGACAAACGGCCTCCCCTCGCCTCCCGAAGGAGGGGGCCAAGGATTGGCACGGCGATTGCATGTATCCAGGACACCATGGGAATAGAGAACCGCAATCAGCTGTCAAACATGCAGGCAGGACGATCACCCACCCCCAGCCAGAGGAGGACGAAATGAAGAGGATTCGAATGCTCAGAGAGATCGCCGTCCCCGCGGCCATCATCTTCGGCTACGCCGGACTCTCCGCTTTCTCGCACTACGCCAGCGTGATCCTGGCGCGCACCGCCTGAGTCCGCGAACAACCCCCGTTTCTTCCCGGGCCGTCCGCCTGTCCCCCAGGCGGGCGGCCCTCTTTGCATCTGTTCCCAGGCTTCACGCTACGCCGGCCGCCATGGCGGGGGCTCGTGCAAATTGTGCCCTGCCCCTGCAGAATCAGCATCTTGGGCCGGATCCCGGGTATGGGTTAGGATTGTCCAGTCCCGCATGGGGATCCCCGCGGAATGGCCCCGGGGGCAACCGTTCATACTGAGAGAGGAGTCTCGACATGCAGTCCAGAGGAAGGATCATTTTCACGGGCAACTTCTGGGAGTACTTCATCATGTCCCTGGGCCTGCTCGTGCTCTCGGTGATCACTCTCGGAATCGTGCTGCCCTACTGGACGTACTGGCAGTTCAAGTACTTCTTCGCGAACATGGAGATCGAGATCGAGACGGCCGGGGGCACTTGAGGCGGCGATGAACGACAGAGAGCGGTTCCTCTTCGATCTGCAAGGCTACCTGGTGGTCGAGGACGCGCTCACCCGGGAGGAAGTGGCCGCCGCCAACGCGGCGATCGAGCACCACGTCGACCTGGTGCAACGGCGAGAGCCGGGCCTGGCCCAGGGCGCCGAGCACCTGGTCGCGCCGACGGGCCGCGGCGAGCTGCAGCAGAACCCCCTGACCTTCGAGCGGCCCTGGTGCGAGCCCTTCCGGAGCATGCTGACTCACCCCCGGGTCATCGACATCTTCAACGAGATCCTGGGAACGGGCTTCCGCCTCGATCACGGCCCGGGCCTGATCCAGATGGACGACGAGACCGAGGGCCACCGCCTCCACGGAGGCATGACCTTCGACCCGAGCCAGTATCACGGCTTCACCCACGGCCGCATGCACTGCGGTCTGTCCGTGGCGGCCTGGCAGCTCACCGACGTGCGGCCGGGGGACGGCGGCTTCGCCTGCATCCCCGGCAGCCACAAGGCCAACTACCGCCCGCCCCTGGAGTTGCTGAAGCTCGACGAGGACTGGGGCTGCGTGGAGCAGGTGGCCGCCCCGGCCGGCTCGGTGGTCATCTTCAACGAGGCCCTGGTCCACGGCACCCTGCCATGGCGCCCGGCCGACCGCATGCGCCGTTCGATCCTGTTCAAGTACTCCCCCGGCTTCATGGCCTGGGGAAGCCCCCACGGAGAGTGCCCGATCGCCGACCCCACGCCCGAGGAGGAGGCGATCTACGAGGACCCCCGCCGCACGGGGAGGCCGGCGCTGGGGGAGGGTCCCGACCATGCAAGATGAAGCGACCGAGCTGGATCTGGTGGTCCTGGCGGAGCCCATCGTAGAGCACGGTCTGGTGGCAGGAGATGTGGGCACGGTGGTGCATAGGTATGCGGACGATAGGGCGTCGGAGGTAGAGTTTGTGGATACCCAGGGTACCACGATCGCGGTTCTGACCTTGGACGATTCTGCGGTGCGCCCTCCCATGGCAGGTGAGATTCTACACGTCAGGGATGTATCGCCCACGGCATCCTGACTCTGATGACCCGGCTTTGGAGAAGGCGATTTCGGAGATCAGGAAGCTCTCGAATGATGAGCAAGACGCGATTGCGGCCGTGTTGATGGCGGAGCTGGAGTCGGAGCGCCGGTGGGAGCGTGCATTCGACGCGACAGCGGAGCAGTTGTCCCGCCTTGCAGATGAGGGCCTTGGCGAGCACCGGGGAGGCAAGACCGAGCCGATCGAGTCGCCTGGCTCAGGTGACCCCGGACAATAGGCCGTAGTACGTCCGAGCCCAGGCAGACATTGCCTACAGCCGTTTGGGACTGCCAATTCGGGCGAACCGTACCGGACGGACCGAGAATGCGGAATGAGAGCCCGCCGAGGACCTGCCGGTATACCCCCATGCATTGGAGATGAAATGCTGCTCGACGATCTGACAGGCGCTATCGAATTGCTGCGTGAGCGAATTCAGTCACATGGCGACGCTCTGCGGGAGAACGAGACGCGCACCCGGCTGGCGCTCGTGGACCCCCTGTTGCAAGCCTCGGGATGGGACGTATCGGACCCCGCGGTGGTGACACCCGAATTCAAGGTGACTGGCGGTTGGGCGGACTATGCGTTGCTGCGGTCAGACGGGCCGCCAGCGGCCACGGTGGAGGCCAAGAAGCTGGGAGAGCCGCTGGCTTCCCATCGGATACAGATGCTGAACTACGCCAATGCGTCGGGTATTGATTTCGCGGCGCTGACCGACGGCGACCACTGGGAACTGTACGATGTCTTTCGGCGGGGCACGCTGGAGGAGAGGCGGATCCTGGATGTGTCCATCGCCAGGGATCCGGTACACGAAGTCGCCTTGAAGCTGCTGCTGCTCTGGCGGACGAACCTGACTTCTGGAGAGCCCGTGCACGCCGCGGAGTCGATCGCTATCGAGGCTTCAGCACCGAAGGCAACGACGACAGAAGTTGAACAGCGTAGTACTCCCCGATCCGAATCGCCGGATTGGGTGTCGCTCTTCGGCTATGAGAAGACCGGGCATTCCGGCTCGGGACGGAAGCCGACGGCGATCCGGTTTTGGGACGGGAGCGTGCGTAGTGTCGAACGTTGGGTCGAAGTGCTCACGGTTACGGTCGAGAAGCTCTATGCGGAGAAGATGCTGACAGAGGGTGACACTCCGGTACTGTCGAAGAATGCAAGTCATCACTTGGTCAATACCGAGCCAGTGCACCCGACCGGCGAGGAATTCAGCAGAGCGAGGAGCATCGATGGAACGCCCTTGTTCGTCTTTGTGCATGGCGACTCGAACACCCTGAGAGCAAGAACGCGACGGCTGTTGAGGCTACACGGCCCAAGATCTCCCGAGGTCCACCTTCAAGTACAGCAATAGCTCCAAGGGTTGACGATCCCCGTTCGGCGGGCAGAGCTGAATCCTCTGCTTGACGTGTCCATTCCTCTGCAACGCTTCAGACTGGCAGTGGGCAGCATGGCCCATAGACGAGAGATCCATCCCGCCGCGATGAAACCCCTCTGCGATTGCATCGCGCAGGGAGACGCAGATCGCGTACGGGGGCTGCTGGACGCCGACCCCTCGCTCGCGAGTGCCACTTTCTTCTATCCGGGCGACGAGCGGCCGAATCGGCCGCTCGACATAGCGGTGCGTCACAGACAATACGACATCATTCGAATGCTGCTGGAACGGGGGGCCTACTCCAACAGGGCCATCTACGACGCCGCCGAGCATGCGTACAGCCAGATGCAGATCAACGAAGGCGAGTCCCTCCGGATACTGGTCGAAGAGGGACCTCCCTTCGACATCCTCGGGGCGGCGGCCAGCGGCCGCACGGAGCGGGTGGCCGAGCTTCTGGCGAGTGACCCGGGCTGCATCGAGGCCCGGGATGAGCAGGGGCGGAGCCCGCTGTGTGTGGCGTCCTGGATCGTCGGCTGGCCGGAGGTGGTCACCTTGCTCCTGGATGCCGGCGCGGACCCGAGTGACCCGGCAGACCCGAGGTATCCGGACTACCCCAATGAGATCGCACTGCGGCAGGCCCTCGGCCACTACCCCGAGGACGGCCATGCAGATGTGGCTCGCGTGCTCCTGAACCGCGGGGCCGTCTCGGTCTACTACATCCCCCCGGCTACCGTGGAGGTCCTGAAGCAGGATCCGGCGGGCCTTCAGGAGGTGCTGTCCGCCGGAGCGGATCCCGATGAACCCGATCGCTGGGGCCAGCCGCCCGTGGAGGTGGCGGCCCAGATACGGGCCGAGGTGGGAACCGAGCTGGTCAGAGTCTTACTGGCTGCCGGCGCGGAGCCGTACCTTCATCTGGTGAGCGGCAACATCGCCTCGGCCGAGTTGTGCCTGCAGCGGGGGGCGGACGTGAACGGGTATGATCAACTGTTCTATCTGGCCGTGGCGTACGGGCCGCACGAGACGAAGCTCGATGTCGTCAGGTTCCTGCTGTCCCACGGGATCGATGTGAACAGGCGACGCTCTGCCACGGCTCTGGATGCGGCCATCGAGTGCGAGAGAGAGGACATCGCCGATCTGCTGCGGAGCTGCGGCGGACTGCGCGCCGTGGAGTTGGACCCGGCTACCCGGTAAGGAGGGCCCCATGACCACCGCCACCGCGGACAACGGTCCCACTTCCGGGGAGCCCCCGGCAGGACCCGCCGAGGACCGGGTCTTCGACCTCACGGCGCGCGTGGGCTGGACGAACCGGTTCGTCCTGGGGTTGCTGGCCCTGATGATGACAGCCAACGGTCTGATGAACCTGGCGCGTTGGTACAACACCGACTCCGGGGGGACCCAGCTCCTGGTGCTCGGCATGATCCAAGTCTGCTTCGGCTTGCTCGTGCTTCCCGGCAGCTTCCTGTCCAGGCGGATGAGCCGGCTCGTCATCGGCTTCTCGCAGGAGGATCTGAGCATCAAGCGGGGGGTGTTCGTGCGGCAGCGGATGCCCTGGGATGACATCGCCGGGATCACCCTGCGCCGCATGGCGGCAGAGATCTTCACCCGCGGCGGAAAGGTGCGGGTGATCCACTTCGGAATGCTGGGATACGCCGACAACCAGGAGATCAAGCCCCGGATCTTCCAGACGATCCGGGACTTCGCGCAGGCGAAGGGGATCCCGGTCAGCGAGGAGGGCGGCTAGAGGTCCAGCTCCCGCCGCACCCCCGCCATCATCTCGCAGGCAGCGGCCAGGAACGGCTCGTCGCCCCCCACCAGCAGGGCCCGGAATCCATCCTCCAGCGCCTTCTCCATCGACGCCGGCTCGAAGGACGGCCGGTACAACCCCAGGCCCGCCGGCTTGCCCGCCGCGGCGGCCGCGGCAGCCACCCTGGCCTGGGCCTCCTGGAAGACCTCGCTCTCGAACTCGAAGTGCACCCCGAGGGAAAAGGACAGGTCCACGGGCCCGATGACGGGGAAGTCGACGCCGTCCACGGCGAGGATGGCCTCGATGGCGTCCACGGCGGGGGCCGACTCGATGATGGGGATGAAGCTCACCAAGTCGTCGATCTTCTCGAGGTACTCGGCGGTCCGCAGTCCGTACCCGCCGGCGCGGTGGGGGCCGAAGCTGCGTATCCCCCGGGGCGGGTAGCGGCAGGACTGGGCGCCGAACTCCGCGTCCTCCGGGGTCTCGACGAAGGCCGCCATGATGCCCAGGGCTCCCATGTCGAGGTAGAGGCGGATCTGCTCCTCGTCGACCCGCGGCAGGCGCACCACGGGGGTGGCCGGGGTGTTGCCGAGGGCCTGGAGCTGGGCCTGGATGCCGTCCGGCGTCTGGGGCGCGTGCTCCGAGTCGATGACGATCCAGTCGAACCCCGCATGACCGAACATCTCGGCGATCGCCGGCGATCCGAAGCGCAACTGGGCGCCCACCGCCGCCCGCCCCTCGGCGAGGCGTTCCTTCAGGCGGCAGTTCACGACGCCCCGCCGTCGATGCGGTAGAGGGGCTCCAGGCCGGCGGCGACGCGGTCCACGTTCTCGGCGGCGCAGGCCGCCCGCTTGCGGGAGGTCTCGACGGTGGCCCCCGCGATGTGGGTCGTGACCACGACGTTGGGCAGGGCGTACACGGGATCCGCGGGGTCCGGCGGCTCCTTGCCGAAGACGTCCAGGCCGGCGCCCCCGATCCGTCCGGCGAGGAGCGCTTCCGACAGGGCCTCCTCGTCCACCAGGGCGCCGCGGGCGACGTTGATCAGGCAGGCCGAGGGCTTCATCAGGGCGAGCCTCCGGGCGTCGATCAGGTGCCGGGTGCTGTCGTTCAGGGGCAGGTGCAGGGCGAGGTAGTCGCTGGCCGCCACCACCTCGTCGAGCCGGTCGTCGCCGAGGACGAACTCGGCGCCCAGCTCGTCGAGCACCTCCGCCTCGATGGGGCGCACGTCCAGGCCCAGGACGCGCAGCCCGAAGGGCCGGGCCCGCCGCGCCAGCTCCTGGCCGCTGGCCCCGAAGCCGATGATCCCCAGGGTGCGGCCCTCCAGCTCATGGCTCAGCGGCTGGTAGAACGTGCCCTCGCGGAAGAGTCGGTCGCTCTCGCGGTAGCGCCGCGCCAGCATGAGGATGAACATCATGGCCATCTCGGCCAGGGCCGTGCCGCTGAAGGGGCCGGGGCAGTTGGCCGCCGGGATCCCCTTCGACTTGACGTACTCCAGGTCGAAGTGGTCGAACCCCGTCCCCAGGACCTGCCAAAGCCGCGCCGAGACGGCGGCGTCCATCATCGCCCGGGTGCTGACGCTGCCGCCCTGGTCGATGACCGCCTCGACCCCGGCGAACTGCTCCTCCAGGGGCCGGCCGGGGTCGAGCACGGCCAGGTCGTGGCGGTCGCCGACAGCCTCGATCACGTCGCGGCCCCAAGGCTCGAACATGCCCTCCATCTGCAGCAGCAGGACCTTCAATCGTCTCATGCCTCACTCCTCACTGGCGCCTCGGCGCCGTGCTCCTCCAGCCAGGCCCGCAACGGCACGTCCTCGGGCTTCGGCGAGGTGTAGCCGTGGCCCCCCGAGTGGGAGACCCCGAGCAGTTGCTTGCGGATGGGATCGCAGCGGTCCAGGTAGTGCTCCACGGTCATGTCGTCGCGAGGCCGCAGCCAGCGGTACGAGTAGCCGTAGAACAGGACCCGCCTCGCCTCGTGCCAGTAGTTGGCGCTGCCCGAGTGCCACAGGCGGCGGTCGAAGAACACGGCCGTGCCCGGTGCCACGCGGACGGCCACGGCGCCGTCCACCCGCGTGTTGCGGTCCGGCCCCGGGAACTCGTTGCGCAGGTGCGACCCGGGCACCACGTAGAAGTTGCCCCGGCCCTCCTCGCTCGTGTCGGTCAGGAAGTAGCCCACCTTCAACGACACGCGGGGCCGCGGCTCGGTCTCGAGATCCTGGTTCAGCAGGCCCGTGTCCTGGTGCCAGCCGAGGCCGAGGCCGTCCTCGGCGAGGGTGCGTCCGGCCGGCTCCGGGGGCGTGACCGTCATGTGCGTGTGGTAGAGCTGGATGTGCCAACCCAGGATACCCCAGACCTTCGGGAAGGTCTTCCCCCAGTCGAGCAACTCCAGGAAGATCACGTCCCGGCCGATGAAGTCGAGGTGGTTGGTGCGCTCGCCGGGGCCCTTGCCCTGGCGTTCGCGCTCCTCGCGGTCGATGCGTTCGCAGGCCGCGAGCAGGCGCTGCAGGAGGCCCTCCGGGATGGCCTCCTCGACGACGAGGAAGCCGTCGCGCTCGAACCGCCGCGACTCCTCCGGCGTCAGTGTGTGGGCGAGATGACGAGGGTCCATCCCAACCTCCGGTGAGTGGTCGAAGGGAAGCAGGTCTCAGCGCTGCAAGGTAAGAAAACCGGGTCCCCCGGGGCGCCGGTCCGGCGCCGCCGCCTCCTTGACCGGACCCCGCACACCCCTGATCCTTCCCCCTCATGATCAAGCCCCAGGAACCGATCGGCGAGCAGCCGCAGGCCAAGGCGAAGAAGGGCATCACCTTCGGCGCCTTCGACCTCTTCCACGCCGGCCACGTGCTCATGCTGCAGGAGGCCAAGACGGTCTGCGACCACCTGATCGTCTGCATCCAGACCGACCCCACCATCGACCGCCCCGGGAAGAACAAGCCGATCCAGAGCATCGTCGAGCGCCAGATCCAGGTGTCGGCCTGCAAGTACGTGGACGAGATCATCGTCTACGACACCGAGGCCGACGTCGTCGAGATCCTGCGCTCCGTCGACTGGGACGTCCGCATCCTCGGGGACGAGTACCGGGACACCGACTTCACCGGCCGCGAGGAGTCCCTGGACCGCTGCTACTTCAACACCCGGCCCCACACCTTCTCCAGCTCCGAGCTGCGGCTGCGGGTGGCCCGCGAGACGAAGGAGCCCGAGGACGAGGGTTGAGGCGTACCTCGGGTCAGTGCAGGAGCGTCAGCTTGCGGCTGTCCTGCACGCCGTCGATGGACAGCACGAGGAAATAGGTGCCCGAGGCCTGACGCCGGCCCTCCCGGTCGCGGCCGTCCCAGACATACTGGTAGTCCCCCGCCGGCCGCTCGGCCTCGGCGGCCAGCACCCGCACCCGTTGCCCCAGCTCGTCGTAGATGCGCACCGAGACGTTCGCCGATTGGTCCAAGTGGTAGGCGAGGGTGACCGAGGCATTGGAGGGATTCGGATAGAGGCGCAGGGAGGGGCTTCCCCCTTCCGGGTGGCTCGGGGAGGAGTCCTGGTCGACCGTCTCGATGCTCGTGGGCACCGCGGGCTCGCTGACGCCGCAGATGCGGCGCAGGAAGGAGAACGTGCCTCCGTCCCACGAGTAGCTCGACGGCGGATACATGGCGACGAGGAGATCGCCCTCCGGCGCAAGTAGCACGAGAAAGGGTTCCCAGATCGGGGCGTCCAGGGCCGGCCCGCCGTCGCCCATCTGGTCGCGGCAACGGTGCCGCGAGAGCCGCTTTCCCGCCGCCACCCGTTTCCCAGCGAAGCAGGCCGGGATGTATCTATAGTCCCTCCCGTCCCCCGCGATCGTTTCGAGGATTCCGTCGGCGCCCACGCGGTGAATGCGGCCGGATTCGAAATCAGGGAGATACAGCACGCCCCGGGCATCGATGACGAAGTCGAAGACCCTGAGAGGCGTCTCCGATCCGGCGACGACCTCGAGGGTGCCGTCGTCAAGAAGGCGATAGATCTTTCGACCGTTGGCGAAGTACAGTCTCCCCTCAGCATCCAGCCGCAAGGCCCCTGCCCAACTCACCACCCGCAGCCAGGAGACGACTCCCTGCGTATCGATGCGTTGGATGCCTCCCATCCCGCCGACGAGCAAGTGGCCCCCGGGTTCGAAGAGCAGCGAAGAGAAGGGACCGGACTCGACCCGGGCGGCAAAGGTGGTCACTTGCCCGTCCGCTTCGAGCCGGGCGATGCGGGCCTCCGTCCTGAGGGTTCCTCGGCGGTTGACATAGTCGACGAAGTAGAGCCGGCCCTGCCGGTCGAAGGCCATCGGCCCCGGGGCAATGCGCGCCTCCAGGGCCGCCACCGTGTCCTGCAGGACATTGGTCTCTCGTAGCAGCGGCTCCCGCCAGCCGTCGGCGTCGGTTTCGCGGGCCGAGTACTGCGGTACGCCGACGATGCGGGTGGCAGTGCCATCGTCTTCGAGACGGTAGATGATCGTCATGTCGGCCACATGGACGCGCCCCTGGGGACCCAGGGCCAGGGCCTGCGGATAGTAGCTGCGGTAGTCCGGCTCGGCCACCAGATCCACAACGCCTTCCAGAAAGCTCAGGGGTTCCGGCGGATAGATCTTGTAGTCCCTGAAGGCGGCAATGTAGTCGCCGCCGTCCGGGGCGGTCACCGTGGTGATGGTCCCGGGTGGGCCGCAGGGCGGCAGGGCCCACCCAAGGGACCCCGGCCCCAGCGACCCGAGAACGACGAGGACAACCCAGTACCGATGCCTGGCGACCACGGCCCGCCGCCCCTCAGTGCAGGAGCGTCAGCTTGCGACTCTCCGGCACGCCATCGACGGAGAGCACGAGGAAATAAGTGCCCGACGCCTGACGCCGGCCCTCCCGGTCGCGGCCGTCCCAGACATGCTGGTAGTCCCCCGCCGGCCGCTCGGCCTCCGCCGCCAGCACCCGCACCCGTTGCCCCAACTCGTCGTAGATGTGCACCGAGACGTTGGCTGATCGCTCCAAGTGGTAGGCGAGGGTAACCGCGGCATTGGAGGGGTTCGGGTAGAGGCGCAGGGAGGGGAACGTGCCCGCCGAGACGCTCGCCGAGGGGGTCTCCTGGACCGCCTCGACAGCGGTGGGGAGCGCCCACTCACTCACGCTACAGACGCGACGCAACTGCGAAAACTCCCCCCCGCCCCAATACCCACTGCCGTATTCGCGAGTCGCAACCACCAAGAGATCGCCGTCTTGGGTAAGGAGCATGGTCCAAGGTCCCCAGATGTGAGCCTCCAGGGCCGGACCGCCATCACCGATACCTGCAAAGCAAGGATTAGCTCGCACTTCACCTTGCACCACGGGCTTGTCGGAGGAGCTGCAGCCCGGTACCGTGTAGATCTCTCTCCCGTTGCCAGCAATGGTCTCGATGGTGCCGTCCGGCCGGACCCGATGAATGCGATCGAGGTAGTAGTCGCTGATGTACAGAGTGCCCAGTTGGTCGACACCCAGGTAACTCGGCTTGAGCAACTTCGCGCCGGGAGGATCCGTGATATACCTGCCCCCCATTCCATCTCTGGCTCTGTCCAACCTTTCGGACGGTCTGCCCTCCACTCCCGAGACGACGACGTCGATCGTGCCGTCCACGTGGCGGCGGAAGACCCGATAGCCCACCGAGAAATACAGCGATCCTTGCGGACCGATGACCATGCTACTCGGCCTCATTCTCTTTGGAGCGTCCTTCTCCCTCCACGTTTCATAGCTGTCGGTGATTCGCTCCCCGTTGCGATCTGTGGCCGTAGAGTCCAGCAGCGTCGTGACGACCCCTTCGGCATCGATCTGACGTATGCGGCCGTTGCCATAGTCCATGACCAGAAGATTGTCCTCGAGATCGAACACCATCGCACTTCTCTTGAACCCCGGGGAGCTGGCGAAGCGAAAGGTGGCCTCTCTGGCCGGTCCACCGTCGCCGCTGGAACCGAGCTCGCCGGTCCCAGCGAAGGTGACCACCTGCCCATTCGCCTCCACACGCGCTATGCGCACCGGCCAACCGCACACCTGGTTGGGACATGTCCAGTAGGCATAGTCGACAAAGTACAGCCGGCCGGCCCTGTCGAAGGCCATCGCGCCCGGGATGATGCGAGCCTCCAGCGCCGCCACGCTGTCGACAAATACATTGTCCCTCTGCTCCTTACGGGTCTGGGGGACCCCCACGACGCGCGTGGCCGTGCCGTCGGCTTCGAGACGGTAGATGATCGTGTCGTCGGCCACGTAGAGGCGTCCTGCCGGGTCTGACGCCAGGAACTTGGGCACATAGCTCTTATAGTCGCTGAAGGCGGCCAGGTGATCGCCGTCCGGGGCGGTCACCGTGGTGATGGTGCCCGGTGGGCCGCACGGCGGCAGGGCCCACCCAAGGGACCCCGGCCCCAGCGACCCGAGAAGGAGGACAACACAGTAGCGCTGCCTGGCGACCATGGCCCCCTACCTCAGTCGAGGATCTCCTCCACCCGCTCTTCCGGCCGGGCGATGACCGCCCGGTCCCCGCGCACGCAGATGGGCCGTTGCATCACCCCCGGGTGCTCCAGCAGAAGCCCCACGAGGGCGTCGGCCGAGGCGTAGTCGTCCAGGTCGAGGCCGAGCTCCTCGAAGGAGCCCGGGTGGATCATCTCCCGGGGGTCGCAGCCGAGCAGCTCGAGGAACCTCCTCAGCTGCGCCTCGTCCGGCGGGTGGTGCAGGTACTCGACGACGTCGAACTCGACGCCTCGGGCGCGCAGGATCTCCATTGCGCCCCTCGACTTGCTTCAGCCGGGGTTGTGGTAGAGGGTGATCCTGTCCACGGCGGTTTCTCCTTTCGTTCGAGCTATTCGAAGAGCAGCACCCCGAAGCGGTCGGGGCGGTGGGCGTTGCCGTAGGTCGGCACCCACTGGCCGTACTCCGAGGCGTTGCCGATGCGCACGCGGGCCACGTTGAAGCCCCACTCCACGCCCGCCGCGGCGGGGCCCTCCTCCAGCTGCGCCGTCGGGATCGCCGCCTCGACGACCCAGAAGGTGTCGGCCACGGCGGTGCCCACCTCGATGGCGCCGGTCCATGAGTCGCCGGGCCGTCGGGGCCCGTGGTGGCTGTCCTTGATCGTGCCGAGGGTGTTGAGGATGAAGTGATAGAACGACTGGCTGTCGCGGTTGGTGTCGATGAAGATCTCCAGGCAGTCGTCGGTGTGGACGTCGCCGTCGCGCTGCGTCTCCGCCGCCGCCAGGTTTGCCGTGGTCGGCTCGTAACCCTTCACGGCGACGAAGAGGGTGTCGGCGCGGTAGCCGATCCAGGCCTCCGAGCGGCCCTCGGTGGGCCGCACCGTGAGCCGCCAGATGCACTGGTAGAACTCGGTCAGCGGCTGCACCTGGCGCCACGCCGGCTCGTCGAGAACGCCATCGATGCGCGGGCTCTGCTTCAGTGCGGGCACCCGCGCCACCATGCCGAGGCGCTCCAGGTACTCCCGGCCGCGCCCCGGGTCGCCGTTGGCGTAGAACAGCTTCCCGAGCTTCTGGTGGATGTTGACGCTCCCCGGCGCCAGCTCCAGGGCCGAGAGCAGCAGCTCCTCGGCGCCGGCCGCGTCGGCGGCCAGGAAGAGCCTCTCCGCCTCCCCGGCCAGGTCCTCGGCCAGCACCTCCAGCCACTCCCGGGCGGCCTCGCGCAGTTCCTCCGGCGGCCCCGAGGCGATCAGCTCCTGCAGCAGGGCGGCGAAGCTCTCCTTCTGGGCCGGATCCAGCACGTCGGGGTCCACCCGGGTGCCCCAGTCGTCGTGCCAGTCGGAGGACATGAACTCGAGGGCGGCCAGGATCTCGCCCTTCATGGCCGGATCGGTCTCGGCCTCGAAGCGCGCCAGCAGGGGAGGGATGGCCTCGGGCCGCCGCAGGTTGCCGAGGGCGCGGGCCACGCCGGCGCGCACCCGCGGCTCCGGGTCCTCCAGGCCGGCCACGAGGCTGGCGAAGAGGCGGCCGTCGGCCTCGCGCAGGTAGAGCCGGTAGAGGGACTCGGCCAGGTCGGCGCGGGCCCTGGCCGGCAGGGACCGGTCCTCGAAGGCGGCGATCAGCGGATCGACGGCGGTGCCCTTGGCCATGTTCAGGGCCAGCCGCGCCTCCTCGAGATCGCCGTCGCCGTCGACGATGGTGTCGATGTGGCGCTGAACGGGATCGCCGCAGGCCGCCAGCCCGAGGACGCCTGCGAGGAGCAGGGCGCGGGGCCTCACTTGATGTCGTAGCGCAGGAAGGAGAGGTAGGCGGCCATGAAGAACAGGACGGTCCAGGCCGCCAGGAGCATCACGTCGGGCAGGACCGCGGCCAGGCGTTCGGCCACGGGCGTGGGCTGGTAGACCCAGCGCGGACGGCCGCTGAGATCTTGCCGCTCCCGCCAGCGTTGCTCGGCCCAGGCGCGGCTGTAGAGCTCGGTCACGTAGACCGTCAGGCTGCGGCGGTACTCGGGCAGGCTCTGGCGGAAGCGCCGGTCCTCGGTGAGGCCGGCCCCGGTCAGCTCGGTGGCGGCGTAGGCGAAGGAGGAGAAGGGGGAGAGGCGCGACAGGTTCCGGGCCACCGACACCTGGGCGGCCAGCTCGTTGGCGTAGCGTCCCTCGATGCGGCCCTCGTCGTCGATCCTCTGCAGCACCCGCTTCTGCCAGCGCAGGTTCCACATCGCCCCCCAGCGGCCGTCGTCCCCCCAGCGCTCGATATCGGGGTTCTGTTCCTGGAACTCGTCGATCTCGGCAGCGAAGGCCTCGCCGGCGGCCTCGTCGCTGGCCGTCTTCTCCTCCTCCACCTCCATGAAGTTGCGCAGGGGCACCGCCTCGGCCGCCAGGTAGGGGGCCACGTTGGGGACCACCAGGATCATCAGCACCCAGGCCATGAGCAGGACCGTGATCGACGTCGAGGCCAGATGGGTGCGGGTCGAGACCAGGATCCCCATCCCGTAGACGGCGGCCAGGTAGAGCAGGCCCACGGCAACCAGCAGCAGCAGGGCGATCCAGTCCTGTTCGCCGAGCTCGACGCCGGGGATCACCATGACCACCACGAGGGCGGCGGTCACGGCCAGCAGGAAGGGCGCCGTCAGGGCCAGGTAACCGCCCACCCACTTGGCCAGCAGCACCAGATCCCGGGGCGCCGAGTACGACATGAGCAGCTTGAGGGTGCCCGACTCCTTCTCGCCCGAGACCGCGTCGTAGCCGAAGGCGAGGGCCAGCAGGCTCATGACGACGCCGATGAAGAACAGCATGTCCACGGGCGGGAAGAGGTACGACACGGGGTTGACCTCGTGCTCCGCCTCGAAGATCGGCTGCTGCTCATGGGTGATCCGGGCCGAGACCACCAGCCTCGGGTCGATGCCGCGCACGAAGATCCGCATCGGGCTCAGGGGCTTGTCGACGACGACGCCGTCGTCCCAGATGTCGCCGCTCTCCTCGAGCTCGTTGTCGTGCATCACCACGTTGGTGCGGTAGTCGGCCAGGGCCTCCTTGTAGTCGCGGGTCAGCACCACGGCGCTGGAGAGGGTGATCACCAGGCAGATGATGCAGGCCATGGCGAAGCGCAGGCTCAACAGCTGCTCGAGCAGCTCCTTGCGGATCAGTTGGGCGAGCACGGCGTCCTCAGGTCACGTCGTAGCGCAGGAAGAACAGGTAGGAGAGCAGGAAGAAGAGGACGTTGAAGACCGCCAGCAGCAGCACGTCGAAGAGCACGGCGTCGACCACGGCGTCCAGACGCGCCTGCTCGATCCGCAGCGCCGGCCAGTGATCGACCTGCAGCCAGCCGTCGTCGGGCATCTCCTCGTCGTTGTCGTGGTACTCCTCGTCCCACTCCCACCAGTGATCGGAGAACTCCTCGCCGTAGCGCCGGACGGCGGTGTTGAAGGCGGTGAAGAGGTCGGCGCCCGTGCCGGCCAGGTCGCTGGCGGCGAGGACGAAGCTGGCCGACGGCGAGGCGCGGGCCAGGTTGCGGCTCAGCTCGACCTGGCCGCGCAGCCGGTCCCGGTAGTACTGGTCGATCCGGTCCTTGCGCGCCTGTCCCTGCTTCTCGATCTCGTCGGTCATCTCCTCGGCCTCGCGGCCGTAGCCGAGCATGTTGCGGGCGACCCGCTGCACGCCGATCTGGGTCTCGCGGTCCACGGCGGCCTTCTCGGCCTCGATCTTCTGCAGCGTCGGCACCGGCACCGCCAGGCGGGCCGCCACCGGGGCCAGGTTGGGGATGACGAGGATCCAGCAGATCCACACGAAGAGGGAGACGAGGAGGGCCGTCGACGCCTTGTGGGTGAGGGTGGAGATGAGCATGCCCAGGGCGAAGAACACGGAGACGTAGAGCAGGGAGACGCCGGCGATCCACAGGAAGCGCGACAGGAAGTCGGCGTCGACGTGCACGCTGCCGGTGAGGACCACGTAGGTGAAGGCGGCGAAGAGGGCCGCCGCCAGGGGCACGGCGAGGGAGAGGTAGCCGCCGATCCACTTGGCCAGCAGCACCAAGTCCCGGGGCACGCGGTTGGCCAGCAGGAGCTTCAGGGTGCCCCGCTCCTTCTCGCCGCAGACGGCGTCGAAGACGAAGAGCAGGGCCAGCAGGGAGATGACGATGTTGGCGATGTAGGCGTAGTCGGGCGAGGCGAAGAGCCGGAAGAGGGGGTTCCGGTAGCGGTCGTCGTCGACGGGGCGCACGTGCCACAGGCTGACGTTGACCTGCGTCGGCAGGCGGTCCTCCAGCCCCTTGACGAAGACGCTCATCGGCCGCGGCGCGCGGTCCCCGTAGAAGCCGCTGCCCCCGAAGAGGATGTCGTGGAGGGCCTCGTCGGGCTCCTCGGCCTCCTGCACCGACCGGACCTGCTCGTGGTGCCGGGCGGCGGCGACCTCGTGCAGGCGCAGGGACCGCTCGTAGCCGCGGGTCATGGTGAAGACGCTCACCAGGGTGAGCACGAAGAACAGGACGAAGGTCACGGCGAAGCGCAGGCTGAGGACGCCGAGGACGATCTCCTTGCGGATCAGGGACAGCAGCATGAGAATGGAGAGGGGGGCCGGTGCACGGGCCGCCCGAATCAGCTCCAGTCCTCTGCGCCCGGTCCGGGACCCCGGCCCGGGTCGGCGGGGTCATCCAGGTCGACGGCCGAGGACGGAAGGGGGGACGGCACCTCGAAGGCGGGATCGGGGGCGAAGGCGTCCCAGAACCCGGGGGGCCACCGGGTTGGCTCGAGTTCGGTGATCATGGTGACAGGGATCTCCAGTTGAGGGACACGAGTATAAGCACCCGACCGCTACATCTCCCATACCTGGGCGGCCTTTCCGGGCTTCTCCTGCTCGCCGCCATGGCCGGCTGCGGGGACTCCGGCCCCACGGGCCCCGGCTCCCGCCCCGCCGGGATGGAGCTGCTCTCGGGCGGCGCTCAGCGGGCGGTGCCGGGCCTTCCCGTGGCCGAGCCCGTCGTCGTCCGGGTGGTGGACAGCCAGGGGCGGCCGGTCGCCGGCGTGACCGTCGCCTTCACCCCGGCCGCGGGCCACGGTCAGGCGGATCCGGCCTCCGCCGCCACCAATGCCGACGGGAGGGCCGCCTCCACCTGGACCCTCGGCGCCGGCATCGGCGTGCAGAGCCTCCAGGTCTCGGCGGCGGACACCGTCCTCTCGGTGGCTGCCGAGGCCGTCGATCTCGACCGCGAGCTGGACGCCCTGTTCGCGCCGGCTTCCGCCGCGGAGGTGGAGGCGGTGCGCTCCGACTGGGCCGGCCGCGACGTCTCGGCCAGCGCCGTGGCGGTGGAACACGAGGAGCCGTTCTCCCTGGCCGGCAGGGCCACCCTGCGGATCCTCTCCCACCGGGTGGCGGGGGTCCTGCACTACGGCGCCGTCCTCGTGCCCGACGGGGCGGCCGCGGAGAGCCTTCCGCTGCTCCTCTACCTGCACGGCGGGGACCGCGGCGTGTCGGTGGACGAGATCCAGATCGTCGCCTTCGCCCTCGGCCCGCTGGTGGACCGCTTCGTCTACGTGATCCCCTCCTTCCGGGCCGAGCCCGTGCGCCACGGCGGCGAGAGCTGGGTCTCCGAAGGCCCGGCGAGCCCCTGGGACCACGACGTGGACGACACCCTGGCGCTGGTCAACGCGGTCTTCGAGTCGACGCCGGAGGCCCGCCCCGGGGGGATGGCCGTCGTCGGTGCCAGCCGGGGGGCGGGGGTGGCGCTGCTGGCGGGGATCCGCGACGAGCGCATCGAGCGCATCATCGCCCTCTTCGGGCCCACGGACTTCTTCGACGACTGGGTCCGCCAGATCGTCCGCGAGGCGGCCCTGGGGCAGTCCCGCGACCTGCCGGGGGTGGCCCACCTCGATTCCACCGTCATCGCGCCCTACATCCGCGGGGAGATCCCCCTGCCGGAGGCGCGTCTGGAGATCGTCCGCCGCTCGGCCGTGCTCTTCGCCGAGGACCTGCCGCCGGTGCAGCTCCATCACGGCACCGCCGACGGCGTCGTCTCCGTGAGCCAGGCCGAGTCCCTGAGGGGGACGATGGACACCCTGGGGCGGACGCCGCCCGGCTTCGAGGCTTTCATCTACCCCGGGGGCGGGCACTCCTATTTCTCCCTCGACGGGCTCATCCCGCGGTCGGCGGAGTTCCTCCGGGACTGGTTCGCGTCCCTGGGCCGATGATCGGGCGGAGGGCGCACCGGGTAGCCGGAGCCGGGCCCTCATTCCTTAGTATTGAAGCAACCAGAAAAGGAGGGACGACGATGAAACGGGCACTCGCGGTGGCATTGATGGCGGCACTTGCGCCGCTATCCGCGGCGGATCCGGTGGAACGTCCGAGCCAGAACATCGCCTTGGGGGCCAGCTACACCCTGGAGCCGGGGCCGAACTACGGCCTCTGCACCGAACCCGGCGACTACGAGCAGCTGACGGACGGGGTGTACACGGACGGCTACTTCTGGGCCCAGTTGTCGACGGTGGGGTGGCAGGAGAAGACGCCTTCCGTCTTCACGCTGGACCTGGGTGAGGTCAGGCCGATACGGGGGGTCTCCTTCAACACCGCGGCGGGGTTCGCGGACGTGAGATGGCCCCTGACGATACGCGTCCTCGTGGCGGGCGAGGACGAGCAGTTCCACGAGATCGGGGACCTGGTGGAGATGAGCGCGCAACAACACGGCCCGCTCGTACCCAAGGGGGCCGTCGAAGACTTGCCGGTGAGCTTCAACGAGGCCGAGATACATCATCACTACGACGCCAACCGGGACCGCTACCCGGAGAAGATGACCCCCCAGGTGCGCGAGCAGATCCTCCGCGATCTCCATGAAGCCCTCGCCAGCCAGTACGGGACGTACCGGTACTGGACGGACCGGCTGCGGGCGCACGGACGGTATGTGAGCCTGGTGGTGTGGAACGAGCCCTACACCTTCGTCGACGAGATCGAGGTCTACGCGGGCGAGCCGGAGTGGGTGAACGAGCCCTTGCCGGGTCCCGCCATTTCGGACGTGAAGGAGTACGCGGGCCGGCTCGCCATCCAGAAGGGGATCCGGACGCGCCTGATGCGCGACATCGAGTCCCTGAGGGCGGCGGCGGAAGAGGAGGGTGTCCCGCCGCAGACGCGGAGTGACGTGCTGGCCGAGCTGGCGGCGGTGGAAGGGGAGTTGGGGCCGGCCACGGAGTTCGGGGACGACTTCCAGGCCGTGCTGCCCCTGAATCCCTGGCATGCGAGGGCGCTTCGCACGCAGGCGTGGCTGTGGCGCGCCAGGGGCCTGGAGCCGCTCGTGTTCTGGCGCCCGAACCTGTGGGATCCGGTGCCCCTCATCGGCATGCCGGACACGTCGGCGGAGCTGGCCGTCGAGGTGCACCTGATGCGCAAGGAGCACCGGGCGGCGGCGTTCAACGTGAGCAACAGCAGTGACGAGCCGACGGAGGTGGCCTTCCGTCTGAGCGGGCTTCCCGGTGGCGGCAATCCGGGGTACGTGACCGTTCACGAGGTGGTCTGGACCGACACCCGGCGAGGGGACCCGGTGGCGGCCGCCCTGCCCGAGGTCGCCGCCGACGAGGACGGTCTGTACACGGTCTCCGTGCCCTCGGGCATGACCCGCCAGGTGTGGTTCACCTTCCATCCGGTCGACGTGGAGCCGGGCACGCACGAGGGCGAGATCGTCGTCGAGTCCGTGCCCGGCGGCCAGCGGTTCCCGCTGCGCATGCACCTCTATCCCCTGGACTTCCCGGAGCAGCAGTCGCTGCACATGGGCGGATGGGACTACACGGACCGCATCGGCCACTTCCCTTTCATAACAAGCCAGAACCGGGCGGCGATCATCGAGCACCTGCGGGAGCGCCGCGTCGACTCGCCCTGGGCCCTCAAGCTGGCCCTGCCGCGGGGCACTCACGATGCCCGGGGGGAGATGACGGCGCCGCCCTCCACCGACTACTTCGATGCCTGGATCGACCTGTGGCCGGACGCGCCCCAGTACCTCGTCTTCGCGAAGGTGGGAAGGCACTTCGAGTCGTTGCCCATGGGCACGCCGGAGTTCAACACGGCGGTGAAGGCCTGGGTCACGTTCTGGGCGGAGCACATGAAGGCGAGTGGACTGCGGCCGGAACAGTTCGGGCTGCTCCTGGTGGACGAGCCGGACGAGCCCTGGCAGGACGAGCGCATCCTGGCGTGGGCCCGGCCGATCCGCGAGGCCGACACGGGAGTCCGCATCTGGGAGGATACCACGCACCGGGAGATGGAACGGGCGAACCAGGAGATGATCGATGCGTGCCACGTCCTGTCCCCGAACTACGTCAGCTTCCTGACGCGGGGCCAGGAGTACCGCGACTACTACCTGAAGAAGCGGGACCAGGGGATCGGGCTGGAGTTCTACGCGGCGTGGACGAGCCGGATCTGGGACCCGTACGCGTGCCGGCTCACGGCGTGGACGAGCTGGCGCTTCGGGGCGTCGGGGTTCTACATGTGGTCCCTCACCGACACGGGCGGAGCGTCATCGTGGAACGAGTATCTCACCATCAAGGACGCGTACTCGCCGATCTTCATCGACGAGGACTCGGTGACGGCCGGGAAACACCTCGAGGCGATGCGGGAAGGGGTGCAGGACTACGAGTACTTCGCCATGCTGGACCGGGCCGTCCGACAGGCGTCCGCCCGGGGGAGGGCAGGCCCCGGGATCGAGGAGGCCCGGCTGCTGCTGGAGAGCCTGCCGGCGAGTGTCTGCGATGCCGCCGGCCACGGCGGGGCGGAGATCGCCTCCGACCAGCCCCTGGGCGGCTTCCACTGGTTCAACGAGACAGTCGACCGCACCCTGGCCGACAAGGCGCGGGTCCAGGTGTTGGCGGCGCTGACGGAGCTGGCCGGGGAGTAGAGGCGGCGAGTGATCGCGTACCTGGCCTTGAAGTCCTGATGAAGGTGGTGATCCTGGCGGGCGGTCTGGGCACCCGGCTCCGGGAGGAGACCGCGGTGAGACCGAAGCCGATGGTCGAGATCGGCGGCCTGCCGATCCTCTGCCACATCATGAAGATCTACCAGGCCCACGGCTTCCGGGAGTTCGTCCTCGCCCTCGGCTACAAGGGGGAAGTCATCCAGGACTTCTTCGGCAGAGAGCGGGGGGAGGAGTGGACCGTCCACCCCGTCGACACGGGTCAGGATGTCGAGTCCGGAGGACGGATCCGGCGGCTCGCCGACTGGATCGGCGAGGAGACGTTCATGCTGACCTATGGCGACGGCGTCGCCGACGTCGACATTCCCCGGCTCGCCGCCTTCCACGCATCTCACGACAGTCTCGCCACGGTGACGGCCGTCCACCCGCCGTCGCGTTTCGGACGCCTGGAGCTCGACGGCGATCTCGTGCGGGACTTCCGCGAGAAGTCGCAGCTCGATGCCGGGTGGATCAACGGCGGGTTCTTCGTGCTCGATCCCGGCGTCCTCGACTACATCTCCGGCGACGAGACCATCTTCGAGCGCGAGCCGATGACCCGCCTCGCGCAGGACGGGCAGCTCCGGGCCTACCGGCACGAGGGCTTCTGGCAGTGCATGGACACCCTGCGGGACGTGGTGAGCCTGGAGGAGCAGTGGGCCGCCGGGAACGCCCCCTGGAAGATCTGGTGACTCTCTGGCCGGGCCGCCGCGTACTCGTCACCGGGGCCACGGGCTTCATAGGCTGTTGGCTCGTCGAACGGCTGCTGAGGCTGGGAGCCGAGGTCACGGCCCTGGACGTGGAGGCCGCTCCCCGGCCGCCGCTGCACGAGTCCGGCCTCTCCGATCGACTCCGGGTCGTGCGCGGCTCCGTGGAGGATCCCGGCGCCCTGGCCAGGACGATGACCGACCATGGAGCGCAGACGGTCTTCCACCTCGCCGCCCAGGCGATCGTCCCCACGGCCCGGGCCAATCCCGTCGCCACCTTCGAGACGAACATCCGGGGGACGTGGACTCTCCTGGATACGTGCCGCCAGCGCGGTGACATCGTCAGCGAGGTCGTGGTCGCCTCGAGCGACAAGGCCTACGGGCCCAGCGACAGGCTGCCGTACACCGAGGAGATGCCGCTGGCCGGCCGGCAGCCGTACGAGGTCTCCAAGGCGTGCGCCGACCTGCTCGCGCAGTCCTATCACCATGCCTTCGGACTGCGGGTCGCCGTGGCCCGCTGCGGCAACGTGTACGGCGGCGGCGATCTCAACTGGAGCCGGCTGATTCCGGGCACGATCGCGGCCCTCGAACGCGGTGAGCGGCCGGTCGTCCGCAGCGACGGCAGCCACGTACGGGACTACATCTACGTCGAGGACGTGGTCGGCGCCTACATCCGACTCGCCGAGGCGCTCCGCGACGGCTCCACCGGCGGAGAGGCTTTCAACTTCAGCACCGAGTCGCAGGCCACCGTGCTCGATGTCGTCGACAAGCTGCGCTCCCTCATGGGCTGCGAGCACCTCGAGCCGGACGTCCGCGCAACCGCCGAGGGCGAGATCCCCACCCAGCATCTCTCCGCCGAGAAGGCGCGATCCGTGCTTGGATGGAGTCCCCGGTACGACCTGGACTCGGGGCTGCCGCCGACGATCGAGTGGTACCGGGCCCGCCTCCGGCGAGACTCCGTGAGATCCGCATGACCCGCGATCCCGACGAGCTTCGCCGGCAGATCCTGGACCTCGTGCGCGAGTACCACGGGTCCGCCTTTCCGTCGCGGCCCTTCGCGCCCGACTCGGGGTCGGTCCCGGTCTCCGGGCGCGTCTTCGACGCCGAGGAGCTGGTCAGTCTCACCGACGCGGCCCTCGACTTCTGGCTCACCTCGGGCCGTTACGCGGAGCAGTTCGAGCGGGAGTTCTCCCGCTTCTGGGGGCTGCGGCACGCCAGCCTCTGCAACTCGGGGTCCTCGGCCAACCTGCTCGCTCTCTCCTCCCTCACCTCCCCGAAGCTCGGCGACCGGCGGCTCCGGACCGGCGACGAGGTGCTGACCGTCGCCGCGGGCTTCCCGACGACGGTGAACCCCATCTTCCAGACAGGTCTCGTGCCCGTCTTCGTCGACATCGACCTCGGGACCTACAACGTGTCCGTGGAGCGGCTGGCCGAGGCCGTCGGCCCGAAGACCCGCGCCATCTTCCTCGCCCATACCCTCGGCAACCCCTTCGATCTCGACGCGGTCTGCGAGCTGGCCGCCCGGCACGACCTCGTCCTCATCGAGGACTGCTGCGACGCCGTGGGCTCCCGCTTCGGCGGCCGGCACGTGGGCACCTTCGGCAAGCTCGCAACCGTGAGCTTCTACCCCGCCCACCATCTGACCATGGGGGAGGGCGGCTGCGTGCTCACCGCCTCCTCCGAGCTGAACCGGCTCGTCGAGTCATACCGCGACTGGGGCCGCGACTGCTGGTGCGACCCCGGCATGCAGAACACCTGCGGCCGCCGCTTCGACTGGCAGCTCGGCGACCTGCCGGCCGGCTACGATCACAAGTACATCTACTCCCACGTGGGCTACAACCTCAAGCTCACGGACATGCAGGCCGCCGTGGGCGTGGCCCAGCTGCGGAAGCTGCCGGAGTTCATCGAGAGACGGAGGCAGACCTTCCAGCGGCTCCATCGAGAGCTGCAGTCCCTGGAGGAGATCTTCATCCTGCCGTCGTGGCTGGAGAAGGCGGAGCCGAGCTGGTTCGGCTTTCCTCTCACCCTTCGCGAGTCGGCGCCTTTCGACAGGAAGCCCATCATCGACCACCTGACGGAAAGGGGCATCGGTACCAGGGCTCTCTTCGGCGGCAACCTGACCCGTCAGCCGGCCTACATGGGGCTGCAGTACCGCGTCGCCGGCGACCTGGCCAACTCCGACGCGGCCATGGAGCGGTCCTTCTGGGTGGGGGTCTATCCCGGGATCGACGAGGCGATGGCCGCCCACATGGTCGAGAGTCTGAAGCACTTCTGCTCGCGTTACTGAGATTGCTCCGAAGACCCGCCGCTATTCGTGGGCCTGGGCCCTCGTGGAGGCTCCCTTGCAGCCCGTAGAGCTGTCTGTCATCATGGCGGCCTGCAACGAGATCGAGACGATCGCCGCCGCCATCGACAGGGTGCTGGCCGTCGACGTCTCCAAAGAGTTGATCGTCGTGGACAACTGCTCCGAGGACGGTACCCGGGAGTTCCTCGAATCCTTCCAGGCAGACGGCGTTCAAGTCATCCTGCAGCAGGAGAATCGCGGCAAGGGGAACTCGATTCGCACCGCTCTGCCGAGATGCCGTGGAACCTGCACCGTCATTCAGGACGCGGACCTGGAGTACGATCCCGCCTGCTTCCCCGACCTGCTGGCGGCGATCGAGGCGAATGGCTGGGACGCGGTCTACGGGTCCAGGGTCCTGGGCGGACATCCAGCCATATACCAGCACTACTACTGGGGCGTCCGCTTCCTCACCTGGCTCACCAACGCCGCCTTCGGCTGTCGGCTGACCGATGTGGCCACGGCCTGCAAGATGGTCCGCACCGAGGTATTCCAGGGTCTCGATCTGAGAGGGGACGGGTTCGACCTGGACTTCGAGCTCACCAACAAGCTGGCCAGGTACGGCTATCGGATCGGTGAGATCCCCATCGCCTACAACCCGCGGTCCTTCGAGGAGGGGAAGAAGATCCGGGCCGGCGACGGCCTCCGGGCCATGGGGACCATCGTCCGGGACAGGCTGTCGAGTGGCCGATAGAGAGACCATGATCCGGTGGGAGATCCGGTCTCTCATCGCCGCGGGCGCGATCGGGCTCTTCTACCTGCTGCTCACCTGTCTGCAGCCGGTCAGGACGGATGACGTCTTCTGGCACCTGAAGCTGGGCGAGATCCTGTGGGAAGGGAAGGAGTTCCCGGCAAAGGATCCCTTCCTGTTCACCAGCCCGGAGGACACCTACCCCTTCTACCACGAGTGGCTCTTCCAGGTGGTCGCGCACCTGGTGCACTCCCAGTGGGGCATGGGCGCTGTGAGAGTGCTGACCGCCCTTCTGGCTTTCCTGGCCTGCGGGGCGGTCTGGTACTGGGCCCGCGGCATGGACGTGACGGGCCACTTCCCCTGGCTGGCCACGGCGGTCATGGTGCTCTTCGCCTGGCAGCGGCTGATCCAGCTGCGACCCCACGTGGTGACCGTGATCTTCTTCTTCCTGCTGCTGGGCTACCTGTGGCGGCGGAGGGACCGGGTGGGTTGGGGTACCCATCTGCTCTGTGCCGCGGCGATGATCTTGTGGGCCAACCTCCATTCCGTGGCCCTGATCATCTTCCCTTTCTGGCTGGTCTTCCTGGTCCTCCTGAGGTTTCCCCGCCCGTCGGTCGGCGCCGATGTGTGGGGCCACTGGACGAACTTCGCCCTCAGCTTCGTGGCGGTCATCGTGAACCCCATGGGCTGGAAGCTCTACGTCTTCTACTGGCTGAGCCAGTCCCACGACCCGGACATCCAGGTCTACGACTACACCAAGGTCCTCGATGAGTGGGGCCACTGGAATCCCTTCGGCGTGACGAACTTCCTGCCCCTCTCCTCTCCGGTCCTGGTGGGGGGATTCGTCCTGCTGTTGATCCTCCTTCTCTTCCGCCTGGGACAGGGGATGAAGGGAGCCTGGCGTGGGGGGGCGCATCCCCTGGACAGGGAACGGCTGGTCCTGGCTTGCTGGGGGGTGATGGCGGCGGGGCTGATGCTCTTTGCCGTGCGCTTCTTCTGGATGGCGCCCCTGGTCCTGGCGGCCGTTCTCTTCTTCCCGCGGACCAGGGAGGGCCGGGGCCGCCGGTGGCCGCAGCTGGCGGGATGTCTCCTCCTGATCCTGGCGGTGTTCCTTCACTTCCAGCATCCGGGCACCGCGAGCTATCGGTTCCCCTGGCGCACCGCCGAGCAGCGATCGCGGTACCTGGGGCAGGACATCGACGAGGTGAAGTACCACTGGAAGGCGATCCAGTTCCTGAAAGAGCTGGGCCTGGAAGGCCGGGTGTTCAACCCGTACCACCTCGGAGGGGCCCTGAGCTTCGGCCTGAACCCCCGGGTCAGGACCTTCATCGACGGCCGCATGGAGCACTACCTGGACCAGGTCAACCGCGATCATCACACGATCGAGACGGTGGGGGAGAGCTTCTCCCAACTCCTCGAAGCGTACGACGTCAACCTGGCCTTCGTTCCCATCAGCCGCTACACGGTGCGCCTGCGCCTCGCCCTGAAGGAGCTCGACTGGGTCCTGATCTACACCAACTTCCAGACCCAGGTCTATGGCCGCTCGGACCTCTTCGATCTCCACCGGACCGCCATCCTGGGGCACTACGGCCTGGAGGACGGAGGCAGCCGCCAGGCGCGCAACGATCTCCACGAGCGGCTGCTGACCTCCACCCTCGGCATTCCCGGCTGGCCCATGCGGGCGGTGAGCACGAGAGACCCGGTGTACATGAGGTACATGAACCTCCTGCTCATGCACCTGTTCACCTCCGAGGCGCGGTACTGGTACAGGGCCGGGTCCCCGAGGCTCGGCACACTCGACCCCCGGCTGGTGGACTTCCGCCAGGTCTTTGCCCGCCGCGACCAGATCCGCAGGCAGTTGGGGCAGGAGCGCCGCAGGTAGTGCGTGAATCAGAAAGGAGCCGCACTTGATCAGGCGAGCATGCACAATCGGGGCGGCCGTGCTGTGGGGTATCTGGCCCGCCGAGGCCCTGGAGCGCGCCGACAGGGAGTTCAGGATCTTCCAGTTCCCCGCCGACATGATCCCCCGCATCGACGGCGACACCGGCGACTGGGAGATGGTGCCCGACAGCTACGCGTACGGAGTGGACGAGCTCTCCGACACGGTGAAGGGGAACCTCACCAACTACGACCGCGACGATCTGGACGTCACGGTCCGCGTGGGCTGGGTGAAGGGTCTGAACCGCCTCTATTTCCTCTACGAGGCGTACGACGACTACTGGAACATGTACTACAAGTACGGCGACCTGTTCGAGGTCGCCGTCGACGCGGACCGCTCCGGGGGGCCGAACATCGTCAATCCCCAGATCGACAATCCCTGGGAGAGTCACTTCCTGTTCAAGGGGGTCCACGCCCAGAACTACCACATCTTCACGCCCGCGGGAGAAGGGCGGGACTGGGCTTTCGTCTGGGGGTGCCAGCCGTGGATCGGCCGGCTGCCCTGGGCCAACCACGCCTACTCGTACGACTTCGAGGAGGGGGAGAGCGGCCACCTCGTGCTGGAGTTCTGGATCACGCCCTTCGACTACGCCCCGTACGACGGCCCGGAGAGGGCCGCCGTCTCCCGCCTGGAGGAGAACGGCCTGATCGCCCTCTCCTGGTCGGTCCTCGACTTCGACGAGAACACCGAGGAGTACGAGGGGTTCTGGAACCTGTCCCACGAGACGAGCATGTACGAGGACGCCTCGAAACTGTGCGCATTCCGCCTGATGCCGCTGGAACCGGAGTACCTCAAGCCGCTGGAGGCGGAGTACTCCTTCAAGGTCATCGACATGGACCGCCGGCTGATCGCCTTCACCGATCGATCGCGGGGGGAGATCACGTCATGGTCGTGGGACTTCGGCGACAGCACCTCCTCGGCGGAGCAGCACCCGATTCACCAGTACGAGGAGCCCGGCGAATTCGTGGTCATCCTGGACGTGGAGGGGCCCGAGGGGAAGGCCCGGCGGATCAAGGTGAACCAGGTGGTGGTGAAGTAGGGCTGGCTCCCCGCACCCGCCGGGCTCAGCCGAAGGAGAAGCTGTAGAGGCTGGCTCTGCTGAACCGGAAGCGGATGCGCAGCGCTCCGCCGGAGGGCAAGGTGCCGCGCGTCTTCCAACGGACGGTCTGACGGACGCCACCCCCGGTGAGCGGGCGGCACTCGGACAGGCCGTAGCCGGGGACCGGGGCTCCCGACGGATCGAGGACCTCGGCCCTCAGCTCCCCCCTGGCAGCGTCGGCGTTGACGATCAGCCGCTGACCGGTCCCGGCCATGGGCGTGGTCTCCACGGTGCCCGGCCTCTCGCCGGCGTCGAGGGAGACCCAGCCGTCCTGCCGCCAGGCGGCGCGGGCGATGGCGATCTTCTTCAGCGGCACGTATCCCCCGTGGGTCGTGGTGATGCCCGTGTAGTAGAGGCGAACCTCGTCCTCCGCCAGGATGGGCCCGTTGGCGACCCCGAGAATGCAGCCGCCGTCGTAGTCGTGGGGGCCGTTCGGGATGACGGGGGACCGGTCCTCGCACCGGGACCACGACCGGCCGTCCCGGCTGTGCACCAGCTGCACGTCGATGGGACCGTCGTCCCGGCTCTGCTCCGGGCCCTTCTCTACGGGTGGACCGGTGTGCCGGAAGTGGGTGACGAAACCCAGCCACAGCCCGTGGTACGGGAAGACCGACATGTTGTAGAACTGCGAGAACAGGCCGCCCTCCGCCTGTGTCCGGGCGTCGTCGATCTGGTCCGGGGCCATGACCAGGGCGGGCTCCGACCAGCTCTGCAGGTCGGGGCTGGAGGAGAGATGGACCAGGCGGCGCCTGCGGCCCCGGTGGATGCCGTAGCGCTTGTGGAAGGCGAGGTAGTCGCCGGTGGCGGGGTCCCGGGCCAGGCAGCAGGTGTCGCCGCCGGGCAGGACGGGGTTCGCGGGGAAGAGCTGCCAGTTCAGGCCGTCCGAAGAGTGCGCGGTGCAGTAGCCGCGGCTCTCGGGTGAGCGGGAGACGCCGAGCATCTTGTAGCGGCGTTCGGGGTCTGCCGGATCGTGGATGACGCTGGGGCTGTGGAGGCGGATGGGGAGGGCGTTGGTGCCGCCGAGGTCCGGGCGGCGCCAGGAGAGGCCGTCCTGCGATTCGGCGTAGAGGACCCGGTCCGGCCAGCGCATGTACCACATGCGCAGGGTCTCGCCGTCCTCGGCGGGCAGCACCGTGCCGTAGATGTAGACGCGCTCGTCGTCGGACGGCGCCTGCCAGGACTCCCGGCCGGAGATGACGGGGCGGGGCCGCTTTCCGCAGGGATGGGTCCGGCGAACCACCCCCTGCTTGCGGGCGATCACCTCGTCGTCGACGAAGAGGTGGGTCGTCAGAAGGACGTGCCGGCGCCCTCGGCGGCGAGGTCGATCTCGGCGACGAAGATGTCGGCCGGTCCGGACTTGAAGTGCGAGAGCTCGTAGCCGGGCGGGGGCGCCTCCCGCCGGAGGGTGCCCCACCGCTCGATGTGGTGCAGGCGCTTCTTCTCGCCCTCGACGGCGCCGCCCAGGTAGGCGTGCTGCGAGTAGTAGCTGACGATCAGTCGGTCCGGCTCGAGGGAGAGAAGACCCGGATAGGCGGCGTCGCCGTCGCTCGGCAGGGCGAAGACCGGCGTCACGCCGTCCCGGTCCAGCAGGAAGATCCCCGTGTTGCCCGCCGGGGAGTGCTGGGGGACCCAGGGCGACGTGGGGTCGCGGCGGCCGGCCACGTACACCTTGCCTGCGGACTCGCACAGCGCCGGGCAGTGGATCAGCGTCTCCAGGTCCAGGCAGGACCACTCCTCGTACGGGGGGCTGGAGGTGTAGAGGAGGGAGTGCTGGCTCTCCCGCCTCGTCCGGGAGACGCACCACAGCTCCCCGTCGGGCCGGAAGATCACGTCCGCCTCGTTGAATCGCGGCGTCGTTCGGTGGTCCAGCCCGCGGGCCTCCCGCAGTTCCTGCGGGGTCGCTCCCTCGGGTTCGGAGGGAATCCTGGAGACGGAGGTCCAGTTGCGGCCGTCCTGGCTGGAGAGCAGCTCGCCCCCCTTCTCGGCGCAGTAGAAGACTCCTTCGTGCAGCTGGACGCGCCACAGCCAGTAGTTCCTGTCGTATGCTCTGATCGGCGGCGACCACCGGTAGCCGTCGTCGGAGGCGAAGACGTAGGGGTCGACGACCTGGCGTACCCGTCCGTCCACCGGTTCGTACCAGCTGTCGGCGCAGAACACGAGGAGCTCGTCGTCGGTGGCCGCCAGCTTCACGTCCCTGGCGTCGTTGGGCGTCCTCAGGACGGCGACCTCGTCCCAGCGCTGCAGGTCGGCCGACCGGAGCAGGACGACGACGCCGTCGGGCGCCGAGTGTGCCGAGGTCCGGTCGTAGACCAGCCAGAACGTGTCCCGCCAGAAGCAGATGTCCGAACACATGTTGTGCCAGCCGTCGCGGACGACGGTGCGGTGAGACAGGACCTGCGGCATGAGAGCTCCTGTATGAGATCCCCCCGCAGCGCGGCGGCGCACGGCCTCCGGCCGGGTCGAGTGCGCGATGGGGGCAAAACTGGGCGCAAAAAGAGGGGGGCGAGAATCGGATCTCGCCCCCCCGGGTATCAGTCGCCTTGCGGCGACGGCAGCCTCGTCACCTTCAGTTGGCGAAGGTATCCTTGATCCGGCCCCAGCTGTCCTGCTCGACAGCGGAGACCACGGGCACCCAGATGCTCGCGTCGTAGCCGAGGAGGGTGTAGTCGACGAAGGCATTGGCCAGGAAGTAGAGGTTGACGTTGCCGCTGTTGATCCAGTAGCCGTTGTAAGCACCGTCAGCGGGGACATCGTCGTCTACGGCGGCGAAGCCGACGCCGATGATCTCACCCTCGGTCAGATCGTGCACGACCACGTCGGGGTCGTCGATGCCCGAGGAGCTGGTGGGCAGATCGTCGAAGGGCGTCACCCACATCTCCAGGAAGGGGTTGACGGCGCCGCCGTCGGTGTCACCCTCGATGTTGTACTCCACGCCGGCGTAGGGCCTTTCGCCGGCCCAGGGCGCGGCGCCCCACAGGAACAACTCGCCCTCGATGTGCAACTGCCAGCGGTAGTTCTGGGTCAGGGCTCCCTCCCACCGCTCCGCATCGAGACCCGCTCCGGCCACGTCGTTGAATTGCTCGTCGCCGCTGTGATCGAAATCGATCGCAATCTCGGTGTTCTCGTAGTTGGTGTCGGTATAACCAAAGAACTGGTCGTCAAAGCGCTCTTCCATGAAGTAGAAGAGGTTGGTCTCCGGGCTCCAGCCCAGGATGATGCGCGTGGCGAGGTTGGCGGGATCGGGGTCGCCCAGACCGTGGATCGCCTCGGTCAGATCGTCCTGCGTCGTCCAGAAGACGGAAGGCACGTTGTCCCAGTCTGACAGGTCACCGTCCATCACGACAGGCCAGACACCGTCAGCGTTGATGGGGACCTGCACGGCGGCGAAGTTGTCGTCCGGCCGTTCGTGGGCGGAAGTGGCGACCGCCGCAACGAGGACGAGCGCCAAAGCGGATGCGAAGACTCCCTTCATCACTCTATCTCCTTGTGACTTTGGCCGGGGGGACTCTCCCTCCCGGCGAGATGAAGGTGCGAACGCTCGAACGCTCGCGCCAAGAAAATCAGGCGCAATCTATCCCAAGGCTGGCGGCAAGGCAAGGATAATTGCGGCCAGCCTTCGACGGCGACGGGACTTCCACGGCGCACAGTCGAGACCGTAACTCCTTGTAAATTGGGAAGATGAAGAGATCCTCCGGGTCCCATCCTTCAGATCCTCCCGTGGCGTT
The DNA here is from genome assembly GCA_026706075.1 of Gemmatimonadaceae bacterium. Lineage (GTDB taxonomy): Bacteria > Latescibacterota > UBA2968 > UBA8231 > UBA8231 > UBA8231. Next base: position 98,383 of record JAPOZM010000040.1, read on the forward strand.
GGTCTCCACCGGTGAGTCGGACATTGCGCCTGACCGGCGTTGCGGGGACCGGATCGGTCCCTGTAAGTTGGACGGCAGAGGGACAAGGCGGCACTGCCCGAGCTTCGATCTCAGCAGGGGCAGCCTCCCGTCTCGGCAGTCCCGAGATCACGGGGCTCATGGGGCGTCGCCACCGGACCCCGGGGGCCTCGAGGGACCCGCATCCGCCCCCCCGAATCGTTACTGGAGGACTCCCCCTGCCCTTGAACTGCGTCGCCGGCCAGGGGCCCTGCCACGTCCAGCCGAAGGCCGGTTGTGGCCACGGCCTGTCGGCGCGCGAGGCCGTGGCCTCGTGAGGCACCAGCAGCCGGGCCCCCGATGACGGCACCTCCGCGGGGAGACCAGCAGGGCGCTCGGGATCTGCGCGGGATCCCGGTGCGGGGCATCCTGATCGGGGCCGTGCTGGCCCTGGTGCTCAACGTCTGCGACACCTACGCCACGAACGCGATCCAGGGGTCGTACCTGACCCTCAACTTCAGCACCCCCGCCGCCCTCTTCTTCTTCTTCTTCCTCGTCCTGGCCAGCGGCGTGGTGGGTCTCCTGCACCGGTGGCTGGAGCTGAGCCGGGCCGAGCTGATCACGATCTACGTCATGCTGCTGGTGGCCTGCTGCATCCCCGGCATGGGCTTCACCCAGTTCATCATTCCCTGCCTCCTCGGGTCGACCTACTACGCAACGCCCGAGAACAACTGGGAGGAGCTGTACAACCAGTACATCCCGGAGTGGATGATCCCCAGGGGCGAGGGCGTGGCCCGCTACTTCTTCGAGGGGCTGCCCGAGGGGGCCTCGATCCCGTGGGGCGCCTGGGTGGTGCCCCTGGGCCTGTGGTTCGGGTTCTTCCTGGCCCTCGGCTTCGCCATGATCTGCGCCATGGTGATCCTGCGCCGGCAGTGGGTCGACAACGAGCGGCTCACCTACGCCCTGGTGCAGGTGCCGATGGAGATGATCCAGGGGGAGGAAGGCGGCGCCGTGGGCCGCTCCTTCTTCACCAACAAGACGATGTGGCTGGGCTTCGCCGTCTCCTTCCTGCTGCTGAGCGTCATCGGGCTGAACACCTACTTCCCGGAGTTCCCCCGCTTCGAGCGCACCGTGGGCCTGCCCCTGTTCGGCAATACCGGGCTAAGCTTCTGGTTCAGCCCGCCGTGGACGGGGTTCTTCTACTTCGTCAGCCTCGACATCTCGGCCTCGATCTGGGTCTTCTACCTCCTCGTCCGGCTGCAGCGGGGCGTCTTCAACGTCCTCGGCGTGCACAGCACGCAGCGCATCGATTTCTACTCCGAGGACCCCTTCCTCGCCCACCAGGGCCTCGGGGCGATGATCGTCTTCGTCCTCGTCGGTCTGTGGGTGGCGCGGCGGCACCTGCGCCAGGTGGCGGCCAGGGCCCTCCGCGGGGCTCGCGAGGTCGACGACAGCGGCGAGATCCTCACCTACCGGCAGGCGTTCTTCGGGCTCGTCGCCGGCCTGCTGATCGTCGCCGTCTGGCTGTCGGCGACCGGCCTTCCCTTCGCGGTGGCCCTGCTCTTCGTCTTCGGCGCCATGGTCCTGTTCATGGCCCTGACGCGGGTCGTCGCCGAGGGCGGCATCCCGGCGATGCGGCCTCCCCTGATGACCTCGACCTTCGTGATCTCCACGGTCGGCACCTCCGCCATCGGCGCCCAGGGCCTGGTGGCCCTCGGCTTCTCCTACGGCTGGCACTCGGAGATCCGCTCCTTCGTCATGTCTTCGGTCGCCAACGGACTCAAGATGAGCGAGATGATCCGCGGACCGAAGCGCCGCCTGTTCTGGGCCATCGTCGTCGCCATCCTCGTCAGCCTGGCGGGTTCCTCCTATATCACGCTGGTCATGGCCTACGAGCACGGCGGCATCAACCTCAACCCCCTGTTCTTCTCATGGCAGTCCACCCACTTCGGGCCCATGGACATGACGCCGCGCATCTCCGGGGCGCCCGAAGGCCCGCGCTGGGACGCCGTGCAGTTCATGCTCATCGGGGGAGGGGTGATGTCGGCCCTCATGTGGGCTCGCCACCAGTTCGTGTGGTGGCCGCTGAACCCCCTCGGTTTCACCATCGCCGCCAACTGGAAGACGGGCCACATCTTCTGCAGCGCCCTGGTCGCCTGGTGCCTGAAGTACCTGATCCTGCGCTACGGCGGCGTGCGCCTCTACCGCAGCCTGCGGCCCTTCTTCCTGGGCCTGATCCTGGGCGAGATCGTCGGCGCCGGCGTGTTCCTGGTGATCGACTACCTCACCGGCACCACGGGCAGCTTCCTCACCCAGATCTGAAGGGCCCGGCCGGGGTTCCGGGTCTACATGCGCCTCGGAGGGATCCCCCCGGCGAGGCGGCAAAGCGCGGCCCCGGCGGCTGTTGCCCGGGGGAACAGCGAGTCTTTCGTTAGCGCCGGCGCGGAGCCGCCGGCACAGGCTGGTCGGAAGGATGGCCTGCAACCACGGAGAGGATCCCGGATGGCGAAGAGGAAGACAGGGAAAGCGAAGGCCGCACCGAAGAGGAAGGCGGCCGGCAGGGCCCGGGCGGGAGTACCCGCGGGTGTCATCGAGCTGGGCGACCGGCGCGAGCTGTTCGTCGACGACTACCTGATCGAGCGGCTCACCAACGTCGAGCTGCGCCTGCAGAAGCCGGTGCCGCGGAACGTGGCCCTCGACCACGATGTGCCGTGGGAGGGCAACACCAGCGCCTACCACACGGTCTTCCAGGACGGCCGCCTGTTCCGCGCCTACTACCGGGGCTCTCACTACGACCGGGCCGGCTACAAACCGGTCGTGTGCTACGCCGAAAGCCGCGACGGCATCGAGTGGTACCGGCCGGAGCTGGGCCTGGTGAGCTACAAGGGCTCGACGCGCAACAACATCATCTGGGACGGCCCCGGCTCGCTCGATTTCACACCCTTCCGCGACACCAATCCGGACTGCCGCGAGGGAGAGGAGTACAAGGCCCTGGGCAGCCCGAGCGCGCGCAGCCGTGAGGAGCAGGCCCTCCTCGCCTTCAAGTCGCCGGACGGCGTGCACTGGAGCCTGCTGTCGGAGAAGCCGGTGATGGATCACACGGCGGGCACCAATGCCTTCGACTCGCAGAACCTGGCCTTCTACGAGCCTCGCCGAGGCTGCTACGTCGAGTACCACCGCGACTCCATCTACCCCGGCGGCGTACGCTACCGCCAGATCATGACCTGCACGTCGACGGACTTCCGCCGCTGGACGAAGCCGCAGCTGCTCGACTACGGCGACGCGCCCCTCGAGCACCTCTACACCAACGCCGTGACGCCCTACTACCGGGCCCCGCACATCTACATGGGCTTCCCCAAGCGCTTCATGCCGGACCGCCGCATGCCCGGCAACACGGTCGGAGGCGTATCGGACGGCCTGTTCATGACCAGCCGCGACGGCCTGCACTTCAAGCGCTGGGGAGAGGCCTTCGTGCCGCCCGGGCCGCAGCGCAGGCGTTGGGGGAGCCGCAACAACATGACGGCCTGGGGTATCCTGGAGACGGCCAGCGACCTTCCCACGGCGCCCAGGGAGCTGTCGATCTTCAGCGGCGAGGGATTCTTCGGCGGCGAGGCCACCCGGCTGCGGCGCTACACCCTGCGCCTGGACGGCTTCGTCTCGGCCAAGGCGCCGCTGAAGGGGGGCGAGCTGATCACGCGGCCCTTCACCTTCGACGGCGGGGCCCTGAGCCTGAACGCGGCCACGTCCGCCGCCGGCTCGGTGCGCGTCGAGCTCCAGGACGGCGACGGCAAGGCGCTGAAGGGGTACGCCCTCCGCGACTGCGACGAGATCTACGGCGACTACCTGGACCGCATCGTCACCTGGAAGGGCCTGGCCGACGTCCGCGGCCTGGCCGGCCAACCGGTGCGCCTGCGCTTCGCCCTCAGCGACGCCGACCTGTACAGCCTGCGGTTCACGCCGCTGCCCGTCTGAGATCCGATGCATCCACGCGACGGCCTGCAGGTCTTCTGCGACGACGCCATGCTGGCCCATACGGAGAACGTCTGGCGGTCGCTCCATCACCCGGTCAGAGACGAAGGCAATCCTGTGCTCGTACCCGACAGGGCCTGGGAGGGATACCTGGTCCTGCAGCCGGGGACGGTCGTCCACGACGAGCAGGACGGGTGCTTCAAGATGTGGTACAACGCCCAGCCGAGCCGGGACAAGCCGAATGCCGGGAAGAACCTCTGCTACGCCACCTCGACGGACGGCGTCCACTGGGAGAAGCCGGAGCTGGGTCTCGTGGAGTTCGACGGATCGACGGCGAACAACATCCTCCTCCGCGGCGTGGAGTGGACGCACTGCGTCCTGAAGGACGAGGCGGAAGCGGACTCGGAGAGGCGCTACAAGCTGCTCTGGTGGCCGCCCGGGGGCGACGGAATCCACGCGGCTTTCTCCGAAGACGGCATCCGCTGGCGGCCGTGGAAAGACAACCCGATCGTCCCCCGCCGGGCGACGGGCGACACCTTCAGCTTCATGCGCGATCCGGCGTCGGGCGAGTACTGGCTGTACCACAAGACGCGGACGCCGGCCCGGCCGCTCCGCATGGTCTCGCGCATGGTGAGCGACGACTTCGTGCACTGGGGGCCAACCCGCCGCCTGCTGGCTCCCGACGCCTTCGACCCGCCCGATACCCAGTTCTACGGGTTGTCCACCTTTCCCTTCGCGGGCCAGTACCTGGGCGTTCTGTGGGTGTATCACACGTACCCGCAGACACTGGACATGCAGCTGGTCTCCAGCCGCGACGGGTCGCGCTGGGACCGCACGGCCGACCGCAAGCTGTTCATGCACCTGGTACCGACCAACGAGTACCGGGGCGGCGCCTTCGACTGCATGCAGATCTACCCCGTCTCGGCGCCGGTGGAGAAGGACGGTCGGCTCTGGCTCTACTATTCCGGGTTCAAGGTGCCCCACAACACCCTGGCCGCCGACCAGGATGGGCGCATCGGTCTGGCCACCCTTCGCCTGGACGGCTTCTGCTCCCTGGATGCCACAAGCCCGGGACACGCTCTCACCCGTCCCTTCACCTGGAACGGGGACCAACTGCGGCTGAACGCGGTCACCAGCGATCCGACCCCCGGGGCCCCTGGAGACGGCAGCGGCGGGATCACCGTGCAGATCGAGGATGAACAGGGGCGGGTCATCCCCGGGCTCGCCGCCGGGCAATGCACTCCCTTTCGCGGCGACGAGACGGGGGCCCTCGTGGATTGGGGCGGGCGCAGCGACCTGGGCGGGCTCATGGGGCGCACCGTGCAGCTGCGCTTCATCGTCGAGGATGTGAACTTCCATTCCTTCCGAGTCTGCCGCCGCCAGGGGTGAAATTCCACGTCTCTCGGGGCGGGTTTCCGGTGCTTGACGCCCCCCGACGGGGCTCCTTAAGGTATCGGCGCCCACCGGTTTCCCTCCGTGGAGAGGCGCATCCATGCGCTGGTCCCTGCTCTTCTGCATCATCGCCGGTCTGCTCGCAAGGGACGCCTCGGGTGTAACCCTCATCCGGATCGGCCAGGCCCTCACCGCGGCCGAGCGGGACAGCCTCGACAACCTCGGCATCGAGGTCCTCCACGTCCCCTGGGCGGCCTCGCACGTGCTGGATCAGATCGACGCGGACTCCCTTCAGGCCGACATGCTCGTGCCGAAGTTCCTCGGCGACGACGAGGACCTCGCTGCCACACTCCTGGAACGGGGAGGAAGGGTCTGGGTCGACCACAACATCGGGGTAGGAGGTGAGAACACCCTCGTCGGGCAGGTCCTCATCGACCAGGATTCCACAACCGCCTACATCTGGCAGGAGATCGAGCCGAGCCGGTTCGGATTGAGGGGGTGGTGGGGGAAGATCACCTTCGATCTCGGCGGGCGGTTTCTGATCAAGGAGGTGCGGTTCCGGCCTCTCCCGGGCCGGTCCGACCACTACCTGGACACCTTCTCCCTCGGCGTCAGCGACCTGGTCTTCAACACCTACCGGATCCCGTGGTTCTACCGGGAGCGGTGCGGCCCCCCTTGCGGCGAGCAGGGGGTCTTCTCCATCAAGGAGAACTCCGATCACGACATGAGCATCGTGCTGGACCCGCCGGTGACGACCGAGGCCATCCAGATACTCGTCGTCCGCACCTCACCGAGGGAGATCGGACTGGCCGACTTCGAGGTCTACGGCGGCGGCTACGTGACCCAGGCCGCGTACGAGTCGGAGGTCGTCGAGATGCCGGACATCGCCAGCTGGGGGGAGATCCGCTGGTCGGGCCGGCAGGATCCCCGGGCCCGCGTCCAGATCCGCTCGCGGCTGGGCACCGATCGGCACCCGGAGATCTACTGGGAGTTCCGTCCCGATCTGCTCGACAGGGTCGCATTCCTCGGCGGCGGCGGCGATCTCAGCGTGACCGAGTACAAGGCCCAGTACGACAAGCTGGCGGGACATCTCAAGCCGCAGGACGAGGACGATCATGTGAGCGTCGACATCGAGAACTGGAGCCACTGGTCCCGCATCTACGCCTTCGACCAACCAGGTGTCGAGATCGTGTCGCCGGGGCCCCGGCAGTACTTCCAGGTCCGGGTGGACTTCTCGTCGAGCACGGCCGAAGACGGGGGCCGGATCGACTTCATCGAGGCCATGGCATCGCGACCGATGGCCCGCGAGCTGGTGGCGGAGATCTTCCCGGTGACGACCCGCGTCGGCGAGGTCACTCCCTTCACCTACTACGTGAAGCCGACGATCCGCGCTGGCGACGGCGGCTTCGACGGCATCGAGATCTCGACCCCCTTCCGGGTCGTCTCGGTCGACTCGCTGCGCATCGACGCGGTGGAGGAGCCCTTCACGTGGGACCGGACCGAGGAGGGCTTCGAGGTCTATCTGCCGCGGCGCCTGGAGTCGACCGACAGCGGGGCTGTCGTGGAGGTGGTCTTCAGGACCTCCGTGCTGCGCGAGGTGAGCACCCCCTTCGCCGGCCGGATCTTCGACACCGAAAGGCCGCGGGAGGTGCGCCAGCAGGTGAGTGCCGGCGACGCCCTCGCCGAGGTCGACAGCGACCAGTTGACCGTGCAGGCCCCCTTGAGCGCCTCGTTGCTGTTCTCGCCCCTCTTCGAGCCGAACCCGTTCACGCCCAATGGCGACGGGGTCAACGATGTCGTCCGGATTTCCTACAAGCTGCTGCGCCTGACCACGGCGGTTCCGGTCACGATCGCCATCCACGATCTGTCGGGCCGCCTCGTAAAGCGGGTCTACTCGGGGGACGATCCCCTGGGAGAGTACGGCCGTACGTGGGATGGACGGGACGGGGCGGACCGGCTCGTCCCCCCCGGCCTGTACCTGTGTCGGATCGAGGCGGACCTGGAGTCGAATCGGGAGACGGCCCTCGGCGTCCTCTCCGTAGCCTACTGACATGATTGTGCACCGGAGGCCACGGTGGCTCGCGAGTCCGGGGTCGGTCCTGGCCGGGGTCCTGGTCCTGGCGTGGTCGGCGCCGGGTTGGGGGCAGCAGGGATACAGGCGAGAGGCGAGCCGGGTCGTCATCGACGGGCCCACGCACTGGGAGCATTGGCAGTCGTCCACGGCCGAGATCACCGATGCGGGGGTGCGGCCCGGCTTCGTCCGCAAGAGCACCAGGACGGAGATCGACGGCCGGGAGGTCGTGGTGCCCGGCGTCAACGCGGTCCTCGACGCGGCCGACTTCGGAGGCGGCGTCAGGGCCGCGGGCTCGGGTGAGGCGAGCGCCGCGGCCCTGATGGACGGTCGTCTGGACACGTACTGGGAGCCGGACCCGGACGCCCCCGTGCGCGACTGGTGGGTCCAGCTGGACCTGGGCCGGACGGTCTCGGCCACGCGGATCGTCCTCAGGTTCGTCGACGCCGAGCTGGGCGATCCCTTCCTCCACTTCAAGGTCACCACCTCGCAGGGAGAGCTCAGTCTCGGCCTGCCGATCTTCCGGACGCGCTACACGACCAACACGCCGGTCAAGGGCCAGCGCGTCTTCGAGATCGACCTGAGGACCCAGTCGCCGACCAAGTGGCCCGTGGTCTACGGCGATTTCACGGGCGACGTCATCAATCTCGTCGGCATCCAGGCCACGGCCAGCGACTTCGGCAAGGCCCGGCAGGTCTCCGAGTCCGATTACCAGGGCCTCCCGCCCGACCAGCAGGGGGACATCGAGTACTACCGGCTGGACGGCCGGGGCCAGCGCCGGCTCCTGGGCGGCAAGGAGGACTGGGACTCCCTGGAGGGCACCGACCGGCAGGGGCCGGTGGTCCACTACCGCCGCGAGCGGCCCCGGCTCGCCGAGGTCGAGGTGTGGGCCATCGGCGACAACATCGGCCCGGGCGTGCTGGAGCGCGGGGGCACGCTGACCAGCGTCGACGACACCGGGGCCGAGCCCGCCGTCGTCGACGGCCACTTCTTCGGCGAGCTGGCCCTGTGGAGCGCCCTCGGCGGCTTCAACCCGGACCAGGCCTCGGTCTTCCAGTCGCAGGACCTGGAGCGCCAGCTGCTCATCGACCTGGGGGGCGCCTTCTTCCTCGACAACGTCCGGATCCTGCAGAGAAACCAGGGGTTCGGGCACGTCAAGGCCTTCCCCGACTACCGGATCCAGCTCTCCGACGGCTCGAGGGTGGCCGGCGGCAGCCTCGCCTGGAAGACGGTCGGCGCCGCCGCGAACCTCGACAACAGCCACGAGCCGACCAGCCACACCTACAACGACTTCAAGTTCCCCCTCACCAAGGCCAAGTACTTCGCCTTCACCTACCCCCTGATCCCAAAGCCTGCGGACTCGGGCACGCTCTCCTTCGGCCTGTCGGAGATCCAGTTCTTCGGGGAGGGCTTCATGCCCGAGGTGGAGATCGTCTCCGTCTTTGACAGCGACATCCCCTTCATCGAGCTCGGCAGCCGCGCCCAGAACCTGACCACCATCGAATGGGACGCCGATCTGCCGCCGGGCACCGGTCTCGCCTTGCAGACGCGCACGGGCGACACCTTTCTGGAGCTGACCCAATACCTGAAGAAGAACGGAGAGCCGTACCCGGGAACGGAGGAGGAGGCGAAAGAGGCCTGGGAGGAGCAGAAGAAATTCTTCGGCGACACCGCCGTGGGGCCCATCGTCACCGAGAAGCTCCCCGGCAGCGACTGGAGCGGCTGGAGCCAGCTGTACGAGCGATCGGGCGACCCCTTCACCTCGCCCAGTCCGCGGCGCTACGTCGCCATCCGCGCCATCCTCCTCACAGACGAGCCGATGGCGGCAGCCACCCTGCGCTCGGTGGCGCTGAACTTCGCGCGCCCCGTGGCCAGCAGCCTGATCGCCGAGGTCCTGCCCGCCCGCCTCGAGGAGATCGGCAGGCCGCAGGCCTTTTCCTACCTCCTCCGCTCGACCTTCGAGGGAGGCAGCCGGGGTTTCGACGAACTCCTCCTCGAGGGCCCGGCGGGACTGGAGATGGACCTTCAGCGGGTCGTCGTCGAGGCCGGCGAGGAACCGGCCCTCACCTACGAAGCCGGCGACGAGCAGCTCGAGGTGTTGAAGGACGGCTCCGACTCCCTGTGGGTCCGCCTGCCGGAGCCGATCGAGCCGGAAGCAGGCGTGGCGCGGGTCGAGGTGCAGTTCGAATGCACCCCGTACACCTACAACAGCTACTTCAACGGCTCCGTCGGGCATTCCGCTTTCCCCGGCTCCTGGCAGCGGGTCGAGGATGGAGACGCCAACGGGATCACGGACAGCGAGACGACGATCGTCCTGGGACTGCAACCCGGCGACGTGCTGGGCGCGGTAGAGCTGTCGAGTCCGGTCGTCACCCCCAACGGCGACGGCTCCAACGACGACCTGTCGGCCCGTTTCTCGCTGACTCGCATCAGCAGTCCGGCACCGGCCACGGTGGCGGTTTTCGACCTGGGCGGCCGGCTCGTGACCACGCTGTGGGACGAGCCCCTCCCGGCCGGCGATCACACCGTCGCCTGGAAGGGCCTCGACGCGGCCGGCGCGCCCGTACCGCCGGGGATCTACCTGCTGCGGGTCGTCGTCGATCTCGACTCCGATGCCGGCGGCAGCACCCGGGCCCTGCGGCCCGTGCATGTCGCCTACTGATGCCGGCGCCCATCATGGCCGTCATCTGCGCCCTCGCCTTCGTGCTCGCGGCGGTACCCGCCGCCGGCGAGCGGATCGTCATCGGCGGGGAGGGCCCGGGCTCGCGGAGCTGGAGCGAGAGCCACTCGGTGCTCTCCGTCATCGACTTCGACACGGAGCCCGGCTTCATCCAGCCGGCCCGGCACGGTCCCGAGGACAACATCGCCCTGAAGCTGCTCGAGAGCGGCGGCGCGATCACCTCGCCGAATGCGCGGGTGGTCCTCGAGATCCTGCAGAGCGATCTGGACGAGTTGCTGGACAACATGGTGGACGGCGGCAACGAGGCTTTCGTGATCCCGGGGGTGGAAATGAGAGGGGTCATCTTCCGGATCGACCTGGGGGAGCGCTTCGGGGTCAACCGGATCCGGTTCTACCCGCGCGAGGGTTTCGAGTTCCTGCGGGGCTACCGGCTGTCGCTGAACGACGGCAGCGAGGAGCAGACAACCCTCGGGGGGGAGCCGAAGATGAGGCTCTTCGCCGCCGAGGAGCGCAACCTGGACCCCGTCGTCGACATCCCGGTCCCGTTGCAGTACGTGCGCTTCATCGAGTTGCAGCAACTCGTGAGGGGGGCGTGGGAGATCGACGAGTTCGAGGTCTTCGGCGAAGGCTTCCCCTCGCAGGCCTCGTATCTCTCCACGGCCTTCGACCAGGGAGAGCCCGCCGTCTTCGGGAGCCTGGTGTGGTCCCCGGATTTCATCGGCGAGCCGACGAAGGTCTCGGCCACGGTCAGGACCCGCAGCGGCACGTCGCCGGATCCCGGCGACACCCTCGCCTGGAGCGGCTGGTCGCCGCCCTACCCGGCCGGGGTGCCCACGGCCGTCGCCTCACCGGCACCCCGCCGATACTGGCAGTTCCTCGTCCAGCTCCGGAGCACGGAGATCCTCTCGGCGGCGCTGGTCGACTCCATCGCCGTCGAGGTCTCCCCCGCCCTGGCCGATTCCCTGGTGGCGGAGGTCTGGCCCCAGGAGGCCCGGATCGGGGAGACGACCGAGCTGACCTACTGGGTGCGAAGCTACAACAGCCGCGGTTTCGATCAGCTCGACATCGATACCCAGGCGCCGGTGCAGGTTGTCCGGTCGGTCCGGATCGACGGCAGCGAGGTGGCGTGGGAAAGGACTGACATCGACGGCGGCCTCCGGCTCGGCTTCCCCAGGATCACGGGCGACCGGGTCCTGCGCGTCGTCTTCGAGGGCGTGGCCCTGGGATACAAGACCGTCTTCATCGGCAGGGTCTCCGACAGCCGGAGACCGCAGGACCAGCCGCAGACGCTCGTAGAGGGCGACGCGGCCCCCGACCCCGTCGCCGAGGGCGACGACCTGTCCGTCACGACCCGGTTCGCCGGAGACCTCATCCGGGCCGTCGAGGTCGACCCTTCGCCCTTCTCGCCCAACGGCGACGGGGTCAACGACGAGGCCACGATCACCTACGACATCGTCAATCTGACGGACGGCGTCCCCGTCTCGGCCGTCGTCTTCGACCTGGGGGGCCGAAGCCGGCGAGTGCTCTACTCCGGCCTCCACGGCAGCGGCCGCTTCGGGAGGGCCTGGGACGGGACCGACGACGCCGGGCGCAGGTTGCCGCCGGGCCTGTACGTGGTGCGCGTGGAGATCGATGCGGACACGGGGACCGAGAGCCGGATGGCGATCGTGCCCGTCGCCTACTGAACCATCACTCGAAGAGAAGCAGAGGGGATCCCGATTATGGGCGGTCACGCAGTGCGGCTGATATCGTGCGGGTCACGGGCGCTGGTCTGCGGCTGCGCCGTGGTCCTGGCGCTGACGCTGGCCGGAACGCAGGCTGATGCGCAGGGGGTGCCCGAGCCCCGGCCGGCCGACCGGCGGCTGCAGGGGACCCGCATAGCCGGCAAGCTCACCTTCCAGCCCATGGGGCCGGGCGTCCTCTTCGGGGCCCTCGACCCGGCGGTGCGCAAGTGGTACGTGCCGCAGGAGCTGTATCACCAGTACAGGTGGAAGTCCTGGGAGTACACCAACTACGCCAGGCAGCTCTACCAGCGCTACGTGGGCACGAACCGCGAGGGCGACACCTTCTACGACCTCTACGGCAACTACGTCACCCGGGGCTGGCTGCTCTACGACTGGAGCCAGACCCAGCCGCAGCAGGACGGCAGCAACGTCTGGAAGAACAGCTACTTCGCGGGGTGGTTCAGCGGCCTCGTCGTCGCCGCCGACCAGAAGGGACAGAACCACCTGGCCATCACCATCGGCGACAGGATCCGCTCGACCCTGACGCCGATGACGTTCTCGAAGCCGGGCTTCGACGGCATGCAGATCGACTACCAGTCCAACAAGTACGAGGTCACGGCGCTGCTGTCACGGATCAGCTCCCCCGGGGCCTCCGGACACCGCAACCCGTCGGTGCAGGAGATGACCACCTCGTCGACGCTCACCGGCGGGCGCGCCACGGCCCAGGTGGGCGACTTCGTGAAGGTGGGCGGCACCTACGTGAGCGCCCACAACTCCACCCAGCTCCTCGACGCCTTCGACGGGAGCCCGCGCAGCGGCTCGATCGTGGGGAGCCAGAACGCGCAGAACGTCACCAAGCTCTTCCTGCGCCTCTCGGACGACTCGCCGGAAGACGATGCAGGGGGGGCGAACCTCTTCGCGTGGGACGTGGTGATCAGGGCCGACGTGGAGGCGGTGGGACCCGAGGGCGAGCTGATCGTGGAGAGGGAGGTGGTGCGCGCCAGCGAGGTCGGCCTGATCCCGGCCCCCGAGGGGGGGTTCCAGCGGCTGGGCTACGTGGAGGCGAGCGGCTCCGTGCAGATCGAGCTGGTCTACGACTTTTCCCTCGCCACCTACCGGGGCCCCGATCCCTCAACGATCCGGGAGCTGACCCTCGAGCTGGCCGTTGCCAACGACTACCGGATCGAGGTCGCCTCGGACCGGCAGACCGACCGGGCGGGCGACCCCGTCTACCTGCTGGCGGCCCGGGCCGACGGCAACGTCCAGGACGGCTCGAACCTGAGCCTGCTGGAGATCCCCTACGGGCTGCCCACGGCGACGGAGGTCTTCGGCTTCACCGTGGAGGTGCAGGACCTGAAGGGGATCAAGATCTACGGTGAGTGGGACCGGAGCATCAGTCACCGCAAGTACCCGAACCGGGCCCACACCCGCCACCTGGGGTCCTCCAGCCAGGGCGACGCCTGGATGGTCAACCTGTCGAGGATCGCCTATCCGTGGTTCCTCTTCGGCGAGGCCTACAGCATGGAGCACGACTACAATACGAGCGCCTTCCTGGCCCGTGGAGGGCAGAGCATCGATTACTCCGACAAGGGCCAGTTCTACTACGAACTCGTCGACGACAACGACGACCAGGACCGCTTCCCGGACTGGCAGCGGATCTTCCAGAACGCCGACTTCGAGGTCTTCCCCGGCTACGACGAGAACCTCGACTTCGTCTCCGACTTCAACCAGAACTCCAGCAGGGACATCCCGAACCTGGTGCCCGACTACGAGGAGCCCTTCCTGCGGTTCAATACCGACCGGCCCGAGTTCCTCTTCGGCGTCGACATGAACAACAACCTCTGGATCGACCGCTTCGAGAACGACGACGAGCCCGACTTCCCCTATGGCCGGGACCTGCGCGGATACAACCTCTACGCGGGCGCCGACCTGATCCCGGGGGTCCGGTTCACCGTGGGCCGCACGGACGAGAGCCTCATCGCCGGCGACGGCGCCAACACGACGAACTACGCCTTCTTCACCGTGGAGCGGGACTACGCCGGCCTCGGCAGGCTCCGCTTCTTCGAGAGCTTCCGCGTCGCCGAGGACAACATCGCCAACGACCTGCGGCAGTGGTCCGATATCGACCAGGGCAACGTGCCGACCCTCGATCCCCTGGCCGCGCAGGACACGTGGATCAACTCGACCTTCTTCGGCTTCGACTTCACCCGGATCGAGGACCTGACCTTCGCCACGAAGGCGAAGTACGACCGCTGGCACCAGCGGGAGGAGCGGCCGGATCTGCGGGACGACTCCTCCTTCTTCGGCCTGATCAACAAGATCGACCACGAGCGCCGCATCGCCCAGGTGATCCTCCTGCCGCGAATCAAGAACGAGCTGCGTCTGGAGTCGCCGGCGCCGAAGTCCGACGCCGAGCGCCGCGAGGATACGCTCCTGCTGTCGTTGCTGGCGCGCTGGCCGCTCCTCGACGCCTCGTCCATGGAGGTGGGCGTGGAGTACGCCATCTTCAACCAGTTGCGGGATTCCGCCGCGGCGGTCAGGGAGGGGCTCCTCGACGATTACACGGAGATCGTCGGCGCCATACAGTACTCGACCTCCCCCTCCTACCAGGGCTACAAGCTGCACGCCAAGATGGGTCTGCGGCTGACGCGGCGATCGATCGCCGGCGAGACCGAATCCGGCAAGGTGGCCTTCGCCACCGTGTACGCCGGTCTGCAATAGGGATAGAGAGAGATGGAGCGTAGAACGAGGAGTGGTTGGGGCCGGTCCTGGGCGGCGGGGTTTCTGTCCGTCCTGGCGGCCGCCGTCCTGTGGAGCGGCTGCGCGCGGGAGGAGAGCGGTGCGGTGGTGGCCGTGGTCGGAGGGAAGGCGATCACCGCCCAGGAGGTGCGGGACCTCATCGCCCGACGGCTTGAGAAGGAGCGAGAGGCCGGGCCGGCGGACCGGGTGACCGAGCATCTCCAGACTCTGGTCGACGCGGAGCTGCTGCTGCTGGAGGCGGGGGAGGAGCGGATCGGTGACAGCCCCTTCTACCTGCGCCGCATGGGCCGCCTCCGGCGGGACAAGCTCGTGGGTGCCCTCGAGGCGCGCCGCCTCCCCCTCACGGTCGGCGACGACGAGGTGGCGCAGTACATCGAGCGCAAGGGGTACGCCCGGGCCATCCGGACGGCGGACATCATGGTCCCCGACCGGGAGACGGCGGAGCGGGTCCACCGGCTGATCGAGGAAGGCGCCGATTTCGCCGACGTCGCCCGGAGGTGGTCGATCAACAGGGAGACCGCCGCCCAGGGGGGCGACATGGGCCGCTTCGCCACCCGGTACCAGATGGTCCCGGCCCTCGGCGACGAGCTGTTCACCCTGCCCGTGGGCTCGGTGTCGAAGCCGGTGCCGGTGGGCGGGTACCACGCGATCTTCAAGGTCCTCGCCGAGTCCTTCTTCGAGCCGACGCCTCAGCAGCGGCAGCTGGTGGCGCAGGAACTGGGGCGCAGCAAGCGGCAGGCGGCGAGGGACTCCCTGGTCGCCGTCCTGGGACAGGAGTACGGCCTGGAGAGAGACCAGGACGGCCTCGCCAAGTTCGTCGAGACCCTGGCCAGCGGCGCCGAGTCCCCCCCGGACCGGGTCCTCCACAGGTACGACGGCGGCGAGATCACGGCGGCAGACGTCGTCCAGGCGGCGAGAGGCATCCGGGAGGACATCCTGGCCGGCGTCGACGACGCCGGAAAGCTGGCAGCCGTCGTGGAGCGGTGGGTCGTGCCCGACGTGCTGCTGATAGAGGCCGCCGTCCGCGAGGGAATCGAGGAGGAGGAGGAGGTCTCCCGGTGGCTCGCGGAGATGCGGAGACAGACGCTGATCACGGGACTCCGGGGAAAGATCCTGCAGCAGAGGGCGAAGGTCACCGACGAGGACGTTCGGGAGTACTTCGAGGCCAACCGCGGCGACTTCCTGCACCCGGAGCAGATCGAGGTGGAGGAGATCCTGGTGGAGTCCGAGTCCGAGGCGGCGGAGCTGCGGCGCCGGATCGAGGCGGGCGCCGACTTCGGCGCCCTGGCGGGGTCGCGTTCGCTGCGCCCGCCGGAGATCCGCGACGAGAGCGGGCGGTTCCACGTGCACCGGTACGAGTCGCCGAGGTTCGGCGGTCTCGTGGAAGCCGTCGTCGACGCCGAGGCCGGCGAGTTGACCGGACCGGTGGAAGTGGAGGAGGGCTTCACCCTCTTCCGCATCCTGTCGCGGGAGCGGCGCCAGGAGACTTGGGAGGAAGCCAGGGCGCGGGCCACCTCCAAGCTGCGGCGCCAGCGGCAGCGGCAGGCCTTCAACGAGTACATGCAGGAACTGCGGGAACGCTACGACTCGCAGGTCGAGATCCGCCGCGACGCCCTCGAGGCCGCCTTCGGGGCGGACCCTCAGTCGGGCTGAGCGCCGCTTCCCTCGCGGACCACGAGGACCTGGTTCGCCTCCAGGCCGCGCCAGGTCTCGACGAGCCCGTTGGGCCAGGTGACCCGCACCTCGTCGACGCGGGCGGCCTCGCCGAGGCCGAAGTGCAGCCGAGGGTCGCTGCTCGACAGGTAGCTCGACCCGCTGGCCACCTCCCGCACCTGGGTCCGCTCTCCGCAGCGGACTCGCACCCGCGCGCCGACGCCGTCCCGGTTGCTCGCCGTGCCGACGGTGCGCACCAGCAGCCAGTTGGCCCGGTTGCCGCCGTCGTTGCGCAGCAGCGTCGGCGCCTCGTTCAGGTTGAGGACGAGGATGTCCACGTCGCCGTCGTCGTCGTAGTCGCCGAAGGCGGCTCCCCGGCTCACCTTCTCGATCTGCAGGCCGGGTCCGGCGGCGAGGGAGACCTCGTTGAAGGTGCCGTCGCCCAGGCTCTCGAAGAGCTGGTTCCGCTGGGCATAGGCCACCCCGAGGTTGGCCCTGTCCACCTGGGGGAAGATGTGGCCGTTGGCGACGAAGAGATCCTTGTCGCCGTCGTTGTCGTAGTCGAAGAACTCGGTACCCCACGCCAGGAAGGGGAAGCTCTCGAGGCCGACCCGCGCCGCGAAGGTGACGTCCGAGAACACCTCGCCGCCGCCGTCATTGCGGTAGAGGGTGTTGGTCTCCTCCCAGAAGTTGGTCACCAGGATGTCGGCGTCCTCGTCGTTGTCGTAGTCGCCCAGGGCGATGCCCATCGACCCCTGGGCCTCCCCGGACTCGCCGTAGGCGACACCCGCCATCCAGCCCAGCTCCTCGAAGGTGCCGTCGCCCTGGTTCCGGTAGAGGTAGTTGGGGCCCGTGTCGTTGGCCACGTACAGGTCGGCATGACCGTCGTCGTCGAGGTCGCCGGCGACGACGCCGAGCCCGTAGAGCCGTTCCTCGTCGACCACGTTGGCCGCCGCGGTGGCATCGGTGAAGACGCCGTCCCCCTCGTTGCGGTAGAAGACGTCCGGCTCGCCCCGCAGCCCTCGGGGCCCGAAGTGGACGGTCAGGCCGCGCCAGGTGTGGCGCCGCTCCGGCGTCGTCGCCAGGAAGTGGCGGAAGTCGACGTAGTTGGCCACGTAGAGATCGAGGTCGCCGTCGCGGTCGTAGTCGAAGAAGGCGCAGCCGGTGCCGAAGCCCTCGTCGCCGACGCCGGCGCGGGCCGTGGCGTCGGCGAAGCCCCCGCCCTCGTTCCGGTAGAGGACGTTGCGGCCGTAGTTGGTGATGAAGAGGTCCGGATCGCCGTCGTTGTCGTGGTCGGCGACGGCGACGCCCATCCCCCAGCCCGCATCCCCGAGACCGGCGGCTTCGGTGTCGTCGGCGAAGGCGGCCCGGTCGTTGCGGTAGAGGGCGTTGCGCGGGCCCCCGCCGTCGGGGAACCCGCCGATGCGCGAGCCGTTGAGGACGTAGAGGTCGAGGTCGCCGTCGCCGTCGTGGTCGAGGAAGGCGACGCCGCCCATCATCGTGTCGACGAGGTACTCCTGCTCCTCCTCGCCGGAGACGTTGAGGAGGGTGACGCCCACGTCGGCGGCCACATCCGTGAACTGCACGTCGCTCGCCGCGGTCTCGGCGGCGGTCACGGCAGCCCCGGGCCCAAGGGCCGGCAGCAGCACGAATGGAAAGAAGGTCCTCCGGAGGGACCCGCAGCCGCTCACGGACTCCGCCCGGCCAGTCTCCTGGCGATGGCGAGCTGCCTGCGGGCGTCCTCGTAGCGGCCCACCTTCCTGTAGGTCTCCCCGAGGTCGCGGTGGTAGCGGGCGTTCGTCGGCTCCAGGGCGATGGCGAGCTTGTGCTCGTGGATCGCCTGCAGGTGCCGGCCCCGCCGGGAGTACTGCACGGCCAGCTCGGCGTGGAACTTCGGGTTGTCCGGAGACATGGCGACGCTGCGCTCGAGATCGTCGAGGCTCTCCCGGCTCTGCTGGCGGAAGACGGCCATCGCCTGCCGGCTCTCCTCGCGCCGGCCTTGTTGCATCAAGGCCCTGGCCAGACCGTAGTGGGCCTCCGTGTTGTAGGGGTCGAGGTCGATGGCCTGGCGGAACTCCGGGATCGCCAGAGCGTGGCTGTCGGCGCGGGCATGGGCGGCGCCGAGGGCGTAGCGGAAGAGGGAGTTCTCCGGCTCGAGCCGGACCGCCTGCCGCAGCTGGGCGATGCCCTCCTCGTGCCGCGCCTCCCGGGAGTAGATGCCGCCCAGGCGAAAGCGCGTGTACGCCAGGTCCGGGTCGACGGCCAGGGCCCCCTCGTACTGGTCCGCCGCCTGGCCGTACTCCCGCTGCCGCTCGTAGGCCATGCCGAGGCTGTGCCGAAAGCCGCCGTGGCCGGGGGCCAGCTCGACCGCCCTGCGATGGGCCGCGACGGAGGCGGCGAGCAGGTCCTGGTCCGCCATCGCCGTCCCCAGCGGGGCGTGGGCCTGCTCGGCGTAGACCCGGCCCAGCTGGTGGTGGACGGCGGCCCTCCGCGGGTCGAGGCGGAGGCTCTCCTGCAGGGCCTCCGCCGCCTCCGACAGCTTCCCCACGGCCATCCGCGCCGTGGCGAGGAGGTAGTGCACGGAGGGCTCCTCGGGAATCAGCCCGGCCGCCCTCCCCAGGGCGGCGATCGCCTTTCCGTACTCCTGCTCTTCCAGGTAGATGCCGCCGAGGCGGTAGAGGGAGGGGGGGTAGTTCGGGTTGATGCGGTGGGCGGTCTCGAAGTGGCGCAACGCCGCCGCGCGGTCGCCGCGCGCGTGGATCATGCCGAGGCCGTGATGGGCCAGGTAGTAGCCCGGATCGGCGGCGACGGCCTTGCGGAAGGCCTCCTCGGCCCTGGCCGGGTCCTGACGGATCAGGAACAGCTTGCCGAGCTTGTAGAGGGACGGGACGTGACCGGCATCGAGGCTCAGGGCCCGTTCCAGGGCCCGCCGGGCCTCGGGGAAGCGGCGCTGCAGGGAGTAGACGAAGCCGAGGCCGTCGAGGGCCCGGACATGGGTGGAGTCCAGGGCCACGGCCTTCCGGTAGCTCTCCTCGGCGCAGGCGTAGTCGCCGCCGCCGGCGCAGCGCCGGCCGTGCTGGTAGAGGGAGTCGGCGCTGCCCGGCGCCGGCGCCTCCTGGGCCGCGAGGCGGAGTGCCGTCCCGGCGAGGACGGCGGCGCAGGCGTAGACGGCCGCGTGCCTCGGGCGGAACGGGCGCAGGCCGGGGGTCACGCCGCCCGCACCGGCACCCGGTGGATGACGTTGCCGAGGTAGCCCTTGGGGTTCCAAGGCTGGCGGAAGGGCTGGGCGTTGCCGGTCTCGTCGAAGGCGCGGGCCCAGATCTCGTAGTAGCCGCGGCCGGCGAGGGTCAGCTCGGCCGACCAGCCGTACCAGGCGTAGCGGTTGGGCGGCGGCGTCAGACGGGTCTCCTGCCAGTGGACGCCGAAGTCCGTCGATACCAGCACCCGGGCCACCCGGCCCTCGCCGGCCCAGGCGTGTCCCCTGACCTGCACCGGAACGCCCCGCTGCACCTCGGCCTCGGGTCGCGGCGCGGTGATGAGGGACTTGACCACCCACGAGGTGGCGATCGCCATGTCGGCCTCCGGAGGCTTGTGGCCGGGGGCGACGGGATAGGCGGGCACTCGGTAGGAGTAGCCGCTCATGTGCCGGGAGTCGTGGACGGTGTCGCGGACCTGGATGCGGTGGAGCCACTTCTGCATGGAGCTGCCGATCCAGCCCGGCACCAGCAGGCGCGCCGGGAAGCCGTGGGCCGCCGGCAGGGGCTCGCCGTTCATCTTCAGGGCGATGAGGGTGTGCTCGTCCATCGCCTTGTCCACCGGGATACCCCGCGAGAACACCGGCCGGTCCTCGCCGTGGTTGCCGAGGTACACGGCCTTCTCCGTCAGCCCGGCGGCCTGCAGCACGTCGCGCAGGCGCACGCCCGTCCACTCGCTGCAGGCCACGGCCCCGCGGATCCACTGGGTGCCGCCCACGGCGGGGGCGAAGAGGCTGCGGCCGTTGCCCGCGCACTCGACCACCAGCCGGCGGGTGACCTGGGGCAGGCGGCCCAGGTCGTCGTAGGAGAAGGCGCGCGGGGTGCGGACCTCGCCGTCGACGGTCAGCTTCCAGTCCTGCAGGTCGCGGCTGCGGGCGCGCTCGGGGATGCCGCCGTTGTTGCGCACGAAGTGGCGGCTCGTGGGGGTCACCGCGTCGTCGAGCAGGTGCGGGGGGAACTCGCCGTTGAAGGGGTCCGCGGAGTGGACGATCATCTCCGGCTTGGGCAGCCCGGTTCCAGCCGTCGCCGCCCAGGCCCCCGGCAGGAGACCGCGGCCGAAGAGGCCCCTCACGGCCGCGTCGGGGCCGGCGCCGAGGACGCCCAGGCCGGCCAGGGCCGCGCCCTTCCCCACACACGACAGGAACCCCCGCCGCGAGGTCATGCGGTCGAAGCGATCCAGCTCCTCGCCGCCGGCGCCGTTGGCGGCCAGCAGGCGGCGGATCCCCTCCGGCTGCAGCTCGTGCTTCGACAGGGACATCGGTTCCCTCGCGGCCGGGCGCCGCTACCCGTAGACGAAGAGCACGCCCAGGGCCGAGCCGAGGTCGTCGACGAGCAGGTCGAAGGCCTGCTTCGCCTCCTGCAGGGGGAAGCGGTGGGTGATCATGTCGCCGGTGGCCAGGTGGCCCTCCGCCAGGAAGCGCGCCGCGTCCCGGCTGTACTCGCCCCGGGGCTTGTCGCTGCGGATGCCGCCGACCACGAGCTTGCCCATGACGCGCCCGGCGTCGAGGGGGAGGGGCTGGCGGTGGTAGAGGCCGACGAGCTGGATCACGCCGCCGTCGGCGCACATCTCCTGGGCCTGGGCGAAGGACCGGACCCCGGCGCCGCCGCCGACGCAGTCGATGACCACCTGCGCCCCCCCGGGGCAGAGCTGCCTGACGGCGGCCACCGGGTCCTCGCGGGAGCAGTCGACCACGTCGTCGGCGAAGCGGGCGGCGAGCCGGCAGCGGCGCTCCAGTCCGTCCACGGCGACCAGGCGGCCCGTCTGCCGCTGGCGCACCACCTGCAGCAGGATGCTGCCCACCAGCCCCTGGCCGAGGATGACGACGTCGTCCCGAGGGCCGATCATGGCGCTGTCGGCCCAGGCGAGGCTGCTCGTGGTCAGGGGCAGGAAGGTGGCGGCCTCGAAGCCGACCTCGTCGGGCAGGGGCACGACCCGGGGCCGCGAGGCCTCACCGATGGCGTACTCGGCGTGGGGGGCGGAGACGACGACCCGGTCCCCGGGGCGGGGATCGTCCACCCCGGGTCCCGCCTCGGCCACGACGCCGGCGGCGGAGTAGCCCATGCGCGACGGGTCGACGGCGGTCTCGCTCAGGTAGCGGCCGCCGATCTCGGAGCCGCGGCTGATCAGGGAGGCCTCCAGGCGCACGAGGACCTCGCCCTCCCCGGGCCGGGGGACCTCGACGCGCTCGACGACGACGTTGCCGACGCCGTCGTGCTTGGCGGCTCGCAGCATGGTGGCCATGGTGGTCAAAGGTAGGGTGGGAAGAGGCGCGGCGGCCACCCGCGGGACCCGGGGGGGGGGCTGGCGCCGACCGGGAGCGCGGACGAGTCTTTGCGGCATGAAGGTCCTGATCACCGGCATGAGCGGCCTCATCGGCGGCGCCGTGCGGCGGCAGCTGGAGGGCCGCTTCGAGCTGTCGGCCCTGAACCGCCGCCCCGTGGAGGGGATCCCCTGCCACCGGGCGGACATCGCCGACCTCGACGCCATTCGTCCCGCCTTCGAAAGCGTGGACGCGGTCGTCCACCTGGCGGCGGCGATCCGCGGCGACTGGGAGACCCTGCTGCGCAACAACGTGGTCGGGACCCACAACGTGCTGGAGGCGTCGCATCAGGCCGGCGTGTCCCGCGTGGTCTACGCCAGCAGCGGATCGGTGGTCTCGGGCTGGGAGCAGGAGGAGCCGTACAAGAGCCTGGTCTCGGGGGAGGCCGCCGCCGTCCCCGCCTCCTGGGAGATGCTCACCCACGAGACCCCGCTGCGGCCGGTGGGCCTCTACGGCTGCACCAAGGCCTGGGGCGAGGCCCTGGCGCGGCACTACTCGGACTCCACCGGGCTCTCGGTGATCTGCCTGCGCATCGGCGCCGTCCGCCCCGAGGACCGGCCCCTGGAGCGGCGGGACGAGTCCGTGTACTGCAGCCAGGCCAACGTGGCGCTCCTCGTGGAGCGCTGCGTCACGGCGCCGGCGGAGGTCCGCTTCGACGTGTTCTACGCGGTCTCCGACAACCGGCTCAGCTACCGCGACACCGAGCACTCCCGCCGGGTGCTGGGGCACGAGCCGCTGGGCTCGGCCGATTGCCCGGATTCCGGCCGGCCCCTACCGTAGAGACAAAGGAAGGAGAGAGGATGATCGACAAGATCGAGATCCAGTACTGCAGTTCCTGAGGCTACGAACCCCAGGCCGTCGGTCTGACGGCCGCGATCCTCAAGGAGAAGAAGCTCGACCTCGGCCAGCTGGTGCTTCTGCCCTCCCACGGCGGGCGCTTCGAGGTCACCGCCGACGGCGAGCTGATCTTCTCCAAGCTCGCCGAGGGGCGTTTCCCCGAGGAGAAGGAGATCCTCGAGAAGATCTAGCTTCGGGGTGATCCGCAGATGGAAACCCGCCCGCGGTCCGGTGCATGCTCGCCGGTTCCGCGGGCGGGTATTTCTGTTCTGGCGGGTTACAGCAGCTTGACCAGCGCAACCGCGACGACGGCAACGACCAGCATGCCACCCATCATGCCCCCCAGCCGAATGATCAGCCGCTGTTCCAGGCGTTCCAGGTCGTCCTTGGTCGCCAGCCGCTCGTCGATGAGCCTGGCCTGTTCGTCGGCCAGCGCTTCGGCCTGTTCCTCGGGCATCCCGACGCCTGTCAGGCGCTTCACGAAGGCGTGCGTATCGAACACGATGCTGGCCATGGTTTCAACGGTAGCGTCGGCGCAAGGAGGCGGACGGGTCGGTTGTGGCGGGAATGTGTGGGAATCGAACCCACCCGGCGCGGAGACCGCACCGCAACGGATTTGAAGTCCGCGAGGGCCACCAGAGCCCCAGCCATTCCCTTCCGACGGTCTCCAGTCAATCTCCGGCGGCGTTTCCGCGGCTGTCAACCGCGCCGGGGACGAGGCGGCGGAGGGCGTCTTCCCGCTGGGTCAGGCCCTTGCCGTCGAAGTAGTTGAGCAGGGGCAGGGCGAAGCGGCGGGTGGTGTCCACCAGCTCGCGAAAGCCGGCCACCTCGATCTGCCCGTGCTCCCGCAGATAGGCGACGAGGTCCGACTCGATCCGCTCCAGCACGGCGGCGTCGAAGAGGAGGCCGTCCAGCCGCGCCAGCTCACCGCGCTCCTGCATCACGGCGACCACGGCTTCCACCTCCGCCGCGGGCCGGCCCAGGCTCCCGGACAGCTCCCCCTCGTCCGGCGGCCGGGCGCCGCCGTCCCGCAGGGCCGCGGCGATCTCCTGCCGTAGCCCCTCCTGCTCAGCCGTCAGCTCGACCCGGTGGCCGGGCAGGGACAGCCGCCCCGCCTCCAGGCGCACCTGCCCGTCCGCGGCCAGGGACTCCGCCGCCGCCTGGAAGACGGCCGCCTCGTGGCCGCCCCCGATGCGCCGGCCCAGCTCCTCCCGGGAGACGGCCGGCTGCAGGGGCTGCTCCTCGTGGAACCCGGCCAGCGCCGCCAGGATCTCCCCGCCCAGCCGCTCCCAGGCGCCAGCGTGCACGAAGCGCCGCCGGCCCGCCTGCTCGAAGTCGACGCAGGCGCCCCGGTCGCGCAGCTCCCCCAGCCTCGCTTCCACCTCGGCGACGCTCCTCCCCAGAACGGGGGCGAGGTCCGCCGCCGAGTTGCTGCCGGCGCCGGCGTCGAACAGCAGGGCCTCCAGGACCGCCCCCGGATCCTCGGCCTGCAGGCGCCGCAGCTGCTCCAGCACCTCTGGGCGCCGCCGGCGGTGCGGACGGGGCCGGGGATGGAGGACCGAGCCCCCGGCCATGGTCCGCGCCGGCGAGTAGCGGCGGGCCACGAAGCGGTCCCCGTGGGCGGCCACCCCCGGCCTCTCCAGCCGGAGCTGCACGAAGCCGCTCTCGCCGGGGGCGAGGGCGTCGGCGTCGAGCAGCACCACCCGCCCGAGGACCTCCCCCGGCCCCAGGTGGAGGCGCAGGCGGTCCCGGTGCTTGAGGACGGCCGGGGCGTCGGGGAGCATCCGCAGGTGGGCGTCGATCAGGCTCGTGGCCTCGAAGAACCCGGGCTCGGCCAGGGTGTCGCCGCGGGCCACGTCCGCGACGTTCAGATCTGAAAAGTTCACGGCGGCGCGGTCCCCGGGGCCCGCCGCGGCCACGTCGGCGCCGTGGATCTGCACCCCCCGCACACGCACCGGACGGCCCCGGGGCTGCAGAACCAGCTCGTCCCTGGGCCGCACCGACCCGGCCAGGACCGTCCCGGTCACCACCGTGCCGAAGCCGCTCATGGAGAAGGCGCGGTCCACGGGCAGGCGCAGGGCGCCGCGGTCGGGGCGTTCCCCGACGGCGGCGATGCGCGCCTCCAGCAGCTCCCGCAGGCCGTCGATCCCCTCGCCGGTCACCGAGGAGACGGGAACGATCTCGGCCGTCTCGAGGAAGGTCCCGGCGAGCAGCTCGCGCAGGTCCTCGACGACCATCTCCACCCACTCCGGCTCGACCAGGTCGGTCTTGGTGAGGGCCACGATCCCGTCGCTCACCCCGAGGAGGCGGAGGATGGCCAGGTGCTCCCGCGTCTGGGGCATGACGCCGTCGTCGGCGGCGACCACGAAGAGGGCCAGGTCGACGGAGCTGACGCCGGCCACCGCGTTCTTGACGAAGCGCTCGTGGCCGGGCACGTCGAGGAGGGTGACGCCCTCCTTCCAGTAGGCGAAGCCCACATCGATGGTCAGACCCCGGGCCCGCTCCTGCGGGTGGGTGTCGGTCTCGATGCCGGTGAGGGCCTTCACCAGGGCGGTCTTGCCGTGGTCGATGTGGCCCGCCGTGCCGATGATGACGTGGCGGCCGGGGGTCACGGCGGGACCGAGGCCCGGCGCAGGGCCACCTCGAGGACGGCGATCTCGGCGGCGGCCACCGTGCGCAGGTCGAGGTGCAGGCGGTCGCCGCGCACGTACCCGAGGACGGGCGGGTCGTGCCGCCGCAGGCGCGCCGCCAGCTCCTCCACCGGAAGGGCCGGCGGCCACACGGCGAGGGCGGCGCTCGGGATCTCCTCCAGGGGCAGGGAGCCGCTGCCGGCCTGGGCCCGCGAGTCGATCACCTCGATGAGCCAGCCCGCCTCCCGGAGATCGGCCAGCCGGCCGCGCAGGCGGCCGCCGCGGCGCTTCAGGGTCGCCACCGGCACGGTGAGCCGGCTCAGCACCGGGTGCTCGGCCAGCAGCCGCGAGCGGTCGAGGTAGAGGCGCAGGGTCGCCTCGAGGGCCGCGTAGGTCAGCTTGCCGCAGCGCAGGGCCCGCATCAGCGGGTTGGTGCGGATGCGGTCGACGCTCTCCCGGCGGCCGACGATCAGCCCGGCCTGGGGCCCGCCGAGGACCTTGTCGCCGCTGAAGGTGACCACGTCGGCGCCGGCGGCGACGCTGTCGGCCACCAGCGGCTCGGCGGGAAGGCCGAGCTCGGCCAGGTCGACGAGGGCGCCGCCGCCGAGGTCCCGCGCCACCGGCAGGCCCTGCCGGCGGCCGAGGGCGGCCAGCTCCTCCAGGGGCACGGAGGCGGTGAACCCGAGGACGCGGAAGTTGCTGGTATGGGCGTCGAGGAGCAGCCCCGTGCGCTCGGAGATCGCCGCGTCGTAGTCGGACAGGTGGGTGCGGTTGGTGGTCCCCACCTCCACGGGGACGGCGCCGCTGCGCTCCATGACGTCGGGCAGGCGGAAGGAGCCGCCGATCTCGATCAGCTGGCCCCGGGAGACCACGACCTCGCGGCCCAGGGCCAGGCTGTTGAGGGTGATCAGCACCGCGGCGGCGTTGTTGTTGACCACGGCCGCAGCCTCGGCGCCGGTCAGCTCGCAGAGCAGCTCCTCGACGATGCGGTGGCGGCTGCCGCGCCCGCCCGTCTCCAGGTCGATCTCCAGGCCGCAGTACCCGGCGGCGGTCTCGGCGATGCGGCGGACGGCTCCGGGGGCCAGGGGGGCGCGGCCGAGGTTGGTGTGCAGGACGATGCCGGTGGCGTTGACCACCGCCCCGAGGCGGGGGGCGAGCTTGCGGTCGAGGCCCTCACGGACTCCTGCCACGGCGAGCTCGATCAGCTTCGGCCGGTCCGCGGGGGCGCGCCCCTCCAGCAGGTCCTCGCGCAGGGCGGCGAGAGCGTCTCGCACCAGGCCGGTCAGGACGCGGGGGTCGCAGCGGTCCGCAAGCCCGGAGACCCCGGGGTCGTCGAGGACGCGGTCCACCGGTGGCAGGGCGGACAGGGCTGTCTTGGAGGAGGTCACGGGGAGAGTAGGCCGGCAGGTCCCGGGGCCGGGGGAGCCCGGCGCCCGGGGCGAGGATACTCGACGCCCCGTCGGGCGGCAAGCCCGGAGAGGGTTGCCGCCGTCGCGGTCCTCGACGAACCGCGGCAGCCTGTCGAGCGGCCTGGCCGCTGGAAGTCTGGCTCCCCTTGTGCGCGGCGCCTCCGGGCCTCTGTCTTTCCTCTACCAACGACGCCCCCCACCCGAGGAGGACAGCCATGGCCGACGCGGGGCGCCGACCGAAGGTGCTTCCCGCCGCGCTCGTCGCCATCCTGCTGTGCCTGTGTGCCTGCGGATCGACGAATACCGAGGCGCCCGTGCAGCCGGACCGCGAGGCTGGCGAGGTGACCTTCGCCGACACGGGGTTGACGACGGCGGTCGCCCGGGCCCTGGTCGTCGAGGACCGGGCCTTCAGCCATGACGCGCTGGCGGTCCTGACCGTGCTCAACGCGAGCGGCCACGGCATCGAACGACTCGACGGGATCGATGCCTTGGGCCATCTCGAGCGGCTGACCCTCGCCGACAACCGCATCCGGGAGATCGCCCCCCTTACCGCCCTGACCCGGCTGACATGGCTGGATCTGAGAAACAACCGCGTCCGCGATCTGTCACCCCTGAAGGACCTGCAGGACCTGCGGTACCTGGATGTCTCTCTCAACGATGTCGTCAGCATCGAGCCACTGAGTGGGCTGGGCCACCTGCGGACACTCATCCTGTCCCACAATCCCACGGCCGACCTGACACCGTTGTTGGCGTTCGAGGCGATGGACTACGTCGAGCTGGCCGAAGCTCAGTTGTCCACCGAGGACGAAGCTCTGCTGAGTCGACTCCAGGAGAGGGGTGTAGAGGTCTTCCTGCGGCGTGAGGCTCCCGATGAGGATGTGCCCGAGCCGTCCGAGATCGGCAGGATCATCCAGACGAAGATCGCTTTCGTGGCCAACCTCGACAGCACCGGCTGGTTCGACATCTACGTGCTGGACTCGACGGGGCGTATCCGCCGGCTGACCCATGACGAAGGGGAAGAGGGGAGGTCTCGCCGGTCCCCCCTCTCCTGGTCCCCGGACGGGACGAGGATCGCTTTCGACCGGGACGGGGATCTGTTCACCATCGACGTGGAGAGCGGGGAAGAGACCCGGCTCACACGAACCCAGGGGCCGGAAGGGGACCCGACCTGGTCACCCGACGGCCACAGGATCGCCTACGTGGGGTTTAGTCCGACCGAGATCGAGGTCCCCAGGATAGAAGTCGGCGGCCTGATAGCCGGCGGCTTTCCCATCCATCCCTATGAGCTCTTTGTCATGGACGCCGATGGCGGTAACCGGAGGCAGGTGACCGAGGACATACTTGCAGAGCGGTCCGTGGAGTGGTCGGCTTACGACCGGCTCGTCTACTGCGTGGGCATTGGATGGCATCCCTATCCCAGGGAGAGGATCGGTGTGCACGAGATCAGCCTGGATGGCGGGACGGCGCGGATGATCACCGAGGAGCAGGACATGTCCGGCGGAATCCACGCCTGGGACTACTACGATCCGGCCCTCTCACCCGACGGCCAGCGGCTGCTCCTGGTCAGGGAACGGAACATCAATACGTGGGTGGACCCGCCGGTCCTGTCCAAACGCACGGACCTGGTGCTGATCGACATCGCCACCGGCGATCAGACGGTCCTTACCGAGGACAGCATCTTCAACGAGGTGCGGACGAGTTTCGTCAGGGCTCCGAGCTGGTCGCCCGATGGCTCCATGATCCTCTTTGTCGCGGATGGCAATGGATTCTGGGCGGATCTGTACGTGATGGAAGCGGATGGGAGCAACCTGATCCGGGTGATGGACGAGAATCCACGAGACCCGGCTGGGTGGGCGACGAGATACCTGCGCGCCAGTTGGGCGCCTAGATGAAGAGCCGCTCGGCGAGGAGGTCGACGATGCGCCCGGCCGCGGCGCCGTCCCACAGCTCGGGGACGGCGCCCTTCTTGTAGCTCCCGTCCAGAATCTGATCGGTCTTGCGCTCGATCAGGTCGGCGTCGAGGTCGACCACGGTGGCGGTCCCCACCTCGACGGTGACCGGCCGCTCGGTGGACGGACGCAGGGTCAGACAGGGGACTCCGAAGACCGTCGACTCTTCCTGCAGGCCGGCCGAGTCCGACAACACGAGGCGCGCCTCCTTCTGCAGGCGCAGCGAATCCAGGTAACCCACCGGCTCGGTGAGGCGCAGGTCCGGCGCCTGGGCCAGCCGCCCCTGCAGCCCGAAGCTCTCGATGCGGTCGCGGGTGCGCGGATGGACGGGGAAGACCACCGGCAGGCGCCGCTGCACGCGCTCCACGGCGTCCAGGGCCTGCCGCAGGCGGTCCTCGACGTCGACGTTGAAGTCCCGGTGCAGGGTGAGGTAGGCGTAGCCCCGCGGTTGCAGGCCGAGGTCCTCCAGCGCCGTCGACTCGTCCAGAGAGTTCAGCGCCCGATGCAGGGAATCCACCATGACGTTTCCCACGAAATGGATGCGCTCCTCGGGGATGCCCTCGGCGCGGAGGTTGTCATCGGCGTCGTGGGAAGGCGTGAACAGGAAGTCGGAGACGGCGTCGGTGACGATGCGGTTGATCTCCTCCGGCATGCGGCGGTCGCGGCTGCGCAGGCCGGCCTCCACGTGGGCCACCGGGACGTGGAGCTTCACCGCCCCGAGGGCGCAGGCCATGGTGCCGGTCACGTCCCCCACGACGACGACGAGATCGGGCTTCTCCTCGATCAGGACCGGGTCGAAGGCGGCCATGATGCGCCCCGTCTGCACGCCGTGGGTCCCCGAGCCGGCCCCCAGGTGGTGGTCGGGCGCCGGCAGGTCGAGGTCGTCGAAGAACACGTCGGAGAGCAGCGCGTCGTAGTGCTGACCGGTGTGGACCAGGCAGGTGTCGAAGAGCTCCGGCCGCTCCCGCATCCGGGCGAGGATGGGCGCCACCTTCATGAAGTTGGGGCGCGTGCTGACGACGAGGAGGATCTTGCGCTTCATGACACCGACCTCACGCCGGATCGGGCGACGTGGTCAGCCCCGCGCTTGGTCGAGGTACTCGTCGACTCCAGGCCCGGTCGGAAGGCGGCCACGGCCCCTCCACTTGCGGAAGACGTCCTCGGGCTGAACCTTGCGCGCCACGAGGACTCCGTCCCTGGCCTCGCAGTCCAGGACCGTGCCCGTCCTGAGCCCGAGCTGGTCGCGGCAGGCCTTGGGAATCGTCACTACTCCTCTACGGCCAAGGGTTGCCTTCATGCGGCCCCCAGCTCCCGCGCCGTCTCCTCCACCGCCTCGGTCACGGCGCGGACCGTGGTCTCCACCTCGTCCTCGTCGACGGTGAAGGGCGGGCTGATGGCGATGTGGTCGCCGCGGACCCCGTCCACCAGCCCCGGGGCGCCGGGCATGATCAGCACGCCCCGGTCGAAGACGCGGTCGACGACGGCGGCGGTGATGCCCCGCTCCGTCGGGAAGGGCTCCCGTGTCTGTTTGTCGGCGACGAACTCCACCCCGGTGAGCAGCCCCTTGCCGCGCACGGCTCCGACGATGGGGTTGTCCAGCAGGGGCTCGAGGCGCTCCAGCATGAGGTCGCCCATGCGGCGGCAGCGGTCCACGAGGTCGTGGGCGGCGACGTAGTCCTGCACGGCCAGGGCCACGGCGCAGGAGAGGGGGTTGCCGCCGTAGGTGTGGCCGTGGACGTAGTGGTCCTGCCTCTCGTAGATGGCGTCGTAGATGCCGTCGCTCACGACGGTGGCGGCGATCGGGGTGTAGCCGCTGCTCAGTCCCTTGCCGGTGGCCAGGATGTCGGGCACCACGTCGAAATGCTGGAAGCCGAAGTCGACGCCCGTGCGGCCGAAGCCGGTGACCACCTCGTCGGCGATCATGAGCACGTCGTGGCGGTCGCAGATCTCGCGGATGGTGCGGAAGTAGTCGGGCGGCGGCGTCAGTCCGGCGCAGGAGGTGCCGAGGATCGGCTCGGCGATGAAGGCGGCGATCGTCTCGGCCCCCTCCTGAAGGATGACCCGCTCCAGGTCCTCGGCGCAGGTCAGGGCGCACTCGTCGCGGCAGTATGGGCAGCGGTACGGGTAGCAGGGGCGGATGTGGGGGAAGTCGAGCAGGTAGGGGGCGTAGTCGCGGCGCCACGGCGACCGCCCCGACATGGAGAGGGCGCCCACGGTGTTGCCGTGCCAGCTCTGCCAGCGGGAGACGACCTTGTGCTTGCCCGGGTTGCCGGTCTCGAGGTGGTACTTGCGGGCGATCTTCATGGCCGACTCGGTCGCCTCCGAGCCGCCGGAGACGAAGAACACGCGGTTCAGGTCGCCCGGGGTCAGGGCGGCGATGCGGTCGGCCAGATCGACCTGCGGCTCGGTGAGGAAGCGCGAGTAGGTGAAGGCGACCTTGCGGGCCTGGGCCTGCATTGCTTCGGCGATCTCGGGGACCCCGTGGCCGATGCTGACCACGTGGACCCCGGCGCAGGCGTCGAGCCAGGCGCGGCCGTCGTCGCCGTAGAGCCAGCAGCCCTCGCCGCGGGTGACGTGGAGCCAGCGGTCCTTGCGGACGCGGTGGAAGAGGCGGTCGCCGGCCACGGCTAGTCCAGCAGGCCGGCGCGCAGCCGCGCAACCTCCTCCGCGGTCAGGCCGATGGAGAGCACGTAGGGCTCGATCCCGCCGTACCGGTTGTTCAGGTGGTCCAGGGCGATCTCCATGCCCCTCCGGGGCGAGGCGTCCTGCTGGTACTCCTCCGCGGTCCGGGGGTCGCCCTCCTCCAGGCGGTGCACCAGGAAGAGCCCGCTGAGGCTGTAGTCCTCGGCGATCACCTCGTCGGGCACCCCGGCCAGGCCGAGGAGCAGGGCGGCGGTGACGCCGGTGCGGTCCTTGCCGCCGGCGCAGTTGAACAGGGCGGGCACGGCCCCGGGCGCGGCCAGGGTGCGCAGGATGTCGAGCACCTGGCCGCGGCGCTCATCGAGCCACTGGCAGTAGATGTCGCCGAACCACTCGGCGCCTTCGAGGGGCCGGGAAGCCTCGACGGGCTCCTCCCCGATGAAGTCCACGTGGTGATAGGCGACCTCCTCCGAGCCGGCGAAGACGCTGGGGTTCTCGGCCAGGTCGCTGCCGCGCCGCAGGTCCAGGACGGTGCGCAGCCCCAGGCCCACCAGCTCCTCGCGGGCCGGTTCGGCGAGTATGTGGAGCTTGTCGGCGCGAAGGAAGCGGCGCCACCGGGTGGTGCGGCCGTCGGCCGTCGGGTAGCCGCCGAGATCGCGGACGTTCATGGTGCCTTCGAGAGCGAGGTGCCGGCGCGGGTCCAGAGCGGTCAGATCGTGCACGGTCAGTCCAGCAGGCCGGCGCGAAGCCGCGCAACCTCCTCCGCGGTCAGACCGATGGTGCGCACGAAGGGCTCGCTGCCGCCGTACTTGCCGTTCAGGTGCTCGAGGACGATCTCCATGGCCCTCCGGGGCGAGGCCTGCTCCTGGTACTCCTCCGCGGTCCGGGGGTCGTCCTCCTCCAGGCGGTGGACGAGGAACCAGCCGCTGAGACCGTAGTCCTCGGCGATCACGTCGTCGGGCACCCCGGCCAGGCCGAGGAGCAGGGCGGCGGTGACGCCGGTGCGGTCCTTGCCGGCGGCGCAGTTGAACAGGGCGGGCACGGCCCCGGGCGCGGCCAGGGCGCGCAAGGTGTCGCGCACCGCGTCGCGGCGCACCTCGAGCCA
This sequence comes from Gemmatimonadaceae bacterium, assembly GCA_026706075.1. Classification (GTDB taxonomy): domain Bacteria; phylum Latescibacterota; class UBA2968; order UBA8231; family UBA8231; genus UBA8231. The sequence continues at coordinate 130,774 of JAPOZM010000040.1, forward strand.
CTGGCAGTAGATGTCGCCGGTCCGCTCGGCGCCTTCGAGAAGCGGTTGGGAGGGGTCGATGGGGCTCTCGCCGACGTAGTCCACCTGGCGGTAGTGGACCCCCTCCGTGGTAGCAAAGACACTGGGCCGCTCGGCCAGCTCCCTGTCCCTCCTCAGGTCGACCACGGTGCGCAGCCCCAGGTCCAGCAGCTCGTCGCGGGCGGAATCCGCGAGCTGGTGGAGACCGTCGGCGCGCAGGAAGCGGCGCCACTGCGTGGTGCGGCCGTCGGCCGTGTCGTAGCCGCCGAGATCGCGGACGTTCAGGGTGCCTTCGAGAGGCAGGTGCCGGCGTGGATCCATGGGAGCGGTCGTGTCCTTCATGAGGAGTGGGGGAAGAGGGGCATGGTGCGCGCCTCCTCGACGCTCTGCTCGCGGCCGGAGTTGTCGCCGCCGAGCCAGCGGTAGCGGGTCGGGTAGAGGGTGAGGGAGCGGTCCTGCAAGGGCAGGGAGACCGGGACGGCGTTGCGCAGGGCGGACTCCCGGGCGGCGATGGCGACCTCGAGGGACTGGAGCAGGTCGCGGCCGGAGATGCGCAGCTCGCCGCCGTGGCGGACGACGTCGATGAAAGAGCGGATCGAGGTGCCCAGGTAGGTGAAGCGCGGGTACTCGATGGGCTTGTACGGGCGCTCGACGCGGATGCGGGCGCCGGAAGCGTCGAAGCCCTGCCAGATCTCCGGCAGCGCCCAGCTCCAGCGCACGAGGGCGTCGTCGGTCCAGGCGTCGACGCCGCGGCAGGGCTCACGGGAGCTGAAGACGGGGCACTCGATGCCGCTGCTGAGGCGGAAGAGGCCGTTGATGGCGAGGTCCTTGTCGTTGCCGGACTCCAGGGCCTCCCGGGGCGAGCCCCAGGCGGTGACCTCGGCCACCTCGGCGCCGGTGAACAGGCGCATCACGGCGATCTGCTGGCAGCCGCCGCCGGAGATCTCGGTGCTCAGGGAGTGGACGGCGGCGCCCCGCAGCTCGCCGAATTCCCCGGCCCGCAGCCAGGCGGCGGCCTCCTGCACCTCGCTCATGGCGCGCACCAGGTTGCCGCCGGCGAAGACGACTCCCCGGGACTCGCAGGCCTCGATCATGGCGTCCACGTCGGACAGCCGGGCGCCGATCGGCTTGTCGGTGGAGACCCCGCGCACGCCGGCCTCGGCGCTGGCGGTGACGGCCTCCTGGATGAACTTGGCGGGCAGGACCACGGCGGCCAGATCCGGGGTCATGCGGCGGTAGAGCTCCTCCACGTCGGCGAACAGGCCGTCGACGCCGAAGCGCTCGCCCACGGCCTGGCGGCGCCCCGGGTTGGGCTCGACGAGGGCCACGACCTCGGTGTCGGGGAGGGTGTTGTATACCTCGATGTAGTGCTGGCCCAGGCGGCCGCACCCGATGATTGCGACGGTCAGCTTGTCAGTCATGGGCGGCTAATGTGGGCCACGGCGGGGGCTGCCGCCAGTCGCCGACCGCCCGGCCTCGGGAGCCTGCCCCGGCCGGCGGCCGTCTGCGGGGTTTTCCGCGAGTCCCGCCCCGGGCCGGTGGCCGCGGAGGACCTCCCCCTGGCCGGCGGCGATCCTGCGGGGGCTTGGGGAGTTCCTGCCCCCGGGCCAGCCGGAGCCGTATACTTCGCGCCCTCCAAGGAGGACCTCCATGCTGACGATCGACGGAAAGCAGGTCTGCGAGAGCCTGGCGGAGGTGATCGACCCGTCCAGGGCGGCCCTGGCCGTGATCGACATCGAGAACGTCCCCCGGTGGGACCAGGGTCCGGACCGGGTCATCTTCGACAAGGTGAAGCTCCTCACCGCCGCGGCCCGGGGCCGCGGGGTACCCGTGTTCTTCTTCTACAACCACCGCAACCGAGGCCTCACCGACGCCTCCGCCGCGGTGATCCGCACCTGGCTCAACCTGGGCCACCGCCCCGACCGCTTCCACGAGGATTTCGAGCCGGACTACGACAAGGTGCGGGTCCACCCCGGCCTGGAGCCCCGGGAGGGCGACCACGTCCTGCCCAAGCACCGCGGCTGCGCCTTCGAGGGCACCGACTTCGACCTCATGCTGCGCACCCTGCGGCGGGAGAGCGTCGTCCTCGTGGGCTGCTCCACCGACTGGTGCCTGGAGGCGACCGCCTGGAGCGCCACCAACAAGGACTACTACGTCGCCGTCGTGGAGGACTGCACGCGGTCCCCGCGCCCGCACGGCCACGAGGCGGCCCTGCGCCAGTTCCGGGACCTCGGGCTGGACCTGACGACGTCGGAGGAGTTGCTGGAGCTGTGGGGGTAGGGTGGGATGGAGACGCACGAGCCTTACTACTAATTGTAATCGAAATAGTAGGAAATTAGTCCTTGATGAAGAGCACGGGACTCCTGTAAATTTCCTACTAATTGATTCTATTTTAGTAGAAATCTCTGGCGACCGTGAGGATACCACAAGAGCCACCCCTCCTGCAGGAGATTCTGGGCCGCTACATCGATCAGGGCAGGTCCGACCGCCTGGCCGAAGTGATCCGAATGGGCGTGGGGCCTACCGCCGGGGGGCGCTACAGACACTGGGACGAGTTGCGCCACCTTCCGCCCCCGGAAGGGCTGACGTTGGAAGAGTGGTGGACAGGGCTCAAGTTCGCTCGCTCCCAGACCGGGCGGGAGATCCCTCTCCAGGACCGGGACGGGGAGCCTTTCAGTTTCTCGACACCTGATCCGGTCCTGAAGAGGCTGCACGAGATCGACCGCGATGCCAGCGGGCGGATCGAGCTGCCCGAGGCGATCGCGAACCCCCAGACCAAGGACCGATACGTCCAGAGCTCCCTGATCGAGGAAGCCGTCACGTCCAGCCAACTGGAAGGGGCCGTGGCAACTCGCGAGCAGGCGAAGGAGATGATCCGCTCCGGCCGCCGGCCGGTGGACCGAAGCGAGCGGATGATCCTGAACAACTACAACGCCATGCAACTCATCGGGCAGTTCAAGGACCAGCCCCTCTCGCCGGAGATCGTCTATCGGATCCACCAAAGGATCACACGAGAGACGCTTCCCTCCGACGCCCGGGCGCCCTACCTGCGCCAGCCGGGCGACGGCATCGCGGTCTACGACGAGCGGGACAACACGCTGCTCCACCTACCGCCTCAGGCCGAGGAGATTCCCGGCCGCCTGCAGGCGATGTGCGACTTCGCCAATCGTGACCTGTCCGACGCCTTCCTGCATCCTGTCGTCAAAGCCATCCTTCTCCACTTCTGGCTGGCCTACGACCATCCGTTCATCGACGGCAACGGCCGCACGGCGCGGGCCTTGTTCTACTGGTCGATGCTCTCCCAGGGCTACTGGCTGGCCGAGTTCGTGTCGATCTCCGGAATTCTGCGCAAGGCTCCAGCGAAGTACGCCCGGTCTTTTCTCTACGCGGAGACCGACGAGAACGACGTCACCTACTTCATCGACGCTCAGCTGGATGTCCTTCGAAGGGCGATCGATGAACTCCATCGCTACCTGAGGAGAAAACTCACGGAAGTCCGCAGGACCGAGCAGCTCCTGCGGGGATCCGTTACGCTCAACCACCGCCAGATCGCTCTTCTGAGTCACTCCCTCCGGCATCCCGGGACTCGATACTCCATCGCGTCTCACAGGACGAGTCACGGTGTGACCTACCAGACGGCACGCACGGACCTGCTGGACCTGGAGGCGAGGGACCTGCTCGTAAGGTCGCGCTCTGGGAAGATGTTTCTCTTCACGCCCGTCCCGGACCTGGACGAGCGTCTGCGCGAGCTCACATAGGAACCAAGAAGGAGTAGATCCCCATGAGCACAGTCACCATCCGCGACGTGCAGGTCATCGCCACCCAGCCGGGGGGAGCCCGACTGGTCATCGTCAAGATCCTCACCTCGGAGCCCGGGCTTCACGGCGTCGGGTGCGCCACCTTCACCCAGCGCTTCCGGGCCGTGATCGCCGCCGTGGAGCGGCACCTGAAGCCGCTGCTCATCGGCCGCGACGTGGACCGCATCGAGGAGATCTTCCAGCTCTCCTGCGTCAACGGCTACTGGCGCAACGGGCCGGTGCTGAACAACGCCATCTCGGGGGTCGACCAGGCCTTGTGGGACATCAAGGGCAAGCGCGCGGGCATGCCGGTCTACCAGCTTCTCGGGGGCAAGTGCCGCGAGGCGGCGGCCTGCTACGCCCACGCCGGCGGCGCCACCAAGGAGGAGATCGTCGACTCGATCCGCGCCTTCCAGGAGCAGGGCTACCAGTACATCCGCGTGCAGCAGGGAGGGTACGGCGGCCTGGAGGCGGAGCGGCCGGCGCCCGAGGGCGCCCAGCCGGGGTCCTACTTCGATCCCCGCGGCTACATGCGCGCCCACCTGGAGGTCTTCGACCATGTGCGCGAGCAGCTCGGGTTCGCGGTGGAGCTGCTCCACGACGTGCACGAGCGGCTGGTCCCGATCGACGCGGTCGGCTTTGCCAAGGAGATGGAGCGCTTCCGCCTGTTCTTCCTGGAGGACCCGCTGGCGCCGGAGGACCTGGAGTGGTTCCGCAACATCCGCCAGCAGTGCTCGACGCCGATCGCCATGGGCGAGCTGTTCAACCACCCGCGCGAGTGGCAGCCGCTGATCCAGGACCGGCTCATCGACTTCCTGCGCATGCACGTCTCGCAGATGGGGGGCCTCACGCCGGCGCGCAACGTGGCCGCCTTCGGAGCGATGTACGGGATCCGCACCGCCTGGCACGGTCCCGGCGACGTCTCCCCCGTGGGCCACGCCGCCAACCTGCACCTGGACCTGTGGGCGCCGAACTTCGGGGTCCAGGAGTGGTGCCGGTTCGGCGACCGCGTGGCCGAGATCTTCCCGGGCATACCCGAGGTGCGGGGCGGCTACATGTATCCCAACGACGGCCCCGGACTCGGGATCGACGTGGACGAGGAGCTGGCGGCGAAGCATCCCTGCACCGACGGCGTCGAGACCTGGACCCAGACGCGGCTGCCCGACGGCAGTCCGGCGCGGCCGTGAGGATCGGCATCGTCGGCTCGGGGGGCATGGCCCGCCGCCGGGGTCTCGCCTTCGCCGCCCTCGACGGCTGCACCGTGCCGGCGGTGGCGGCGCGCAACCCGGAGACGGGCGCCGCCCTGGCCGGCGAGCTGGGGGCGCGGCAGCTCGGCGAGTGGGAGCCGCTGGTCGAGGGCGACCTGGTGGACGCGGTCGCCGTGTGCACCCACAACGACAGCCACGGGGCGATCGCCCTGGCGGCGGTGGAGGCGGGCAAGCCGGTCTTCGTCGAGTATCCGCTGGCGCGGCGGGAGGCCGAGGTGGAGGCGCTGACCCGCGCCGGGCTGGACGGCGGCAGCATCGTGCGGGTGGCCCACGGCGAGGTGGTCAGCCCCGGGCACCGGGCCCTGCGGGAGGCCGCGGCCGGTCTGGGCGATCTGATGGCGGCGGTCTTCGTGCGCCTCACCCCCGGCCGCGGGGCCCGCCCCGAGGTGCTCCTCAACCTGCCGGTGTCGGGGCCGCCGGCCCTGTTCTTCGTCTACCAGGTGTACCCGCTGGTCGACCTCTTCGGCGCCGCCCGCTGGGTGGAGGCCTCGTGCCGCTACGAAGGGCTCGACCCGGCCACGGGGCGCTACCGCCGTTTCCAAAACACGGTCACCGCCGGGCTGGGCGGCGGCACGGCCACCTGGGTCTGGTCCGGCGGCGTCGAGATCGACGAGGTGGAGCAGTTCGAGCGGCTGGTCATGGCGGGCGGCACCCTGGTCCGCGCCGGCGGCGCGTGGTCGGTGGCCACGCCCGCGGGGCGGAAGGCGCTGGCGCCGGATGAGGTCCCGGCGGAGTCCCTGGAGCAGCTGTTCCTGCGGGACGTGCGGGGAGAGGAGACCGGCTGGCGGGCGGACCTGACCACGGCCGCCGACGCGGCGCGGCTGGGCCTGCGGGCCGAGCGGGCCATGGAAGAGCGGGAGCGGAGCCGATGAAGGTCCTGGTGGCCAACCTCGGCAGCACCTCCTTCAAGTACAAGCTCTTCGACATGCCCGGCGGCGAGGTGCTGGCCCGGGGGGGCATGGACCGCATCGGCGGCGATGGCGGATCCGTGCACGAGTACCGCCTCGGCGGCGGCGACCCGGTGGAGCGGGAGTGCGACCTGCCCGACCACGGGGCCGCCATCGACGAGGCGCTGGCGCGGCTCTCCGGGGGGGACGGGGCGCCGCTGCAGTCGGTGGAGGACCTGGAGGCCGTCGGCTTCAAGACCGTCCACGCTCGCGGCATCACCGGCGTCGTCGAGCTGGACGAGGAGGTCCTGGGCCGCATGGAGGACTTCTACCGCCTGGCGCCGGCCCACAACCCGGCGTACGTGGCCGCCGTCCGCGGGTTCGCCCGGGTGGTGCCCCACGCGCCGCGGGTGGGGTGCTTCGAGCCGGCCTTCCACGGCACCGCGCCGCTGCGGCGGCAGCTCTACGCCATCCCCTGGCACTGGTACGAGGAGTACGGCATCCGGCGCTACGGCTTCCACGGCGCCTCGCACCGCTTCGCCGCCGAGAAGGTGCTGGAGCTGGCGGGCACCGGCCGCCTGCGCCACGTCAACTGCCACCTGGGCGGCTCCTCGTCCCTGTGCGCGGTGAAGGACGGCCGGTCGCAGGGGGCCTCCCACGGGCTGAGCCCCCAGGGCGGAGTGCCCCAGAACAACCGCATCGGCGACCTCGACCCCTGGGCCCTGCAGGTCGTCTGCGACCGCGAGGGGATCTCCCTCGACGAGGCCCTGGAGGTCTGCGCCACCGAGGGCGGGCTTCTGGGGCTGAGCGGGGCCTCCAACGACATGCGCGACATCGAGGAGAAGGCCGCCGCCGGCGACCGCCGCTGCGCCCTCGCCATCGACGTCTTCACCTCGTCGATCCGCGACTACCTCGGGGCCTTCGCCGTCGAGCTGGGGGGCCTGGACGCGATCAGCTTCACGGGCGGCATCGGCGAGCACTCCAGCCTGGTGCGCGCCCAGGTGCTGGCGGGGCTGGAGTTCCTCGGCGTGGAGCTGGACCCGGCCAGGAACGAGACCGTCCGCGGCGAGGGGAGCCTGCACGCCGAAGGGAGCCGCGTGCGCCTGTACGTGCTGCGCACCGACGAGGAGTGGATCGTGGCCCGCCAGACCTTCGAGTTGCTCACCGGCTGAGGCGCCGGCAACCGGCGGCGTCGGGCACCGTCCCTTATCTTGATTGGCCGCCGGGCGCCCCCGCCCTCTCGCCCGCCCGCGCCCTCAGCACCCCTCGGACCCGTGAGCGACTCTCCGCCCGCAACCGCCCCGTGCCGCTCCCCCCTCGGCCACCTGCAAAGGCGGCTCCTCCCGCTCGTCGCCGGCCTCGGCGTGCTGATCAATGGCTGCAAGCTCTGAACATGAGAGGAGACAAGCGATGAGGTCATTCGACAGGATTACTATCGATCCCGCCGTCATGGGGGGTAAGGCGTGTCTTCGGGGTATGCGCGTGACAGTCGGTACTGTGGTCGGCCTGCTGGCGGCTGGCCGCTCACCCGAGGAGATACTCCGAGCATACCCATATCTTGAGCGGGAGGACATCGATCAGTCCCTGGCCTACGCCGCGTGGAGGCTTGAGGAACGCGAAGTTCCCCTCTCCACACCATGAGGTTGAAACTCCTCGTTGACATGAACCTGTCACCCGAATGGGTACCCGCTCTGGGCAAGCACGGATGGCAGTCCGTGCACTGGTCTGCGGTGGGCGATCCCAGGGCGAGCGACATGGACATCATGGAATGGGCGGCTGCTCACCAATACGTCGTGTTCACTCACGATCTGGACTTTGGCACCATGCTGGCGCTCTCCCATGAGGCGGGGCCGAGTGTGCTTCAGATCCGTACGCAAGACACTCTGCCGGATTACCTGGAGGGGTCGGTCGTTGCCGCTCTCACCCAGCATGGGTCCGACCTATCCGCAGGAGCCCTGGTTGTGGTTGACGAAAGCCGAAGCAGGGTTCGAGTGTTGCCGATCTGAGCAAGACAGCTTGTTCGGCGCGGGCCACCCCGGTGCTCCAGACGAGGTGAAACGGCTGCAGGCCAGTTGGGCAGAGGGTGCATCGGCGAGCAATCGAGCCTGGTGCGCGCCCGGGTGCTGGCCGGCCTGGAGTTCCTCGGCGTGGAGCTGGACCCGGCGGGGAACGAGACCGTCCGCGGCGAGGGGAGCCTGCACGCCGAAGGCAGCCGGGTCCGCCTGCACGTGGTGCGCACCGACGAGGAGTGGATCGTGGCCCGCCAGACCTTCGAGCGGCTCACCGGCTGAGGTGCCGCCGACAGAGGGCGGGGCCTCGGGTGCCCGGTTGCAGGGGAAGATGTCGAACGCGATTGGAAGGAGAGCTCCGTGCTGCGTCCCTCTGATGTAGTCTCGTGCGTCACATGCATACTCACGCTCGCAACCGTTGCCGCGGCCACCGAGGAGGCGTCCCTGCCGGCCGTCTGGCAGGTCAAGCTCGACCCCGATGACTCGGGCCTGAAGGAGCGGTGGAACGACGCCGACCTCGACGTCAGCGACTGGACCGCGCTGCGCACGGACGAGTGGGAGGGCTGGGAGAATCAGGGGCTGATGGGAGAGTCCGACCTCGGCTGGTACCGCGTGCGTTACGAGGTGCCCGAGGCGCTCGAGAGCAAGAAGCACGTCTACTTGTACTTCAACTGCGTGGACGAGCAGGCCTGGGTCTGGTTGAACGGCAAGGAGGTGGGAGAGCACACGTTCGTCAGCGAGGGACTCGTGGGCTCAGAGAGCGAGAGACGTGACGAAATGTGGGTCGCCCCCTTCGCCCTGGAGATGCAGGAGCACCTGCGCGGGCAGGGACCCCACGTGTTTGCGGTGCGAGTGAAACGCGGCGGGGACGCCGGGGGCGGCATCTGGAAGCCGGTCTACCTGTTTGCCAGCGATACGCCGCTGGAACTCGGCGAGATGAAGTCGCGCGCCGAGGTGATGAATGCCCGCATCCTCGAGGCCAAGGAGCCGACGGTTCAATACGAGGTCTGGACGACCAACCCGTACGATCCGATCTATCCGGATACGGAGGGCGCGGGCGAGGTGAGGATCGAAGAGAAGGGTGTCGGGGCGTCACATGCCCACAGCCTCACGGAGGCGATCCGCGTCAGCGGCGCTTGCGGGGAGTACGTGCCCTTCGCCATCCACGTGCGCAACCACGGCGATGCCACGCTCCCGGTGCGTTTCGACCTGGCCGGCGTCCGCCACGAGCAGACCGGGCTGCAGCTGCGCACGGACCGCGTGCAGGTTCATCTCGTGGACTACATCCTGACGCGTCGCAAGAAGCTGGTGCCCGATCCACTGCCGCGGGCCGACAGCGCCAACAGCTTGCGCCTCAGCCCCGGGGAGACGGGCAGTCTCTTCGTGCTGATCGACACGCGCGGCATGCCGGCCGGCCCGTGGAAGGGCCGCGTGCGCTTCACTCCCTTGCGCAGCGGCCCCAAGCTGGAGATCCCCTTCGAGCTGGATGTGGCTCCGGTCGTTCTGCCGCAGCGGGTGCCGATCTGGGTCACCTTCTGGTCCTACTCGCCGTCCCATGGCTGGATGTCCGAGGGACGGGGAAAGAACAAGCCCTACATGGACCTGATGCGGCGGGCGGGCACGAACGTCGTGCAGATGTCGTACCGGGACGGGGCCCCGCCACCGATCCTGGACGAGAACGACGAGATCGTGGGAATCAGAGTCGAAGAGTTCGACCGGATGATGGTGCGCCGTGAGTTCACGCACCACGACTACCTCGTCGTCGGGCTCACGATCCGTCGCAAGACGAAGCGCTGGGGACCGCACTTTCTCGAAGCCGGGCACGAGCAGTGGAAACGGAACTTCGTCGCGTACACGCGAATGCTCGCACAACACATCCGCAACAACTACGGCCTGGCCGACGATCGATGGGGCCTGTACCTGAATGACGAGCACATCGGGGACGACTTCCTGCCCCTCGGGAAGCTGGTGCGGCAGGCCGACCGGCGCATTCAGATCTGGGCCAACCGGATCGAGGATCTCGAGACGACGAAGAAGGCCGAACCGTACATCGACGTGATCGTCCCCTACAGTCCGTGGCTCTCGGCGAAGGGACTCGGGTTCGGGCGCAACGGCGAGGCCGAGAGGTTCTTCCTGGAAACAGGCAAGCCATGGTGGGCCTACCGGCACGCCTTCTGGACCAGCCCCGAGCGCGCCGCCATACCGCGCGCCAACCCGAAGTCGCCCCACGACATGCTGCGCAGCCGGCCCTGGCTGGCCTGGAAACTCGGACTTGACGGATACGGTTTCTGGGTCTTCACGGCGCCGCGGTGGTGGGGGCGCTACGATGGATTTCCCGACGTCGCCCCGAAAGGGCCCTACACCAATGTCGGCTTCGTCTACATGGGACACGATGGGCCCATCACCAGCCGCCGACTGGAAGCCTACCGCGATGGATGGGAAGATTACAAGCTGCTCTGGATCGTAAGAGAGGCGGCCCGGATCGAGGGCCAGGATCCGCGGCTGGCCCGACAGGCCCTCGATGAAGTCGACTCGGTGGTTGACCAAGTGTTGGCGGGCGCCAGCCAGGACGAGCTTCGACACATCCGGCAGAGACTCATGGAGCACGCCGTTCAGCTGGCAAACGCGGAACCTCTGAGCGCCATGATCACCGACGTGGAGACGACGCGCCACAGCGCCGTCGTTCGATTGTCGGCGTCCCAGCCGGCGCGGGTCTGGACCTGGGTCAACCGCGGCCGCAATCACCGCCGATTCATCGACACGTCGCGCCAGACCCACACCCCGAGTGTGACGATCGACAATCTCGTGCCCGGTGAACGATGCCAACTCACCTTCGTCGTCGGCGGCCCCCACGGCCAGCAGAGGGTGCTGCAGCACGAGGTGGTCACCCAGGGCTGGTAGTACTCACGTGGTCCAGACCTTCGAGCTGTTCACCGGCTGAGACACCGCGGGACGGTCTCGCCGCCGCCGGGCGGGGCCGGGCACGGTCCCTTATCTTGCAGTGACCGCCCGGGGGCCTCCCGGGACACAGGCCCCCGCCCCCCTTCCGCACCCTCGGACCCGTGAGCGACTCGCCCTCCGCACCCGCCCCGCGCCGCAGCCGCCTCGGCCCCCTGCAGAGGCGGCTGCTGCTGGTCGTCGTCGGCCTCGGCGTGCTGATGCTGGCCGACACCCTCTACCTGCTGGCCAACCGCGCCGCCGACGCCCTCGGCATCGACTACTTCGCGGTCACCGACCTCTCCCTGCCCCGGTTCTACCAGTCCATGGTGATCTCCCACACGGTGGGCGGCATCGTCCTGGTGATCCTGGCCCTGGCCTTCGTCGAGTGGCACCTGCCCACGGTCTGGCGCCGCCACCGCCGGCGCGCGATCTACACCGGCCTGGCGTCGGCGACCATCGGGGTGACCCTGCTGGTGACGGGCCTGTTCATCCTCACCGAGGCCAACAGCCGCGACAACGCCTGGGCCTGGTGGTGCCACGTGATTGCGGCAGCGGCCCTGCCCGTCTTCTACCTCGCCCACCGGCGCATCTCGATCTGGAAGCCCTCGGCCCGAAGCTACCTCGTCGTGCCCCTGGCCACGGCCGGGCTGGCGGGGCTGGCGATCGTCGTCCACGGCCTCACCTACGACCGCGAGGCCTACACCGAGGCGGCCGAGGCGGCCTTCGCCAGCGGCACCCACACCGGCCCCGGGTCGCGGCAGCGCCAGATCGGCGGCGGGCCCACCGAGTTCGTGCCCGCCAACTTCGTTCCCTTCGAGAGCCCCTTCTTCCCCGCCGCCACGACGACGACCACCGGCTCCTTCCTGCCGTCGCGGATCATCACCCGGGGCGGCCTGCCCGAGCAGGAGTTCCTCGACCGCGAGATCGATCAGCAGGGGTTCGTGGTCAGCGAGAGGCTGGGGGCCTTCGACTGCCAGCGCTGCCACGCCTCGGTGGTGGCCCAGTGGGCGGCCTCGGCCCACCGCTTCGCCTCCTTCAACAACCCCTTCTACGAGGCGACGATCAACGACATGCGGGAGCGCTCCACCTCCCTCAACGCCGAGGTGGAGGCCCACATCGACCACTTCTCGCGGCTCGACCCGGAGCGGGGGGGCCAGGACCTGACAGGGCGCCAGGCGCTGGTGAAGTCGAAGTGGTGCTCCGGCTGCCACGACCCGGCCCTGATGCTGGCCGGCCAGATGACGGAGGAGATCGACCGCCGCACGCCCCAGGCCCAGGCGGGGCTCACCTGCCTGGCCTGCCACGCCATCGACCACATCCACGGGGTCACGGGCAACGCCGACTACAACATCGCCGACCACCAGGAGGACCCCTACCTGTTCGCCGACACCGAGCACGGGATCCTGCGGCTGCTCCACGACACGGCCCTGAAGGCGCGGCCGGCGGTGCACAAGCGGCAGATGCTCAAGCCCTTCTTCCAGACCTCCGAGTTCTGCGCCACCTGCCACAAGGTCAGCCTCGACACCCGCCTCAACGGCTACCGCTGGCTGCGCGGCCAGAACGAGTACGACAGCTGGCACGACAGCGGCGTCGCCCTCAACGCCTCGCGCACCTTCTACCGGCCCGGGTACCGGCGCCTCTGCCAGGACTGCCACATGCCCCTGGAGGAAGCCGTCGAGGGGGACGTGTCCGCGAAAGACGGGTATGTGCGCTCCCACCGCTTCCTGGCGGTCAACACGGCCCTGCCCTTCCTGCGCGGTGACCGCGACACAATCGAGCGGATCGAGGCCTTCCTGCGCGACTCGAAGCTGCGCGTCGACATCGCCGCCCTGCGCCGGCCCGGCGGCGGCACCGATTACCAGCCGGCTCTAAGGCCGCCGGCGGTGCGCCTCGGCGAGCGCATCGAGATCGACGTGGCGGTGCGCAACCTGGGGGTGGGCCACACCTTCCCGGGCGGCACCAACGACTCCAACGAGGGCTGGCTGGAGGTCACGGTGGCCGATGCCGAGGGGCGGGTGCTGGCCCGCAGCGGCGCCATCGGCGCCGACGGCCACGTCGACCCGGCGGCCCACTTCTACAAGGCCCTCCTCGTCGACGCCGAGGGGCAGGCGATCCACCGCCGCAACGCCCAGGACATCCACGCCCCGGTCTACGTGCGCACCATCGGCCCGGGGGCGGCGGACGTGGCCCACTACGGCTTCACCGTGCCGGACGACTACGCCGGCGGGGCGCTGACGGTCACGGCGCGCCTGCTGTGGCGCAAGTTCGACCGCGCCTACACCGAGTTCGCCTTCCACGCCAACCGGGAGGGGTTCCGGCCCTTCGACGAAGTCCCCGACCTGCCGGTGACCGAGATCGCCTCCCACACCCTCACCCTGCCCCTCGAGGGCGGGGAGCCGGCGCCGGGGGCCGATCCCGGGCCCGACGGCTGGCAGCGGCTCAACGACTACGGCATCGGGCTGCTGCTGCAGGGCGACACGCGCGGCGCCACCGCCGCCTTCGCCGAGCTGGCGCGGCTGCACCCGGAGCGCGTGGACGGGCCCCGCAACATGGCCCGGGCGGCCCTGGCCGACGGCGACATCGAGGGCGCCTACGAGCTGCTGCAGCGCTGCGAGGAGCTGGCCCCCGCCGACGCCCAGACCGCCTGGGTGTGGGGCGTGGCCCACCAGAAGAGCGGCCGCTACGCCGACGCCGAGCTGGCCTACCGCCACGTGCTGGAGAGTTTCCCCGACGACCGCGCGGCGTGGCGCAACCTCGGCCGCGTCCTCTACCTCGACGGCCGCTTCGAGCAGGCCCTGGAGGCGCTGGACCAGACCCTGCGGATCGACCCCGAGGACCGCGTCGCCCACTACCACCGCATGCTCTGCCTGCGCAGCCTGGGGCGGCAGGCGGAAGCGGAGGCGGCCGAACAGGCCTACGAGTACTACCAGATCGACGAGTCGGCCCAGGCCGTGACCCGCGAGTACCGCCTGAGCCACCCCCACGACAACCTCGAGACCCAGGCGATACACGTGCACGAGCTCACGGCGGCCGAAGAGGCCGGCCCAGGGGGCGGGGCCTGATGGCCGGCCGTCTCCGCCTGCGGCGGCTGCTCCCGGTGGCCCTGCTGCTGGCCGCGTGCGCCGAGGAGGCCCCGGAGGTCGCCCCGGAGCCGCCGGCCTACTCGCGGCCCACCCCGGACTACGCCCGCGCCGAGGACGCGCCGTCGCCGCCAGCGGTGACCTTCACCGAGACCGCGGCGGCCTCGGGCCTGGCCTTCCGCCACGAGACCGGGGCCTTCGGCCAGAAGTGGATGCCCGAGACGATGGGATCCGGCTGCGCCCTCCACGACCTCGACGGCGACGGCGACGACGACGCCCTGCTGGTGAACGGCGCCTGGTGGCCGGGCCACGAGGGGGAGGGCCCGCCGCCGACCTCCGCCCTCTTCGCCAACGACGGCGCCGGCTCCTTCACCGACGTCACCTCCGGCTCCGGGGTGGACGTGAGCGTCTACGGCATGGGGGTGACCGCGGCGGACTACGATGGCGACGGCGACGCCGACCTCTACCTGACGACCCTGGGCGACAACCTGCTGCTGCGCCAGGACCAGCCCCTGAGGTTCACCGATGCGGCAGCCGAGGCCGGGGTGGCGGGCGCGACCTGGACCGACGAGGAAGGCCGCCGGCACCCGGAGTGGTCCACGGGGGCAGCCTGGGCCGACGTCGACGCCGACGGAAGCCCCGACCTGCTGGTGACCAACTACGTGCACTGGTCGCCGGCCAACGACCTCTACGCCAGCTTCGACGGCAAGAGCAAGTCGTACGCCACGCCCCAGCAGTACACCGGCTCGACGCCGCGCCTCTACCGCAACCGCGGCGACGGCGGTTTCACCGACATCACCGCCGAGGCCGGGCTGCTGCTGCCCCACGCCAAGTCGATGGGCGTGGCGGCGGATGACTTCGACGCCGACGGCCGCGTCGACCTGGTGATCACCAACGACACGCAGCCCAACTTCCTGCTGCGCAACCTCGGCGGCGGCCGCTTCGAGGAGGTCGGCACGGCGGCCGGCATCGGCTACGACGAGTCGGGCCGGGCCCGGGCCGGGATGGGCGTGGACGTGGCCGACCTGTCCGGCGACGGGGTGCTGGCCATCGGTATCGGCAACTTCAGCCGCGAGGCCGTCTCCCTCTACCGGCAGACGGCGGCGGGGGGCACCGTCTTCCTCGACGGCGCCGGCAAGAGCCGCCTCGTGGAGCCGACCCTGCCGACCCTGACCTTCGGCCTGCGGTTCTTCGACTACGACCTGGACGGCCGCCAGGACCTGATCCTGGCCAACGGCCACATCGAGCCCGAGATCAACGCCGTGCAGCGGGAGATCGCCTACGCCCAGCCGCCGCAGCTGTTCTGGAACGACGGCGGGGGCCGGCTGGTCGACGCCGGCGACCGGGCGGGTCCCGTCTTCGCCGCGCCTTTGGTGGGGCGGGGACTGGCCGTGGGCGACGTGGAGGGCGACGGCGACCCCGACGTGCTGATCAGCACCAACGGCGGCGCTCCCCGGCTGCTGCGCAACGACCTGGAGGGCGGCAAGGCCCTGGTCCTGCGCCTGCGGGGACGGTCCCCCGGGACCGACGCCCTGGGCGCGGTGGTGACGGTGCGGGCCGGCGGGCGGACCCAGTCGCTGCGGTTGCGCACGGGGTCGTCCTACCTGAGCCAGAGCGCCCGGGAGCTGACCTTCGGGTTAGGCGGGGCAGCGGCGGCCGAGGCGGTGACGGTGCGCTGGCCGGACGGGGCGGTGGAGGAGCTGGGGGGGCTGGAGGCGGGGGGGTACGTGGTGGAGGTGGGAGGGGTGGAGAGATCACAACGGGGACCGCCGAGACCTTGACCTACCTCCTGCGGTTGGCTCGGCCCAGTTCCTCCCGCAGGCCCGGAATGCTGATGCTGCCCCAACACTTCTGTGTGAGATGTGAACCCTGAGGAGGGAACGCTCCATGGATGACCTTGATCCCGCGGGTCCCCAGAAACTCAGCTACTGGTACTAGATCCTGGTCAGAAGTAACAAGGATGGCGATGTCATAGTTGTCCGCCCAGGCGAGACTGATCATTTCCGTTGCCATACGGACGTCAACCCCCTTCTCTTCCGTGCCCCGCAGAGCCGCCGCACAGCGGGGACAGGTGGCTATCTCCACATGACATGTTGGGCAGCTCGGCGGTGACCGCCTCTTTTGCCGGGGAACCATCGAGACACTCACACCGGGAAACGTGCTGACTACCGTGGTTGCCCACCGAAGCAGATTCCGATCTGCTTGGTGGTCGGGGTTGAAGGATCCGTAGAGATTCAGACCTTGATAGTGGTCCGTTGCGCGTGAGTCGACGCTTGCGATTGCCTCCCGTGACAGCACAGGTCCCATTCTCGACCAGTCCGTACGAAACGTGGCATCGACTCTCTGCATGGATAGCTCATAGTTCCAGAAATCGACGAATACGCGTACCCGGTGACCTCGACCGCGTGCGGAGTTGCCAGCGTTCAATTGCATAGCCAGAACAAGAAAAGGGACGCCAACCGGCGTCCCTGGGATAGTCTTGACCGGACCCCGGTGTTCCCTCTGTGGGCGGCGATCCGGTGGGTTGTAATGTCCATGGAATCTATCCCGAAGCATCGAGACTGGCAACGTCCGCCGAGGTCTCCCGCAAGCTGCGGGGTCACCTTCTCGCCGGCAGCTTCTTCTCCACATACTCCGCCAGGGCCGCCACCGTCCCGAAGAGCTCCTCCGTCAGATCGTCGTCGTCGACTTCGATTCCGAAGGTCTCCTCCAGCTCGACGACCAGCTTGATCGACAGGATCGAGTCGACCTCGCCGTCGGCGCCGAAGAGGGGTTCACTCTCGGGGAGCTGGTCGGGTTGGATGGGCAGGTCGAGGGCCTTCACCACGGCCTCCCGGACCCTGTGGTTGATCTCGGCCTTCGTCATCTGACCGTCTCTCGATCCTGCGGGGGAGATGCCGGCCCGGCGGGCTCGGGAACCACCCGCCCATCGGCGAGGTGGATCTTCCGCCTCGCGAGCCGCGCCACCTCTTCCTGGTGCGTTACCAGGACGATGGCGATGCCGTCGTCGTTCAGTCTCGCGAACAGCTCCATGACTTCTCCCGCGGCCTGTGGGTCCAGACTGCCGGTGGGCTCATCCGC
Organism: Gemmatimonadaceae bacterium; assembly: GCA_026706075.1. Taxonomy (GTDB): domain Bacteria; phylum Latescibacterota; class UBA2968; order UBA8231; family UBA8231; genus UBA8231. The sequence continues at coordinate 147,854 of JAPOZM010000040.1, forward strand.
CAGGATCAGCGAGGGCTCGTTGACCAGGGCCCGGGCGATGGCCACCCGCTGCCGCTGGCCGCCGGACAGTTCCTCGGGCCGGAAGTCGCGGCGGTCCGCCAGTCCTACCCGCTCGAGGGCGGCATGGGCGGACTCCCGCCGCCGGCGCCGCGTCGCTCCGGCGTAGACCAGGGGCAGCTGGACGTTCTCCGCGGCGGTCGCCCGGGGCAGCAGGTGGAAGCCCTGGAAGACGAACCCGATCCTGCGGTTTCTCACCTCCGCCAGGCGGATGGGGTTCAGGCGGGTCACATCCTGGCCCTCCAGGAGATACCGGCCCGCCGTCAGGTTGTCGAGACAGCCGATGATGTTGAGCAGTGTCGTCTTCCCGGAGCCGGAGGGACCCATGAGGGCGACGAACTCTCCCTCGCCGAAGGCGGCGTCGACTTCCCACAGGGCGCGCACCCGCTCCGGTCCCTTCCGGTAGACCTTGCAGGCGGATTCAAGCTCGACCAGCATTCCTCATGGCCTCCGCGGGAGGGAGCTCCGCGGCCTGCACCGCGGGCGCGACTCCGGAGCAGATGCCCACGGAGAGGGAGACGGCCAGGGCGAGGCCCGCGGACCCCCAGTCGGTGGAGCCGGCCATGGGGGTTCCGAGCCATCCGGAGAGCATCGCCTCCCCGCCCCGGGCGAGTCCCCATCCCAGCGCCAGGCCCAGGACGCCGCCGCCGCAGCTCAGGACCACCGCCTCGGTGACGAACTGACTCACGATGGCCATCGGCCGGGCGCCCAGCGCCTTGCGAAGGCCGATCTCCCAGATCCGCTGCCTGACCGAGATGAGCATCGTGTTGAGGACTCCCACGGCTCCGACGACCAGGGCCATCCCGGCGGTGGCCGTCGTCACCAGGCGCGCCGCGACCAGGGCCTTGTTGATGTCCTCGAGGAACTCCCGTCCGCTCAGGACCTCGTAGCGATCGAGGTCCCGCCCGCCGCGGGCGAGCACGCGGCGAACGGCGGCCACGGCTCTCGAAGGGTCGGCGCCGGCCGCCAGGGATGCGTGGATGCCGTGGATCACGGGCGGCCCCCCGTGAAAGCTCCGCATCGTCCGGATCGGCAGGATGAGCCGGTCGTCGCCCCCGGCGGAATCGATCAACCGCCTTCCCTCGAGCACGCCCACGACGGTGTAAGTGGTGCCGGCCAGGAGGACCTTCCGTCCGACGGGATCTCCGCCCCGCAGGAGCCGCCGGGCGAGGTCGGCGCCCAGGACGCAGACCCGGCGCAGGGTCAGGTCATCGGTCTCGTCGAGGAACCGGCCCGCGGCCATCCTCTCTCCAAGGAGCCGGCGGTAGCCGGGCACCGTTCCCGTGGCCCGGGCGTACGCCATGCGGCCTCCGGACTGGATCTCGGCATCCATGGGCACCAAGGGCACGACGGAGTCGAGATCGGGCACGCTGCGCTCCAGCTCCCGCACCTGCCCCAGGGTCAGCATCGGCACCGGCTCCAGCGGAGTCTGCGCCGGACGGGGGTGGACCAGGACCAGCCGATCGAGCCCGAGCCGGCCGAGCTCGCCCATGACCAGCCGCTGCACCGCGGCGCCGACGGACTGGATCGCCACCATGGCGGCGACTCCGGTGGCTACCGAGACGACCGCGACGACGGCCCTCAGGCGGAACCGCCGGATCGCCTCCAGGGCCATGGGCGCCGCCTGCAGACTCCGCATCCCCTCAGGCCTCCTTCAGGGCCGCCACCGGGCTCATCCGCGCCGCCCGCAGGGCCGGGACGACCCCCGACAGCAGGCCCACCCCGCCCGAGGCCAGCCCGGCGGCGAGCAGGACATCGCCCGTCACGCCTGCGCGGAAGTCGACCTCGGGCAGGAACAGGGAGACGGTCCACTCCACGCAGGACGAGACGCCGGCGCCCAGGGCGATCCCCGGGAGGAAGCCCGCGAGGTTCATGGCGAGGGACTCGGCCAGGAGCTGCAGCATCAGGGCGTGGCCGGGAGCCCCGACCGCCGCGCGCAGGCCCATCTCGTAGACGCGCTCATCGAGGGAGGCCAGCATGGCGCCGAGGATGCCCAGCCCCCCGAGGCCGAGGCAGATCGCCGCCAACCCACCCAGCGACATCTCGACGGCCCGGAGGGCGCGGACGGCTCCCCGGGCGTCGGCGGCGGCCGAACGGACGCGGAAGTCGCCGCCGCGGTGGGCCCCCGCCAGCCACGCCCTGATTCGTGCGACGACGGCGGGGACCTCCTCCACATGGGCGGCCCGAACGGTGGCCCTGCCGATTTCCCGGACGCGGAGCGCCTCGAGGGAGGTCGTGATGGGGACGAGCACCACCTCGTTGGCGAGGGGGTCCCGCGAGACGAGTTCCTCCAGCTTCCCGACAACGGCAAACCGCAGGCCATCGATGGATACGGCGCCTTCCGTCCCCTGGTCGCCGGGGAACAGCCGCGACGCGACGGAGTGGCCGAGGACACAGACTCGCCGGGACGAGTACATATCCTCGGGAGCGATCCCCCGGCCCGCGTCCAGCCGCCAGTCGCCGCGGGCCAGGAACTCCGCGGTGACCCCCCGCACATGGACCGGGACCTGCCGCCCTCCGGCTGCTATCCGTCCCCGGGCGCTGGTCTCGGGGACCACCGCTTCCACGCCGGGAATCCGTCCGATCCGGTCGATGTCCGACAAAGTCAGGGGAGCGCGTCTCCCCGTGCCGGGCGGAGGCGCGACGATCACGCTCAGGTTGCCCCCCGACTGCTGAGCGTCGGAGACCACCAGGCGCCGGAGACCGCCGCCCACGGAGAGCACCGCCACGAGCCCCGCCGCGCCCACGGTGATGCCGAAGCAGGCGAGGGCCGTGCGCGGCAGGTGGCACCCGAGCTGATACCGCAGACCCTGCACCACGGCGCCCCTGGCCACCCGGCAGCGTCGCCGCAGTAGAGGCGGGTTCACTCCGCCTCCTCCTTGACGGCGCTCGCATCCGCCGCGACCAGATCTCCCGCCCGGAGGCCGGACCGGACGACGACGCGGCTCTCCGTGCCTCGCGAGATCCGCAGCCCCACCGGCCGCAGACGGTCCCGCGGGCAATCCGGCGCCGCGTCTGCGCCGGCCAAGTCCTCCGCCGAGCACACCCAGGCCCGGGCGGCCACCGGACCGCGGTCCCTCCAGGAGGCGGCGTCGAGTCCTTCCATGACGACGGCCTGCAGCGGCAGGGAGACCACGTCCTTCTCCACGTAGGTCGGCACCTCCACGACACAGGACATGCCGTGGCGCAGCCGGTCCGGGGTCTCCTGGAGGTCGACCACCGCTTCGAAGCTGACCATGTGGGTGCCCGGGCTCCGGAGGCCCATCCTCGAGATGCGCCTCACCCGTCCTTCGAGCCGGTCTCCCGGGAAGGCCTGCACCATGACCATCGCCGGCCGGTCCTCGCTCCAGGACTGGACGTCGATCTCGGCCACGTCGCAGCGGGCGACGAATCGTCCCGCCGAGGCGATCGACACCAGCGCGGGCCCACCCTCGAAACCGGCGAGGACGCTCTCTCCCGCGTCCACGTGCCGTCTCACCACGGCACCGCCCCGGGGGGCCGGGACGTCGCCGCTTCGCCCCTGCCGCCCCCGCACCGAGGCGATGGGGTCGCCTTCGGCCACGACCGCGTCCTCCGCGGCGATCCAGGTCACGGTGCCCGAGAGGGTGGAGCCGACCTCCACGATCTCGGCGAACTCGAGGCGGCCATCGGCCGCGAGCCGGTCGATCAGCTCCCCGCGCACGGCCGGCACGACCGGGTACCTCGGCACGGCGGCGCGGCCCTGGCCGCTCCGGCATCCCGGCACGGCCAGGCCCGCCGCGAGGGCCACGAGCATCATCCTCCTCATCGCTCCCATGGCTCCGGTCATCTTCAGGCGGCCTCCGAGAGCGCCGTCTCCACGGTCTCGGCGAGGCGGCGCTGCCCCGCGGGGTCGGCCGGGCAGACCGCGGGCAGGCCGAACCGGTCCTCCAGCTCCTTCAGGGTCTGCCGCAGCTCCTCGGCTTCCAGCACCCTGGAGCTCACCCAGGTGCGGCCATGGGCCTTCTCCACGCGCCTCTGCTTGTCGCTCAGCAGGAGACAGATGGTGCGGGCTTTGCCGACGATCCGGATGGCGTCGATGGTGTCTCTCACGTACTCCTCCGGGTCCATGCAGTTGACCGCCAGCACGCAGACATCCGGTTTGGCGCCCAGCAGGAAGGCCAGACTCACGAAGTGATGGGTGCGAGGCTCGTCGATGGCGAAGGGAATGGTGCCCGACTGGGACCCGACGATGAGCACATCGGGCTTCTGCTCGTGGTGGATCTCCCGGAGCTTGGCGTCGAGGAAGGGCTCGAAACGCTGGAGGGGCAGCTCGAGGGGCGAGGCGTAGCCCATGGGGAAGGTGTAGTCGAAACCGAAGAGCCCGGACTGGTGCTCGGTGCCGAGCTGGCCCACCCGGTAGCCCTGCTTCAGCAGATGCCGGCGCAGGGCCAGCTGGGCGGTGAACTTGCCCTGCTGGGAGCTGGTCCCGAAGAAGCCGACGACGGGCACGGCGATCTTGCCAAGCCCCGACTTGTCCCGGATCGTCCTCTCCACCTCGGCGATGGAGACCGAGGGATAGGCCACCCGGAGCCCCCTGCGGCGGCTCTCGGCGTAGAGGTCTCCATACCTCAGCTCGGGCACCGCGTTGAGGCTGTAGACGTTGCGGTTGCCGGCGAGGGCGGCCTCGATCGCCTCTCTCAGCAGGTCGCGCTTGGCGATCCGCCCCAGCTCGTCGAGGTACCCCAGGATCACCGTGTCGCCGGCGGCCAGCTCGCCGGCGAGGGCGGGCCCGATCTTCACGCCCGCGGGTTCGGCGCCGATCGCTTCTCCCGCGTCCTTGCCCACCAGGCGCCGGCCCGCCGGATCGGCCACGCCCACCACCTCCAGGCCCGTGAGGTCCCGAAAGCGGACGAGGCCGTGCAGCTCCTTGCTGAAGGGATACAGGACGACGCGGCGCATCCACGCCGAGGCCGGCTGTAGATCGCCGGGGCGCCGCGGCCCTCGGCCCCCGGCGCCCCGGGCCTTCTTCCCGCGCTTCCGGGGGGTCTCGCGGCGGGGCCGGGTGGCGTGGCTCTCGAGCAGGGTCCGCATCTCCTCGGGGCCGGCCGCGGGATGACGCTCCTTCAGGAGCGCCACGATGCCGCTGATGTGAGGCGCGGCGTAGCTCGCTCCGCTCTTCAGCGCCTCCTCTCCGTTGAGCCAGGCGACCCGGCGCGGCCCCCCCTTGGCGACGCACTCGATGGGCCGGCCGGCGCGGTAGTGGTACCCGTACCTGCCGCGGACCTCCCCGTCCTCGACGCCGATCACCTCCTCGAACTCCGCGGGGAAGCTGCGCTCGCTGTCGCGGGGTTGGGCGGAGACGATGCAGATGCCGGCGCCCGAGAGGCTGCGGCAGACGTCCCGCAGGCGGCCGGCGACCGCGGGGTCGGTGACCCCCAGGCTCGTGTTGACGATGTGGGCGCCCTGTTCGCCGGCGTACTCCAGGGCGGCCTCCAGGACCGAGGCGCGGGCGGAGAGGAAGGCGTCGAAGATCCGGACGATCGACAGCTCCACCGCGGGAGCCAGGCCGAGGAGGATCCCGGCGCAGGCGGTGCCGTGGCCGGCCTCGTCGCCGTAGTCGGCGCTTCGCCGGAGGGTGCCGTCGTCTCCGGCCTGTATCGAGACGCCTCCGACGACGTTCCTCGCGAAGTCGAGGCGGGAAGGGTCGAGGCCGCTGTCGATGATGGCGACGCGGACTCCGCGTCCCGTCAGGTCGGCAAAGGAGAGCCTGGCCATCAGCGTGGCAGCAGTTCGCAGGCGGGGCAGTCGGCGTCGGCGGCGAGGGACTCGGAGGCCGTGTCCGTCAGGAAGGTGAAGCTCACTCTCAGCGCCACGCTGGCGACCAGGAGCAGGGACACGACGCCGGCGCTGCGCGGCCAGGTCAGGCGGCAGGCGCGGCCGAGGCCCAGGACGAGGAGGCCGTAGAACCAGATCTTGAAGGGGCTGGTGTAGGACAGGAGGACGGCGAGAATGGGGGCCCCGCCGAGGTCGAAGAGCAGACCCAGATCGAACTGGGCGCCCATCTCCGAGAGACTCACAGCCTCTTCCCCCCGCAGTCTGCCGGCGAGGAGCAGGGTGTCCGCCGCCTGGGAGAGCAGCAACACCAGACTGGCGTGGGCGACGACGGCCAGGATCGCCCGGAAGTCGCTCCACTCCTCGAAGAGCTGCACCAGCAGCCACAGGAAGAAGGCCGGCGCCAGGAGGCCGACCAGGGTGGCCGGGAAGGCAAGAAGGACGATCGCCGCGAATCTCAGGAAGGCGACGACACTCTCCTGGGACTCGGTGAGCAGGCCGGCGGGCAGGAGCTCCAGCCGGTCTCCCGCCAGGTGGAGGGAGAGGCACGAGGCGAGGGCGCTCCCCAGGCTCAGCACCACGAATACGTCCACCCACGGGCGTCCCTCCAGGATCGAGGCGAAAGCCTGCCGCGGCGACGCCGCCACGAGGCGCACGCGATCCAGCAGTCGCGCTCCCCCTTCCTCCTCCATGCACCTCTCTGCTCTCTTCATGACATCACCTCTCTGGTCTTGACAGGTCCATCCGGACGCAAGTCTCCCCGCTGGTCGTTCCCGGACTCTCCGGGAACGTCCGTCCGCCCGCAGTCTCCGGGCGCTTACCTGGCGGGGCTCACCTTCTCCAGAAGCGCGAGCAGCAAGGGCCCTGGAGGCCGTGTGGCCAGGAAGAGGCTGGCGTCGCCCTCCTCCAGGGAGTGAGGGAGGCCGTCGCCGCCCGCAGCCGGCTCGAACTCCACGGCGGCGAGGACTGCCTCCGCGCTTCGGCGGAACCGGGCCTCGACGGCCCGCACTTCTCCCAGCAGGACGCGGCGGTCCCCCCGGGCGGCGAGGACGTAGCGGGCGTCGCCCAGGAGCCCGAGACTCCGCCTCGACACGGGGCCTTCGAGCCGCCAGACGCCGTCCCCCCTCGTCACCTCCCCCGAGACCCGGACCCCACGGTCGACGTCGACGAGGACCAGCCCCACCAGCAGCAGCAGGGAGCACGAGGCCGCGCCGATCAGGACGGCCCCCCCGGTCCACTCAATGCGCGAGGGAATCCGCATCGCCCGGGTCAGGCGGCCACCGCCTGGTCCAGCGAGGCCCCCTCCTGCAGAGGGCCCTCCCTCGTCACCCGCCCGCCGCTCATGACCACGACCCGGTCGGCGAAGTCCAGCGAGGCCAGGCGATGGCTCACGTAGACGGTCGTCCGTCCCTCGCCCGCCTGCCTCAAGGCGCGGATCACGGTCTGCTCGGTCTCGGGGTCCAGGGAGGCGGTGGTCTCGTCGAGGACCAGGATCCTCGGCTTGCGGACCATGGCCCGGGCCAGGCAGAGGCGCTGCTTCTGGCCCCGCGACAGCTCGACGCCGTCCGCGCCGATGCGGGTGTCCAGCCCTTCGGGGAACCGCGAGAGGAACTCGTCGCAGTCGGAGATCCCGGTCGCCCAGGCCAGGTCCTCTGCCGTGGCCCGGGGGTTGCCGTAGAGGATGTTCTGGCGGACCGTCGCCGAGAACAGGTGCACCTCCTGCTCGACGTAGCCGATATGAGCGCGGACGCTCCGGGGGTCGTAGTCGCGCGAGTCCCGGCCGTCGATGCGGATCGTTCCCCGCGTCGGGCTCTCCAGCTGGAGCAGGAGCCGCACGAGGGTGCTCTTGCCCATTCCGGTGCCCCCCACCACCGCCGTGATCCGCCCGGCCGGGAAGGTGGCCGTGACATCGTGCAGGACCATGGCCCCTCCCGGCAGCCCGAAGGAGACCCCCTCGAACCGCACCTGCCCCGGACCGATGTCGAAGGCCGGCCTGGCGGCGCTCTCCCTGTGGACGGGCGCCCCGGCGAAGTCGCGCACCCGCTGCAGGATCCCCATGGCCATCTTGACGCTCATGTAGACGCTGGACAGCTGCATCGTCGGCGTGAGCACGAGGGCGAGGACGGAGTTGAGCGCCAGCAGCTGTCCGAGCGACAGCTGGCCGTTCATCACCTGGAGCCCGCCCACCCACAGCAGCACGAGGAAGCCGGCGGCGTGCACGAGGTTCTGGACGCCGGAGAGCCAGATCGCCCGGACATCGCGGGCCAGGCCGGCGTCGAGCTCGCGGCGCAGCCTGCCGGCGATGAGGCGGAGCTGCCGGCGCTCGGCGCCGAAGGCCTTGACGACGGTGATGTTCTCCAGGGATTCGATGCGCACCGCCTGGGTCTGCCCCCGGCGCTCCTGGGCGGCGGCGTTGAGGTCGTGGACCCTGCGGCCCAGGAGGACGCTGGCCGCGGCGAGGACCGGCACGAGGGCCAGCAGGATCGCCGCCAGCCCGGGGCTCAGGGCCACCATCACCACGGCCCCGGCCGCGAGCACGAAGGCGGAGTTCATGGCCTCGATCCAGGTCCCGGCCATCAGGGCCCCCAGCTGCCGCACGTCGTCGCTGGCGCGGGTGGCCAGATAGCCGGTGCCGGCCTTGCGGAAATACGCCGCGGACTGTGCCAGCAGCCTCCGGGTGAGGGTGATCTCCATGTCGAAGAACACGCGCCGGCCGAAGACGGTGAGCAGGTATCTCTGCAGCAGGCTCAGGAAGGTGGCCAGGACGGAGACGGCGAGCACCCCGGCGCAGACGGTGTGGAGCGTGCTCCGAGAGCCCGACGCGAAGACCTCGTCCACGAGGTAGATCGTCACCAGCGGCAGGGGCACGGTGAGGGCCGCCGCCAGGAGCATGGCGGCGAAGGCCTCGGCGGCGCGCAGCCGGTAGGGCCGGAGGAAGGTCCAGAGAAAGGGGAGGAGGGAGGGACCCGCCGGCGCCATCCACCGCGAGAGCCAGGCCGGAAGCCTCACAGCCACGAGAGCCCCCGCCGCTCCCCTTCCGGGGCGACCAGATCCATGTACAGCTCCTCGAGAGTCCCGGCCTCCTTGCCCTCGGCCCCCCGGGCGCGCAGCTCCTCGGGCGGGCCCCGCAGGATCAGCTCTCCCTTGTTGATGAAGGCCAGCTCGGAGCAGAGCCGGTCGACGCGGTCGAGGACGTGGGAGCTGAGGACCACGGTGGCGCCGCCGGAGGACAGCCGGCGGAGCAGCTCCTCCACCTGGAGGGCGGCCTCCGGGTCGAGGGTGGCGAAGGGCTCGTCGAGCAGGACCAGGCGGGGCTGGTGCAGGAGGATGCAGGCCAGCGCCAGCTTCTTCCTCATGCCCGCCGAGTAGGTGGAGACGGTCTCGCCGGCGGCCCCCTCGAGGTCCATGAACGCCAGCGCCTCCCGGGACCGCTCCGCGACCTCGGCGGGGTCGAGGCCGTATGCCAGGCCGGTGAAGCTCAGGTGCTCGGACCCGGAGAGGCTCTCGTAGAGCCCCGGGTCGTCCCGCATGACGCCGGTCAGGGCCCGGATGTCGTTGCCGGCCTCGGCGTAGGTGCGTCCGAAGAGGCGCACCGAGCCCTCGCTCGGCTCGAGGAGCCCGGCCATCATGTTCAGCAGCGTCGTCTTGCCGGCGCCGTTCGGCCCCACGAGGCCGAGGATCGCTCCCGGCTCCACCTGTAGCGAGAGGGAACGGACGGCCACGGTGGACCGGTAGCGCTTGGTCAGGTCTTGCAGCTCCACGGTCGGTTCCATGTCGGTCTCAGCCTCCTATTTGCAGAACACTTCGGCCACTGTGAGGCGGCGCTGCCGGAGCAGCCGGGTCTGGTGGCGCAGGGCGAGGACGTACCCCGCCGGCAGTCCCGCCGCGGCCAGGACCCCGAAGGCCGCCGCCGCGTAGCGCAGTGGCCCGGAATCGATCCAGAAGAACAGGACAGCCAGTGCGCAGAGGAGCGTCGACAGGAGGGCATGGAGGAGACGGCTCCTGCCCGGGGCGTGCAGCCTCGGGTCCTTTCTCGATCCGGGCTGCCTGGCGGGGTTGAGGATCGAGAGGTAGTTGCCGCTGATCGTGAAGGCCAGGGGAGCCAGGACCACGGCCACCAGGGCCTGGAGCCCGGGTCCGACGAGATCGTGGAACCAGAACACGAAGAGGAGGGCAGGGGCGCAGAAGGCGGTCACCGCGAGCTGGATGATCGCGAAGGCGATGTTCTTGCTGGCCAGGATCTGCCGCTCGCCGATGGGCAGGAGCAGGTGCTCGCAGGCGCCCCTGCCATCTTTGGAAAACACGTTGGTCGTGAACCCGCCCTGGAAGCAGGCGAGCCAGACGACCGCCGCGCCATGCATCGGCCAGGGGTAGGGAAGGCTGGCGCGTCCTTCGCCGGCAGCGAGGGCGAGGGCGGGAAGGATGGCTGTGATCCATGAGAACATCGCCGGCATCGACGCCTGCATCCAGAGCTGCTTCCAGCGGAGCGCGGCCAGCACCTCGCGGGCCACCAGGTTCGGCCAGGGCGGCGGCAGGACCCGCCCGAGCCATGCGGCGAGACCCGGGATCCGGTCCCGCGGGCCGGCCGGGGCCACGCGGGACCCGCCCGCGAGGAAGACCCGCCGGCGGGTCAGGCGCCAGCCGAAGAGGAAGCCGGCCGCCGTGAAAACGCCGAGCAGGGCCAGGGGCCCCGGCAGCTCCGCGAGGCGTCCCTCCCCTGCCAGCTGGTACGCCCTTGCCAGCAAGCTGGTGGGGGTCATCTCGAACCAGGAACCCGAGACCCCGCGGGTCCGCTCGAGCCCGTCGCCGCCGACGTGGGACCAGGCGAGGAGGAGGGTGAGGGCCAGGAACGACCCGCCGGCGAGGATGCGAGCCAGCGTCCGCAGTGCGCCTCTCCAGGACGCCAGCTCGATGGCGCAGCGCGTCCCCTGGATCCAGGCGACCATGCCGAGACCGGTCACACCCGTGGCCAGGCACGAGAACAGGGTGGCCGCGGCACCGGCCGGGGGGAAGAGCGTGAGCCCGATCGTCAGGAAGCTCAGGGAGAAGAACAGGGGCAGGGGCTTGAGCGCGGCCATCACCAGGCCTGCCGCATAGGCCTGCCCCGGGGTCCATCGAAGCTGGGCGAGCTTCCCCAACCAGGAGATCGATACGATCTCGGCGGCGAAGGCGAGGGCGAGGCAGAACCACAGGAAGGCGTAGATCCCGAGATACACGGAGGCCAGGGCCACGGCCGGCCCGGGGTCCAGGTCGAGAGACCCCATGGAGGTGTGGAGCGAGAACCAGAGACTCAGCAGGAAGAGCCCGCCGGCCGCCGCGTGGATGAGGAGGGCCGGCCAGAAGTCTCCCGGCTTCGACCGGGCCTCGTGGCGCAGGATGCGGGACTCGACCCGGAGCGCGTAGGCAAGGGCGCCCCGGATCTTCGGCAGGGACGTGACGATTCGGACCGTTCTGGAGATCAGGGTTGAGCTCATGGGGGCATCTACGGGGCGCTACGAGGTTTGGTTGGATTGGTGAGGGTACGCGTCTTGTCGACACTCACCCAAGACGGTGAATACCCGGGGCGAAGGTCAGATGTAGCCGTGGCACTTCGCCGTGGAGACGACGTAGACGATGGTGCAAGTCACGCCGACCGCCCCCAGCCCAGCCGGCCCGCCAAATAGCAGACCAAGAACTGCGATGGCCACGCAGTACGGGACGGCCCGTGAGATCTCGCAGGCCAGGGAGTAGGCAAGGACCTGTGAGTCCTCGCCGGTGTAGGACTGCTTCTGCGGCTTGATGAGTTTGTTCATGATGGATCTCCTTCCGGTGAGTGCAGCGCCCACGTAGATGCCCCCTGTTCACTCGTTGCTCGTTCCGTTCATCAGTACACCCCCGACTCGACAGGACCGGTGGCATGGATGGTGATCTTGGCAGGGACGAGAGGATTCGATCATGGGGGCATCTACGGGGCGCTGAGGGGTTTGGTTGGTTGGTGAGTGTTACGCGTGTCGACGCTCACACAAGACGTGGTGCATTTCTCGGGAGAGGGTCAGATGCACGCCGCCGAGGTGAAGGTGTAGGTGATGAAACACGCTACGGTGGCCGCGGCCAGGGGGGGCAGCCAGGTCAACAAGGTCCCGACCCCGGCGACAACCGTGCAGACCATGGCCGCATGCGCAATCTCGCAGGCCAGGGAGTAGGCAACGACCTGTGAGTCCTCGCCGGTGTAGGACCGCTCCTTCGGCTTGATGAGTTTGTTCATGATCGATCTCCTTCTGGTGAATGATGCGCCCACGTAGATGCCCCCAGTTCATTCGTTGCTCGTTCCGTTCATCAGTAGCAGCCCCCGACTCTTGGCTGGACGGAGGATTCGACCATGGGGGCATCTACGGGGCGCCGCGGGGTCAGGTGGTTCGGTGGATTCAGCGTTAATCCCGGGGTGAAGGGATCAGAACAGACTGCTCACCAGCCGGGAATAGTAGCGGACGGCACACCACCACGGGAGCGGCAGGGGCACCAGGCCAGGACCTGCCGGGGTAAGGCCGCCGAGGCGGCAATTCGTGAGCCAGTCCATCTCGCTGGTATCGGAATAGGCCACGACTTGGGCTCTCTCGCCCGTGTAGGACTGCTTTCGGGGCTTGATGAGGTTGTTCATGTTGAATCTCCTTCCGGTGAGTGCAGCGCCCACGTAGATGCCCCCAGTTCACTCTTTGTGCGTCCCCCGGTCGCTACGGGCCCCGGATCCAACAGGAGCGGCGGCCTGGATGGCGATCATGGCAGGGACGAGAAGATTCGATCATGGGGCATCCACGGGGCGCTACGGGGTCTGATGGCTCAGAGAATACCGCGGAGCCCTATCGACGCCGCGATTGGGTGGGGCCATTGCAGGGGTGAATGATCAGATCCAACCGATGACGCCCGCCCCCCAGACGACGGAGTGGATGAAACACGACACGCCCATCGCGCCCAGGAGAGGCGGCGCGACGAAGCCCAACAAGCCTACAGCGCCTATGGCGCCGGCGCAGGCGGCGGCGGCAAAGGCCATCTCGCTGAGACGGGAATAGGCCAGGATCTGGGCGTCTTCGCCCGTGTAGGACTGCTTCTGCGGCTTGACGAGTTTGTGCATGATGGATCTCCTTCCGATTGTGTGTGTGTAGCGCCCACGTAGATGCCCCCAGTTCATTCGCTTTCAACTCCGATAGGCCTCCCGACTCCGATGGAGAGGGCCCGCGCCTGGGCGGCGGCTCTCTCCGCTTCGGCCTCGTCGATCCTTCCGCAGATCTCGAGCAGGCCGGCGATTCCCTCCATGAGGTGACACTGCAGGACCTGGGCCCCCAGCTCCGCGGCCTCTCGCTCCGCCCGCCGGAGGTGCTCCAGGGCCCTCTCCGGCTCGCCCTCCTGCAGCGACACGTCCGCCAGGACCCGCCGGGCCTTGACGGCGATCACGGGCTGCCCGGCGGCCTCGCTCTTGTCCAGGACGCTGCAGGCCGCCTCCCTCGCCCGCCCGGCGTCGGCGCCGGCGAGGTGGACCAGGGCGGCGGCGCACATCGCCTCCAGGAGCCCGGCCAGGTATCCGCTCTCTTCCGCCGCGCTCACCGCCGAGGCGGCCAGGGTCTCCGCTTCGAGGGTCTTGCCGCACTCCAGCAGACACGGGACCAGCATGGGGATGGCGTCCAGCTCTCCCTTGCGGTAGTGGAGGCTGCGCATCTGCTCGACCTCGGCGAGGGCGGCCGGCAGGGCCTCCTCCCCGGTCTCGCCGAAGTCCATCAGGGCCCGCAGGAACCGCAGCTTGGCGAGGAACCGTGCGTCCCCCTGGCGCTCGGCGATGGCCGTGGCCCGGGCCAGCAGCTCCAGGGCCTCGGTGCCGCGTGCCGTGAGCTGGCACAGCAGGGCCAGGTTGACCGAGGCCCTCAGCTCGGCGAAGGGTGAAGCCCCCGAGGCCAGCGACAGGGAAGTCCTGAACTCCTCCTCGGCCCGGGGAAGCTCACCGAGAGCCTGGGAGGCGATCCCCTGGGTGGACATGACCTGGGCCAGCGCCGCCCCCTCCCCGGGGCATTCCGCCATCGCTCTCTCGCACTCCCGGCGGGCGTCCCCGTAGCGGCCGTGACGCAGCCGCAGGACCGCCTTCTCGTGGAGGCCCGCGGCCAGCAGCCGGGTCCTCCCGCCATGCCGAGCGGCCTCTACCGCCCGGTCGAGGGTGGTCTCGGCGCTGGCCGGGTCGCCCAGGACGTAGTGGACGTAGCCCAGGTTCAGCCGGCAGCCGAGGGCCGCGTCGCGCAGGCCCCGCTCCTCGAGGCGGTCGGCGCTCCCGGAGAGCCGGGTCAGGGCGCCGCGCCAGTCCGACGCCAGGGCGAGGGCGACGCCTGCGGCCATGGCAGGCAACGGATGCGGCCACTGGGCCTGCACCGCCTGCAAGGAAGCCGCCGCCTCCCGGGCATCGCCGCCGGCGAGCTCCCGGTGGGCGGCCTCGAGCCGCGGCCGGATCGACGGGAACTCGTCCACCGCCTCTCTCCTGGCCGGCTGGAGCAGGCTGTCCAGGGCCGGCGTGATCAGGGCCGTGCCGTCGTCGGGAAGGTGGATCGATTCCAGGGACTGCGGCTGCACTTCGGGCCTCCTTTCCGGCACGCTCATGCGGCGGCGCGGGCGGCGGTGATGGAGGAGAACAGCTGCAGGGAGCGGTCGGTCTGCGCCCGCAGCGGGAAAGCGCGGCGGACACTCTCGCGGCGGCCCAGGCCCCCGCCGGCCAGTACGCACAGGTGGGAGCGCGAGAGGCCGACCAGGAGATCGGCGCCGCAGCCCAGCACCTCCCGGAAGCGGGCGTCGGACGGCCGGGGCGGATCGGGGAGGACGGCGATGAAGGGGAGTTCGAGGCGCCGGCGGATCTCGGCGCCGGCCAGGGCCGGAGTGGCTCCGAAGCTGCATACCACGTCGGCGTCGGCCAGCAGCGTGCACCAGTGCGGGGCGAGCCCCCGGCAGGCGCCGGCGGTGAGCCCCGGCCCGGGGCCGTCCGCTCCCGGCACCGAGGTCCGGTGGACCTGGATGGGGGAACGGCCGGGTTGGTAGAGGACCTCGTCCCCCGGCAGGCCCGACCCCTCCCCGACGATGGACAGGACGCGGACCCTGCAGCCGCGCCGGGCCAGGCCGTCGGCGCAGTCCTGAACCCTGCGCTCCAGGCCCCCGGCGGGGGGCGGGATCTCCTGACCGATCAGGCCGATGTTCATCTGCGCGGCTCCGCGGCGAGAGTGGGTGGGCGAATGCCCGGGGCGTTCTCCCTTACAAACGCCGTGCCAGGACCGACACGCCGCGGGCGGGCGCTGGGCGGCAACGACTTGCGGCCCTGGCGGGTGGCTCGGCGCCCGGCGGGGTGTGAGTGACCGGTGCCACCGGTGGGGGGTGGGGGTGACACCGCGGACCAAGGCCCCGTCGGACGGCTCTCCCTCTCTACCATTCCACGGCCTCCGCCAGTCCCGCCAGGGCCTTGCCTTCGCGGGCCCCGATGTCCTGGAGCCGGGACTGAATGCGGGGCAGGAGGCTGGCCGGCTCCTTGAGAGCACCCTTGAGGCACAGGCTCTTCGCGACGAACCAGCCCTGGGAGATCGTCCCGAGCTCGGCGCCGAGAGCTGCCAGGCCGGGCTGGTCGAAGAGCCGGCCCAGGTGACCCAGGAACCGGCCGTGCCCTTCGCGGAGCACGGCGATCTCCAGCAGCAGCCGGGCGCAATGCCGCAGGTGGCTCTGCAGGTCGGCGTCCTCACGCCCCGCCCAGGCCCCGGCATCGACCGCAAGCTGCCGGATCCCCTCCAGGCCCATCACCGGGCCCGCCTGTCCACGGGTGGCCGACATGCTCCGCAGGTTGCGGCGCAGCAGGGCCTGGGTGGTGGCGCGGCCCAGGGCGGGAGGCTGCGCCGGCGCCCGCAGCCAGGTCCAGTTGTAGCGGTCGCGCACCCCGGAGAACGCGCTCATGTCCCAGGAGGCGAGGAACAGGCCGAGGGGAATGTCCCGTGCGGAGGGCTGCCAGGGCGACGGATCGATGAGGTGGACGGTGCCCGCCCGGTCGTCGTACCCGGCGGCGATGTACTGGTGGTCGGCGTGACGCAGGCGGGGATAGAGGCCGGCCCGGGCGAGGGCGTGGACGTCGACGCTGACGGCGACCGGGGTACCGGTGTCGAGCAACGATCTCACGGCCTTCCACGCGGCTTCGGGGTCCGCCTCGGCACGGTGGGAGAGGCCGATCCCGAAGGCGCCGAGCATCGTCGGAAGGGGGATGGCGCGGCCGTCGATGGCGAAGCGCCGCCGATCCCGGAGGTAGACGAAGTCCCAGTTGGAGAAGCAGGGCACGGTGGGCTCGTGGCCGTGGAAGCGCAGCAGGCTGTCGAGCACCACGTAGAGGCAGTTGTAGTGCCGGTTGGTACAGAAGGGGATTCCGGTGATCCGCTTGCTCACGGGGAGACCGGGTCCGCCGCGGCCAGGGTGAGGGCGAAGAGGTGCATGGACGGGTTGTCCGGCAGCAGCAGGGCCGAGAGCGGCCGGGGAGCGGGCAGGCCGATCACCTGGTGCCAGATCCCGGCCTCGATGCGCGTCTCCTCCGTCTCGCATCCGGCTTCGGGCGGGGAGGAACCGATGAGTGAAGAGAGAGGGATCGACGTGTCGGGGGTCAGGAGCGGACAGGAGAGGGCCGCGCTCTCTCCGTACTGAAGCCCCCCGTAGCGCGTCGCGTCGCTGAGGCCCAGGCGTGTCTCCGCCCAGGTGCCGTCGGAGGCCTTCAACCGGAGGGGTTCCTCGAAGGCGCGCCAATCGCACATGCCCAGGACGTGGAGGGTGGTCCAGGTTGACGGCGGCAGGGGGATCACCTGGGCCTCGCAGGAGATGTTGTCCTTCGAGTCCCGGCGGTCCGGAAAGAGGAAGGGGATTCCCTGGCTGAGGATGGTCCCGCCGGGGGCCGGCAGGCTCTGGGAGCGGAAGGCCGTGCCCATCCCGTCGAGGCCGCCCTCCGGAGGCCGCCCGTCGGGGGCGATTCCGGCGTTGTTGAAGTGGGAGGAGAGGTCGAGCGGGACGGGACGGACCCCGGGCATGGCGGACCCTCAGGCGGGATGGGCCGGGTTACGGGAAGGCGCCAGCCCGTCGCTGGCGGCGGCGCACCCGGGCAGCTGCGGGGCCATCGAACGGTGCCAGGCCGCGATGAACCGCGCGTCGAAGTCGAGGCTGCCGGCCTGTGCGCCTTCGTCCAGGACTCGGTCCTCCACCCGGAGCCGCCCGCCGCCGGTGAGCCGGCGCACGGCGGCCGCGAGACCCTCTACCGTCGGCGTGAACCGGTGCCGCGGCGGCACCAGCATCGCCGCCTCGACCCTGTCGGGGGTGTCCGCCACCAGCGTGCAGACCCCGCGGGCAGCCGCCTCCAGGGGCGTGAGGCCGCACGTCTCGTAGCGCGAGGGACAGACGAAGAGGCCGCGGCCGGCCAGATCGTCGAGCAGGTGGGCCAGGTCGTGGCGCGAAACCCTGGGGGCAAAGCGGAAACGGTGGGCCAGGCCGGCGTCCACCAGCCCCTCCAGGCGCCGCCGCTGCGCATCCTCCGGAGGCCCCCCGATGACCAGCGCGCGCAGATCGAGGCCCGACTCGACCAGCCCCAGGGCGGCCCTCACGAAGAGCTCGATGTTCTTGAACGCGTCCAGCCGCGAGCAGGCCGTGCACAGGACCAGGCGGGGGCCGCTCGCCGCGATGAAGCTCCGCAGACGCGCACCCTCCCCCGACAGGCCGTTGGCGGCGCTGGACTCCAGCGGAGGGTGGATCCTGTGGATGCACCGGCGCTCCACACCGTGGGCGCGCAGGTAGTCCGCCTGGATCGACGAGATCTCGACGGCGGCGCCGCGGCGGCGGGCCAGGTGCTGCAGTCCGAGGCGCTGGCTGTCCCTCAGGTGCTCCAGCTTGGCGCGCCCGGCGCCGAAGGCTTCGGCCGCCAGGCGCGGGCCCATGACCTCGACCACGTGATCGACGAACGGCGCATGGTGGGTGACGACGAGGGGCCGGCCGGGCGGGTGAAAGGGCAGCAGCACGTTGGTCTGGTAGTAGAGGCGCCCGCCGCCGAGGCGCCCGCGGGCGGCCTCCAGGGCGGGGCCCAGGACCTCGGCGCCCATGCCGAAGTGGAAGCCGAGCCGGAGGGCGGGATACCCGAGCAGCGGCACCGGGTCCAGCCGTGGCCGGTCCAACCCTTCGTCGCGCCGGTAGAGGAGGAATCCCGCCAACAACCCCCGGCGGTGCAGGGCCTCCGCCACCCTGAGGGCATAGCCCACGGCTCCGTACTTGAAGGGACCGGCCGCCGAAGCCGGGACGAAGTTGCTGTTGAGAACGATGATGCCTCGCGCCGAAGGGCGAGGACGGGCGCGGCCCTGGCGAGCCAGACAGTCCCCCGCGCCCTCCGGCCGGCGCCTGTCGGCCGGCTCGGGAGGCCCTGGCGAGCGCGGGGCCCGCGGTCGATCGAAGGCCGGGGACCGCCCGGCGGCAGCGGACCCGGTAGCGGTGGCTGCGACGCATCCCATGGGCGGGGCGGGCTACAAACCCCGTGCCAGCCCTGCGGCTTGCCCTCCATCAGGTTGGAGGGCAAGGAGTTGCGGATTCCCCCCGGGTCACCGCCGGCGATGCCGCCGGGTGCTGGAGCAGACGCTGTTGTGTGCCGTGGGTGACACCCGGCGGTGCCGCGCTTACGGACGCACCCGGAGGGCGGCCTTGATGCGGGCCCAGGAGGACGGCTCCACGGCGGAATCCTTGTCACCGTCGTAGAGCGATGGGTCCTCGCCGGCAGCAAGCAGCAGGCCGTCGACGAAGAAGTCGGCGTGGGCCCGGGACCGCATGTCGCTTTCTGACAGCGACATGAAGATCCCCCACTCAACGGTGGAACGGGAAGGATCGTCGTTGTCCCGCGTCCAGATGTCGAGTCCGATGACCTTGCCCGGGTGGAGTTCCGAAGCCACGGAGGCCTCCTCGTCGTCGTAGACGAGGTCGTCGAAGGGCGTCACTCTGAGCTCGGTGACCGAGATCGCCGGGTTGTCGCCAAAGGCACCACCCCCCGCCCCGGCGTACGGCTCCCGGGCCACCCACTCGCGGCCGGCGCCGATATGCAGCAGATGCTCGCCGTCGGGGGCCTCGCCGATCGCAATCCACATCTGTGCCTGACGGTTGTCCTCTTGGAGTTGCTCGGCCGTGCACCCTTCGCAGAAGTACGGCCGCACGTAGGTGAATCGTCCACCGGAGTGGTCGCCGTCGACAAAGAGGACGATGGAGGAATCCCAGTCTACCATGTTGAAGGGGTCCCCGTCGTAGCGGTTGACGTAGATATCATCGACGCGCTCCATGGCCGCCCAGAGGGTGCCGCTTCCCCAGTGCCAGGCGAGCCAGATGCGGAAGTCCACCTCAGATGGATCGTATTCCGCCGGAGCTCCTGGACTGCCCCAGACGAAGTCGCTGGCGGTCAGGGAGGGCTCGCCGAGGACATCGACCCAGTCCTCGACGCTGCCGTCGGTCAGGTCGATGCGCTCCAGGTCCTCTTCGAGCAGCTCGAGGAAGGGGTAGATCTCGTCGCCGGCGTGGGCGTGGGCGGCGGGGGCGATTCCAAAGAGCGCGGCGAGGGTCAGGAGGGTGATGAGGCGGGTACGCATGGTGCTCGTGCCGGAGGTCCTCGGGAAGGGCGGCACCACTCGACGGCTATTCCAAGGCGGCCTTGATGCGCGCCCAGGAGGATGGCTCCACGGCGGAAACGTCGTCGTAGCTGGAAGGGTCCTCTCCAGCGCCGACCAACAGGCCGTCGACGAAGAGATCGGCGTTGACCCTCAGGTCCGACACCTCGGGGCCGAGGGAGAGGTGGATCCTGGGCCCGAATCCGTCCTGGTACTCCGTCGCGTCGTTGTCGCTCGTCCTCATGGCCAACCCGATGATCTTGCCAGGGCGGAGTTGCGAGACCTCGGAGGCGTCCTCGTCGTCCCAGATGAGATCGTCGAAGGGCGTCACCTTGAACTCGACGACCGTGATCGCCGGGCTGTGGCCGGTGACGCCGCTGCCCGCCGCGGCGTACGGTTCCCGGATCACCCACTCGCTGTGGCCGTCGTAGTCCAGGATCTCGCCATTGGCCGCCTCGGCGATCGCCATCCACCGCTGCGCCTGACGGTTGTTGCGGAGAACCTGCTCGGGCGTGCATCCCTCGCAGTCGCGCCGGCGCCCGGCCGCGGTCCAATCGCCGTAGATCCCGCCGGTGTGGTCGCCGTCGACCAGGAAGCGGATGCTGGAGTCCCAAAGGTGCATCCGGTTGAGTCCGCTCCCGTCGTAGCGGTTGAAGTAGAGGTCGTCGAAGCGCTCCATGGCGATCCAGATGGTGTTGCTGGCTTGGTGCCAGGCGAGCCAGATGCGGAAGTCCAATTCCGAGGGATCGTAGTCATAGTTCAGCCAGTAGAAGTCGCTGGCCGTCAGCGCGGGCTCGCCGAGGACCTCGTACCAGTCCTCGACGCTGCCATCGGTCAGGTCGATGCGCTCCAGGTCCTTGTCGAGCAACTCGTAGAAGGGGTAGATCTCGTCGCCGGCATGGGCGAAGACACGGGTGGCGAGCAAGACCAGCAGGCAGGTAATGCCGAAACGCATGATGTTCGTCTCCAAGAAAGAGGGAGCGAGGGCCATGCCCCCGCTCCCAAGATCATGCTGATGCACGTCAGACGCGCAAGGCATCAGCACGAAGGTGAACTACGACGGGTCCTGACACCGGCAGCGCTTCATCCCCGATGAACCATAGTTGAGGCATGTGCCCCAATTCTTCGGGTTGCAGCTGTCCTTACACGCATCGTTGCAGTTGATAGCTGGGCTGGTGTTGGGGCACCAAGCCGCCCAGCAATAGGTGCTGGCCTGTGCCTTGTCGGGCATGCTCAACACCACGGCGGCCGCCATCATCACGGCACCAACCCAGGCCAGGGGCAGGATCGACTGCTTCCTGACGCCGTCCTCGCTGGCGATGAAGCCGCCAAGCCACCGCCCCCAGCAGAACCGCGACGTAGGCGGCCAGGGCGTTGACAATGAGCGCGGCCGGAGGGGTTGCTAGTGAGATCCATTGGCCTACCGGACACAGGCTCGGCGGCAAGGAGGCCACGGCCGCCCAGTACATCTTGGCGTCGCCCGGCGACCAGACCCCCACCAGCGTCAGCAGCAGAGCGATGGTCAGTGCCAGCAGGAGGGTGCCCGCAACCTGGTTCCAGCCGCCCACACTCAGTCCCACCATCGCCACCTGGCCAGCCACGCCGATGCCGAGTAGTCCCAGGGTGTAGCGGTTGGGGACCCGCTGGAACCGGAGATCCGTCCAGGCCGCACAGATCCCGGCCGTCAGCAACGCCGACAGCATCACCAGTTCCACCCAGAGAATTGGGTCGCCTATGGACACGATCGGCACCTCTCGTCCGAGGACACGTCCTCGGCCAGCTCTTCGACCAGTTCCCGGACCGGCCCGACGCCCCGGGCCGCCGCCACCACCGTGCCCTCCGCGTCGAGCCGGTAAGCCGTGGGTACGCTGACGGCGTAGTACGCCAGCGAGGCCTCGCCCGTGGCGTCCTGAAGGACGGGGTACAAGTCGCGAACCCGCGCGTCGACGCTGTCCTCGTGCGGCTCTGCTGACGGACCGTCGTCCGGACCGTGGATGAAGACCAGGCGACCACCCAGGTCGGGCAGCCCCGCGTCGAGCAGGTTGGCCTTCAATTCGTTGCAGTATTGGCAGGTGGTGGTGACGAAGACGAGAGCCGAGGACCGGCCCTTCAGGTCGGACAGTTCCAGCCCCGGCCCTGCGATCCCGGCCAGTTGGAAGTCGGGGGCGGGGGTGCCCCGGGGCAGTTGCTGCCACTGGCTGCGCGGCAGCCGGTTCAGCAGGGAGCCGGGCGGACCGTCCACGGCGGTTAGAGCCCCGGTCAGGGCGAGGGCCAGCAGACTGCCGGCCAGGAGGGAGGGTCTGTGCGCCGCCATGCTCAGCCCTGTCTGTCCGGGAAGGCGAGCACCTGCTCCAGGCCTGGCTGCCCACCGCGCCATTGCGTACGACGCCTTGCGGATCGATCAGCAGCACCGAGGGAACGCCGTAGGCCTGGTTCACCTCCCAGCGGCTGTCGTGGCCGGCGACCGGCACAAGGCCGTGCGGGGCCAGCTTCTCACGGAGCACCGACGGGTCGCCCGTGCCGACGACGATGACGGGGTATCGCTCCGCGGCCTGAGCGAGGGCGGGGTAGGTGGCGTCACAGGCCTGGCAGGAGGCCTCGGCGAAGAACAGGACCCACGCCCCCCCTGCCGGCGCATCGACCGGGGAGACCGTCGCGCCCTGCAGGCCGCCCAGGGAGAAGGCGGGGGCCGGTTGACCGATGAGCCGTGCGAAGGGCGGGGGCGTGACTCCAGGTGGAAAGCCGGTCTCGTTCCGGGCGGCCACGGCCACCAGCGAGGCCAGGAGGAGGCCCGATCCCAGGGCCGCGCCGAAGACGCGCGGGGGGACGCTGTCGTTGCCAGCAGATCCTTGGTCCCGGGCTTCGTCCATGTTTCAGTCTCAGGCTGATGGAGCCGGAGGCGTCCTGCCCTTGGCGGGACGTGACCTCCTTTATCGCCTCTGACCAAGAAACGAACCGGACAGCGGGTCCGGTATCACCCGATCGGGTGACTCTGAGCCGGGCGTGGGCCGTCGGCCGAGCCGCATCAGGAAGTGTTCGTACGGCGATGGACAGCACGGATCGTGCAGCCCGGGTGGGCAGGCACGACGGCGCCATCGTGAGACCGGTGGTCGAGTCCGTTGGTAGCGCGTGTGCCCCGGCCGGCGGCGTGAGCTGCGACGCTCGGCAGGACCGGGTCGAGGCCCCGGACAGTCCGCCCGGGCGGCCTCCCCTCACCCCTCCCCGAACAGCTCCAGCTGATCCTCCCCCTGCCGGCGGAAGTGGTGCACGGCCAGCTCGTGCCCCCCGCCGTCCAGCCCCGCCTTCCGCTTGGCGATCTGGAAGAACCGGCTCACCAGCTCCGCCAGCTCCCCCTCGCCGCGCATGCGGTGGCCGTAGCGGGCGTCGGAGAGTTGGCCCCCCCGCACCGCCTCGAGCCGGTGCACGACCTTGGCCGCGCGGTCCGGGTAGTGGCGCTGGAGCCAGTCCAGGAACAGGGGCCGCACGGCCCCCGGCAGGCGCACCAGGATGTAGTTGGCCCAGCGCGCCCCCCGAGCCGCCGCCGCCTAAAGGATGGCGGGGGCCTCGGAGTCGTTGAGGCCCGGGATCAGGGGTGCCACGTTGACCCCCGCCGGCACCCCGGCCCGGGACAGCTCCTCCAACGCCTGCAGGCGCCGCTCCGGCCGCGAGGTGCGCGGCTCCATGGCCGCCGTGAGTCGCCGGTCGAGGCTGGTGATAGACAGGGTCACGTGCACCAAGTCGAGAGCGGCCATGGAATAGATTCCAGACAGCGTGGACAAGGGCCAGAGACCCGCTGGCCACCTCCGAGTTTGTGCGCCGCAAGGAGGAGGTGCTGCTGTCGGGGCCCGGCCGTGGGCAAGTCCCACCTGGCGGCCGGTCTGGGCGTCAAGGCGGTGCAAGATGGTCATCGATACGAGCGGGGCAGCACCCTGATCACCTACAACAAGAGCATCCGCGAATGGCCGGCGACGAGGTCCTGGCCTCGGCCATCCTGGACGGCTGCTGCACTACTGCCCTTGTGCTGCAGATCGACGGCCGCAGCTTCCGCCTGCGTGACATGGAGCAGCAGCTCGCCCAAGCCGATGACCCGTCGTTCACAGCCAAGCCCCCCCTACGTGTCCCCTAACTTGCGCGAATCTGGGGGGCCCTTGACACGCGCGCCTCGGCCTCCGAGGCGTTGAGCCCCCGGGATCAGCGGGGCCACGACCCCCGCAGGGCCCGGACCCCGGGACAGCTCCTCGGGGGCCAGCATGCGCCGCTCCGGGCGCGAGGTGGGGGGCTCCATGGCCGCCACCAGTCCAGCGTCGGGGGACGCGGTTGACAGCGTTCCAGGGGCAGCCCACCGTAATTCCATGTGGGAAGCCCTGGAGGCGCGCCCTGCCTACGTAACCTGCATCGAGTGCTCCGCCTCGATCCCGAAGGCGACAAGCCGCCATGGCGGAGGAACTTTCCGTGACACAGAATCACCTATAGGGGCTTGCCAGTCTGAGGAAGAGATGAGCTCGGAACTGTTCAGGGCCGGTACTGGCGCGGAAGGTGGACCCAAGGGGGACACCCAGCGCGCAGCCATCGATGCCATACGTGGATACGAGTATCAGATACTGGCATCCGCCCTAGCGTGGGTCGACCTCGGGGAAAGGGACCGCCTATACCTCGAGGTCGCGGAAGACTATGCCACGATAACAGAGGGCGCACTTCGAGCTGTTCAGGTGCGAGACAACAAGAAGTCTGGCCGTCTAACCCTAAACAATGGAGACGTCAAGGCCACCATCCATAGACTCATTCAGCTCGTCGAGCAGAATGCCGATCACTCCGTACAGCTTCGGTATTTCACGACTGCGGAAATTGGCATGGAGAGGAGGATTGCGGGACGCTTCGATGGGTTACCAGGGCTCAAGTACTGGAAGTTGGCAGCGGCGGGAGCGGCTAGAAGGAGTGTGAAACCCTTGCGGGACTTCCTAGAGAGTAGCCGGTTTCCCGAAGAGGTTAGGCAGTATTGTAGGGGTCGAAATGACGAGGAGCTCCGCACAGACCTATTGGCCAGGATCAATTGGGACTGCGGCAAACCCCACATCGGAACACTTCGGGAGGAATTGGAGGCACGGCTGATCGTAGTGGGCAGAAGTCGATTTGGCCTACCTGCTGAAGCCTCGCGGAGATTAGTAGCTCACCTATCCTTTCTGGTGTTGGAGAAGTGCACCAACCCGAATGCCGATGCACGCTTTCTCACCCTTGCCGATCTGAACTCAGCAATTGACTCCACGACTAGGACATCGGTACGGAACGAGGTCCTTGAAGCACTCACCAAAGTGGCCGTCGGAGTACCGTTGTTGGTAGGCGTTGACCTTGAAGGACATGCAGCACCTTCCGTATCAGAAAGCAACTGGCTTGTCCATGGGTCCACCCTGCCCGCTCTATGTGCAGTCGTTCCCCGTCCAGTGATGGAATCGCAGCTTGCTGCGGCACTGAAAGAGTACGGCGCCGCGGTGCTTGTGGGTAGCAGCGGTGTAGGTAAGTCAGTCTTGGCGAGGGTGGTAGCTGGGCCGCCACAGAGGTTCGCTCTGGTGGACTTTCAGGGCATTGGTAGGAGTGAAGTGCGCAGAAGGATTGATATGGTCTTTGCCCATCTAGGGGGGATGTGCTCCCCATCACTCATTCTTGATAACCTTGTCGTCAGTGACCCTCAATTGGAGCTGTCGCTCGCACGAGTGTTTGAAGCCGGGCGGAGACATCGATGTGAGATCCTGATTACCTCCTACCGGAGACCTGCTGCGAACGTCCTGACCTTGATGGGCCTGGACGACGGTTGCGTAGTCGAGTGCCCTCACTTTACGGAAGAGGAGACAAAGGCGCTTGTTGGGTTGTATGGTGGGCCCAAGGACACATGGGGTCGGGTGGTCTACTTCGCGGGAGGCGCAGGACATCCCCAACTCACCCATGCATTTGTAAGAGAGATGGCATCTGAGGGTTGGTCGGGTGAGGCAATGGAAGAGGCTGTTAGGCAAGGCCTCTCTTCACCTGACGTCGAGGCTACCCGGGATGAAGCTAGGAGAAGAGTAGCATCCTTGCTTCCAGAGAGCAGTCGGGTTCTGCTATACCGGGTTAGCATCACCGTAGGGTCATTCGATCGGTCCCTAGCACTCAGGATCGGGGCCATCAACCCACCGGTGCGTCAGCCAGGTGAATGCATTGACCAACTTGTCGGGGCTTGGATTGAGAGCCTGGGTGCTGACCGATTGCGGGTGTCGCCACTTGCCAGCCGATTTGGGGCAGAGATGCTGGATGATGCAGCCAAAGAGAGGATCCACAAGACCATCGCAGAAGAAATGGTGCGGAGAGGCCGGGGGAGTGTAGAGGATATGAACATTCTCCTCATCCATGCGATTTCAGGTAGGTCGACTACAGGCGTACGAGCACTGGTCGGTGCTGTCCTAAAGGGTGATGCAGCCACTTTGGAGAAGCTGGCGGATGGACTCTTTCTGCGTTTTGCGAGGACTGACAGACCGATATTTCCGCAGGACAGGTTCTGTTCTCAATTGCTGCGGATTGCCCAATTCAAGTTGGTGTCAGCAGTGGGAGATGTGGATAACCTTCCTCAGGTCGTAGCGGCACTCTCCAACGAGGTGAAGCAAGTTTCAGATGAGGGAGCTAGGAGTACTTTGGGAGCCTTTGGTATGGGGACTGTACTTGCGGCCGTGGGGATCGGGAATTACCTGGAGAACTGGATAGGCCTCTTGGTCGAGTACGTAGCTGAGGGGGACGGGAGCGAGTATAGACGAGCCATTCTGAGTGGTATGGGGAACTGTATAGGGGCAGCTCCCGAGAGTGTTCTGTTTGCCATCGGGAGTGCAGACCTTACATCCGTAGCCCGCTTGGAACACGTCGTGAATCAGCTGGATGAGATTGATCCGCAGGTACGCGAGCTGCTGCTGAGGCCAGTAGGTCCAGCGTTCTCCGACTACTCCCTCCTGATTAACCGTCCATGGCAATTGCAGGAAGGCAGCGAGGATTTTGACGCAAGGGATGCAGCAATCCGTTACGCACGGATGGGCGAGAGGACGAGAGATTGGGGCAATAGGTGTTTCACTCTACAGTGCTTGAAGGCGCAGGCGGTGATGCTGGATGAATACTTGGACGATAGGGATGGAGCTATTGGGGTCCTTTTGGAAGCCGCTGATGGCCTGGGGGATGATCCCATTCTCAGTCGTTGCTTGGGTGGGATCTATTTTCGGCATGGGGAGCACGTGCAGGCGTTGGAGGTTTTCCGAAGTGTGGGCGATAGATTGGGTGGCGATAGTGAGATTGAGCGAGCCCTGGCTGGAAGGGAGGCGGCGATTAGCGCCGGAAATTGCGGGGCATGGGTCGAGTGTGAGAAGTGGTTTGAGGCGGCGGAAGTGGCGGCCTCAAAGGCCAATACCCCTGAGATGCAAGTCATGTCCGTGGGGTTAATGGCCGATGGGGCGGTAGCGACACTAAGGAGAGGTGATAGGCACCGGGCGATAGGAGGTGTGGCCAGAGCACTAGATGCGCTAAGGGGGATTGATCCGGACTTGAGTCTAAGCGCTGCATACTGCCATCGTGTAGTACGACATACGGTGCTATGGGTCAAGTGCCAGGTAAAGGGAGCGAGTCTGTTGGTGGATGGTGAGCCGATCCACATGGAAGTTGGGGCCTGCAGCAGTCTTTTTCCTTCCCCTGAGATCTTGGACCTGCCGCTCGGGTCAATTGACTATGCTTGGTATGTCTTGGCGGAGGCTGAGACAGCGATAGGCACAGACTTGGGAATTGGGGCCAGCTTGAGCGAACGGCTAGAGGGGGGGGCCCTCACCATGGGAGAAATATACCTGCGTATGGAGAGGGTAGAGGCTGATATAGGCCGGTTGGATGCGGTTGGGTTTGCTGATCACTTGATGGAGTATGTCGAGGCAGCTGTGTACTTCGCGAGTAACCGAGCGGAATTGCGAGGGGTTTCTTCGGATTGTCCTACAAGGGGAGCTGTGCCAGCGATGGGGGAGAAGGGCCCAACTGATCCTGCATGTGAGAAGGTTGCTTGTAGGGCCATAATGGCCTATGGGGTGCAGGCCGTCACTGGAGGAGGTCCTGAAGCGATGCAAGACCTCACAGGAGCTCTCGAGGCTCGACTCTCGGAGCGTGTCTTTGGCAAGAGAGTGCTTGATTGCATTGTGGGGGAGTCGTCTATTCCGCCGGAGGAGGTGAGTCCGGGGGACGAGAGTATCATCAGAATACTCGGCCAGTTGCATAGAGATGGTCACATACCTCCTAAGGACTTCTGGATGGCCGGGCTTCGTCTATTGGAGTGGATCTGGGAGTCGGACTTTAGGGGAGTGTTGACCCGCTCACTGGCTAACTGGGTTAGAGCGGGCTGGGAACGGATACTGAAGGAAGAGACGTTCAGGCTCATTCGGCCGCGCTGGACCGTGGTGCCTATTGAGGAAGTGTTGAGTAGATGGGCGGACGACGAAGCTTCAATAGCTAGGATTCTACTTGCCAGTGCGGAGGCAGTTGGATGTGGACTAGCAGGATCGTTTCGAGAGAAACTCCAGGCTACCGCGGAAGCGTGAGCAATCAAAGAAGCTTGTCGTCTAGCGCTCTGTTAAAGAGTGGGCATTGAGTTTTGGACCTTCACCAGCTTCGCATCGGCC
>JAPOZM010000110.1 GCA_026706075.1 Gemmatimonadaceae bacterium
CCGATGGACGAGCAGATCCAGCTCCGCCCCGGCGTGGGTGGCCCAGAACCAGCACTCCTCCGGAGCCGCGTCCAGAAGACGGATCACCTGGTCGATCACGAAGCCCTCCCAGGACGCGCCCACCTTCGGATGGCCTTCCAGGTCCCGCTGCGACGGCAGGTTCAGCAGCGCGTGCAGCAGGCCGCTGTCCCTCAGGTAGACGCGCGGCGCCTTGACCTGCCGCTTGGAGATGTTCTCGTGCCAGGGCTGCAACTGCCTCACCACCAGCGCCGATTCGAGATGCCCGAGGTAGGACCGGACGGTGGTATCGGCCACGCCGAGGGAGCGGGCGAACTCGGAGGCGTTCCACACCTGCCCGTGATAGTGGGCCAGCATGGTCCAGAAGCGGCGCATGGTGCGCGGGCTCACGTTGACGCCGAGCTGGGGCAGGTCGCGCTCCAGGAAGGTGCGGACGAACTCCCGGCGCCACTCGAAGCTCTGCCCCTCCCCCCGCGCCAGGTACGAGCGCGGGAATCCGCCTCGCCGCCAGAGCCGCGCCGGCGTCTCGCGGCCGGTCTCGTCGAGGGCGAACCCGCCCAGCTCGCGGTAGGCGATGCGCCCGGCGAGGGTTTCCGACGACTGCTGAAGCAGCTCGGGGGAAGCGCTGGCAAGGATGAGGAACCTGGCGGGCGCGTCCGGCCGGTCCGCCAGCACCCGCAGGGCAGGGAAGAGCTGCGGCACGCGCTGAATCTCGTCGAGCACGACCAGGCCCGGAAGGGGCCGCAGGGCCCGTAGCGGATCGGCCACCCGCGCCAAGTCGGCCTCGTCCTCGAGGTCGAATCGTTCGACGGGCCCCTCCCAGGCTGAAGCGACGAGCCCCGCCAGGGTGCTCTTGCCCACCTGGCGAGCACCGATGATGGCGGCCACCGGATGGTTCCGGAGCAGTGCGAGCAATCTGTCCCGTTCTCGAACGCGTCTGTTCACACGGACAATCTACATTGCAATCTCTGTGTATTCCACAGAAATTTCAAGATGTAGAAACACGGCCTCAAACAAAGAGAGCCGGACCCCTTCGGGAGGATCCGGCTCTCGAAAAACAGGTCCGCGAAGGGTCAGACGGCGCTCAGAACACCTCCGTCTCGTCGCAGATCGCCATCAGCGCGTGGTAGCGCTGGGGGTGCCGCAACTTGCCCAGGGCGCGCTCCTTCAGCTGCCGGACGCGCTCGCGGGTCAGGTTCATCAGGCCGCCGATCTGCTCCAGGGTCATGGCCTCGGCGCCCTCGAGCCCGAAGTAGAGTCGGATGATCTTGAACTCGCGCTCGTCCAGGGCCTCCAGCACGTTCTCCAGCTGGCGCCGGGCCGTCTCCTCCATCACGTCGCCGTCGGGCGGTGCCTGGTCGTCGTCGCGCAGCACGTTCATCAGGCTGCGCTCGTCGTCCTCCTCGAAGCTCTCGTCGAGGGAGCGGACCGAGCGGGCGCTCAGGATCGTGTCCTGAACCTCCTGCGGAGAGACCTGCAGCTCGGCGGCGATCTCCTCGATCTCGGGCTCCGTGTCACGTCCCTGGCCGAGCTTGTGCGACGCCCGCGAGATGTCCTTCAGCAGGCTCAGCTTGTTCAGCGGCAGGCGCACAGTGCGGGCGTGGTCGGCGATCGTCTGCAGGATCGACTGCTTGATCCACCAGACGGCGTAGGAGATGAACTTGAAGCCCTTGGTGCCGTCGAACCGCTCGGCGGCCGTCATCAGGCCCACGTTGCCAGCGCTGATCAGGTCGGCCAGCGACAGGCCGCGGTTCTGGTAGTTCTTGGCCACGTCGATGACGAAGCGCAGGTTGGCCTGCACGAGCTCGTCGCGGGCCCCCATGTCGCCGGCGTGAATGCGAGCCGACAGCGCCACCTCCTCCTCCCGCGACAGGGGGGTGGAATCGGCGATGTCGTCGAAGTAGAGCCTGAGAGTGCTCTCTTCCTTGTTGAGGACCTCATGTAGAGGGTAAGCCATCACTACTCCTTGATTCGGTTAGGGATATCTCTTCCGGTCCATCGCGCCCGGTCCACCAGCAGGAACTGCATCTCTTCGGCCGTCTCCGCGTGCTCCATGGCCGAGACGAAGTCCGCGTCTCCGAAGACTCGGGCCAGCGCCCCCAGCAGCCTCAGGTAGAGGCCGGGGGCATCGAACGGCACGGCGATCAGGCAGATCATGCCGACCTCCTGGCGATCGTCGCCCGAGGGGAACTCGATCGGCGCCCTCGTGCGGGCCATGGCCAGGCCCAGGCGGCGCACCATGCGGCCCCGGGCGTGTGGCAGCGCGATGCGGCCCTCCGCAAGGACCGTGCTGCTCAGGTTCTCGCGCTCCAGGACCGCCTGCATGAAGGCGAGGCTGTCCTCGACCACCTCCTGCCCGCGGAGACGGTCGGCCAGCTCCTTGATGGCAGCGATCTTGCTGTCCGCGGCCAGGTCCGGGACCATCAGGGCGGGGTGAGAGACG
Source organism: Gemmatimonadaceae bacterium (assembly GCA_026706075.1). Classification (GTDB taxonomy): domain Bacteria; phylum Latescibacterota; class UBA2968; order UBA8231; family UBA8231; genus UBA8231. The sequence goes on from JAPOZM010000110.1 coordinate 2,462, forward strand.
ATGTCCGCCAACTCACCGGCAGCGGCGGGCGCATATTCTGCACCCACCCCCCGGTCACTGGTCACAGTGCCGTACATCAATCCGCAGGTCGTTGTCTTTCAACATCTTGCAGGACAGCTCGAGGGTGCCGGACGAGGGCTGCAATTCTTGCACTCCGGGAACGGGTGGAACCGCTGAACGTGTCGCATCGATGATCCCGACCCCGGTAGCGGTCCGGCGTCGCGGGCTGCCTCGGGGCGTTTGGTCTGCCGCCCGCAGTGTCATATGCAAAGTCGGTGCCACAGACACCGAGAGCACATGTATCTGATAGTTATTACTGGAGTTATGGAATGAAGGCCGCGGCCCTGGCGGCCCTGGCCGGCGAGCGTTCCAGCGCCGGCGTGCAATTCCTGCAGCAGGTCAGCTCAGGCCGTAGCGCTTGATCTTGTACTGGAGGGAGCGAACGGAGATGCCGAGCACGGCGGCGGCCTCCTTGCGGTTGGAGGTGACGCGCTCGAGGGTGTGGCGGATCAGCTCCGCCTCCATCTGCTCGATGGACGAGCCCAGGGGGAGGCTGATGCTCTCCTCGCTGGCCGCCGCCGAAGCCGCCTCCACGGCCGCCTCCCCGAGGACCTCCGAGAGCTGGCCGGCGCCGATCGTGGCCCCTTCGGTGGTGACCACCAGGCGCTGCACCAGGTTGCGCAGCTCGCGCACGTTGCCCGGCCAGGCATGGCCCACCAGCACCTGCATGGCCTCCTCGTCGGGGCGCTTGCGGGGCTGCTCGTAGGCGCGGCACGACTCCTCGAAGAACGTCTCCACGAGGACGGGGATATCCTCGCGGCGCTCGCGCAGGGGCGGCACGTCGATGGGGACCACGTTGAGGCGGTAGTAGAGGTCCTCGCGGAAGATCCCCTCCCGGATCGAGTCCTCGAGGTTGCGGTTGGTGGCGGCGATGATGCGCACGTCCGCCTTGTGCACCCGCGTGTCGCCGATGGGCTGGAACTCCCGAGCCTCCAGGGCCCGCAGCAGCTCCACCTGGTTCTTCAGCGGCACCTCGCCGATCTCGTCGAGGAACAGGGTCCCCTTCTCGGCCAGGGCGAAGCGGCCCGGGCGGTCGGCGTGGGCGCCGGTGTAGGCGCCCCGGCGGTGGCCGAAGAGCTCGCTGGCAAAGAGGTCCTGGGTGAAGCCGCCGCAGTTGACGGCGACGAAGGGCCCCTCGCTGCGGCGGCTGCGCTCGTGGATCGTGCGCGCGATCAGCTCCTTGCCGGCGCCGGTCTCGCCTCGAAGCAGCACCGGCACATCGGACAGGGCGACCTGCTTTACTGTGCGGGTGGCCCGCTGCATGGCCGGACTTCGGCGGACGATGCGCCGGAAGCCGTCGTCCGCCCCCTTCTGCTGAAGCTGGCTCTGAAGCTCCCGGTTCTCGCGCACCAGCTCCGACCGGTCCACGGCCCGGTCGACCACGAGGCGCAGGTGGTCGAGGTCGACGGGCTTGGTGAGAAAGTCGAAGGCGCCCTTCTTCATCGCCTCCACGGCGGTGTCGACGTTGCCGTACGCCGTGAGCAGGATGGCCAGGGCCTCGGGCTGGCGGTCGCGAACGTCCCCCAACAGGTCCATCCCCGACGGTCCGGGCATGCGAAGATCGAGGATGACCACGTCGTAGGCGGCCGCGTCGAGGGCGCGCCGGGCGGCGTGGCCGTCGCCGACGGCCTCGACCTCGTGCCCCGGCCGCTGGAGAGCCTCGCACAGACCCTCGCGGATGAGGACCTCGTCGTCGGCGATGAGGATGCGTACGGAGGCGTCGCTCATGTCAGGGTGAGGCGGCGAGGGCTCAGGAGGGGTTGGAGGAGCTGGTGGGCAGGAGAAGGGAGACGGTGGTTCCGCCCTGGGGACGGCTGGTCAGATGCAGGCTGCCGCCGTGCTGCCGCAGGATGCCCTGGGCGATGGACAGTCCCAGGCCGGTGCCGCTGTCCTTGGTAGTATAGTAGTACTCGAAAACCCTCTCCAGATCCTCGGGGGACACCCCGCAACCGTTGTCCTTCACCTGGATCCGCACCTCCGCCGGCTGCGCCTCCTCGAGAGTCAGCTCCACGAGGGGATCCTCGCCCGCCTCCTCCACGGCCTGGAAGGCGTTGATCAGCACGTTCAGCAGCGCCTGGCTGAGCATGTTCTCGTCGGCGTGTACCGGGGGGATCTGCGGCGGCAGCTTCAGCCTGAGACGGATGCCCCGCTCCCGGGCCTCGGGCGCCACCAGCTCGTGCATGCGCTGCACCACCAGGGCCGGGTCCGTCGGCGCCAGGCGCACCTCCGGCGGGCGCGAGAACCGGAGGAAGTTCTGCACGATGCCGTCGAGTCGGCGGACCTCCGCCCGGGCCCGGCCGACGCGCTCGCGCACACGGTCGGCGGTCTCCTCCCCGAGGGACTCGGCGTCGCGGGCCAGCAGCTGAAGCTGGATGTCCACCGCGCCGAGGGGATTGCGCACCTCGTGGGCCACCGACCCGGCCAGCCGCCCGAGGGCCGCCATCCGCTCCGCCTGCCACAGGTGGCGGTCCGGGGGGTCCCCCGTGGACTCGCGCAGAATGAGCAGGCAGCCCCCGCCGAAGGGGGTCACCCAGGCCTGCAGGCGGCGGCCGTCGCAGGGCACGTCCACGGCCGTGCGCGGGTTGCGGCTGCGCCAGGCCTGGCTCACCAGGTCCGCCAGGGGGGCGGACCGCCGGAGGGCGGCGCTCCGGCTCGCCCCGGCCTTCGCGGCCTTCCCAAGCAACTCGGAAGCCGCCGAATTGGCCAGGCTGACGCCGCCGCCGCCATCGAAGAGCACCACGGCGTCCGGCATGGCCCGCAGGGCCTCCCAGGCCAGGAGAGCCGGTCCCTCGTCCGATTGACACCGGTCCCCGGAACCGGTAGGCTCGCGCTCACTCATGGATACGTCCACCGAAAGGGCCGCGAAGGATCACCTCTAGATGACCGGTAAAGAGGTGTATCGACGCAAGCGGGCGGTCCGGGACATGTTCAATGCGATCGCCCACCGCTACGACCTGCTCAACCACCTGTTGAGCGCCGGCATCGACGTCTACTGGCGGCGGCGGGCCCTCTCCCTGGTGCGCCACGAGGCCCCCCGGAGCCTGCTCGACGTGGCCACCGGCACCGGCGATCTCGCCATCGCCGCCCGGCGGCTGGGCGCCGAGCGCACCGTGGCCGCCGACGTCGCACTGGAGATGGTCCGCCTGGGAGTCCCCAAGGCGGCGGCGAGGGGCATCCCCATCCACTGGCTGGGGGGCGACGCCGAGCGCCTGCCCTTCGCGGACGGCTCCTTCGACCTGGTCACGGCGGCCTTCGGCGTGCGCAACTTCGGGGACATCCCCGCGGGCCTCGCCGAGGCCCGCCGCGTCCTGCGGCCCCGCGGCGAGCTGGTCGTCCTGGACTTCACCGAGCCCACCCTCTTCGGCTTCCGCCATCTCTACCGGCTCTACTTCCGCCGCCTGCTCCCCGTCGTCGGGGGCCTGGTCTCCGGCAACCGCAAGGCCTACTCCTACCTGCCCCGCTCCGTGGGCGACTTCCCCCAGGGCCGGGCCTTCCTCGCCCTCATGGAGAAGGCCGGCTTCGAGGACAACCGGCATGTGCCGCTGACCCTCGGGATCAGCGCCGTGTACCAGGGCCGCGTGCCTCGGTCCGGGGTTGTCGCGCCCGAAGGGCAGGGGTAAGTTGGAATCCCCATGATCCTCGAACAGCAGATCGAGCGCGCCGGACTGGCCGGCGTGCATGCCAAGGTCCTCGAGGGCCAGCGCCTGTCGGCCGACGACGGCCTGCTGCTCTACGAGTGCCCCGACCTGCCTGCCATCGGGTACCTGGCCAACCTCGTGCGCGAGACGAGGCACGGGGATCTCACCTACTACGTGCGCAACCAGCACATCAACTACACCAACATCTGCAACAAGCTGTGCAAGTTCTGCTCCTTCTACGTCAAGCCGAAGGACGACCGGGGTTACGTCCTCGATCCGGAGCAGGTGGCGCGGCGAATCCACGACTACGGAGACGCGCCCATCACCGAGATCCACATGGTGGGAGGCGTCAACCCCAAGCTGCCCTACCAGTACTATCTCGACCTGATGCGGGCGATGAAGGCGGCCCGGCCCGAGGCCCACCTCAAGGCCTTCACCATGATCGAGATGGCCCAGATCCAGAGGGTGGCCCGCAAGCCGATGGAGGAGGTCTTCGCCGATCTCCGCGAGGCCGGGCTGGAGTCGCTCCCCGGGGGCGGCGCCGAGGTGTTCTCCGACCGCGTCCAGGAGGACCTGTTCTGGACCAAGGCCGACTCCGAGGACTGGCTGGCGATCGCCGCCGCCGCCCACCGCAGCGGCCTGCCCACCAACGCCACCATGCTCTACGGCCACGTGGAGAACACGGAGGAGAAGGTCTACCACCTGGCGAGGCTGCGGGAGGTCCAGGACGAGACGGGAGGGTTCCTCTGCTACATCCCCCTCTCCTTCCACCCCGAGCGCACCGAGATCGACCACCTGCCCGGTCCCACCGGTCAGCTCGACCTGCGCGAGATCGCCGTCGGCCGGCTGATGCTCGACAACTTCCCCCACATCAAGACCTTCTGGATCATGAACACCATCGAGATCTCCCAGGTCGCCCTGTGGCACGGCGCCAACGATCTCGACGGCACGGTGATGGACTACGAGATCACCCGCGAGAGCTTCGAGGCGACCCGCCAGCGGCTGACGCAGCAGGAACTGCTGGGCCGCATCGTGGAGGCGGGGAGGAGACCGGTCGAGCGCGACAGCCTCTACAACGTCGTGGCCGGTACCGAGGAGCTGTTGGGAGAGGCCGCAGGATGAGCGGCTCCCGGGGGATCGCCGACATCGGCGAGAAGGTCGGCCGGGACCAGCGGCTGACGGTCGACGACGCCCGCCGGCTCTTCGCCCATCCCAACGTGGCGGAGCTGGGCCTGCTGGCCCACGCGGTGCGGATGCGCAAGCATCCCGAGCCGGTGGTCACCTACAACGTGGGCCGCAACATCAACTACACCAACGTCTGCTGGGTCAGGTGCGACTTCTGCGCCTTCTACCGGCCCCCGGGGTCGGACGAGGGCTACACCCTTCCCCACGAGGAGATCTTCGCCAAGATCGACGAGTTGGTGGCCTTCGGTGGCGACGAGCCCAAATCGAACGAGATCCTCATGCAGGGAGGGCTCAACCCGAAGCTGCGCCTCGACTACTACGAGGACCTGCTGAGCCGCATCCGCGACCGCTACCCCTCGGTGCAGCTCCACTGCCTTTCGGCCACCGAGATCATCTACATCGCCCACCTGTCCAAGCTCTCCCTGGAGGAGACGATCCGCCGCCTGCGCGACGCCGGCCTCGACTCGATCCCCGGCGCCGGCGCCGAGATACTGGTGGACGAGGTGCGGGACGTCATCGGCTTCCGCAAGGACCGCACCCACGAGTGGCTCGAGGTGCACCGCGCCGCTCACGGCCTCGGCATGCGCACCACGGCGACGATGATGTACGGCCACGTTGAGAGAGTGGAGGACCGCCTCGAGCACCTCCGCCTGCTACGCGAGCTGCAGGACGAGACCGGCGGCTTCACCGCCTTCATCGCCTGGAACTTCCAGCCCGACGAGACCGACCTCGGCGCCGACGCCTCCCGCTGGAACGGGGTCAAGGCCACCGGCTACGACCACCTGCGGACGGTCGCCGTGAGCCGCCTCTTCCTCGACAACTTCGACCACTTCCAGGCCTCCTGGGTCACCCAGGGGCCGAAGATCGCTCAGGTCAGCCTGCGCTGCGGGATCGACGATTTCGGCAGCACCATGCTCGAGGAGAACGTGGTCAGCGCCGCCGGCACGAGCCACACCAACGAGATGGACCTGGCCAACATGGAACGGCTGATCCGCGACGCCGGGTTCGACCCGGTGCGGCGGAACACGCGCTACGAGAGGGTGGCCACCAGGCCCCGCCTGCAGGCCCTGCAGCACGCCGCCGCTTCATGAACGCCCCCCGCCGCGTCCGCCTCGGCGCGGTGAGCTACCTCAACTCCCGGCCTCTCACCTGCGGTCTCGACCAGGACGACCTCTTCGAAGTGCACTACGGCGTGCCCTCGGCCTGCGCCGAGGACCTGGCCGCCGGCCGCATCGACGTCGGGATGATCCCCATCGTGGAGTACGCACGCCGGTCCCCCGGCCTCCTGATCGTCCCCGACCTGGCCATCGGCTCGCGGGGCGAGGTGCTCACCGTTCGCCTCTTCTGCCGGGGCCGGCTCGACCGCGTGCGCCGGGTCGCCGCCGACACCAGCTCCCGCACTTCGGTGGTGCTGCTTCAGCTCCTGCTGCGCGAGCGCTACGGCGTCGACCCGGAGATCGCCGCGGCCCCCCCGGACCTCGATACCATGCTGCACGGCGCCGACGCCGCCCTGTTGATCGGGGACCCGGTGCTGCCTCTGGTCGGAACCGGCCGCGACACCGGCCTCTCCAGCCTGGACCTGGGCCGGGAGTGGCTCGAGCTTACCGGCCGGCCCTGCGTCTTCGCCTTCTGGGCGGGACGGGAGGGGGCGGTCGACGCCGAGCACGTGACCCGCCTGCAGAGGGCCCGCCGCGAAGGAGTCGCGCACATCACCGAAATCGCCGCCGGCTTCCAGCGCGAGCACGCCGGCTCGGCCGTGCTCTACGAAGGCTATCTCCGCGATCATATCTGCTACGACCTGGGGTCCGCCCAGGTCGCAGGCCTCGACGAGTTCTACCGCCTCGCCCACCGGCACGGTCTGATCGAGTCCGTCCCCGGGCTGCGCTTCTACCCATGAACGCCCTCTCGCCGGTCCTCCTCTACGGCCGGCTGATCAGGTTCTCCCACAGCATCTTCGCCCTGCCCTTCGCCCTCAGCGGTGCGGCCCTGGCCGCCGCCGTCACCGGCATTCATCCCCGGCAGCTGCTGTGGATCGTGGCCGCCATGGTGGCAGCGCGCTCGGCGGCGATGGGCTTCAACCGCATCGTCGACCGCCGCATCGACGCGGCCAACCCGCGCACGGCGCAGCGGGAGCTGGTCACCGGGGCGCTGTCCACGGGAGCCGCCGCCGCCTTCGTCGTCCTCTCCTCGGCGGTATTCGTGGCGGCCGCCTGGCAGCTGAACCCGCTCTGCCTGGCCCTGTCGCCGGCCGCCCTCGCCGTGATCCTCGGCTACTCCTACACCAAGCGTTTCACCTGGGCCTCCCACCTGTTTCTCGGGGCCAGCCTCGGCCTGGCGCCGCTGGGCGCCTGGATCGCGGTGACCGGCGGCTTCGCCCTGCCCCCGGTCCTCCTCGGCCTTGCGGTCCTGGCCTGGGTGGCGGGGTTCGACGTGCTCTACGCCTGCCAGGACCACGACTTCGACATCGGGGCCGGCCTGCACTCGATTCCCGCGCGCTTCGGTCTGGCCGGGGCCCTGCGCCTGGCGCGGCTCTTCCACCTGCTGGCGGTGCTGCTCATGGCCTGGGTCGGCCTGGCCGCCGGTCTGCACCTGGTCTACTTCGCCGGCGTCGCCGCCATCGCCGCCCTGCTCGCCTGGGAGCACCGCCTGGTGAAGGCCGACGACCTGACCAGGGTGAACACCGCCTTCATGACCATGAACAGCCTCGTCAGCATCGCCTACTTCGCCTTCACCCTGGCTGACCTGCTGATCTTCGGCGGCGCTCCGCGGCTGCTGCCATGACCGCGGCCGTGGATCTGGACAGCCTCCTCGGAGGCGGCGGCCAGGAGATCTACGAGGTGCGGACCCGCGCACCGGGCCCGCCGGGGCGCCTGAACCTCGACGAGGAGACGGTGATCGGGTCGCCGAGCGGCGACATCTTCGCCTACAGCCAGAACGCCGGCATGGGATGGAACCCCGCCCACCTCGGGCGCAAGGAGTTCCTCATCGTCAGCACCCTCGGCGGCATCCGCGCCCCCGACGGCACCCCTGTGGCCCTCGGCTACCACACCGGCCACTGGGAGGTGGGCCTGCTGATGGAGGAGGCCGCCCGGGAGATCACCCGGCTCGGCGGCATCCCCTACGCCGCCTACTGCTCCGACCCGTGCGACGGCCGCTCCCAGGGCACCACGGGGATGTTCGACAGCCTGCCGTACCGCAACGACGCCGCCATCGTCATGCGGCGGCTGATCCGCTCCCTGCCCCGGCGCCGCGGGGTGATCGGCGTCGGCACCTGCGACAAGGGGCTGCCGGCGGTCCTCATCGCCCTGGCTGGCGCCCGCGGCCTGCCGGTGGTCGTCGTCCCCGGGGGAGTGACCCTGCCGCCGGAGCACGGCGAGGACGCCGGCAAGATCCAGTCCGTGGGCTCGCGCCTGGCCCGCGGCGAGATCACCATCGACGAGGTCAACGACCTCGGCTGCCGCGCCTGCGCCACCCCAGGGGGCGGCTGCCAGTTCCTCGGCACCGCGGCCACCTCCCAAGTCGTGGCCGAGGCCCTCGGGCTCACCCTGCCCCACGCGGCCCTGGCCCCCTCGGGCGAGCCGGTCTGGCGCGACATGGCCCTGCGCTCCGGCCGCGCCATCGTCGCCCTGGAGTCCCTCGGCCTCACCTCGGCGGACGTGCTGACCCCCGCCGCCGTCGAGAACGCCATGATCGTACACGCCGCCGTCGGCGGCTCCACCAACCTGCTCCTGCACGTGCCCGCCATCGCCCACGCCGCCGGACTGCGGCGGCCGACCGTCGAGGACTGGGACCGCGTCAACCGGCAGGTCCCGAGGCTGGTGGACGTGCTGCCCAACGGTCCGCGGAACCACCCGACGGTGCGCCTCTTCCTGGCCGGCGGCGTGCCGGAGGTGATGCTGCACCTGCGCGCCATGGGCCTGCTCGACCTCGACGCGATGACCGCCACCGGCCGGCGTCTCGGCGAGAACCTCGACTGGTGGGAGGACAGCGAACGGAGGCGCCGCCTGCGCGACGGCCTGTTGGAGCGCGACGGAGTCGACGCCGGCGACGTGATCCACGACCCGGACGGAGCCCGCGCCAAGGGCCTGACCAGCACCGTCTGCTTCCCCACGGGCAACCTGGCGCCCGAGGGATCGGTGGTGAAGAGCACGGCCATCGACCCGGCCCTGCTCGACGAGGACGGCATCTACCGGCTGCGCGGGCCGGCGAGGGTTTTCACCACCGAGCGCGCCGCCATGGCGGCGATCAAGGAGGGCCGCATCGCCGCGGGCGAGGTGATGGTCCTGCTCTCCTGCGGCCCCATGGGCACCGGCATGGAGGAGATCGCCCAGGTGACGATCGCCCTGAAGTACTGGGAGCACGGCGGCCAGGTGGCCCTGCTGACCGACGCCCGGTTCTCCGGGTTCTCCAGCGGCCCCTGCATCGGCCACCTGGGGCCCGAGGCCCTCGCCGGCGGGCCGGTGGGCCGGCTGATCGAGGGCGACGTGGTGGAGGTCTGGATCGACACCCGGGACCTGAGGGGCCGCATCGACCTGGTGGGGCACGGCGAGGAGATCTTCGGGGCGGAGGAGGGAGCACGGGTCCTGGCCGGCCGCGATCCCCGGCCCGACCTGGCACCCGAGGAGGAGCTGCCCGACGACACCCGCCTGTGGGCGGCCCTGCAGGAGGCCGGCGGCGGCACCTGGGGCGGTTGCGTCTACGACCCCGACGAGATCGTGAAGCTGCTCGACGCCGGCCGGCGGGCGCTGAACGGGGACGATTCCCCGTGAGGCAGCCGAAGTCTTTCGTCGTCGGTGTCACGGGGGCCAGCGGCGCCCTCTACGGAGCGCGCGCTCTGCGGGCGCTGCTGGCCTCCGGGCACCACGTGCACCTGGTGATGTCGCGGTACGGCCGCTACGTGATGCACGAGGAGCTCGGCTGGGAGCCCGACCGCGAGACGATCTTCGACTTCCTGGCGCGCACCACGGGGGAGGAGGTCCGCCAGGGGACTCTCGAGGAACACGGTGTCAACGACATGACCCGTGAGATCTCCTCCGGGTCGGCGCCGATGGACGGCATGGTCGTCGTGCCGTGCTCGGTGAAGACCCTTTCCGGCATCGCCCGCGGCGCCTCTTCGAATCTCATCGAGCGCTCCGCCGACGTCTCCCTCAAGGAGAAGCGGCCTCTTGTGCTGGTGGTGCGAGAGACCCCCCTGAACCTGATCCAGCTGCGCAACCTGGTAGCCGTCGCCGAGGCCGGCGCCTCGGTGGTGCCGGCCATGCCGGCCTTCTACCAGAAGCCGCGGACCTTCGAGGATCTGGGGGACTTCATGGCCGGACGCATCCTCGCCCTCCTGGGGCTGGAGCACGACCTGTTCCCGCGCTGGGAGGGGGGGTAGAACAGGTGCGCCGGACGGTCTCGGGGAGAGGACCGCCCGGCGCGGGACCCGGGGCCGGGGGACGGCCGCCGGGATCGTTCCCGGGCGGCGGGGAGGACGCAACGCCCGGTCACGAGGTGTTGGCCGTCTTCTGGCAAGGCTCGTGCCAGAGCATGATGTGGGGTTGGGGGCTGCCTCGTTCCACCAGATATGGTGGTTCCCGTCCCGCCCTCCTTGCACGCGTCCGGGAAAAGGCTGCCGCCGGAGGGAAGGGGTTTCCCGTTCCTAGCGAGGGGGTCGAACCGGGGTAGGGGGCACAGGCCGGAGACGCTGGTACCACTCGGTGAGGACCCTTTCGGCGGGCTTGCCGTGGGGCGTGAATCCGCCCTGTTCCTCACCACCACGCAGGTCGGAGTGCCACTTCCACCAGTACATGCCGTGGAACCATGGGCGCGGCCAGAACGCCTCCAGCACGGCCTGGTAGCACAGGGCCTGCTCCTCCATCGACAGGTCAGGCTCCGGCCGCCGCGTCCACTCCCAGGGCCGCAGGCTGGCGCCGCGCACCGACTTGTAGCCGATCTCCGTGAGCAGCACCGGGCGCCCGGTGAGCTGGTGGAGCGCCTCGATCTCGTCCGCAACCCTCACCGCGCCGGCGCGCAGCTGCTCGAGGGTTGGGTCCGGCTGCTCGAGGCCGGGATCCGGGGGTTCCGTGAGGGGGAAGAAGGCGTTGACGCCGATGTAGTCGAGAGCATCCCAGAACTCGACCCGGTCGTACTCCTCCCACCAGTTCGCCGCGTACGTCAGCGGCCCCGGGTAGGCCTCGCGCACTCTTGCGATCAGCCGCCGCCAGTCCTCCGGCCGCTCCCTGGCGACACGAGTGAGCTCGACGCCGACGCAGAAGATCTCCACCCCCTCCTCCGCCGCGATGCGGGCGTAGTGGAGCACGAAGCTCTCGTAGTGGCTCCACCACTGCTGCCAGGCCTCCTCCGTGGCCATTCCGATGGTGCCACGCCAGTGATCGCTGCTCTGCCGGCGCACCCAGACGTGGGGCTTGAGCATGACCTTGAAGCCGAGCCGGCGGGCCTCGCGGATGCCGTGGCGCAGGTGGTCGTCGGGGGGGTCTCTCCCGAAGCGCAGGGCCGCGTCGTCCACCGTGCGCTGGTAGGCGAAGGGATTCAGGGCGGTCCACTCGACGTTGACCCGGCGGAGGTGCTCCAGCGCGGCTGTCGAGGTCCCGGACATCAGGTTGTCGTCGCTGCCGTAGCCATGGGTGAAGGTCATGCCCTTCTGAAAGACGGGCCGGTGCGCCGAGGGCTGGGCCGAGAGGGGCAGGGCGCACACCAGGCAGACCCAGGCCGGGAAAAGCGCGAACACGGGCCGTCCGGCGCCGATCACCGAAACAGCCCCTGCAGACGGTCGGTGCGCGAGACTTTGGACAGGTAGCCCCGCAGACGGCCCTCGCCGCCCGGCACGGCCCGGCAGACGGGGTGGCTGCCGTAGAAGCAGATGACTTCTCCCGCGGGCGGCGAGGGCAGGGCCACCTCCTCCCCGCGGAAGAGCCCCTCCACCTGCGGCCAGGAGAGGTCCAGGCGCCGCTCCGGCACGAGGTGCCCCCAGAGAGCCACGGCCTGCTGGGACAGATGCAGGGCCCCCTTGTGCAGACCGGCCACGCGCATCCCGGTACGCACGAACCACGGGAATTCCCCCCGGAGCCGGGCGGCCCCCGCGGGCCTCAGGTGGAGGTGCCGCCGGCCGGCCACCAGCTCCTGGCCGGCGGGGACCTCCGGCGCGAATCCCCAGCGCTCGCCGATCCTGTCCGCCATGCCGGCGGGATCGGGGTCAGGGGGAGGCCCGGCCAGCCGTCGACCCGTGTCGCCCTCGACCGGCTCCCACTCGGTGGCCCCCCGCTTGCCCACGGCCGCGACGAAGGCCCCCTCGGTAGCGTGCTCGTGGGGCCACACGCGGACGCACCCTCCGAAGGCGGCGGGATACCGGGCGGCGGCATCCGCCGCCAGGCCGGATGCCGCCACCCCGGCTGCCGGCTCGATGTCGACGAGCTCCCCGTACCTCTTCACCAGCCCCAGGAGGACGTCCTCGTTCTCCTCCGTCGACAGCGAACAGGTCGAGTAGACGAGACGGCCCCCCGGCCGCAGCATGTGGAATGCGGCCCTCAGGAGGCCGACCTGCTGCACGCTCTTGCGGCGGGCGTCCTCGGGAGACCACCAGGCGAGCATGTGCCGGTCCTTGCACAAGATGCCGTCGCCGGAGCAGGGGGCGTCCAGCAGGACGCGGTCGAAGACGTTGTGGAACCAGCGCGCCATCATCGACCCCGGGGCCCCGGTGATCAGAGTGTTGTGGGCTCCGCAACGCTCGAGGTGGCCAACGAGCGCCGGCCGGCGCCGGGCGCCGGGCTCGTTGGCGACCAGGAGCCCGCTGTTTCCGAGGGCCGCGGCGATCTGCGTCGCCTTGCCGCCGGGGGCCGCGGCCAGGTCGAGGACGAGCTGGCCCGGGCGGGGATCGAGGACGACGACAGCGAGGGTGGTGGCCTTGGCCTGGACGTACAAGCCTCCGAGGCGGTACTCCAGGCTGTGGCCGACGGCGGCGGACATGTCCGCCGGCAGGATGAAGGCGTCGGGGGACCATGGCACTCCCTCGGCCCTCTCCACCAAGGATCCGCGCAGGTCCTCCGCCACCGGCAGCAGGGAGTTGAGCCGTACGCACGTGGAAGGCTCGGCCACCATCGCGGCTCGGAAGGCCGATGACCGCCCCGGGTCGGGCAGGAGTCGCTGCAGATGGGCCAGAAGCGCCTCCTGACGTTCCTCCTCCTGGCGCTCCAGGCCCCGCCGGCCCGAGTCTTCTTTGCACCTGCCCTGTGTAGTCGCGTTATTCATCGGTGACGCGCACCCCACGCGCGGGATGTTTAATTACCCTTCTCTCCCAGATTCAGCAAGGACCCCGTTGGCAGCCGGCGATACCTACATCGTCAGCGACCTCCACCTGGGCAGCGCCTACTTCCGCCACGAGAGTTTTCTGCGCTTTCTCAGGGAGCTGCCGGAGGGGGTGCGGCTCGTCCTCAATGGCGACACCATCGACGACCCGGCCGATCCGCTGCCGCCCGAGCACGAGCAGGTGCTGCACCGGCTGGTGGAGGAGTCCTCCCGGCGCCCCGTGGTCTTCATCTACGGGAACCACGACGAAGGCTTCGGCCTCGACGAGCCCGGCGGGATCGAGTTCGTGCACCGGCTGACGGTGGACGGGCGGCTTCTGGTCGTGCACGGCGACAAGCTCGACGGAGTGATGCCGCGCCATCCCTGGTTCATCGCGGCCTTCCGACGCTTCCACCGGTTGCGAGTCCGGCTCGGGCTGGAGGATGTCCACGTGGCCCACTACGCCAAGAGCTGGCGCTTTCTGTACCGCGTGCTCAACGAACACGTGGCCCACCACGCCCTGGACACCGCCCGGGCCCAGGGGCTGCCGGCGATCACCTGCGGACACACCCACGCTCCGATGGAGCTGGAGCACGACGGGCGACGCTATCTGAACACCGGGGCCTGGACCGAAGAACCCCACCACTACGTCGCGGTCTCCGGCGGCCGGATCGAGTTGAGGGTCTATCCGAATGGCGCCTGACCGGCACGGGTGCAGCGCCCTCCCACGACTCCTCCGTACCCGCCGGGCGCTCTTCCTCCTGTCGCTGATCTGCGCCTCCTCCACGACGGCGCAGCCCGCCCCCCTGCGCTGGCCCCTCGACCTGAAGCCGGCGGCCCTCTCCTCCACCTTCGGCGAGACCCGCGGCTCCTCCTTTCACGCGGGGGTGGACCTGAAGACCTGGGGCAAGACCGGGTTCCAGGTGCACGCCGTGGCCGACGGATGGGTGGAGCGGCTGCGCATCAGCCCATGGGGATACGGCCTCGCCCTGTACCAGCGGCTCGATGACGGGCGCGTCGTCGTCTACGCCCACTTGCAGAGGTTCTTCGCGCCGGCGGCCGAGCGGGTCCTTGCCGAGCAGCGCCGCACCCGGCAGTACACCGTCGATCTCTGGCTCGAGAAGGGGGACATCCGGATTCGCCGTGGCCAGGGGATCGCCTGGACCGGCCAGAGCGGCGCGGGTCCGCCGCACCTGCACCTGGAGATCCGCGACGCCGCCAACGCACCGGTGAACCCCCTCCTCCAGGGTATCGGGCCCGTGACCGACACGACGCCGCCGGTTCTCCGAGGGTTGATGCTCCTGCCCATCGGGCCCGGGTCCACCGTGGACGGCGGCCACCTCCGCCGGCAGGTTCCCCTGAGCGCCTCCGGCAGAGGCCGCTTCGTCGCCGCGCGCGAAGTGTCGGCCTGGGGGCGTCTCGGGGTCGGGGTGAACTCCCACGACCAGGCCGACGAGGCGCCCAACAAGCTCGCCGTCCTGGTCCACGAGTTGCACGTGGACGGCCAGCGGCTCCTGCGCTCACGCTACCGCCGCTTCACCTACGCCGACAGGCACCAGGTGGCCCTCGACCGCCTGCGCCTCGAGGGCGGCGTCTACAGCCTGCTGTACCGCCGGCCCGGCAACCGGCTCTCCTTCTACGAGACCGACGGTGGCCGCGACGGCACCGTCACCTGCGGCCCCGGAGGCCTGGAGGCGGGTACACACCGGGTCGAGGTGCGGGCGAGCGACGCCGCCGGCAACGAGAGCCGCGCGGCCTTGAGCCTGCACTGCTCCCCGCCGCCGAGGGTCCTCTGGGCACGGCTGACCGAGTCGTCGGAGGGAGGCTTCCTGGACGCCGACCTGGCCATGGACGGCGGCGGCCGGCTCGCCGTCACCCTGTCGAGCTCCCCCGACGGCGAGGCCTGGAACGAGGTCCTCGCCGGGGAGGTGCCGGCCAGCGACGGCCCCTTCACCTGGGAGCTGCCCGACCGGTCGCCGTTCTGGCGACTGTCGCTGCGGGCCGGTGATGCCCCCTCGGAGTCCGTGGTCCTGGCCTTTCCGGGCGAAGCCGCCTCCCCGCAGCCCCCGGCCCTGCAGGTCACGGCCGAGGCGAGGACCGAGCACGCCCTGATCGACATCGAGTCCGGCGGCCCCGTCTCCGGCCTTCCTCTCGTCCAGATCGCAGGTTCGCCGGCGCCGGTGCCCGTCCGGCAGGTCGGCGACTGGACCTATCGGGCGGTCGTCCCCCTGCCGGGGCCGGAGGTGCACCCCGTCCTGGTGAGCGTCACCGCCAGCGGCGCCGGCGGCAACCGGTCACGGCAGGACCTGGCCCTGTCCGGCCAGCGTCTGATCCCCGGGGCTCGGGCGACCCTGATCTACCTGGAGGACCACGTGCGGCTCCAAGCCTCGGCGAGCTCCGCCTACCAGCCCCTCGCTCCCCAGGCCCGGCGGTTCACCCCGAAGGCGTCCAAGGGCCTGCGCGCCACCGCTCTCGGCTGCCGGCTCGGTCCCGCCGACGCCGCCTTCGACGAGCCCGTTCGATTGTCGTTGAGGGTTCCGGCGGGCGTTCCGCTCGAGAAGGCCGGAGTCTACTCCGGCAACGGCCGGGGGCGCTGGGGATTCCGGGGCAACGATCGCCTGGAGGGAGGGCGCTACCTGACGGCGAAGGTTCGCGCTTTTGGGCACTTCGCCGTGATGATTGACGACACGCCGCCGGAGGTGAGCAGCGTGCAGCCGAGACAGGGCTCCACCGTGACGACCCCCCGGTTCTCGGCGCGGGTCCTCGACCAGGGCTCCGGCATCGGCCGCGAGAAAGATCTGGTCCTCGAGCTCGACGGGAGGCGCCTCATCTCGGAGTACGATCCCGAGGCGGCCCGGGTGACGGCCGTACCCGACACCCCCCTCTCGCCGGGACCCCACACCCTCGCGATCACGGTGCGCGACCGGGCCGCCAACGAGACCCGGCGGCAGGTCACCTTCACCTTGCGGTAGCGGTGCGCGCGGCTAGGATTCCAGCCTGTCGATCAGCTCGCGGGCGACCCCCCGAAGGGCGATGGCCGCAGCAGCCTCTGGATGGGAGAGGACGGTGGGCGCGCCCTCGTCCGCATCGTCCCGCAGACGGGGATCGAGGGGGATCTCCCCGAGGAAGGGGATGCCCCGTCCAGCAGCGGCCGCCGCCCCGCCCCCGTGCCCGTAGGGATGGCTGTCGCCGCCGCATGAAGGGCACTCGAAGGTGGACATGTTCTCGAGCAGACCGAGGATGGGTACGTCGGTCTGGCGGAACATCTGAACGCCCCGGGCCACGTCTTCCAGGGCGAGGGTTGACGGCGTGGTGACGATGACGGCGCCGGTGAGAGGCGCGGTCTGCGTCAGGGTGAGCTGCACGTCCCCGGTGCCGGGAGGCAGGTCGAGGAGGAGGACATCGAGTTCTCCCCACTCCACCCAGAACAGGAACTGGGTGACCATCTTGGCCAGCATGGGCCCCCGCCAGATGACCGGAACCCCGGCCTCGACAAGCAGTCCCATCGAGATGGCGCGCACGCCGGCGGCCTCGGCCGGGCGGATGCGCTGGGTGCCAGGAACCGCCTCGGCGCGGCCCGTTACGCCAAGCATGCCCGGGATGTTCGGCCCGTAGATGTCGGCGTCCATCAGCCCGACGCGACGGCCCTCGGCGGCCATGGCCACCGCCAGGTTGGCGCTCACGGTGGACTTGCCCACGCCTCCCTTGCCGCTCGATACGGCGAGCATATCTTTCACGCCTTCAACGACTTGACGATTGTGCGTCTGAATTTGAGCCATCACTTGTGCCGCCGGGGAATATCCCTTTGAGCCGGGGCCATGGCAAGACACTCCGGCCGCTGACGGCCCTCGCCGCCATGGGAATGCTGTCCGCCTGCCTCCTGTGGACCGCCTGCACCAGCGTCTCCCAGATGAAGAACCGCTACGAAGCGGGCGACGAAAGCCAGTACGACAAGATCCTCGAGGTGGCCGGCCGCCCGGACTATCCGTACGCCACCCGCAAGAGCGCGGTCAAGGTCCTTGGCGAGATCGGCGATCCTCGCGCCGTGCCCACTCTGATCAACATCCTGCGCGAGCTGTCCCAGCGCACCACCCTGCAGCAGGAGGCCATGATCGCCCTCGGCAGCATCGGCGACAGCTCGGCCGTCGCCGAGATCGGGCGCCTCCTCGACCGCAGCCTAAGCAGTTCCGGTGAGGAGTTGCGCATGGTGGCCATGCAGGTGCTCGGGCAGATCGGCGGGACCGAGGCGGCCGAGATCCTGCTCAACGCCCTGTCCTACTACGACCGGGCCATGCTGATGGAGGAGAGCCGCAGCCTGAGAGGCGTGTTCACCGGCGACGATCAGGGCCTCCGCGCCCTGCAGGACTCCCTGCGCCGCCCTTTCGGCCTCACCGGCCAGGGCCCGGGCCTCCTCCCCGGTCAGCAGGGTCCAGTCGGCGGCTTCTTCGGTCCCGGCAGCGGCCCTTCCGGGTTGAGAGCCGAGGACACGAAGCCCAAGGAGCGGGATCTTGCCCACCAGTCCCTGGTACGCGTCGGCGACCCCGCTCTCCCCGTCATCGAGCGGCACATGGCGCAGCGCGAGACCACGGTCACCCTGCGCAACGAGCTGGTCGAGATCGTCGAGCAGATCCGCCAAGGGCAGGATTCAGCCCCGGGTGAGGCCGGTTGACTTCGGCCGGGGTGCCCGGCTATAATAGCGCGTCTTTTTCCGGCGGCTCCCCCCTTCGCCCACCGCCGAGCCGAGCGCCCCTTCCGACCTTCATGACCGACGACATCAGCCGCATCCTCAAGGCCTGGACCTACGAGCCCGGGGAGTTGTCCGTCCGCAAGATCACCTCCGAGGACGGGCGCGACCTGATCCAGATCCGCATGGATCTGGGCATCATGCAATTGGAGTGGTCGGGGCGCCCCGACGGGGCCATCGTGCACGAGCGGCCGTCGCTGCTCGACCACTACCGGGCCGAGCGTCGGCGCCACCACTCCTCGGGGAGCTCGGAGCCCTTCGTGTTGGGGCGGGAGGACTGCTGGGCCCTGGGCCAGGAGGCCATGCAGTACTACTGGCGCCGCATCAGCTTCTTCGAGCTGAAGCAGTACGAGCTGGCCGAGCAGGACGCTGTGCACAACCTGGGCATTCTCGACTTGTGCGGGGAGTTCGGCGAGCACGAGGAGGACCGGCAGATCCGTGACCAGTACCGGGTCTTCGTCACCGCCCACCGCATCCAGGCGCGGGCCCTGAAGCATCTGGAGGAGGAGGACCACGGCAAGGCCCTTGCCATCATCCGCGCGGGCATCACCGAGGTGGAAGGCATCCTGAGGAATAACGGCGGTCCGGAGGCCATGGAGACCTGCACCGAGCTGGTCTTCCTGCGCGACTGGGAGCAGGAGGTCGAGGACAGCCGGCCCCGGTCGCGAAGCGAGCAGTTGCGGGTCGACCTGGAGGCTGCGGTGGAGGAGGAGGAGTTCGAGCTGGCCGCGTCGCTGCGGGACAGGCTCAGGGAGATGGATACCGGCCGGGCCCACGGGCCACGGTAGGGGGAGAGGCGGGGGAAATGGCGAAACGGGTGGCACTGAACAAGCGGGACCGCGAGAAGATGAAGAAGTACCTCCTCGCGCGGCGGTCCGACATCCTGGACGACCTCGATGGCACCGAGCAGGAGATCGACACCCTTCAGGACCCCAAGGCCGACGACCTCGACCGGGCCGTGGAGGCCGGCGCCATGGAACTGCTCGTCGCCCTTGGCGATACCGAGCGCCGCGAGCTCGAGGAGATCACCCTGGCCCTGGAGAAGCTGGAGACCGGCACCTACGGGGAGTGCGAAGCCTGCCTGGAGACGCCCCTGAACCTGTGCGAGGGATGCCCCTTCATCCCCAAGTTGCGGCTCGAGGCATTGCCCACGGCGCGCCTCTGTGTCGCCTGCCAGGAGGCGCAGGAGCAGAACCGCATCCCCACCTACACGAAGCTGCGGCCTCGACGCGCCATCTTCCAGGACGGCGAGGAGTTTTCCCACCCCCTGATGGACAACAACGACAAGGACTGAGGATCCGCCTCCGGTGGGGGACGGCTATCCGTCCCCGGCCACCAACTCCTTCGGTTCCGCCATCGTCGCCAGGCGCAGATCCTGCAGGGCCCTCTGGTAGGAGACCACGGCGTTGAGCGCCGAGGTACGCGCCTGGGTGAGATCGGTCTGCGCGTCGAGAAGCTCCTGGCTGTTGGCCAGCCCGAGCTCGAAGCGGCTCTGCTCAACCTCGAAGGTCCGCTCCGCCACCTCCAGGGCTGAATTCAACAGCCGGATCTGACGCTCCGCCTCCTGCACCGAGCGCACCGCCTCCCGCACCTCCAGCACCACCTGCTGGCGCACCTGCTCCGCCGTGAGCTCCCTCTGTTCCAGGTCGATCTCCGCCTGGCGCACCACGCCCCGGCGCCGGCCGCCGTCGACGAGGGGCAGGCCCACGCGGATGTTGGCCGAGATGAGGCTGCGCTCCAGTGTCCGCCCCACGTCGTGGGGGTCGGGGCCGCGGCCGGTCAGGTTGACCCTGGCGCTCAGGGAGGCGGACGGACCCATGCTCTGGGCGGTTCGCTTCAGGTCCAGATGGGCGATTCGCTGCCGCAGGCGCTGCTGCTCCATGTCGGTGCGCCGCACCATGGCGACGGCGACGGCGGTCTCTTCGTCGACGGCCAGGATGGTGAAGTCGACCCTGGTGCTCACCGCCAGGGGGGTCTCGACGTCCATGGCCAGCACCTGCCGGAGGGCGTCTCGCCGGGACTCGATCCGGGTCGCCGCCTCGGCGTACTCTGCCTGGGCGCGCAGCTCGTCGACTTCGAGCCGCAGCGCCTCGACCTCGGCGATGAGGCCGATCTCGAACTTGCGCCGGGCCAGCTCGAGGGCCGCCTGGGACTGATCCAGCCGCTGTTTCTGGATCTCCAGCTGACGGACGCCCTGGACCAGGTCGTAGTAGACGTTGACCACCCGGGACTCGAGCTGCACCCGTTGCCGTTGCAGGGTGGAAAGCCCCGCGGCGTAGGACAGCTGGGTCGTGCGCAGTTGCAGCTCCTCCTCGGGATCGGTCAGGATCTCCTGCTCGTAGGCGAGGCTCAAGTCGGCGCTGTATTCCCGAAAGTCCTGACGCCGATTGGAGCTGAAGTCGTTGCGGAACCCGGAACCGATGAGCGAGAACTCGCCGATGTTCCGGAACCTCTGGGACAGGCTGACCCGCCCCTCGTAGTCGAGGCGTGTGTCCTCCTGGCGGATGCGGGCCAGCAGGGCCTCGTTGTCGATGACGTTCCGCCTCTCGCTGTAGCTGGGCAGGGTCAGGTCGGCGTTGACGTTGGCCTCGAAGGGTGCCCGGGCGGCGCGCAGGCGCTCCCGGCTGGCGGCCAGAGTCGCCCGGTCGATCCTGTGGTCGAGATTGTTCCGGTAGGCCAGGACCAGGCACTCCGGCAACGTGAGAGTATCCGGAGGCGCGGCGACTGCGCCGGAGGGCTCCTCCCCGGGGGCGGGCGCGCTGAGCAGGCACACCAGAAGGGCCCCCATGGCCAAGGGCCGCACCGAGTTGCGACAGGCTCGCATACTCTTTCGATATAAGCAAAAGGGTGGACTTCCTCAATCGGGATCCAGCTTGACTTGCCGTTCGCCGGCCGTGTTGTTTTTTGGGTATCCCGCCCGCTTCAGCGGCTTCGCCAAACCCGAAACGACGATGGACCCATGGCCCTGTACGTAGTCACCGGAGGCGCCGGCTTCATCGGTTCGCATCTCGTGGAGGCGCTGCTCGAGGGCGGGGACCAGGTTCGCGTGTTCGACGATTTCTCCACGGGCCGGCGCGAGAACCTGGAGCCTTTCCTCGGCCGCATCGACCTGATCGAAGGGGATCTGCGCCGACTCGACGACCTGCGCCGCGCCTTCCACGGCGCCCACTACGTCCTCCACCAGGCGGCTCTGAGCTCGGTTCCCCGGTCGGTCGACGACCCGCTGTCCACGAACGAGGTCAACGTGGGCGGCACCCTGAACGTGCTCCACGCGGCCCGGGAATCGGGAGTGAGGCGGGTGGTGAACGCGTCGTCCTCCTCGGTGTACGGCGATCTCGACGACTTCCCGCTCCGGGAGGAAGCCGACACCGAACCGATGTCCCCGTACGCGGTCTCGAAGCTGGCGGGGGAGAAGTACTGCAAGGTCTTCACCGGTCTCCATGGTCTCGAGACCGTCTCCCTGCGCTATTTCAACGTATTCGGCCCCCGCATGGATCCCATGTCCGACTACGCCGCCTTCGTGGCCCTTTTCACCACCGGGCTGCTCCAAGGCCGGCCCCTGACGGTCTTCGGCGACGGGTCCATCGCTCGGGACTGGACTTTCGTCGACAACGTGGTCGACGCCAACCTGCGCGCCGCCACCGCCGCGAAGGCATCCGGCGAGTCCTTCAACGTCGCCTGCGGCGCCTGCTGGTCGCTGAACGAGGTGATCGAGGTGCTCCGTGACCTGACCGACGTGGACGGCGACATCCGCTATGGGCCCGGGCGGCCCGGAGACGTGGCCAAGACCCTGGCCTCCACCGAGAAGGCGCAACGGCTGCTGGGCTACGAGCCGGCGGTGGCCGCCCGCGAGGGACTCGAGCGCACCGTGGCCTGGTTCCGCGTGCACGGCCTCAACGGCCGCCAGCGAACCTGAAGAGGCCGCCGACAACCCGCCGGGCATGGGGAGATTGACGCGTGATCGAGCAGGCCCGGAGGGTACTGGTCCTCGCCCCGCATACGGATGACGGTGAGTTCGGTTGCGGAGCCACGATGGCGCGGTTGATCGGCGACGGAGTCCGGGTCAAGTATGTCGCCTTCTCCATTTCGGAGGAGTCGGTCTCCGACGATCTGCCGCGGGATATCCTGGCCTCGGAGGTATCGAAGGCGGCCTCCGTCCTGGGCATCGGGCCGGAGGACTTGGTCGTGGAGAGATTCCCGGTGCGCCACTTCCCCAGCCACCGGCAGGGGATCCTCGAACGGATGGTGGACCTCAACAACGAGTACGATCCGGACCTCGTCTTCATCCCCTCGCCGAACGATACCCACCAGGACCACCAGGTGGTTGCCCAGGAGGGCTTTCGTGCCTTCAAGAAGACCAGCCTCCTCGGCTACGAGGTGCCTTGGAACAACCTGACCTTCAACACCAACGCCTTCTGCGTCGTCACCGAGGACCATATGCGGACGAAGCTGAAGGCGTTGAAGTGCTACTACTCCCAGCTGGGGCGCCACTACGTCAACGACGAGTTCATCCTGAGTTGGGCTCGGACCCGGGGAGGACAGATCGGCGAAGCCTTCGCGGAGAGCTTCGAGGTGATCCGGTGGAGACTCTGATCCCCGACCGGATGCCCGCGCCGGGGTGACGTTCCGGGGGACAGTTGAAGAGACCCGCCTTGACCCGCTGGACCGCCAGGGCCGGCGTCGCCCTCCTCTCCGCCGCGGTGGTCCTGATCCTGGCGGAAGTACTGCTGCCCCTGATCCTCACCCTCGAGCAGCCGACGCTGCGGTACGACGCGCTCCTCGGCTTCCGAGGGCGGCCTCACCTCGACATCGCCTGGAGCCGGGAGATGGAAGGGGCAGAGCGCCGGGTGAGGACCAACCGCCTGGGATTCCACGATCACGAGCGCGACATGGCCCCGTCCCCGGGCACCCGGCGGATCCTCTTTCTCGGCGACTCGTTCCTCGAGGCCTACCAAGCGGGCATCGACGAGAACTTCTCCCAGCGCCTGGCGCGGAACCTGGCACGCGGCGGCCAGGTGAAGGTGGAGGCCCTGAACTGGGGCGTCCACGGCTATGGCCTGGGCTCCCACTTCCTCAGCGTCCGCGACCATGTCGCGGACTGGAGACCGGACACGGTGGTCCTCGTCCTTTTCCTCGGCAACGACCTGCAGGACAACTACGCTCCTCTCGCCTCGGCCTCGGTCCCCCGTTTCGAGGTGGTGGCCGACTCCCTGGTCTACTCCCCGGCGCCGCCGTACACCCTGCGGTTCTGGCTGCGCGACAACGTCCTGGCGCGCTCCGCCACCGCCCGGCTGGTCTGGATGTACGGGGTCAAGAGCCGCCCGGAGATCGCGGCCGTGGCCCGCGGGGCGGGCCTGATCGCCTCGCCGGAGAGCAGGACCACCGATGACCACCTGGCGGGAATGACCGCCCTGGCCCGGCGGCTGCTGGACGGGATCGCCACCCACCTGCGGCAACAGCGGATCCGTCTCTTCGTGTACCTGATCCCCGATCCCCTGCTGGTGCGGGACGTCATCGACATCCGCCGCCACCGCCGCGACCCGGGCGCCCCCGTGCCCGTCTACCGCAGGGACAGAGCGTTCATCGAGTCCCGGGTTCTGGACGCGCTGGCGCAACTGCGGATCGACCACGTCCATCCCCGGGAGCGGTTCATCGAGCACATCGAGGAGGGGCGGGAGATCTACCGGGGCGGCTACGGACATTTCACCACCCTCGGCCACCAGTTGTCGGCGCAGCTGCTCGCTGCGCCTCTCGCCTCGAACCTCGCCGCCGGAGATCGTTGACCCATGCCGACATCATCCCCCAGAATCGTCGACGCCCACATCCACGTCTGGACCGACGACTTCGCCCGCTATCCCCTGGCCCCCGGGATCCGAGAGGAAGACCTCTGGCTCCCCACCTTCACGCCCGAGGAGTACTTCCGCTACAGCCGGGCCGTGGGCGACGTGCGCATCAACCTCGTGCAGATGACCTGGTACGGGACGGATCACAGCTACATCCTCGACCTGATCGCCGCCGACCCCGAGACGTTTTCCGGCACCGGGATCGTCAGCCTCGACGACCCCGCCCCGGACCGGACCATGCTCGAGCTCGCGGAGAAGGGATGCCGTGCCTTCCGGGAGCCTCCGGCGCAGCTCGACCACCCGGCCTTCGAGAAGCTGTTTTCCACC
The DNA here is from genome assembly GCA_026706075.1 of Gemmatimonadaceae bacterium. Classification (GTDB taxonomy): domain Bacteria; phylum Latescibacterota; class UBA2968; order UBA8231; family UBA8231; genus UBA8231. Next base: position 26,542 of record JAPOZM010000110.1, read on the forward strand.
GGGGCGGACCACGACCTCGCCATTAGCTTCAACATGCGTGTCGATGGGCTGCCCGCACTCGACCGTCTCTGCACCCGCTACCCCGACACCCCGGTGATCCTCGACCACGTCTGCCACGTCGGCATCCGCGAGGCGGACTACAGCGAGGAGGATCTCGGGGCCCTGCTCCGCTTCGCCAGGCACAGTCGGGTCATGGTCAAGATCGGACCCCTCCAGGCCCTGTGCTCCCGGCGGGCCCCCTACCTGGACACACTGCCGCTGATCCAGCGCGTCGTCGAGGCCTACGGCGCCGACCGCTGCATGTGGGAGAGTGACAGCGGCGGCCCGATCACCATGCAGGACCCCATGACGGACTATCCGGCGGCGGTGGCCCTGGTCCGCGACCACGCGAGCTTCCTCAGCCCCGCCGAGAAGGAGGCGGTCCTGTGGGGGACGGCCGAAGGCCTGTTCTTCCCCGACCGGTCCTGACCCGTGTATACCGATGCGATGGACAGGAACCCCCTCCTCGCCGAGGTGAGGGACCCGGACGCGGCGCGCGTGCTCGACGGACCGTCGCACGCGCTCGCCCGGGCGACCCGTCCTGACTTCCTCGGCAACCCACGCTCCCCGGTTGAGTGGTCGGCGGGCGACTGGAGCGACCTGGAGGCCGGGCGGGACGACCTGCTCGACCTGGCGGCAGTGGAGGAGCAGTTCGACCGCGGGGACTTCCTCCTGGACGGGTACGCCGTCTTCGAAGGAGTCGTCAGGCCCAGGGCCCGCGAGCGTTGGCAGGCGGCACTGGCACGGGGACAGTTCCTCAACGACACGCTGCTCCGGGCCGACTGGTCGGCCATCGACTGGCACGGCCTCGGCCGCCGGCCTCCGGGGGAGAGGGTCTCCGCCGCGCACTTGGAGAAGGCCCTCGGTGGCAGTCAGAAAGTGCCCCAGGGCACCGACGCCGCAGGGGTCCTCACCCTGAGGCTGCACTCGGTCTTCGCCGAGTATTTTCCGGCCGGCCACCTGCCCTTCCTGGCCGAGATCCTCACGCACCCGGACATGCTTGCCCTGCAGCGCCTCTGCCTCGGCAGCGACACCCTCTTCTTCGACCACAACCAGCTGCTCTCGCGTCCACCCGGCTACGCCGGCGGGGCCTGGCACAGCCATCGGCTCGGCGCTGGCTGCGACCTGGGCACGGTCCTCCCGGACGAGTACGACCGCCAGCCGAACCTGCTCCTGACCCTCTGCTATCTGAACGGCTTCGACGCCGGGGACGACGGAGGCCTCAAGATCATCCGCGGCAGCCACCTCTTCCGGGACCCGGAAGGATGCCGTGCGGAAACGGATGCGGAGATGGCCCGCGGCTGGCTCGACCGCCGGGCCCACCCGGTCACCGGACGACCCCTCGAGATGGAGCATCTCGCCCTGCCGGAGGGATCGGTGGTCTGCTGCCTGTCCCACGCCGCCCACGGGGTGGCGCCCAAGGCTGCCGGAAGGCAAACCCGCCTGTGTTCCCTGTTCTGCTACCGGAAGCCGTGGACCGACGGGAGCGCCCAGCCCCCTTGGGAGGTGCCCCCCGTGTGGGCGGTGAAGGCCCGGCGCGGGGAGCTTCCCCCCGTCCTGACGGAACTGCTCCGCCCCAGCTTCGACCGCGATCTGACCCGCGGCAAGACTCGTTCGGACGAGTAGCAGCCGGGGGTGCGGCGATTGCCAATCCGGGGGAATTCCTTACATTCGTACTCAAGCCGTTACGGGCCCGAGCTTCTCCCCTCGAAGGCGGTGGCGAGGAAACCGGGCGGCTTTGTCGAGTTGGCAGCAGCAGATTGCGGTAACTGAAGTTCCATCAGCTTGAGTCCGTTGCGCGCTCTGTCCAACGCTTTGTTTCACCCTTCTTGCGAAGGAGCCGGTAAGTGGCCGAGCGCGAAGTCGGAACCGTAAAATGGTTCAACGACGCCAAGGGCTACGGCTTCATTCAGCGGGCGAACGGCACCGACGTCTTCGTCCACCACTCCGCGATCCAGATGGATGGGTTCCGGACGCTGGCCGAAGGTCAGCAGGTGGAGTTCGACGTGGTGCAGGGCCAAAAGGGCCCGGCCGCTGAGCGGGTGACGGCCGCCTCTGCCTGAGGAGGCACGTCGCCCGGCGAAGTCCGAGCGAAGCGGGGTCGGTGGTTTCACCGGCCCCGTTTTCTCGTTCTGCCCGGGCGACCAGGCGGTCAGGCTTCCAGCGACCCCTCCGCCCAGTCACGGGGCCGCAGGAACTCCTCGTAGAGCCGCGCCTCCGGTGTGCCGGCCTCCGGCCGCCAGTCGTAGCGCCAGCGCACCTTCGGCGGCATCGACACCAGGATCGACTCGACTCGCCCGCCGGACTGCAGCCCGAAGAGGGTGCCGCGGTCGTAGAGCAGGTTGAACTCGACGTAGCGCCCCCGCCGGTAGAGCTGGAAGTCTCGTTCACGCTGGCCGTAGGGCATGTCCTTCCGCCGTTCGAGGATCGGCCCGTACGCCTCCATGTAGTGGTCGCCCACGGAGCGCATGAAGGCGAACGCCCTGTCGAAGCCGCCCTCGTCGAAGTCGTCGAAGAACAGGCCGCCGATGCCCCGGGCCTCGCCGCGGTGCTTCAGGTGGAAGTACTCGTCGCACCACTTCTTGAAACGCGGATAGAGCGCGGGTCCGAAGGGCTCGCACGCCGCCCGCGCCATCCCGTGCCAGTCCCTGGCGTCGGCCTCGAAGCCGTAGAAGGGGGTCAGATCGAAGCCACCGCCGAACCACCAGGCCGGGTCGGATACGCCCGCCGGATCGGTGGCGACGAAGAACCGCACGTTCAGGTGGGAAGTCGGCGCGTAGGGGTTGAGGGGGTGTACGATGACGGAGACACCCATCGCCTCGAAGGCCCGTCCCGCCAGTTCCGGGCGCCTGGCCGAGGCCGCTGGCGGCAGCCGGCCGCCGCTCACGCGCGAGAGGTTGACACCGGCCTTCTCGATGGCGGCCCCGCCTTCCATCACGCGGCTCACCCCCCCGGCGCCGTCGTCGCGGGTCCAGGCGTCCTCGCGGAAGACGGCTCCCCCTCCGTCGATCTCCTTGAGCCGGGCGCAGATACCGCCCTGCAGCCCGCGGAGATAGGCGAAGACTTCCTCGGCCTCGGGCACCTTGACCCTCCCAGTCGGTTTGGGGAGATTCCGCCGCCACAAGCTGCCCGCCTCTCCGGCGGGTGTCAATCTGCAGACGGCCCTTCATGCTGATCGGAACCCGTATCTCGCCGGACTGGCTCGAGCGCCCAGACGATCTGCGCTTCCTCAAGCAGATCGGCGTCGACGTGGTGGACATCACCATGTCCCTGATTCCGGGCTACGACGAGACCGGCCGCCTCAGCCAGGAAGGGGTCCGGCGCGCCGTGGATCTGCTGGCTGCGGCCGACCTGCGCATCGAGCGCATCAACAGCACCGGCGACATGACCCACAAGACCTTCCTCAGTCTTCCCGGCGAGGAGGAGGAGCTCGACAACCTCGCCCACAACACCCGGGTCTGCTGCGACTTCGGCCTCCCCGTCCTCGGGGTGCAGTGCTTCCAGGGCAGCAGCTTCGGCCACTCCCCGGCACCAGCCTACAGCTGGGTCGAAGGCCGCGGAGGCTACCAGTACCTGCGCTCCGACCTGACCGAGGCGCTGCGTGACCGCGCCCCGCCGGAGGGCGCGCCCACGGCGGAGCAACTCTGGGAGCGCACCCTCCGCATCTTCGAGCGGATCCTTCCCATCGCCGAGAGCGGCGGCGTGCTGGTCGCCATGCACGGCAACGATCCCCCCGTTCCCGCCCTCTACGGCGTGCCCCAGATCCTCTACGACTTCGACTGCTTCGACCGCCTCTTCCGGGAGATCGACTCGCCGAACATGGGCATGACCTTCTGCGTCGGAACCCGCTACGAGTCGGGCCAGGACGTCTTCGAGGGAATCCGCCGCTTCGGCGAACGCGGGAAGATCTTCCACGTCCACTTCCGCAACGTCCACGGCCGCATCCCCGTGGACGGCTGGTACGAGGAGCGCGCCCCCGACGAGGGCGATCTGTCCATGTTCGAGGTCGCCCGGGCCCTGCGAGACGTCGGCTACGAGCGCGCCATCGACTATGACCACATCATGCGCCTGGTCGGAGACGAGGCCGGCAAGGCCTACATCGCCTTCTGCGTCGGTCACAGCAAGGGGATCCTCGAAGGGTTGCGCGGGTGAGAATCGCCCTGGGCTCGGTGCTGACCGAGTGCAACCAGTTCGGGGGCTCGCCGATCGACCTCGACTGGTTCGCCCGCTACGAGCTGTGCCGCGGTGACGAGGTCCTCGGTCTGGATGCCGGCGTCGTCGGGGGCGCCCTCAGGGCGCTGCGCTCCGCCGGCTCGGAAGTCGCTCCCCTGATCTCGGCCAGCACCTGCCCCGGTGGCCACATCACCGCCGACTGCTACGAGTACCTGCGCGGCGAGCTGCTCTACCGCCTGTCGCGGGCCCTGCCCGTCGACGGGGTCCTGCTCGGCCTCCACGGAAGCGCCGTCGCCGAAGGCGTCGACGATGTTGAGGGAGACCTGATCTCCGCGGTGCGCGTCCTCGTCGGGCCCGGGGTCCCGGTGGTGGCCACCCTCGACCTGCACGCCCACGTGACCCGCGCCATGGTCGAAAACGCCCACGGTCTCGTGGCCTGGTCCACCTACCCGCACCGGGACGCCGCCGGCACCGGAGAGCGCGGAGCCCGCCTCCTCCTCGACATCGCCGGGGGACGCTGCCGGCCGGCGATGGCCCTGGCCAAGGTGCCCGTCATCGTGGGGGGCATCAACGGCTCCACCGACGGCGACGGCCCCTTCGCCCGCATGATGCGGGACCTGCGAGGCCACGAGGCCGAAGCTGGCGTGCTGTCCGCCAGCCTTTTCCTCGTACATCCCTTCCTCGATCAGCCGGACCTCGGCGGCGGCGGCCTGTTCGTCGTCGACGGCGACATGGACCGCGCCCGGCGCCTGGCCCTCGAGACGGCAGAGGACTATTGGAGCCACCGCCGCGAGCTCGAGGCCGCCGCCCTCTCGCCGGAGGCGGCCATCCGCGCCGGCCTGGAGACCCACGGCGGTCCAGTCGTCCTGATCGAGGCCGCCGACTGCGCCGGCGGCGGCGCCTCGGGCGACAGCGTCGCTTCCCTGGCCGCCCTGCTGGCCCTGGAAGACCCGTCCCCCGCCCTCGTGCCCGTGGTCGATCCGGAAGCGGCTGAGGCCTGTCACCGCGCCGGCGCCGGAGCCGAGGTCTCCACCTGCCTCGGTCACAAGCTCGACCCCGCCTGGGGCCGGCCGATCCAGGTGCGGGGCCTCGTGGAGAGCCTGCACGACGGACGCTTCCGCTACACCGGCGGCATCTGGGAAGGGGTGGACGGGGAGATGGGGCCGACGGCGGTACTGGCCATCGGGGCGGTGCGTGTGCTGGTCACCAGCCACGCCACCTACGACTGGGCCGACGAGCAGTGGCGGGCGGTCGGAATCGACCCGAGGCAGGCGAAGTTCGTCGTCGCCAAGAACCCGATGAACTTCCACAACGTCTACGACGAGGTGGCCGCCGCCGTCCTCGTCCTCGACACCCCCGGCCCGACGCCGGCCACGATCCGAAACCACCCCTTGCGGCACATGCCCCGGCCCTACTTCCCCGTCGACGGGGACATCCCCGGCCTGGAACCGACGGTGTGGACCAACGCCGCTCTGATCGCGGCGACCGGCCGCTGACCGGTTGCTGTCCCCGGGCGCCGGCGGTTAGCTTTCGCGCCACCATGGGAATCGACCGGATCTCCTCTTCCCGAAGCGTTCGCCGGACAGCGAGGGCTGCCTGATGGCCGCAGCGCTCGGCGTCGCCATCATCGGAACCGGCCGAGTCGGCTACCAGTTCTCCTTCGGAGACTTGCCCGACAACCACGCCGAAGCCGTGGCCGCCTGCGAGGACGTGCGCCTCGTGGCCGGGGTCAATCGCGGACGGGATAAGCTCGACGCTTTCGGGAAGCGCTTCGGCGTCGACGCCCTCTTCCACGACTACCGGCAGATGCTCGAGCACGCGGCGCCGGAGATCGTCATCGTCGCCACCCATCCCGAGCTCCACTGCGAGATGGTCCTCCAGTGCGCTGCGGCGTCCTCGGTGCGGGCCATCATCTGCGAGAAGCCCATGGCTCTCTCCCTGGAGGAGTGCGACCGCATGATCGCCGCCTGCGAGGCCGAGTCCGTCCTCCTGCAGGTCAATCACAACCGGCGCTGGCATCCGGAGTGGCAGCTGGCCGGCCGGCTCCTCGCCGACGGCGCCGTCGGCGACCTGATCCACATAGACTGCTTCATGGACGGCTGCAAGCCGGAGCCCTCCTGGCGCTCGGAGAACGAGGGGCCCCTCCTCCACGACTACACCCACTACTTCGACCTCATGGACCTCTACGGGGGGCCGGTGGCCTGGCTCTGCGGCACCGCCGAGCAGAGAATCCGGCCCTGGGCCGTGGAGGACTACGCCGCCGCCTTCCTCAAGTTCGACAGCGGCGTCACCGGGACGATCCGCGGCGCAGAACTGACCACGTATTCTGACCACGCCTTCGAGCTGCGCGGCTCCTCCGGCCTGGTCCGCATGGTGGGCGAGCAGGTGCTCCTGCAGCGGTCAGAGCAGGGCATGTACGAGCCCGACTCCGGGTTCCAGTGGAGCGACCTGCGGGCGACCAAGGTCGAGCGGCCGGCGCCGGCCAGCACCTATGTCGCCGCCCTGGCCGAGCTTCTGGCCGCCCTCGACGGCGAGGCAACCCTCCGCTCCGACGGCCAGGTCGGACGCCGCTCCATGGAGATGGTGACCGCCGTGTACCAGTCGCAGCTGACCGGGAACCGGCCCGTCTCCTTCCCGCTGAGCCGGCTCGACAACGGCATCGCCGCCCTGCGCCAAGCCGGCGCCTTCCGCGAGCGCGGCTGACCGCGTGGCCAGAACCAAGAGAAGGGCCCCGGCCCGTCCGGCGGCCCCCAAGCGGCCCAGCCGGCGGCGCCCGGTCCGGGTCGCCGTCATCGGCGCCGGAGGCCGCGCCACCAGCGCCCACTACCCATGTCTGGCGGAGCTGCCCGGCTGCGATCTCCTGGCCGCCTGCGACCTCGACGAAGCCCGGCTGGAACAGGTCTGCGACCGCTTCGGCATCCCCGGGAGGTACACGAGCTACCAGGAGATGATCGGCGCCGAGCGGCCCGACGCCGTGTACGCCGTCATGCCGCCCCAGCACCTCTACGACGTGGCTGCCACGGTGATGGACATGGGCTGCCACCTCTTCGTCGAGAAGCCCCCCGCCGTGACCACGGAGCAGGTGCGCCAGCTGGCTGCCATCGCCCGGAGGCGGAAGGTGCTCACCGGGGTCACCTTCCAGCGCCGGTTCTCGCCCCTGATCCGCCAGGGCAAGGCGCGTTGCGAGGAGCGTGGACCCGTGCACACGGCCCATGCTTCTTTCTACAAGAACCAGATCGGCGGCGACCCCTACTACAAGGGGGCCATGGACATGCTCACCTGCGACGGCATCCACGCCGTCGACACCCTGCGCTACCTGTGCGGGGGAGAGGTGGTCAGCGTTGCCTCCGACAACCGCCGCCTCGACTCGGGCCACTGGAACATCCACCTGGCCCTGGTGCGGTTCTCCTCCGGCGCAACGGGCCTGGTGCTGAACAACTTCATGGCCGGCCGGCGCAGCTTCTCGGTGGAGATCCACTCCGCCGGCGTCAGCTTCTACGGAGACCCAGAGGAGGGCGGCCAACTCTTCGCCGACGACCGCGCCGACCCGATCGAGCGGCTCGACCCGGCCGAGCTGGCCGGCGGCAGCGAGTCCTGGCGCGCCTACGGAGCCTGGGACACCAACGCCCACTTTCTGGAGTGCGTGCGCCGCGGCGTGGCGCCGGAGACGAACTTCGAGGACGCCCTGCGGACGATGGAGCTAGTGGACGCCGTCTACGGCAGCCAGATCTGAGAGACCCGGGCCTACACGAGGGCGGCGGTGATCTCCGTCTCGGCGTCTTCGTCCAAGGGGTAGATCGGCCGGGTCACGTTCCTGTAGGGCAGGGACTGCAGGTTGGCGCTCGTCGACCCCGGGCAGTCCACGGGAACGATCCGGTCGGCGATCGCCTCGTAGTGGGTGCGGAACCCGTTCGGGCTCTTGCAGACCACGAGGTCGAAATTTATCGGGTTCAGCCCTCTCGACTCGAAGACGCGGCGCCCCATGATCGACACGGGGAACTCCGTCGTCATGATTACCGTGCCGCCGCTTACCAGGACCGCTGTCCGGCCCGCCCGCGACGCCTCTCCCGACTCGGTGCGGAAGTGGCCGTCGTGGAGGCTCTGCACGTAGACCTCGCACTCCACTGGCTGGTGCCGCTCGCGGTCGACCGTCCCCCCCAGGGGCACGGTGAGGCGGCTGCCGACGCCCCGAGCGAAGGCCGCCTCCACGGCGGCAGCATCGACCAGGGGCAGCAGGGCCCGCTTGCGGTACCCGGCCTCGATGAGGCCCCTCAGGATCCAGTTGCTGTCCCCCGATGCGCCGCTGGAGGTCGCGTCCGCCGCGTCGGAGAACACGGTGAGCCCGGGCTCCCGCCCCGCCACGGCTACTGCCTCCTCCACGGAGACCAGCTCCGCCTGCATGCTCCCGCGGTGCTCCCACATGAAGCGGGCCAGCTCCTCGGCCAGGTCCCGCGCCATCTGCGGCTCCCCGTCGCTGGTGACCAGGGTGTTGGTGCGCAGCTCCGGAACGTCGGTGAAGGGGTTGCCGATGTTCACCAGCGCCGACAGCCCCTTCTCGCCACCCTCGAACTCCTTGCAGCGGTCGATCGCCTGGCCGAAGAGTCCGGTCTTCGTGATCAGCTCGTCGCCGCGCACCAGCATCGGGAGCTTCACCTGGGCCGTCGCTGGCCGCACGCCGCCCCGCAGCAGCCGTACCAGGGCTTCCGCGGCGCGCTGTCCCGTCCGGCGCATGTCGGTGTGCGGATAGGTGTGGAGGGCCACGGTGACGTCCGCCGAGCGAACCAGGCGATCCGTCAGAATGGCGTGGAGGTCGTAGGAGGCGACGACCGGCCTGTCCCCCATCATGCTCCGCACCTGCTCCAGAATCCGGCCCTCCGGGTCGTGCTCCTCGACGCCGGCCATGGCCCCGTGGAAGGCGATGTAGGCCCCGTCAGCGTCCTTCGCCGCGGCGATCGCCTCCAGCATCTCGTCGGTCATGCCGTCGAGGTCGGCGGCCGGCACGGGGCCTCCCGAGGTCACCGACGAGGCGCCCCAGGTCGGGACCACATCGACGCCTTCCCGGCCGAAGACGTCGAGGCCGCCGGCGATGTAGGTGTTGGTCCCCGCGTAGCGCTCGATCAGCTCCTCGCCCGGGGAGATGTCGAAGCGGTCTCTCGTGGTGACGCCGGGGTTGAAGTGGGACGTCTCCTGGAAGAAGAAGGCTGTCAGGACCTTCTGGCGCGCAGTCATCCTCCGCTCCGTTTCACCCGCCAGCCCCTCTCCTCCAGGGCCCGCACGAGGCGGTCCCGGTGGTCCCCCTGGATCTCCACGACCCCGTCCCGCACGGTGCCGCCGGCGCCGCACAGGGCCTTCAGCTCCCGGGCCAGCGCCTCCAGCTCCCGGCCGCTGACCGGCAGACCGGTGAGGATCGTCACTCCCTTGCCCTTGCGGCCCTTGGTCTCGCGGCCGACGCGGACGATGCCGTCCGCCGGGGCGGCCGGACGCTCCTGGCGGCCCGCGCCTCCACCCCGGACGTCCTTCCGGCCACGGGCTCTCTCCCCGCGGACGTCGCCGGTGCCGGTGGAATAGACAAGCTCCGAGTTCCGGCCGCGCGCCTTCATCGGAAGTAGAGCCTTTTCGCTGTGCCGCCGAGGATGTACTCGCGGTCGGCGGCGGTGAAGAAGTCGATCATCTCCGCCATGATCAGGTACTCGTAGTAGTTGGCCCACACCATCCGCTCGGGGCCGAAGGCGTCGTAGACCCGCCGCAGGTATGGCCACATGTCGCGGAAGGGCAGCCCCTGGCGGGACGGGTTGTGGAGCGAGGTGCGGATGTGGACGTTCGGCAGCCGGTGCAGGTCCAGCAGGGGGCCTATGCCCTCCTCGTCGGGGCGGTCGATGTCGATCATGGCGAAGTGGTCGATGACGACCTCGACGCCGGGGTGCCGCGCCGCCATGTCGGCCACCTGGCCGATCTGCTCCGGGGCCAGGAAGATGTTGAAGGTTGCGCCGAGGTCGGCGGCCTTGCGCCACAGGGGATCGCAGACCGGGTCGTTCAGCCACACGGCCTCGCGGTCGTAGATCGGGCTCAGCCGCAGCCCGGAGAGCCCGCCCTCGACGACCAGCTCCTCCAGGCGCCCGGCGTTGCGCTCTCCGTCCTCCGGGGGAAAGAGCCGCGCCCCGACGAGGAGGCCGATCGCCGCGAAGCGCTCCGGCCACCGCTTCACGCAGTGCACGGCGTAGTCGTTGTTGCGCCCGTAGTAGCAGACGTGGCTGATCACGGTGCGGTCGACGCCGTGCTGCTGCATCAGCGCGATCAGGTCCTCCCCCGACTGCTCGTGATCGGGCCTCGCCCGCGGGCAGTTGGAGACGGCCGGGTCGATGGGGAAGCGCTCGTCGTTCAGGACCCAGGCGTGCTCGGCGCCGTCGATGACCGGCGCCCTCACCCGCTCACCCCCCAGGAGTAGACGTGGGAACCGCTGCCGAAGTAGACCCGGCCATCGAGGTGGTCGCCCCCGGGACCGATGGGCACCGGCGACTCGGCCCGCATCCGGATGCCGAAGCGGTCCGGACCCTCGCCTTCGTCGACGATCTCGGCCACGCCCCGCCGCAGCAGCGCGAAGCGCTCGCCGGCCGGGCCGGTGACGAAGACCCGCGGCCCCTGCTGGCCGCAGGTCCGCCCCAGCTGCGCCTCCACGTCCAACTCCTGCACCACCTGCCGGGCCCCCGGGTCGAAGGCAAACATGCGAGCCGAGTCGGCGAACCCGAGGACCAGGCCGTCGGGCCCCCGGGACATGTCCGTGTACGACGAGACCCCTTCCAGGACCACCCCCCGCCAGGTCACGGCTCCCTCCTCGAGGTCGACGATGGCCATCTCCGCCCGCTCCGCCTTCTGCTCGCCGCCGGTGCCGGGCGCCACCGTCATGCCCACCAGCACCTGTCCTCCGGGCAGCTCCACCAGGCTGTGCGGCGCCTGCTCCGGCACCAGCTCCGTGTGCTCCAGGAGCTTCCCCTCCTTCGCGGCGCGGTCCCAGATCAGCAGGCCGCCGCCGGTGTACCCGTAGCCCGGGGTGCCGCCGAGGACGACCCTCCGGCCGTCGGCCGTGGCCAGCAGGCAGTGGGGGCGGTTGATCGCCGGCGAGCACTGCGTCCACCAGCGCGGGTTGCCGCTCTCGTCCCCCTTCTCGGTGTCCACCCAGTCCCTCGCCGGGTCCCACTCCAGCAGGAAGCCGCCCCCGTAGCCGCCGACGAAGAACCGGTCGGCGGTGGCGCGCACCGTGTTCCACTGCCCGAAGCTCTCCCGGTTCGTCCACTCGTCGCCTGCAGGATCGTAGCGGAAGAACCGCATGGGAAAGGCGGTGCCGCCGCAGATCGTGCCGTCCGGAGCCGCCGCCAGGCCCATGATGTGGGCCCCCTCGCTGGTGTACTCGAAGGACATCTCGCTGCGGCTGCCGCTGGCGTCCTCCACGACCATCCGCTTCTCCACGGTGTCGCAGACCAGCAGCTTCGCCCCGTCCGGGAAGTCGCGGTGGAACAGCCCCTGGCTGCCGGCGATGATCGCCTTCGGCCGGCGGTCCTCGTGGCGGCCGATCGCCTCGGCCTCTCCGCGGTAGAGCCGAAGCCAGTTCGCCTCGTCGCCGGCCCTCGCCTGCCCGTAGACGCGCCCATCCTCGTCGCGGTAGACGTGGGCCGAGCCCTGGTGGCGCTCCTCCTCGGCCAGCAGCGGCCTCGCCTCGCCGCCGTCCGGCTCGAGGGCGACGATCTGGCTCGAGGTGTTGCCCACGGCGAAGTAGATCCAGCCGCTGTCGTCGGCGGCGACGGTGCGCTGGTACTGGCGCCAGTTCTGGTGGTAGACGTGGCCGTAGTCGCGGAAGGCGCGCACCGCCGGGTCGAAGCAGGCGACGCCGGAGTCCGGGTAGCTGGCCAGCCAGATGCGGCCGTCGTCGTCCTCGGTCATGCCCATCGCCATCTGCGGCACGGTGCGGTGGTGGAAGGTGAACTCCCGGGCCGCCGGGTCGTACTCGCAGAAGTGGCTGTTGAAGTGGGTGTAGAACCGGTTCCGGGTCGACAGGATCGAGGCGAATGGGCAGTCGCCGCCCGGGTCGAAGGGCACCGGCACCTCCAGGGACTCGCCGGTGCCCGCGTCGATCTGCAGCAGGGCGTAGCAGCCGCGGTGGTCGTAGAGCCAGAGGAGCACCACGTTGCGGCCATCGCCGTCGACCGTGGCCGCCGTGCCGCGGTGGTTGCTCACCGGCGTGGCCACCCCGTGGTGGAGAAAGCCGTTGCCCATCTCTTCTCTCATGATTCCCTCCCGGCGCGCACCACGCCGCCGTCTTTGATCCGCTTCCAGAGACCCGCCCACTCCTTCGAGCCGTCGTCCTCCCAGGCCGGCTCCACCCGCACGCCCTCCGACCACCCCGGGCCCGCCCCGGCCAGCCCGGCTCCCATGGCGCCGGTGTGCACCCGCGTCCCGTCGGGGAAGACCACGGTGTTGATGATCCGCGGCCTCGGGTGGGCGTAGACCTGCCCCGGCGCCAGGGTGTCGAGCGCCTCCCGCACCCGGAAGCGCTCCACCGCCTCCTCGTCGATCTCGACGCCCAGGCCCGGGCCCTCGGGCACGGGCTGGTAGCCGCCGCTGACGGTCACCGGCTTCGCGAGCAGGTGATCGGTGTAGAGGTTGATGCAGCTGATCGTCGGCCAGGTGGCGTGGCTGAGCACGGCGCCGAGATGGGCCGCCCAGGTGGTGGTCAGGCCGTTGCCGACCAGCTGCAGCCAGAACGGCATCTGCGCCCCGGCGGCCAGCGCCCCCTGGCCCATCACCCGCGAAGCCCCGCCGTTGATCACGAAGCCGTCGCAGACCTCCTCGCGAAGGGCCGTGACGTAGGGGGGATTGCCGAAGTGCATGGCGATGGGCCGGGGGACGGAGCGGCGGATCTGGCGGTTTCCGGCCACGTCGTTCTGGGGGATCGGCGTCTCGAACATGGCCACCTGGTCGCAGGCGGCCAGGCGGGTCAGCACGGGCACGGCCTGGGCGGCGTTGACCAGCATGCCGTTGGGATCCAGATCCAGCTTGAAGTGGGGCGGCGTCGCCGCCGTCACCGCATCGACCTGGGCGTACACGTCCCACCAGGGGCGCGGCTTGTTCTTGAAGCTGGTGTACCCGGCGGCCACCGCGTCCCGGGCCTCGGCGGCCCAGTCCTCCGGCGAGGCGTGGCTGCACCACCACGAGATCGGCGTGGCATCCCGCACCCTGGCGCCCAGCAGCCGGTACACGGGCACCCCGGCGATCCGGCCCACGAGGTCGAAGAGGGCCATCTGCAGGCCGGCGCCCAGGCCGTCCTCCCACAGCAGCTCGGCGGCGCTGGCCCCGGTGACGCGGCGGACGCCAGCGTCCGTCACCCGCTGATGGGTGTAGTGGACGACGGTCTCGCCCCAGCCGACGTGGCCGCTCTCGGCCGTGACCCGGCACAGCTCCAGGATCGACCAGTTGTACACCGTGCGTTGCGTGATGCGCTGCTGGCGTTCGGTGAAGGGCACGTCCACCAGGATCCGCTCCACTCCGGTCACCTTCACGGGATCAGCCTCCCCACGTCGTCGCCGCCGGCCCGGCACAGCGACCGCAGCCGCTGGCGGCAGGCCTCCAGCTCATCGCCGTGGCGGGCCTCCACGGCGAGGTTGACCATCTCCCCCGGGTCGGATGCCAGGTCGACGAGCTGCTCCCGGCCGCGGCCGAGGGCGTAGACGCTGTACTTGCGGCGCTCCCCCACCAGGGCCCGGGCCAGCGCCGGTCCGCCGGGGCCGTCACCGATGCCGGTGATCGTCTCCACCACCAGGTCGTTCCGCCAGTCATCGGGCTCCTCACCCGCCAGCAGGGGCCCGAGGCTGCGCCCCGGCAGGTCCGCGGGAGCCGCGGCGCCGGCGGCCTCGCAGATCGTCGGCAGCAGGTCGAGTCCGTTGGAGACGAGCCGCTCCTCCACGCGGCCTCCCCCGCGCACGCCGGGGCCTCGGGCCAGCAGCGGCACCCGGATCACCTCCTCCCACAACGCCGTCTTGCCGTTCCATCGGTGGGCGCCGTGGCCGTCGCCGTGGTCGGAGGTCAGCAGGACCAGGGTGTCCTCCCACCGGCCGGCGTCGCGCACCGCCTCCAGCAGACGGCCGATCTCCGCATCCACCCTCTCCACGATGCGGAAGTACTGGTGCCGGAAGCGCCGCCACTCCTCGGCCGTGAAGCCCGCCGCCGCGTAGACCCGCCGCGTGTGGGCCTGCACCCAGCGCAGGATCTCCGGGCCGTACGGAGGCTCCTCGAAGTTGGCCGGCAGGTTCGGGCACTCGGCCAGCGAAGCCGGCCCCGGCACCGGCCCCTGGGGCAGCGGCTGGGAGCGCGCCAGTTGGCAGACATCGTGGGGATTCAGGAAGGAGGCGAAGAGGAAGAAGGGTTCCCTGCCCGACCGCAGGAACCCGGACGAGGCCCCGGGGATCTCGTCGTCCCGGGGCCCGCAGAGCACCTCCAGGCCGGCCTCCTCGGGCGTGATGCCGGGGACGTGCCACTTGCCGGCCAGGGCGCAGCGGTACCCGGCGCCGCCCAGCAGGCGGCCGAGGGTCTGTCCGTGGAGGGCCTCCCGCAGCGGCTCTTGGTTGCTGGGGACGCCCGTGTCGTGGGGCATGCGGCCGGTGACGTAGCTCGACCGCGCCGGCGCGCACAGCGGGTGGGTGCAGTAGGCGCGGGAGAAGCGCACTCCTTCGGCCGCCAGGCGGTCCATGTTCGGGGTGTGCAGGTCCTGGTTGCCGGCGCAGCTCAGGGCCGACGCGGACTGCTGATCGGTGCTGATCAGCAGGATGTTGGGCCGGTCCGTCAAGCGACGCCGACGCTCTTCAGGTGGCCCACGCAGCGGGCGACCTTGGCCGCCAGGTCGTCCGGGTCCCGGCGATCGAAGACGGGGCCCTCCAGCTCCATGGTGCAGGCCGACCCGTACCCGGCCTGGCCGAGGACCTCGTAGACCCTGGCGAAGTCGACGACCCCCTCGCCGAAGACCGGGAAGTCGTGGTCGTGGTAGGCGCCGCTGGTCTCCTTCAGATGCACGCCGCGCACGTGGGAGACGCAGCGGCGCAGCTGATCCACGGTGTCGATGCCGTGGTTGTAGTAGTACACGTTGGCCGTGTCGTAGTTGACGCCCACCCACGGGTGGCCGACGGCGGCCATGGTCGCCTCCATGCGGTCGGCGTTCGTGCACAGCTCCGGGTGCGTCTCCAGGGCCAGGAAGACCCCGTGGGGGCCGACGGCGTCGCCCAGCCTGCGCAGCCGGTCGCCGGCCTCGGCCAGGGACATGCCCCCGCCCCCGGCGCTGGCGAACAGGTAATCGGCCCCCAGGTCGGCGGCCACCGACGCCTGGACCGCCATCCGCTCCGGCAGGCCGTCGTCCTCCAGCGGACAGAGCACGCTCAGGGAGGTCACGCGCAGGCCGTGCGGCTCCAGCGCCGTCGACGCCGCCGGCGCCGTCAGGCCGTCGCTCCAGACCATCTCGATGCCCTGCACGCCGGTCTCGGCGATGCGGGCCCAGGGAAGGCTCGGGTGCTCCAGGGTCCCGGCGCGGTAGGACAGCGGGTTGCTCACGGATCTCCCTCCCTCTCTTCGCGCGGACCGGGATCCGGGCCGGCGGCAGCAAAGAAGCGTCCCCGCCCGTCAGCCCACAACCCGATGCTTGCCGTCGCCGGGACCGCCGGGTTTCCTTTGCCGATGGCCGTCGCCCCGATGGCGCCGCCCGTCCCGTCCCCCGGACCCGAAGGAACCCCGATGAGCACTCTCGACCCCGGACAGATCGACCTCTTCAAGCGCCAGGGATTCCTCGTCCTCAAAGGGCTGGTCGACCCCGAGACGCTCTCCGCCTGGCGCGACCAGTTCTGGTCCCACGTCGGCGCCGACCGCGGCGACCCGGGCACCTGGCCCGAGGACTACGTGATCGAGGGCTTCTCCGTCGACCCGCCCCTCGGGCAGCTGCCCCCCATGCAAACGATCATCGAGCAGCTCGGCGGCGGCATGTTCGGGGGCGGCGGCGGGTCGATGCTGGTGAAGTGGCCGGGCCCCGACGACGCGGCCTGGCAGATGCCGGCCTCCGGCCACATCGACGGCTACGGCCCGGGCGGCTGGAGCGGCGGCTTCATGCTCGGCGCCACCACCTACATGGACGACGTCGAGCCCGGCGGTGGCAGCTTCATCTACTGGCCCCGCAGCCACGGGCCGGTGCAGGCCTACTTCCGGGAGCACCCGGAGCAGATCGACGGCAGCTTCCGGGACCGCGACGACTGGGAGGAGCGGCAGTGGGGGCTGTTCTCGGACGAGTCCCCCGACCCGCCCGCCGAGTTCACCGCCAGGGCCGGCGACGTCATCCTCTGGCACTGCTTCCTCTGTCACACGGGGTCGGCGAACGTGAGCGCCCGCCCGAGGCTGGGCGTCTTCGCCCGCTGGCACCGGACCGACCGGGAGGAGATGAAGTACGACGTGCCCGAGGACCTGTGGAAGTACTGGGCGGTCTGAGCCGCCGCCCGGATCAGGCCGCCAGGGCGCCCTCTCCGAAGACGACCGGATAGACGGCGCCGCTGGTGCACACGGTGGCCGCCTCCATGTAGCAGACGCTGAAGGCGCGCCTCGACTGGCGGGTGCGGTTCACCCCCGAGGAGTGCAGCAGGTGGTTGTGCAGCAGCGCCACCTGCCCGGCCTCCATCTCCAGGTGCTCGATGTCCGCACGGGCGGCGATCCCGGCCGCCATCTCCTCGCTGAGGAACCCGGAGCCCTGCTCGGGGTTGAGCAGCCGTTGGTGCGAGCCGGGCACGATCTGCACGCAGCCGTTCTCCGGAGTCGCCGGATCGAGCGCCGTCCACACCGTGACCAGGGGGTCCCGGTCGAGGGCCGTCCACCGGTCCTGGTGCCAGATCAGGTGCGACCCGAGGCCGGAGGGCTTGTTCATGAACATGGCGCGGTAGCAGGCGACCGCCGTCTCGTCACCGTAGGTCCTCTCGCAGATGTGGCGGAACAACGGTTTCTGCAGGTAGGCGAGGAACAACGGATCGATCTCGAGATTCTCGATCTTGCGATAGGCCAGGGTGGCTCCCTTGTGGCCCTTCGACTGCGGACCGGGCCTCGAGTCGGGGCCGTCCGAGCGGTCCAGCTGCATCATGACCTCGTCGTAGTCGATCTCCGCCGTGCCCAGCATGATCTCGTCGATGCGCCGCTGCAGGCCGGCGATCTCGCTGACCTCGGCCCGGCCCAGGCGCAGGTACCCCCGCTCCTGGAAGTCGCTCCACTGTCGGTCGGCGATGCGGTCGGCGAGCATGGTCATCCTCCGTCGGCTCAGGCCTTGGCCCGAGAGGGGCGCGAGCCTCCGAAATCTTAGGCGCCCCGGGGTCAGCGCGCCTCCGGCCCCTGGACCAGCTTGCCGTCGTCGCCGAGGACAGGCCGATCCAGCCGCGAGTGGTACGGAGGCTCGAGGACGGCCCGCTGCTCGGGGGTCATGCCGGCCAGCATCTCCTCGGGCCAGGGGTTGTAGCCGGTGGCGTAGGCCAGGTTTCCCGGCGACATGCGGAAGAGCACGCTGCGGCGGTCGTGGTCCGCCGTCCAGGGCAGGGTGCCGTGGGTCACCGCCTCGGTGAAGATCACCACGTCACCCGCCTTGCACGCGACCTGGCGCACGATCTCCCGGTGCGCCAGCCACTTCCTCACCTCCTGCGGGCAGGCGTAGTTGCCCTTGTGGCTTCCCGGGATCAGGCACAGGCCGCCGTCTCCCGGGTTGCAGTCGGTCAGCTGCCAGGCGGCCACGGTCAGGCCGTTGTGCATCCGGCCGTCCTGGAAGTGGTAGTACTGATGGCGGTCGAAGCCGGGGCCCGAGGATCCGTGGAGCAGGTGGCCCTCGGCGCCCTTGCGCATGGAGATCAGGCCGCCGTTGTGGTCGAGGCGCCACCCGGGCCCGAGGACGACGTTCAGGCAGGCGACGACGCGGGGGTGGACGAGCATCTCCCGGAAGGGGTCGCACCACGGCTTCTCCCAGCCCAGGAGCCCGCCCAGGTCGCCGCGCCCCGTGACCCCCTTCAGGGCGGCGGAGTCACCGGACAGGGAGAGCTCGCCGGTGCGCTCGCGGATGAGAGCCGCGTGCCGGTCGACGGCCTCGTTGGCCCGGGCCACCTCGGCCTCGGACAGCACCCCCTCGAGGACGATGTAACCCTGCAGGTCGAAGAGGTACTTCTCGATCTCCTTCATGGTCTCCTCGATTCGGCGATGGCCGGCCCGGCCTTGAGCCCGCCCTTCCCCGTGCGTACGATGCCCGGCAGCACCCCGGATCTACAGGACCTGCCGGCGCGCACAACCCGTAGAGCTCTTCCCCATGATTCCCATCATCGACACCCACCAGCACCTGTGGGACCTGTCCCGCTTCCGGCTTCCCTGGCTCGACGAGGTGGAGCCCCTGAACCGCAGCTTCCTGCCCGCCGACTACGCGGCCGCCGCCGAGGGCTGCGCCGTGGAGCGGACCGTCTACATGGAGGTCGACGTGGCGCCGGAGCAGATCGCCGCCGAGGTCGACCACGTGGGGCGTCAGTGCGCCGACCCGGCCGACCCGATGGCCGCCGCCGTGGTCTCGGGCCGTCCGGCGGACCCGGGGTTCGCCGACTGGGTCGACCGTCTGCGGGACGAGCCCCACGTGCGCGGTGTGCGCCGGATCCTGCATGCCGACGCGCCCCCCGGGACCTGTCTGCGGGAAGCCTTCGTGAACGGCATGCGCCAGCTCGGCGACGCCGGCCTGAGCTTCGACCTCTGCATGCGGCCCGGGGAGCTGGCCGACGCGGCGACCCTCGCGGGGCGCTGCCCCGGGACCCTGCTCATCCTCGACCACTGCGGCAACGCCGATCCCAACATCGTCGCCGGCGCCGCCGAGCCCGGGCAGGGCCCCTTCGCCCACACGGCCGGCCTGTGGCGGGACGGCATCTCCGCCCTCGGGCAGCGGCCCAACGTCGTCTGCAAGATCTCCGGCATCGTCGCCCGGGTGACCGAGGGCTGGTCGGCCGACCTCCTGGCCCCGACCGTCGACCACTGCCTCGACGCCTTCCCCCCCGACCGCGTCGTCTTCGGCGGCGACTGGCCGGTCTGCACCCTGGGCGCCAGCCTGGGGGAGTGGGTCCGGGCCCTGCGCCGGATCATCGCCCCGCGCTCCGAGGAGGACCAGCGCGCCCTGCTCCACGGCAACGCCGCGCGGCTCTACCGGCTGGACTGAGGCCTCAGCGCTCCGCGGGGATCGTCACCGGCCGGTGGCCTTCCTGCTGGGACTGCAGGAATCCGGCGATCACCTGCACCACGCGCTGCGCATCCCGACCGGTCGAGGTCGGGGGACGCCCTTCGCGCACGGACCGCACCAGGCTCTGCATGCCGGCCTCGATCCCCGACACCGGCCACTCCGGGATCGGCAGGGGCTCGGCCTCCTCGCCGCGGAACAGCACCCCGTCTTCCGTGCCCGACATCAGCAGGCGGCCGGTGGAGCCGATCACCTCGGTGGTCGACTTCGGCCCCGGCGTCGTCTTCGAGCCGCCGGCGTAGAAGGCGCGGACCCCGTTGGCGAAGCGGATCATGCCGTAGGCGCCCGGCTCGGTGGCCGGGTCGTGGCCGCCGTCGCCACGGTACTCGGTGTAGTCCTCGTACCCGGTCTCCAGGTCGGCCAGGACCCACTCGGGGGCCGCGTCGGCGTACCAGCAGATGGCGTCGATGGAGTGGGTCCCGTTGCGGTAGAGCATCGCCCGGCCGCCGCGCAGGGAGCCGACGATGTACTGCACCTCGCCGATCTCCCCGGCCTCGATCAGCTCCTTGGCGTGGGCCCACATCGGCATGAACCGCCGCGTGTGGTCGACGGACAGGACGGTGCTGTTCCGCTCGCAGGCCTCCAGCATGCGGGCCCCGTCCTCGACCGTGGTCGCCAGGGGCTTCTCGCAGAAGATGCCCTTCGCGCCGGCCTCGGCCGCATCGACGACCAGCTGGGCGTGGGCGTTGTCCCCCGTGGCCACGGAGACGATGTCCAGGGACTGCTCGTCGAGCATGCGGCGGTGGCTGGTATAGCTCTTCAGCTCCGGCCAGGTCTCCTGGAAGCGCTGGCCGAACTCGTCCAGCTGGTCCGTGGACAGGTCGCAGGCCGCCACCACCTCGGCGTCCTCGAGCCCGACGATGCCCTGGGCGTGCCGCACGCCGATGCCGCGGCAGCCGATCACTCCCACTCGGTCCATCCGTCTCTCCTCTTCGTTGGGGTTGCTCTCAGCGCGGCGGCGCCACTGGCAGGCGCAGCCGGCTCGGCCAGGCCCGGCAGTGATGCACGGTCTGGTGCGCCCGCCGCAGCTCCGCGTCCATGCCGTAGGGGTTGCCCGTGTTGGGGTTGCGGTCGAAGCGGGGGAAGTTGCTCGACGAGACCTCCAGGCGGATGCGGTGCCCCCGCCGGAAGACGTTGGCCGTCACCCCGACCTCGATCCGGTACTCGTACACCTTCCCCGGCTCCAGCATCGCCTCGCGCTCGCGGCTCTCCCGGTAGCGCCCCCGCCGGATTCCGTCGCACAGGTTCATGGCGTATCCGCTCGGGGAGACGTCGACCAGCTTGGCCGTGAAGTCCGTGTCCGGTCCGTCGGTGGCCGCGTAGAGCACCGCCTCCACCGGCCCGATCACCTCCAGGTCCTCCTCCAGCACCGGGCTCGAGTAGACGAGCACGTCCCCCCGCATCTCCACGGGCCGCTGATCGTGGGGTCCCCAGGGCACGATGTGGGGCGAGCAGCAGTTGTTGCCGCCCAGGGTCTGCACCGGGTGGTCGGGGTCGTAGACGAACCCGTCCGCCGGCTCCTCCCCCGGCGCCTCACGGGCCAGTGCGCCGTCGCCGAGGACCGA
>JAPOZM010000042.1 GCA_026706075.1 Gemmatimonadaceae bacterium
CCGCATCGCCCCGGCCCTGGAGGCGGCGCGGCGCTCGGGTCTGCGCGTCGCCTACGTCCACAACGACCTGCGCCTGGTGGCCGATCCCGGCAACATCGTCGGCGAGTTCTGGGGCAAGACCAAGCACGGCCAGGGCCGCGACGGGCTCCAGCCGTGGCGGGAGATGGGGCCGGACTTCGAGCCGGGCTACCTGGACTGCGTCGCTCCCCGCGACGGCGAGCCGAACTTCCCCAAGTGGATCTGGAGCGGCTTCCACGACACCTTCCTCGACCAGCACCTGCGCAGCTGGGGCACGCGCACCCTGATCGTCGTCGGCTACAGCCGCCGCGCCTGCATGCACTACACCTGCGCCGAGGCCGTGGGCCGCAACTACCGCGTCGTGCTGCTGCGCGACGCCTCCAACGGTGCTGAGATCGAGTTCCCCGACACGATCGACGAGACCATCCCCGAGGGCGGCTGGCTCAACAAGGTCGTGCTGCGCAACTTCGAGCACCTCATCGGCTACACCACCACCTCGGCGGAGTTCGTCGACGCCTGCGAGGCCCTGCGATGAAGATCACCGACATCGACACCCTGATGATCGCCTCCCCGGGCCGCAAGTGGACCATCGTGCGGGTCCACACCGACGAGGGGATCACCGGCCTGGGCGAGGCCACCTACTCCCTCAAGGAGCCCGTGGTCTGCGCCGCCGTGGACCACATGAAGCAGGAGCTGATCGGCCACGACCCGGCCCGCATCGAGTACCTGTGGCACCACATCTACAAGCGTTCGTCGCCAAGCGGCATCTGGCGCATGGCCGGCCCCGTGTGGATGAGCGCCCTGGCCGGCATCGACATCGCCCTGTGGGACATCAAGGGCAAGGTGGCCGGTCTGCCCGTGTACGAGCTCCTCGGCGGCGCCTTCCGCGAGGCGGTGGACGTGTACACCCACTGGGGCGGCGCCACCCCCGAAGCGGCGGCGGCGATGGCGAAGGCCAAGCGGGACGAGGGTTACTTCGCCCTGAAGGGAGGCGCCAGCTGGCGTGACCGGGCCGCCCAGGACTGGGACACCTACCTCGACGACGGCCACCCCGAGAAGACGGCGGCCCACTTCGAGGCCGTGCGCGAGGCCGTGGGCCCCGACGTGAAGCTCTTCATCGACTGCCACGGCCGCTTCACCGTGGCCAACTCCATCCGCCTGGCCCGGCGCCTGGAGCACCTCGACCTGTTCGCCTACGAGGACCCGGTGGCGCCCGACGACCTGACGGCCTACCCGAAGATCCGCCGCGAGATC
Source organism: Gemmatimonadaceae bacterium (assembly GCA_026706075.1). Lineage (GTDB taxonomy): Bacteria > Latescibacterota > UBA2968 > UBA8231 > UBA8231 > UBA8231. The sequence continues at coordinate 1,273 of JAPOZM010000042.1, forward strand.
TCGATCCCGGTCATGGGCTCGGAGCGGCTCAACACCAAGAGCCAGTTCCGCCGTCTCCTCGAGATGGAGGGCATCGACATCGCCCAGCCCGACCTGATGTACTCGGGCGGCATCACCGAGGCGAGGAAGATCGCCGCCATGGCCGACACCTTCCACGTGCCGATCTCCTTCCACAACACCAAGGGGCCCGTGGGCATCCTGGCGGCGGCCCACGTGATGATGTCGATCCCCAACGCCGCCCCCATGGAGTTCGTCACCGGCATCGACTGGCGCGACGAGGTGATCGACGAGCCCCTGCAGGTGGTGGAAGGGCGGGTCGTGGTGCCGGACCGGCCGGGCCTCGGGGTGGAGCTGGACATGGAGGGGGTGGAGAAGCACCGCTGGCGGGCGGGGGATCCGCATTGACCGCTCTCGAAGGGAGTCACGACAGATGAAGATCGCCGTGCTGCACGGACCGCGGGACCTGCGAATCGAGGAGCAGCCCCTCGACACGGACCTCGGCCCCACGCAGATCCACGTGGAGACCGAGATCTCGGCGCTGAAGATCGGCACCGACCGCGGCAACTACGAGGGGGCAGAGCGCGTGCCCGGGGCGCCCGACTACCCGCGCTGGGTGGGGGACAGCAACCTGGGCGCGGTGCGCGCCGTCGGCCCTGATGTGAAGCGCATCCGGGTGGGGGACCGGGTGGTGACGCGGGCCCCGCACCAGTCGGAGTACGTCATCGACGAGGCGCAGAGCGTGGTCCGCGTGCCCGAGGGAGTCGACCCCGAGGACGCCGTGTGGGCCCACCTCTACACCCTGAGCGCCCACTGCTACCGCAAGGCCTGGTTCACGCCGGGGGAGAACGTGGCCGTCGTCGGACTCGGCGTCCTCGGCCTCGGGGCGGTGGCCCTCGGTCCGTTCTTCGGGGCGCGGGTCGTCGGCCTCGGCAACCACCCCGGGCGCCTGCAGATGGCCACCGACATGGGGGCCGAGGCGGCCTGGCTCTCCGACGATCCCGACCTGGAGGCCCGTCTCGACGACTTCACCGGCGGCGCCGGCATCGACTTGGTGATCCTCACCGCCAACCCCTGGCCGGCCTGGCGCACCGCCTGCGAGGTCGTGCGCGACAACGGCCGCGTCTCCGTCGTCGCCCTGCCGGGCCGGGGCGAGGAGCCCCTCGACGACTTCAACCCCGTGGCCATGGAGTGGTTCTACAACAAGGGGATCGCCCTCGTGGCCGTCTCCGGACGCGGCGGCTATCTCTTCCCCTCGGCGGAGGGGGACCGCTTCGACGCGGTGCGCACCTGCGAGCACACCCTGTCCCTCATGGAGCGCGGCCTGGCGCCGAGCCGGCTGATCACCCACCGGCTGCCGTACACGAGAATGGCCGAGGCCTACGAGATGATCTACCGCCGGGAGAAGGGGATGCTCGGCGTCATCTTCCAGTGGAAGGGCAGCCCTGCCTGAAAGGAAGATCTCATGCGTGGGAAGTCGCACATCGTGCTTCACGGTCTGATCGGATGCTCTCTGTTGGGTGTGTCGATGGCCTGCGCCCAGCCCGTGAGCAGCAACCGGCACCAGTCACCGGGCGGATCCACCGAGGAAACGCTCTCACCGGCCGGCCCGCCCACGATGCAGCGCGGCCATCGCTGGGTGCGCAGCCATCCCTTCACCATCATGGGGCTGACCCGGATGACACCCAGGCCCTTCGATGCGGATCAGTACCGCGAAGCCAACATGAGCGCACTCCTCGCGTGGGAGCCGAGCACCTTCGACGACCTGCTGCCCATCGCGTCCGCGAACCGCCTGCCCTATCACCTCTACCTCGACCATTGGGGCGACGAGCAGACCAACCGCGACGACGCCAGCGAAGAGTCGCTGCGCGAAGCGCTGGGTGAACTGGACAGTGAGGAGAACCGCGCTTACATCCGGAACCTGATGAGCAATCCGGGATGCATCGGATGGCTCGTCAATGACGAGCCCGTGGTCTCCACCTACATGCGGTACACCCGGCACATGCTCAAGTGGCTGCGGCAGCTCAACCCCGAAGCGCTCGCCTACTGCAACGCCAGGCCCGAAGGCGAGATGCTCCTCGGGGCCGATTACGAGCGATACATCGACGACTTCGCCGCCATCATCGATCCCGATGTCCTCATGGTCGATGTCTACCCCCTCGGCGACCTGGAAGACGTGGACGGCTGGGTCCATGCAGAGAGCTATTTCAAGGTGCTGGAAGTCGTCCGACACGTGGCCCTGGAACAGGGCATGCCCTACTGGCTCTTCATCCAGTCATTCGAGACACACAACGGATGGCATCGACGCCTGCCCAGTGAGTCAGACATTCGATTCCAGCTCTTCACACCGTTGACCTACGGCTACACGGGCATCGCCTACTTCACTTACGACATTGCATTCGAGCGCGGTCTCCTCGAATCAGACGGTCAGCCGAATCGCCTGTACCACCATGCGGCCCAGGCCAATACGGAGGTGGCCAATCTCGGCACGGCCCTTCGCTATCTCACCAGCACCGATGTGCGCTTTGTGAGGGGCCAGCAGGGCGAAGGCTCCTCGCGTGTTGCCAACCCGATCCCAAGGGGGGCCACAGCCTGGTCCTACGGTGCAGGCAACGATCATCAGATCACCGATGTGGCAGTCGAGTCGTCCGGTGAATACAAGGATGGCCTGCTGGGGCTCTTCACCGATGATCGAGGAGAGCGCTATTTCATGCTCACCAACCTCTGGCACGACAAGGGCGGCACCGCGGAAGAGTTCGAGCTGACCTTCACCGTCAGGTTCAAACCCCAGGTGAGCGAGCTCTATCGCCTGAACCGCCTCAGCGGCAACGTGGAGACCGTCGAAGTGATCGGGGGCGCACTGACGGTCCGTCTGCCGGGGGGAACCGGTGATCTGTTCAGATACACGCCGGGGCCATTCCCTGGACGAAGCGCAGATGGCCAGTACTGATTCATTTGACGAGCGGCACGTCCGCGGCCCGACTCGACGAGTTCACCGGCGGCGCCGGCATCGACAGATGGTGGCGCACTGCGCAGACGGCTGTCCGCCGCAATGCATGGCCCGGCCCGGCCCGGCTAGCCGAACTGTTCTTCCAGCCATGCTACCGCGAAATCCGTCAGATCCCTGGCGTTGAACAGATACGAGTCTGCCGCACCAACCCGTCCCGTCGCGTAGCTCCTGCAAGCCATGTACTCTCCTGTGATGCACTGGAAATAGTTGCCACCGGGCCAGTCGGCGATTCCGTCGGAAGTGTCAAACTGCTCGAACTCCATCCATTCGCACGAGCCACCACGCAAGACGGGCCACCGATAGCGCTCGGTTCTCTTGTTGGGCACGTCAGCAATGTGCTCGGCGTAGTGAAGAAGGGTGAGGCTGTCGAAGAGTGGCCCAAGGAGGAGCACTCTCCCCCCAACTGTGCACAGCTTCTCGAGGGGAGAATCCACGCCATAGCCAAACTGGAGCGGATGGTCTGACGTTATCCACTCCGCTCTGGCGCCAACGGCCGCCATTCTTGCTTCAGGATGGGCGCTGCAGCAGGCCCCGGGCCATGTGCGCAGGTACTCCGTGAGGATGCTCCACTCACGAAGGGCGCGAGTCCGGGAAGGATCGAACGGTGGACACTCTTCCAGGTACGCTCTCTGCCAGTCCTCCGGCCAATCATCGATCTCGTCCAAAGGCTCCTCGCACTTCACGTACATCATCAGGGTTCCGGTGGAACCGAGCACGTCCAGGATGGCCCGAAGCACCACGTCGGGCCCGCCGACGATCCAGCCAACGGCCTTGACAGAAGCATGCAGCATCACAGTGTCGCCTGAGGCAAGGCCCAGTCTCGACAGGTCGGATACCAATCTGCTTCGTGTGGTCACTGGCAGATTCGTGTCGGCCATCCTCTTCGCCTCCCGTGTCAGGAAAGACTGGAGTTATCGTCGTAGCAGTCGACCGATCCCATCGACGGGCGCAGGCCGAACTCGAGCCTCAACCGGGCGACGCGCTTGCGATTGACGCGACGCGCTGCTCGGCCAGCTCGGCCTGGATCCTCGGCGCCGCCGCGCCAAGGCGCTGATACTCGATGTGCAGAATCAGGTAACCGTGACCTTGTCGGCCTTTGCCCGTTCTCCCTGCAACCCTGGCGTGTGTAGGACGAAGTGATAGTGGTCCAACGAACAAGACAAGAAAGTGTGCACCTCACCGGGTTCGATGACTACGCCAGATCTCTCGCGAAAGTGGAACTCTTCGCCATCGACAAGCATGGTGGTTTCGCCGTGCGCGAACAAATAGACTTCGGTCGTCGTCTTATGGTAATGAGGTTCGTCTACGGCAGTATTCGCGTATCCGATAGAAACGTTCAGGTCTGAGTCCCAAGGTCCGGCAAACCAGCCCTTGTCGATGTTTGTATTCGGCTCAAGGATCCTCACTTGTCTTGCCCCTCCAGTGCTCCGTTGACGCGCCCTCGAGGAACGACACGAATTGCATCGTCAAGGGAGCGCGACAATGGTGACAAGTCGGCAGCAGACTTCGGATCAATCACTGCAATCGTGTAGTCAATTGAGGTATCAGGGTAAATCTGAGCAATCTTGTAGTCGATGGACGGGTCTGGCTCCACAACGCGGATTGAGTACCTGGCGCCCGAGTCAGGAACATGCACGTGGCGCATTTGTTTGAAAGGGTGCTCGACCCTTGGAACCGAAGAGGAGTCACCTTGAACGACCAGCGATAATGGCTCTTCGGCGGGCTTGTCGCAGCTAATCGCCAGGAGTGCCCCTACTGATCGACAGGCAATCCAGAGTCGTCGTCGCATCATGTTTCCTGTCCTTGAAACCCCGAGCTTGGCGAGGGGTTGTCGAGGCCTTAGGCGCCCTCGGTTTGCACCTTGCAGTATGTCTTTGCCTGGTCTGCGAAGAAATCCTTGATGCGTTCGATCTGTTTCGGGACGGTGTTGCCCGGGATACGCTCCAGCTCGAAGTACTTGATCTTGTCCGCCTCATCGGTGAGGTGGGCACTGCCACCGGTAACCTGGCAGAAGAATGACGGACTCTCGCCCGCCTCAACTCGGCCTCCGGGCAGATTCCACAGATCGAAGTCACGCCGGTGGCAAAGAAGGACGCGGTCTCTCTCATAGATCCCCAGAGGTCATGAGGGACTCGGTTGCGCCGCCTCGCGCTCCGGCCGCCCTATATTGGGTCCCGCTTTGGTGTTGACGAAGCGTCGCTCGCGATTGGGGTTGCGCCAGCTGCGCACGCCGTGCGTCGTCGTGGCCGTGTACATGATCACCGTCCCGGCAACCCCCTGCATATGCTTGACCTGCGGCAG
>JAPOZM010000098.1 GCA_026706075.1 Gemmatimonadaceae bacterium
GGCCGGGATCCACGCCGCGGTCACCCGCCGCCGGGCGGACGGCTCGCCCGGCGCCGAGGGCTGGCAACCGCGGGAGCGGCTCTCCGTGGCCGACGCCGTGCGCGGCTTCACCCGCGGAGCGGCCTTCGCCGGCGGCGTCGAGGACCGCCTCGGGGCGCTGGCCCCGGGCAAGCTCGCCGACCTCGTGGTGCTGGCCGAGGACCCCTTCGAGGCGGACCCCATGGACCTGGCCGGCCTGCCGGTTCGGGCGACCATGGTGGGGGGCCGCTTCGTCCACGCCGACCCGGCCCTCAGGCTGGATCGATCATGACCACCGCGTCCGGCCATCCCGCCGCCGCGGACCCCTCTCCCGGAGGCTCTCCATGACGGAGCTGGTTCTGGCCGTCTCCCTGGCCATCGGCTTCTCGGCCCTGTGCTCGCTCTTCGAAGCGGTCCTCTACGCCGTGCCGACCGGGCACGTGGAGGCCATGGCCGAGGCCGGCAAGAGGACGGGGCAGATCCTGCGTGCATTGCGCAAGCAGGTGGACCGCCCCATCTCGGCCATCCTGTCCCTGAACACGATCGCCCACACGGTGGGCGCGGCCTGGGCCGGCGCGGCCTACCTGGTCGTCTACGGCGAGGAGCACCTGCTGCTCTTCTCCGCGGTCTTCACGCTGGCGATCCTGCTGCTCTCCGAGGTGATCCCCAAGACCGCGGGCGTCGTCTACTGCCGGGGACTGGCGGGCCCCGTGGCCCGCCCCCTGCTGGCGATGGTGTGGGTCTTCCGGCCCCTGATCTGGCTCACCGGGCAGGTCACGCGCCTCATCGCCCGGGACCAGGGCTTCCCCGGCGTCTCGGAGGAGGAGCTGCTGGTCATGGCCCGCCTCGGCCGCAAGGAGGGCGCCATCGACGCCGACGAGGCCGCCGCCATCGAGAACATCCTCGGCCTCAAGGAGAAGACGGTGCGCGACATCATGACCCCGCGCACGGTGGTCTTCTCCCTGGCCGTCTCCTCGACCCTGGGGCAGGTGCGCGACTCGGCCCAGTCCCTCGGCCACGCGCGCGTCCCCGTGTACGACTCGGACGCCGACGATGTGGTCGGCACCGTGCACCGCCAGGACCTGCTCGCGGCCATGGCCGAGGGTCAGTGGGACCGCACCCTCGAGGAGATGATGCGCCCCGTGGACTTCGTCGCCGACAGCTTGACCGCCGCCCGGCTGCTGCGGCGTCTTCTGGAGAGACGCCAGCACCTGGTCATGGTGATCGACGAGTTCGGCGGACTGGCGGGTCTGGTCACCCTGGAGGACGTGTTCGAGGAGATCCTGGGGACCGAGATCGTCGACGAGTTCGATCCCGCCGAGGACATGCGCGAGCTGGCCCGCCGCCGGCGGCAGCAGTCCCTCGGGCTGGATCGATTGTGACCGCTCCTCCCCCGGGACTATCCTAGCCGCACCCCCGCGCCCGGCCATCCCGCCGCCGCGGATCCCCCCTTCCGGAGGCTCTCCATGACGGAGCTGGTTGTGGCCGTGGCCCTGGCCGTCGGCTTCTCGGCCATGTGCTCGCTCTTCGAAGCGGTTCTCTACTCCGTGCCCGTCGGCCACGTGGAGGCCATGGCCGAGTCCGGCCAGCGGACCGGGCGCATCCTGCGCTCCCTGCGCGAGCGGGTGGACCGCCCCATCTCGGCCATCCTGTCCCTGAACACGATCGCCAACACGGCGGGCGCGGCCTGGGCCGGAGCGGCCTTCGTGGTCGTCTTCGACGACGAGCGCCTGTGGCTGTTCTCGGCCGCCTTCACGCTGGCGATCCTGCTGTTCTCCGAGGTGATTCCCAAGACCGCGGGCGTCGTCTACTGCCGGGGACTGGCGGGCCCCGTGGCCCGCCCCCTGCTGGCGATGGTGTGGGTCTTCCGGCCCCTGATCTGGCTCACCGGGCAGGTCACGCGCCTCATCGCCCGGGACCAGGGCTTCCCCGGCGTCTCGGAGGAGGAGCTGCTGGTCATGGCCCGCCTCGGCCGCAAGGAGGGCGCCATCGACGCCGACGAGGCCGCCGCCATCGAGAACATCCTCGGCCTCAAGGAGAAGACGGTGCGCGACATCATGACCCCGCGCACGGTGGTCTTCTCCCTGGCCGTCTCCTCGACCCTGGGGCAGGTGCGCGACTCGGCCCAGTCCCTGAACCACACGCGCGTGCCCGTGTATGACTCCGACGCCGACGACGTGGTGGGCACCGTGCACCGCCAGGACCTGCTCGCGGCCATGGCCGAGGGAGAGTGGGACCGCGCCCTGGAGGAGCTGATGCGTCCCGTGGACTTCGTCGCCGATGCCCTGACCGCCGACCGGCTGCTGCGCCGGCTGCTGGAGAGCCGCCAGCACCTGGTCATGGTGATCGACGAGTTCGGCAGTCTGGCCGGCCTGGTCACCCTCGAGGATGTGCTCGAGGAGATCCTCGGCACCGAGATCGTCGACGAGTTCGATCCCGCCGAGGACATGCGCGAGCTGGCCCACCGGCGGCGGAGTCAGTCCCTCGGGGATCCCGGGCAGCCTTCCTGACCTCTGCAGAATCCTGTCTTATCGGCAGTCCCGGGCCTGCCGAGCCGCGATATGTCAGCCTCCTGTCTGCCATTTCGGCGCGTTTTCCCGTGAAATGTGGGGAATCCTCCCGAGATCCGGTGGTGGTACGCCCTTTGCATTTCAGATCGGCGCGAACCAACCCCAACCGCGACCGGGGCCGACGCCCCGGTCCAAGACAGGAGAAAAGAGAATGGCACTCGTTCGCTGGCAGCCCCGCGAGCTCTTCAGCCTGCGCCGGGACTTCGACCGGCTCTTCGAGGACCTGTGGTCCAACCAGGACGGCGGGACCAACGGGGAACGGACCGTCTGGCGCCCCTCCGTGGACATCAGGGAGACGGACCAGGAGTTCCTGATCCACGCCGACCTCCCCGGCATCAGCAAGGAGGACATCGACATCACCGTGGTCGATGGCCGGCTGACCATCAAGGGCCAGCGCCACCGGGAGAAGGAGTCGAAGGAGGGAGGCCTGCACCGCGTGGAGCGGGCCTACGGCACCTTCACCCGCACCTTCGACCTGCCCGCCGCGGTCGACACCGAGGCGGTGGCGGCCACCTACAAGGACGGCGTCCTGGAGGTGACCGTGCCCAAGGCCGAGGAGGCCCGGCCGAAGCAGATCGAGGTCAAGGTCAGCGCCTGACTGGCTGAAGGCTGAACGCCCGCCGAAGGCAGGCGGCAAGAGGAGGGCCGGCGCCCCGTGGGGGGTGCCGGCCCCTTTCGTGTTGTTGGGCGCCTCCTCGGTCTGCTCCGCCTACTCCAGCAGCCCCCCCAGAGCCGACGCCGCCTGCCAACCCGTTTCCGATTCTACGAGTTGTTGCCGCTGAGCGCGCGTCAGCCATTGGGCCCGGCTGCCCGCGGCGTCGCGGGCCACGGCCAGCACGTGGTCGATCTGCTCGGCCACCGCCCGGACGTGGGAGATCACCCCCACCATGCGGCCGCTGGCCGCGGCGGTTGCCAGAGCCTGCACCGCCGAATCGAGGTTGTTGCGGTCGAGGGAGCCGAAGCCCTCGTCCAGGAAGAGGGACTCCAACCGGCCGCCGCTGCGCGCCATCATCTCCACCATGCCCAGGGCGAGGGAGAGGGAGGCGATGAACTGCTCGCCGCCGGAGAGGCTGGCGGGCGAGCGCGCCTGGCCTGAGTCCTGGTCGAGGACGAGCCACTGCTCCTCGCTGTCCCCGGGCTCGACGAAGGCGTAGCGGCCACCGCTCATCTCGCCGAGCATGCGGGAGGCGTGGACCAGCAGGCGCCGGGATCGCCGCAGGGTGAGCCACTTCAGGAAGGCGCCCGGCTTCATGGCGTCCTCCAGGTCGCCGAGGGCCCGCTCCCTGGCCCCGACTTCCTCGAGCAGCGCCCGGAGACGGCGGACGTCGTCGATGACCGCAACGAAGCGCTCCGCGGATTCCCGTGCGCGGCGCTCTTCGAAGCGGGCCTCGGTGGCGATCTCGCGAGCTCCGTCCACGACTGCGTCCAGGTCGCTGATGTCGACTTCCACTTCGAGTCGCCTGCCGATGGCCGTCAGTTCCGCACGCGCACCATCCGCCCGGACGGCAGCGGCCCTCGCCTGCTCCCCCGCCGCTTGCGAGACCTCCGCCGTTGCCGCCTGCAGCTCCTCGATCCGCGACGCCAGGGCCTCCGTCTCCCGCGTGGAGACGGCCGGAGGGATGTCCGTCCCGAGCCCGAGGCGTCCCACCGACTCGACGAGGACATCCCGGTGCCCGTTCAGATCGACGACGATTCCACCGATCGCCGCGTCCACGCCTTCCGCCCGTCGCCTCTCAAGGTCCGATCGGGCCCCCTTGACCTCGTCGAGCTCTCCGAGCAGGCGCCGTCGTATTCCCTCCCTTTCGGCCAGGACCTTCTCCCGGGCCTCCGCCGACCGGGTCCGCTCGCCGACCGGGGTGGCATCCACCTTGTGCAGATCCGAAGGGCCGTCGAAGAGATCCAGTTGCGGCCGGTACGGTGGCGGCACCGAGCGCACCGCCGCTTCCAGCCGCTGCAGGGCCCGGTCCACCGCCGTCCGGGCGTGATCGGCCAGCGTGTCGGCGCCGTCCGCCGCCGCACGGCCGGCGCTCGCCTCCTGGTCCCGCTCCGCCGATGTCTCGCGCAGCTCCTCGTGGAGGCGATCGTGTTCCGCGAGCCGACCGGCCGCCTTCGTGAGGGCGTCCTCCAGGGGTGCGGCCAGGATGTCCCTCGGGGGAAGGGGCGAGTCCCCATCCAGATCGACGTGGCGCGCCAGTTGCCGGCGCGCCTGCCGTAGAAGCTCCTCCACCGCGGCCACCCGTTCCCCGCCTTCGGAGATCCGACGCCCGAGCGCCTGGCCCTCGGCGCCAAGCCGGGTGACCTCCCTCTCCGCCCCCCTGGCCGCCCGGCGGGCCTGGTCGGCGGCCTCCTGAGCCTCGCCCATCCCGGCACTGGCCGGGGCTTCCCAGTCGATGGGAAGACCGCGGCGGCAGATGGGGCACTCGTCACCCGGGTGCAGGGCGTGGGCCGCCGCTGCCGCCGACTCGGACCGCCGCGCCGCGGCCAGGTGCTCATCGGCCTGCGCCGCAGCCCTGGACGCGGTCCGCTCGCTCTCCCGGGCTGCTTCCAGTCGACCGTCGAGATCGGCTGACTCCCGCCCCAGCGCGTCGAGGTGCCTTCTCGCGCCATCCAGCTCGCGGGCGTGCTCCTCGCAGCTCGAGTAGCCCTGCTCGACCGCCGTCCGGAGGGCCCGGGCGGACTCGACGGATTCGGCGAGGGGGGCCCGCTTCCCGGCGTGCTCCACCACCCTCTCCCGTGCAGCGGCCGCTTCCCCCGCCAGGCGCTCGGCCTCGGCACCCTTGCCGCTGGCGTCCTCGACCCGGGCGCGCAGCTCCCGGGAGGCGCTCTCGCCGTCAGCGATCAGGCCGCCGATACTCCTCAACGTGGCCAGGGCACCCGCCACTACCTCGCTCGTGGGGCCGTCGTCCGCCGGGATTCGGGCCAGCTCCTCCTCCGCCTGCGCCTGACGCTGCTCCAAGTCCTCCCCTTCCGCCCGCAGCTGGCGGTCGAGGGCGGCGATCGGGTCGAGCCGGTCCGCCAAGGCGCCCGTGTCCAGCGATCGGAGCCGCCTGGCGACCCGGGAGGCCGCCTCCCCTTCCCCCTCGGCGGCGAGGACGGCCTCGCGTGCCTTGTCCGCCGCCCCTTCGTCCTCCGATGCTGCCTTGGCACGCCGGGTCGCCGCCGCCCCCGCGGCCTCCAGCTGCGCGAGATGCGCCGGCGGATCCTCGGGCCAGGCCGAGGCCGCCTGCTCCAGCCGGGCCCGCAATGTGACTGCAACCTGGCGGGACTCGCCGGCCAGCGCCCCCGCCGCCTCCAGCTCGTCGGTGCGCCAGACCTGCCTCAGGATCTGGCCCCGGTCGCGCGGCTCGTCCTCCACCAGCAGGCGGGCGAAGCGGCCCTGGGGCAGGATGACAGTGCGCAGGAAGGCGTTGCTGTCGAGTCCGATCAGCTCCTTCACGCGGTCGTTGACCCGGCGGACCTGCTCGACCTGCTCCACCGTCTCGCCGCCGCTGCCGAGCCTGCGGAGCCGGGCCTGGGGCTGGCCCACCGTGCCGTCCCCGGCGCGGCGCAAGGTGCGCGCCACCTCGCAGGTCTCGCCGGAGACCTCGAACCGGAGCACGACCCGCAGATGGGTCGAGGTGTCGTTCATCAGCTCCTGGTTGGCGTGGGCCGTGAACGTCGTCTGGCCGTACAGGGCATAGGTCATCGCCTCCAGGATGGAGGACTTGCCCGCCCCCGTGTCCCCCACGATGGCGAGGTGGTCCCGCCCGGCGAAGTCGATGGAGACGGCGGAGCGAAAGGAGCGCAGGCCTTCGATGGTGATGTGCAGGGGCCGCATGTCAGGGCCCGCCGGGGTTCGGGCTGGCGGCGAGGCGGTCGAGGACTTCCTGCGTCTCCGAGAGGAGCGGCGTCAGCCCGAAGTCGGGGCCCGCTTCCTGACCCACGCCGCCCAGGGCCTGCGCGAACAGGGCGCACACATCGTCGTCGGGGGCCTTGATCCCGCGGGCTGCGGTCCCCCGCCACTCCCGGAACAGCTCGTCGAGTTGCGGCTCCTCGTCCCCCTCGCTGTCCGGGTCGATCGGCTTCACCGGCTGCCGAGCGATGGTGTTGATCAGCTCGAAGACGGCGCAGTCGGGCGACCACCCGGCCAGCCGGTCGGCCAGGTCCAGGATCGGATCGTCGGAGATGACCCGCGCCTTCAGGATGCAGCCGTCGAGCCCCCCGCCCTCGGCGCGGCCCTGCAGGTCAGCCAGCGTACCGGCGAACTCGGTGAGGGGCCGGCCGGCCGGCAGGTCGCGAGTCTCGACCCGGACATCGTCCGCGATGGTCACCAGGACCGCCTGCTTGGTGCGCTCCCGCTCGCCGAAGTCGAGGGCGATCAGGGAGCCGGCGTAGCGTCCCTGGGCGGTCCCGCCCGGCAGGAGCTGGGGGTCGTGGATGTGGCCGAAGGCGCAGTACGAGGCCCGGTGCAGACCCTCCACGTGAGCGGCGTAGTCCTCACCCACGGTGATGCGCCGTTCGGACTTCCCCGGCCGGGCGCCCTGCAGGTGCAGGTGGGCGGCGTAGAGGACGATGCCCCCGGGGCCGGCGTCCTGGTGCGCCTCCTCGAGCAGGCCCCGGTTGAGGGCCTGGATGCCGTCGGCGTAGTCGCCCTCGAACCGGGAGGGATCACCCGACGCGAAGTCGGCGATGGCGCCGGGCGGGATGAAGGGCACGCAGGCGACGCTGACCGGAAGCTCCGGCCGGCCGGGGAAGGAGAGGACCTCGGGGGTGGTCACCAGCCACAGCCGGCGCGGGTCGGCGGCGGCGGCCAGATCGTCGATGACCTCCAGGAGCCTGGGCGAGTCGTGATTGCCGGCGATCACCACCGTGGGGGCGATCCGGGCCAGACGCCCCAGGGCGGTGACTCCGAGCTTCAGCGTCTGGTGAGGCGGCCGGGAGGAGTCGAAGAGGTCGCCCGTGTGCAGGATGAGGTCGGGCGCCTCGCCCTCGGCCACCTCCAGCAGTCCTCGGAGCGCCTCCAGGTGATCCGGGGTGCGGTCGTGCCGGCCAAGCTTCGCCCCCAGGTGCCAGTCGGAGGTGTGGAGCAGCTTCACAGGGCCGGGTCCGGGCCTGTGATGGCGTCCAAGTTGCTCCGGATCGCGTCGGTCCGCTGCCGTTCCGCGGCTTCGTCCGCCGCCGCCTCGTCGGGATTGGTGGCGAAGGGCGGGAAGGGGAAGCGGATGGGAATCGGCTCCGGCACGATCGGCTGGGAGGCGACCATGGTGCCCGGCATGAAGCGGGTGGCGCGCTCGCGCAGGGCCGGGGTGAGGAAGCGGTAGGTCTCCGACTCGCTGGCGTCGAGCCGGCCGGCCACCTTCAGGGCGGCGTTGCGCGGCAGCGGCTGGGCCACGGCGGAGGCCGCCTGCTGGGCGCCGATGAGCAGCACCCCGAGGGAGCGGCCCCGCTCGGCGATGTCCACCAGCAGGTCCCTCAGGGGCGAGAACCCCTGGGCCGGGGCGTACTTGTTCAGCTCGTCGAGCACGACGAAGCGCAGGGGCAGGCGGCCGGTCCCCTGCTTGGCGCGCCAGATGCCGTCGAGCAGGGCGCCCACGACGAAGCGCTGGGCGTCGTCGTGGAGGCGGGAGATGTCGACCACGTGGAGGCGGGCGTTCTCCAGCGACAGGGGCTCCAGGCCGCAGCCGACGAGGGGCCCGAGGTGGCGGCGCAGGCGCAGCAGCCGCCGCAGGAAGGCCTGCCGGGTGCCGCTCTGGGTGCGGCCGAACCAGGTGTCCACCGAGGCCTCGTCCTCCTCCGCGGCGGCCTCGTCCAGCAGGTCGATCAGGTCGCCGAACTGGCGGATCACGTGTCCGTCCCCGGCGGGGACCTCCTCCGGCTCGCGCTCGGCCAGGCGGTCGGGGTTGTAGCCGGTGTCGGCGGGGATCCGCTGGGCGATCACCACGGCGCCCGTGGAATCGCCCGCCAGCCGGCGCAGCCGCCGCAGCAGCTGGATGCGCACCTGCTGCTCCACGAAGCCGACCTGTGTCGCGCGCTCGTCCTCGGAGGTGAAGCAGAACTGGAGCAGCTGATCGCGGATGAACCGCTCCGGCGTCCAGCCGTAGGCCGCCACGTCGCCCGTGGCGCGGGAGTGCACCTCCGGAGTGAGATGGTCCCCCCTGGCGGACCCGCGCGGCGCGTAGAGCCGCACCGAGCGGAAGGGGCCGGGTTCGTCCACGCCGAGCGCCTGCCACAGCTGGTGCTGATCGGGCTTGCCGGCGAACTCGCTGTTGGGGCGGTCCAGGTGCAGCAGGTCCTCGCCCTTGGTGTTGAAGACCAGGGCCCGCACCCCGTCCCTTGCGGCGCGGCCACCGAGCAGCTCCATGCCCTGTTCCGTCTCCAGCATCTGGTAGAGCAGGAAGAGCGCGTACGAGGTCTTGGTGGCCACGCCCGAGATCCCCGAGATCGAGACGTGACCGCCGGAGCGGCCGTCGACGAAGCGCATGTCCGCGTAGACCGGCGAGCCGCCCATGTCCAGCCCCAGGGGCAGCCGGCCGCGGGTCATCTCGTCCTCGAAGAGGGCGAAGCTCCGGTGCTCGCCCTCGGCGCGGGTCGCCGCCGCCCCGGCGTGGGGCGCGAGGAACAGCTCCGGCCGCACCCGCAGCACCCGCACCTGGGCGCGGCGGACCAGCTCGGCCGGCAGGGTCCGGTCGATGACGCGTCCCGTGTCGGAGGGCAGGTCCGCCCCCTCGAAGCGGGAGAGCAGCTCGGTGACGATGCCGTAGTGGATCACCTCTCGACCGTCGGGGAGCGCCGTGGTCACCGTCACCAGCTCGTCGAGCTGGATCACCGTCTCCGGGTCGAGCACGACGTGGAAGGTCTTGGAGTCGCTGTCCACCGATCCATCGACCAGGCCGATGCGTGGATCGCTCATGCCTCTTCCCCGGCCCCGCGGTTGAGCTCCAGGACCGCGGCCCTGACGGCGCGCAGAGCCAGGCGCGGGTCTCCCTGCAGGTGGTGCAGATGGCGCTCCAGTCCGGCCACGGGCGCCATGTTCACCGGGGCGCGCACGTCCCGGTGGGGAGCGGAGGCGAAGGCCGGCAACCAGCTCGCCGCGGCCTCGGCGGCCTCGACGGCCAGCCCCAGGCCGACGCCGGCGGGCACCTCGAGCCGCACGATGCCGGCCCACGGCCCCGCCCAGGGCCCCGGCCGGCCGACGCGCAGGTAGCAGCCGTAGAGGTCGTCGCGCATGGCGAACAGTCCGGAGCGCTCACCGGACGACAGCCGCGGCACCTGGGTCCAGGCCTCGGGCGCCAGCATCGGCCGGTGGTGGGTCTTGACGTAGCCGATGATCGGCAGGGTGCGCGTGCGCCGGATGTTGTGCAGGGGCCCGTCGATCACCGTCAGCCATCCCTTCTCGGAGAGCCCCTCGGCGATGTCGGCTTCGGTATCGCGCATCCGCCGCCGCAGGCGTTCCCGGGCGGCCTCCAACTCGGTGCCGGTGATCGAGTCGGCCTCCCAGGACCATCCCCCGGATTGCGGAGGAAGCTCGACCCGTTGCCCCGCGGTGAAGATCGCCGACCGCCCCACCGCGACCTGATCGAAGCTCAGCGGCTGCTCGCCGTCGACCAGCACCGCGCCCGCTCCCCAGCTTCCCGCGAGGCCGGCCACCGTCCCCTGCTCCCCCGTGAGGGTGAGGCCGGCCTCGACGCGCATCGTCCCGTCGACGAAGGCCAGGCGCCGCGGCCGCTGGGCCCCCGCCGGCGAGTGGACGCGGAACGCCCCGTCATCCTCGACCAGCTCGCAGGCGAGGGCCTCGGGGGCGTCGGCCCGGGCCTGGAAGCCGCCGCCGAAACCGGTGTCGAAGGGCTCGACCCCGACGATCGTGCGGCTTGCTCCGGGGCCGTTCACCTCGGCCCGCGGGACCCTCACGCCGCCGTCTGGAACGGCTGCCAGTCCTCCCCCGCCGCCGCCGCCTGGCGCTCCAGCTCGCTGCGCCAGCCGACGACCTCGCCGGACTTGATGCGCTTGATGTCGTAGCCGGCGTAACGGTCCTCGAGGGTGTCGCCGAGCTTCTGGGTCTCGGCCCAGCGGTCCCAGGCGGTCTTCATCCAGTCGTGGGGCAGGGCCTCGCGCACCTCCGGGTCGAGCTGCCAGGCGCTGCGGGCGTCGGCCACGGTCGGCTCGCCGGTGGGGGGGCCGCCCCACTTGGTCCAGCCGATGGAGAGGGTGTTGCGCTCGCGGTCGGGGACGCAGTGGCCGGTGTGGATGGTGGCGCCGTTGCGGATGAGGGCCTCGCCGGCCTTGAGGCGGATGGCGGTCTGGCCGGGCAGGGGGTCCTCGCCGTTCCAGCTGGGGGTGTGGGGGACCCCCTTCTCCTTCATCGCCTTGGGCAGCAGCACGTCGTGCTCCAGGGGGGTGCGCCAGCGGTCGTGGGACCCCGGGATCAGCTCGTGGCACTCGTCGTCGGTCAGGGCCAGGAACATGCTCACCCCGTTGCGCTCGGCGATCGACTTGGCGTTGCTCTCCTGGATCTCCTTCCAGCGCTTGCGCTCCACCTCCTCGGAGTACGCCTCGGGGCCCTCCGGCTCCTCGCCGCCCTGGGCCCGGTAGGGCCGGCCGGTGCCCCACCAGGTCGTGTCCCGGTGCCAGCCGAGCTTGTTCTCGCGCTTGCGGGGGTTGCACCACAGCAGCAGGCCCGAGAACGCCAGGTCCTCGCGCTGCAGCCCGCCGCACCAGGACTCGATGAAGGCCAGGAAGTCGTCGGAGCCGTGGAAGGCGGCGAAGTCCGGCTCCCCGAAGGCGGGGTGGACGAGGCCGCGGATTGCCCACGGCTCGTCCTCGGCGGCGCGGTGGACGTAGCCCCGGGAGCAGTCGATGCGGTCGTACCCGTTCTCCGGGGCGCAGGCCTCGGTGACCCGGCGTCCGGCCTCGCGGAGGAGGGGGATCCACGGGTTGTCGACGAAGTCGGTGATGATCACGAAGCCGTGCTCCCGCAGGTGGGCCAGCCTCTCCGGCGTGGCGCCGGGAGCGGCGAGCTCGGGCATGGAGTCGGCGAAGGCGGGGGCGCGGTAGGTGGATGGCGAGTCGGCGGTCATTTGCTTCCCTTTCCCCGAGAAGATGGGCGCTGCGGCGAATCGGCGTCGAAGGTATACGGGTTATGGCCCCGATGAAAGCGATTTCCCCCCCTGATCCTGGCCCGCAGTCCGGCGCTGCTGGCGCCCGTGGCCGGCCAGGTCGAGGTGGGAGGGCTGGAACCGGCCTTACCCTCAGCGCCTGTACGCGGTCCGAGACGGTGTCGTCTATCGTGCTGCGCCGACCAACCCAGGGGCCTCGTATCATGGTTTTCCCGAGCACCCAGCGGGATTCCCGCGCACTCGTAGCGCGAGGGCCATCAAGCAGGAACTACTGCAACGGGCCAATCAGCAGGGATGCGAGAGGGAGGTGCGGCGATGGATGAACTGGTAGCACGGTCATCCGACGGCGATATCGAGTTCGCACTGCACTGGCCAGCCGGAGGCTCCAGGACTTCAGCGGCCAACGCGACCAGGGGAAGCCTCAGGGTGAGCCTGCGGGGCAAGGCGGTCTGGTACGGCTCGGACGAGACCACGGGCTTCGAGTGGACGTGGATCGAGCTTCTGGAGTTTCTCGCAGAGTCCTGGCTGTACCTGGCCATCGAGGACGGGGCTCCCCTCGGCGTCGCTCTGGACACCGTCCCGCGGATGGTCGCAGCCTCCGAGATGGCGGTCGAGTCGGGCTCACCTCTGGGGTCTGACCTTGAGCGTGAGCGTGAGCAGCTTGAGGCATACCGCCTGACCCATGATCTGGCAGAAGCCGTGCAGGGAGCAGCGATGCCGCCGCTGTGGATCGTGAGAGACGGCAACACCGGCTGGGCGGCCTCGACGACGGCGACGGCGAAGGCCCCGTTCGACGAGCTGCTCGATGTCTTACGCAAAGTGGGGGACTGCATTGCGTCCAGGCTCAATGGCGTGTCCGACGCCCGGTCGCGCGAGGCGGTCCGGTCGTGGCATGCACGAAACAGCCATGACCGGCTGAAGGTCATCGAAGCTGCCACCGGGTACCCCTCGGAGCTTGTGGCCGAGGTCGAGTCGATCTTCTACTCCGAGGATGAGCGTGACTGGACCACGCCCCGCTCCGATGAACTCTTGGCCGCGGCGCGACTGGTCGGACCGCAGCCACGGACTACCTTGAGACCGATCCTTGGGGCCCTCAGGCGCGTACCGTTGTCCGACCAGTCAGACCTGGACCGAGCCTCCCAATACGCACTGACGGTGATAGCTGACACGCATGACGAGCCGCCGTTCATGCAGGGATACACGCTGGCCAGTTGGCTGCGAAGACAGCCGGAGGTCGTTCATCGCGGTGGACGCGTCGATCCCGAGCAGATCCTTGTGCCATGGAATGTGCCGCTCATCGACGCAAGTTTCGGGCTTGGGGACATAGACGCCATCGGGTGCTGGGGACCGAGTCACGGTCCAGCCGTGCTGCTGAACTCGGACGCTCGACACGCTGCGAGCTCAGCCCGAAGGAGAGCGACGCTGGCGCACGAGATTTGTCACCTGCTGGTTGATCGCTCGAGTTCATTGCCGCTCGTTGACGTGCTCGGCGGCAGGACCGCCAGGCACGTCGAGCAGCGGGCCCGCGCCTTCGCTGCCGAGTTGCTGTTACCCCGCGAGATCGCCGGACAGATGCTCTCGGATCATGAAGGCAATGAAGATCGCGCCGCACGGTCACTCCGTTCGCGATTCGGTGTGAGCTCGGAACTGCTCGCATGGCAGGCAAAGAACTCCGGATACCGGCTCGGGTCTCAAACACGGCAGTTCTTGTCCAAACTGGTAAGCAACCCTTCCGAATTCCGTTGGTGATTGATCCCTACGAAGCGTCCGCGTTGGCGAAGATGACAAACGGTGCAATGGCGTAGTCCATCCTGACCCGGTCCATCCAGAGGCTCCGCGGCGCCCCGAACGTAGAGCTGAGTGCTGGAGTCACAGCCGATCCGGCTGCGGTTGGCGGCCACCAAGGAGTGGACCTCTACTCCCTGCGGTTCCGGCCTGCGGCGGCTGGGTAGAGGGTCAGCCGGCCTTCCGGCCCGGCCCCATCCGCAATGATCAGGGTGTTGCCGCCGTCTCGCCGTGAAGCGATCTGTCCCTGACCTCGACGCTGTGGATGTCGTCTTTCCCTGCCTTCCTGATCTCCTTGGCCAGGGAGGTCGGCTTGACCGCCTTCCTCAGCCAGGCATCGATCACGATGAGGGCGCTTCCGTCGGCCTCTCTCCGAACCTCCGCGACCTGCCAGCGCCTGGCTCTGGCGTCCAATGCCGGAGTTGCGGCTTTCCTGGCCGCATCGACCCTGGAAGTGTGCACCTCGATCCGGGAGTTCCAGGCGGTCTCCGTGGCCCTGGCTCCGGACTGCTGAGTCAACTCCCCGGTGGGTACGATTCTCCATCCGGACAGAGTTGGCGGCTTCGCCCCGAAGTTGATCTTCCACAAGGCGAGAGATATGGCGACGAACGTCAGGGATGCGAGATAGGCCACCGTGGTGAGCTGGGTGCCGGCGGCCAGGCCGATGCCGATGGCCATGAACATGTACACGGCATCTATCGGCTCGTCGAGGGAGGTCCGGAAGCGGACCGCCGCCACGATGCCGGCCAGGCTGAAGGCGAGGGCCAGGCTGCCCTTGACGAGAAAGACAACCAGGGCGATGGAGACAGGCACCACGAGCAGGGTCTGTGCAAAGGCCTGACTGTATTTCTTGGGCGGCCTCGTCCAGCAGTATACCCAGGAAATGGGGAGGGTGACGGCGAAAGCCAGCACCATGGCGACCACGACCGGAATGGTGTGTGCGGGATCGATGAGCCGCGCCACCCCCTTCTGGATATACCCGAGGGGATAGGGAACGGTGTCGGTCCCGGGGACCAGGCCCTTGGCGACGAAGATGCGTTCACGCTCCAGGGCGACGTAGTGGAGAATCTCCGGGAAGAGGTGAAAGACGCCGCTGAGCGCCAGAAGCCAGGCGGCGTAGTAGACCACGAGCCGTACGATGATGTTCTTGAGCATCTGAATCTCCCTGATCTTGGCTAGAACGTGAGACCGGCGCGCACGTAGACCCCCGTCAGGTCATCGCCGCTGACGGCGGCCACGCTCAACGTCTGCAGGCGTTGGAGGAAGGACATCCACAGTCCGCCCCCGAACCCCGTGTGCCAGCTGTCGGCACCGTCCGGATCCCCGGAGTGGAACACCCGGCCGGCGTCGGCCGCACCGAAGACGCCCGCCTCACCCGGAAACAGAAGCCGGATCCTCGCCAGCGCCAGGCGCAGCTCGGCATTCCCGTACAGCGAAGCCTCTCCGGCGAACCGGTTCTTGCGGAAGCCGCGCAAGCTGCCGTCCGATGCACCGCCCCCGGTCAGGCCCGGCCCGCCCAGAAAGGCGCTCTCGTGGAAGGGGAAGTCACCCCACACCTTCCTGCCGCCGGCCCGCAGGGCCAGGGTCGGGCTGGTGGGAACGGGGGCCGTCAGGTAGGCGCGCGTCTCCCCGTCCATGCTGGCGAAGGACGACTCCACATCCCAGACTCCGGGGTAGAGGGCCCCGGCCGCCCTGACCAGGACACCCCGCGTGGCGTACCCCGAGTTGTCCCGCCCGTCGTAGATGATCTCGCCCTGAGCCCCCGCCTGGCCGAAGGAACCGGTGCCGTACCACGGCCGATCACCGGAAGCGATGAACTTCCCCTCGTTCGAGCCGAGCGGCGTGTCCGAGTACTTGATGACCGGTCCGATGCCGACGGTCCACTCCGGGCGCGGCGGTTCCCGGACGCCGTGGGACCCGTCCCCCTGGCGCCTTCTCGCACCGAACTCCAGGGATGGGGCGAAGGCGAAGTGGTTCTGCTCGACCTCGTAGAAGGAAGCTGGTTGGGGGATCTCCGTTGCATTGCCCGGCCCGTTGAAGCGGATCACCTGGATCCCGGAGTACTTGAGCCTGACCTTCGCATCCAGGCCCGACACCGATCGCCGGAAGGTCCCCGTATAGGCGACGAACGGCTCGAGCCGATGGACGGCCAGCCCGGCGTTGAGGGAATGACTGGAGGCGAAGGGGTCCTTGCGATAGCCGAAGTACTGCCTGCTGGCCACACCTCCCACGAACACGCCCAGATCCGGGGTTGCCACGAAGATGGGGAAGGCCATGGTCTGCAGACCCCAGTCCAGTGCGTACCGGGCCCGCAGGACAGGTGCGGGAGGACGCTTGTAAGGGCTCTCGTCAACCCTGGCTCCCCCACCCTTGATGAACCGGTTCTTCCCGCGGGAGTCGTAGAAGCGGGTCTTCGAGGCGCCGGCCCGGGATGAGTTCGTGAAGCTGTCGTCTCCGCCTCCGCCATCGACGCGAAGGGTGATGCGCCCCGCGCCCCCCGAGATCTCCGCGCTGTCGTCTCCCCCCCGGAGGTATATCCGGACCTCGCGGGTTTCCCGCGGACTGAACGTCCTCCGGAAGTAGGGGGCCGATCTCCTGCCGCCGGGCCCCTCCATCAAGCCGATCCGGACCGCGAGCTCGCCCCCCGGCATGTGCTCACACTCGACGTACTCGTCCTTGTCGGTCGCCTGGATCTCCGCCTCGCGGGTGATCAGCTCGTAGTAGCGGCCGGCGAACTCGGGCAGGTCGTCCCGCCTCGACTTCAGCGCCCCGGTGAGTTCGGCGCCGATCATCTGGTAGTAGGGCTTCGGCAGCCTCCGGACCGCCTCCTCGATGACCGCGTCGGGCAGGTTGCCGAGGAACTCCGCCACCACCGAGTCCCACGCCGCCCTGTCCAGCTCGACGAGGTACTCGCGGTCCATCTCCCACCCCGTGGTCGTCAGGCCCACCAGGCTCGGGTACTCTCCGCCGAACTCGATCTGTCTGGGGAGGGCCCTGCGGGCTACGGCCATGAAGACGCCGTCGAGATCGATGAACGCCTGGTCGCGGTCCTCCGGGATCACCACCCAGGTGTAACAGTCCCCGGCCGGGAACCGCGCCCACCTCCACTGGCCGAAGTGGCGGTCCTTGTCCCCGATGAGGAAGTCCATCAGCTTCGCCTTCAGGTAGGCGCGGGCATCGACCCGGTTGCACGGGCTCTTCTCCATGCGCTCCCACAACCTCTCCGTGCCGCTGATCTTGCGCGACCCGGCAAAACCGGGCGTATCGCCCAATCCTTCGGAAGGGTGTTCCTGCAGCGTTCCGATGAGGCCGGCGAACTCCTCGCGGTACTCCCCCAGCCTGGGATCGTCCGGGATGACCACGAGGGTGTGTCTGGAGTGAAGGATGCCGGTGGCCTCCATCAGCGGATCGGTGACCAGCGCCCCGGTGGGCAGGAGCGAGGCGATCAGGTCCTGCAGCAGGTCGTCGGCGATCGTGCCCTTGAGCTCGTCCCAGATCCGCTTGGTGGGATCCTTGTCCAGGGAGCGAACGGTGTAGCGGCGGCCGTCCTCCCCGGTGAAGTGGAGCGAGATCGACTGCCCGAACCCGCCGGTGCGCAGCGGCGTCAGGCCGCCGCCGACGCTGTCGAGGTCGAGGACCTCCACCTCGATGGGGGTGGTCCACAGGTCCCGGTAGTCGCTGCCGTAGAGCCATCGCTTGAGCGGCCCCGCCCGGAACCTCTCCCCGGGAACCACCGCGTGGGTCTTCGCCCCCTCCGGGGGGATGGAGCGGTGGATCCGCCACCCCGGGGGAGGGGGATCTTCCCGGGGCGCGGCTTCCGCCGAACCGAAGAGCAGAGCGGCCAGCGAGAGAATGGCGGCGTTCTTCCTGGGAAATTGCATTGAGCCTTCCTGTTCAGATGTGGTCAGTTGCCATGGCGCTCGAGTGCCTTCTTGAGCGCGGGGTAGTCGACTTTCGCGTTGTGGCGGCGATCGACCGGTATTCGTGCCAACCGCACGACCCGGTCGAGCTGTGCCCAGCACAGAATCTCCTTCACGCGCCGCTCCGCGTCCGCCGGCGCCCCTGCCCCCAATTGCACCGCCAGGAGGCGCTCGCCACTGTGCCTGGCGAGCGCGCTCCTTTCGATCCAGGCCAGCTGGCTTGCTGCGCACTCGGCGGCGAAGGGATAGATCGTGCCGCGTTCGTCCCGGATGACGGCGCCGGCGCGTCCCAGGAGCCACAGCCGGCCTCCGCCGTCGAGGCAGCCGGCGTCGCCGGTGCGGTGCCAGACCTCACCCTCGACCCGGAACTTGGTCTCCTCGTCGCCGATGCCGTCCAGGTAGCCGGCCAGTACATGGGGACCGCTTACCACGATCTCGCCGCCCCGCTCCGCAGGCAACGCGCGTTCGGCGAATTCCCGTGCGTCCATCGCTGGAAGGGTCTCGCCCCAGCGGTTGTCCAGAATGCGCAACTCGATCCGGTGTACCGGTCTTCCCACCAGAAGCCCTTTCCCGGCATACATGGCGTCCAGGTCGGCGGGTTCCGCTTCGTCCCAATCGAGGTGAGCGATGGGCTCCGCCTCGGTCGAGCCGTAGACGACGATCACCCGGCCCCGCGGCATCGCCGAACGGAGCTCCCGCAGGAGCCGGGGGAAGACGGGAGCGCCGCCGGTGTAGAGCTTCTCGAGCGTGCCGAGGCCCGTCTCACCGCTCTCAGCTCCATGGAGCAGCCTGGCGTACAGCGCCGGGGATCCGGCGGTCCGGGTGACGCGGTGACGCTTGAGCTGCTCGAGGATCGGAGCCGGCTCCACGAAGCCGGGACGCCGGAGGTCGCACCGTGGTATGACCGTCGTCACCCCCGAGGCCAGATTGGCGAGCACGAAGACCGGCAGGGTGGCGAGGTCGACTTCGCCAGGCTCCAGTTCGATGGACTCGGCCAGGACCTCGTGCTGCGCCAACAGAAAACCGTGGCTGCGGACCACCGCCTTCGGCACTCCGGTGCTGCCGCTGGTAAAGGTGAGAAGGGCGTCGTGCGACGATTCGCAGGCAGCGACCGGGTTCAGGGGCTCGAAGTTGTCGAGCCTGGACCACCGGGTCGCACCAGGGGCCCAGCCCGCGGTCACGAAGTGCCGTTCGATCCGACGCAGACCTCCACAGGCGAACCGCAGGATGTGTGCCCGGGCGGGGCCGACGAACGCCCTGGGACGGGCGATGCCGCAGCACTGCTCGATGTGCCGGCGTCCGGCCGAGGGATCCAGGACGGTGGCGACCAGGCCGAGACGGAAGACCGCCAGGAGGATGACGTAGAGCTCCATGGACATCGGCTGGAACACGAGGATTCGATCCCCCTCGTGGAGCCTGGCCGAGTGCAGCAGTGCGGCGGCCCTGGCCGAGCGGTCCGCCATCTGGCCAAAGGTGAGGGCGCGCGCGCCCCCTCCCGCCGCCTCGACGATGGCGGGCTCCTCGGGCCGCTCGGCGGCCCGATCGATCAGGACCTGGCTGATGTTCATTCCCGGACCAGCGATTTCTCGTAGAGAGTGTAGCGGCGGATCACGGTGCCGTAGCGAGCCGAAATCCTCCGCGACAGGTTGGTTTCGTGCATCAGGGCGTGAATGGCGCGCTCGAACCCGAGCTTGCTTGCCGCCCGCTGACAATCGTCCACCAGCAGACCGCCGAGGCCGATTCCAGCGCACGACGGATGCACCGCCAGCGACTTGAGGACCACCGTGCGCCGGGGCTCGCCGCGCGCCGACTCCATGAGATCCGGGATGGCGAAGATGAAACCGACGAGTTGCCCGCGCTGCTCCGCCAGAAGGACGAGCTCAGGAACGAGAAGGGGACGGATCGGAATGTAGGAGGCGACGAAGGCCTCGAGCGAGATGGGGCTGAAAAGGAAGTTGTCCGCGAACGCCGCCAGCGACAGCTCGTGAATGGCCGCGAGGTCGACGTGGAAACGCTCGACGTCGATCGTCCGGATGGTGATGCCCTTCCGTTCGAGTTCGGACCGCCGCCGGTCGGAACGCGGGTCGAACTGGCGGAGGTCTGAATTGAGCGCCGAGGTATAGGTGGCCAGCGGCGCGAATCCGGCGTCGGCGAAGTGCCGGGGCCAGTCGTCGGGATTGTCGGGCTCCAGGAAGAAGGTCGGTTCCGTCCCGCGCTCGGTCAGCAGTCTGTAGCGGTGCCAGGTGGAGCCGTCCATGGGACCGATGACCCGGTCGCAGCCTTCGGACCGGTGCCAGTCCGAGGCGTGTTCCAGCAGCGCCCTGCCGGCATCGGCATCGAGGGCGGCATAGTGTCCTATCAGGCCGGCGGTGGTCGGCTCGCCATGGGCGTCGCGGGCCCTCCACAGCGAGCAACGGGCCAGCAACCCGCCCACCGGGTCCTGTAAGGCCAGATGGCGGGAAGGCCCGGTGAGCAGGAAGTCCTCGGCCTTCAACGGCTCCACCGGACCGGCCCGCAGCGACGCCAGATCCTCGACCCGGTCGATAGTGGAAAACGGGCTGCCGGCGCGGGAAAGGGTCAAAGCCAACGCAGCCCCGCCAGGACCGACGCCCCCGCGCCGAGGGTGGCGAAGGTGGGGTTGATCGCGGCCTCCCGCATGGGTGGACCGTAGATCCGCGGCACCAGCAGGTAGAAGACCACCGCAACCAGACTGGTGGCCCCCAGACCGAGGCAGAGGTCGCTCAGGAGACCGGGGACATCCAGTACGGGGGTGTTGGAACCCAGGTCGGCGAGACCACAGGCGAAAGCGATGAGCAGGGTCGGGCACTGAATGAGAAGCCAGCCGAGACCTATGTCGCCGACCAGGCGCAGCGAACGCGGTCCACGGTCGGGCAGGTGGCCGAACCTCGCGACACCATACAGGGTGAGCTGGGCGGCGAAGGAGCCGGCGAAGGGGATCAGGAGCCACCCCTTCCCGGTGATGGAGTGGGCGAACAGCCAGCACAGGCCCGCGGCGGAAGAGGCGAGCATGGCATACACGGTGTGCGGACGATCCGCGGGGGAGCGCGGCCAGACCAGGATCAGGGCGAGGAAGTAGACCACCGGTCCGAGAAGCCACAGCCAACCGCCCAGAGTGAAGGCGGCGTAGCCGAAGAGCGCGCACCCGATGAGCGCGCTGTCGTCGAGCTTCCTGCGCGGCCTCCAGGCCAGTGAGAAGACCGTCAGGAGCACGGCGACCATCAGGTGGAAGAGGAGAAGCCCGGTCTCTGCACCCAGGTAGAGGCGCAGGAAGGCGTGGGCCCCCAGGGGGATGAAGAGGTTGTCCAGCCCGCGCCACGCCACACACTCCAGCATCATGACGAGGAGGGCGAGGATGGCAGCGATCAGGACGGCCTCGGCTCGACCCGTGTCGGTCAGGAGCAGGAGAGGAAGGTGGGCGCTGAAGAAGGCCACCAGGAAGAATGCGAGAGAACCCTCGAGGCTCTTGTGGCCGTCCAGAGTCCGGTACTGCGACAGCCCGTAGCGAATACCCACCAGGGCGGCGACGGCGTCCGCCAGGGCCAGCATGAGGATGGGCACGACGTAGAGCAGCCAGTCGCCGCGGCTGAGGAGGAAGAGGAGACAGACGGCGATGGGGAAGTAGACTTCACCGAGGCTGACTCGCCCGGTGCCGCCCATCACCGTTCCGATACCGCTGCGCAGGCGGTGACTCGCGCGCGCCGCCCCCATGGCGCCGCAGGCGAGGACTGCCAGCACGATCACGGGCCAGGCGCGGTCGAAGACCCAGGGCAATGGAAGGAGGACCAGCCCCATGACGACGTGCAGGCCCTTGCGCAGGAGCTCGGGATGGAGACGGCTTCTGTTCTCAATCGCCTTGAGACCAGCCAGGAGAGCTGCAAACGCGGCGAAGAGGGCCGCCATGGCGAGAAGGGTGGCGGTGAGTGTCATCGCGGCCCTCCTCCCCCCTCTGCCGTCTCGACGACGAACCGGCTGTAGAAGAACGCCTTGTCCTGAAGGTGAAGCCGCTCGGCAAGCTCGCGGCGCGGAGTGAGAGCGTGGGCCAGTTGCGGTGGCCGGCTCCGGGGCACCAGCATGTTCCAGTAGGCGAAGCGGGCCCCCTTGCGGGCGTGTCCCGCCAGGGTGGCGAGCAGCCGGTGGAAGCTCTCGTCGGACATGTACTCGAAGATGTCGCTCAGGTTGCAGCGATCGAAGCGAAGCCCGGGCTCGGAAGCAAGGAGTTCCTCGATCGACAGGGGGTGCCATTCGAGCCGGTCCAGATTCTCCCTGATGGCGTCGAAGTTCTCCTTGCGCAAGGCGTGGGGCAGGGCGGTCGTGTGGCGGCCGGTGAGAATCCACTGGAGGTAGGGGTTGGCCGCGGGGTCGAGCTCGGTGGCGGCGTGCCTGGCGCGCGCCAGGATGCGCCGCGCCACCGAGCCCTCCACGTAGCGGAAGAAAGCCGGATCGCGGCCCATCCTGGCCATCACGAAACGGGAGAAGAAGAGTCGAAAGAGGAGACCCCAGCGCCGGTTGTCCCAGCTCCTGGCGTAGAAACGGCGGCGTTCCTGCAGGGTCCCGCCCGCCAGTAGCCGGTCGACTCGACGCCGGGGATGGATACACGGCAAGACCTTCGTGCGAAAGGCGGCGAAGTAACGCTCGAACTTGCCGGCGCCGCCGATGCCGGCCCGAATGAGCTCCGGGCGGGCATCCCAGAAGCCGCGAGCACTGGCTTCAAGGGCGCCGCGGCAGCGTCTGTAGAGGGCCTCCCGGTCGGCGCATTCCCGCGAGCCGACGAGTTGCAGGAGCTCGCCGTGCTCGAGCACGCGGTAGGCGGCGACGCGCAAAGCGAGACACGCGAGCTGGGCCGGGTTCAAGTCGACGGCAATCACCCGCGCGGGGCCCCTCGACAGGAGTGAGAGGGAGTTGTCCCCCGCCGAAGCGATCGACAGACAGACGTCCCCTTCGCCAACCTCGAGCGCCTCGAGGAGAACGTCGGCGTCCTCCCAGCACTGCCCGTAGCGGATGAACGAGAAATCGGCCTGCGCCGCCGCTTCCGTGCTCATGGACGGGTTCCGTGCTTCGGGCCGGTTTCGGGTTGCGGCGGGTGCAGGCTCACCCTGCCGCGCGCGCCGTCCATCTCGATCCAGGAACCGCTCCTGACTCGGGCCGTGAGGCCGGCGATGGCGACGATGGCGGGAATCCCCATCTCTCTGGAGACGATCGCCGAGTGTGAGAGCAGGCTGCCGCGCTCGACCAGAATGCCGGCGGCGGCCGGGAAGAGCATGATCCATCCCGGGTCGGTGCGCTCCGCCACCAGGATCTCCCCTTGCTGCAGCTCCGCCCCGCGCGGGTCACGGATCACACGCGCCCGGCCCCGCACGACACCCGGGCAACAACCGAGGCCGCGGAGTACGTCTTCTCCCCCGGCTTCGCCCCGCTCGCCCGGCGCCGGGTCGCTCCCGGCGCAGCTGTTGGCGATGTAGGGGGGGCCGAGGGTTTCGAAGCGGTTGGCCGGAGCCTCGTGCTCCGCGTAACCCTCGAAGGCGCGGCGGCGGACGCTGGCGAGACCGCGCAGGTCGTCGCACGGGGAGGCCCCTTCGGCGTACGCCAGGATCTCTTCGCGCTCGAGGTAGAAGACGTCACGGGGATCGTCGAGGACCCCCTCGGCGAACAGTCTGCGCCCGACCTCGAGGAAGATCCTGCGGGCGCGGCCGAAGATGCGGGTACGCTCGAACCGCAGATTCTCCCGGTCCCGCACCCGCCGGCGGGCGTTGCGCAATACCCAGGCAAAGACGGCGCGCCGCAAGGGGCGCCGCGCAAGGGCCCGCCCCACCCTCTCTTCCGCCGCCTGCCGCACGGCCGACTGACGACCGGTATCGAAGGGCTGACCGCGCGCGAGTCGGGCCGCGGCGTGCCCGATCGAGCGCAGCAGCGGCTCGGGATCGTCGAGAAGAGTGGTCGACTCGAGCTTGAGCTCGTCGAGGCAACGATCGCCGAAGGTGGCGAGATAGTCGTCGTAGAGTCGTGCCAGCTCCTCGTGCCGGCGCAAGGCCTGCTCCGCCGCCGCGGCCGCCTCCTGGCAGAGGACCTCGGTCAGCTCGGGATGGGGCGCTGCGACGGTGGCCATCTCGACGATGCGCCTTGCGGGCTCGGCACTGATCATGCCCCCCTGACCGCACACCAGATCGTTGTGCAGAGAGCCCTCGTCCCTCTCGCCGCCGCACCACCTCGCCGTGAGGCGGCCCAGAACGCCGAAGAAGACCATGGCGAAGAAGTCGTTGACCAAGGGCGCGTCCCAGCGCGTCAGCAGATTCGACTCGAGGGCACGATAGTCGGCGGTCAGCTGGTCGAGCCGCATCGCCTCCAGGGGTGGATCCGAAGGAGCGAGCGCACGATCCAGCCGCTCCTCGAACCGGGCGGTCATGCCGGGCAGGCGCACGTGGTTGACGGCCATGCCCGCCACGGTGCGGCCCAGCCGGAGCAGATCGAGAACACGCTCCGGCCGGGAAGCACTGGATGCGGAAGCGGTGATCTCGTCGGGAAGACTCTCCCGCACCCCCATCATCTGTTCCATGAAGCGGCGGTTGAAGCTGTAGCCGGGGAGCAGGGCGATGACGCGGTACCAGTTGAGGAGGTTGTAGTAGACGCGGCCTCGCACCAGCCCGAGCATGCGGCGGAAGGTGAGGTCGTTGGCCGCGATCTTGCCCTTGGTCACGCCCAGGAGGCGGCAGAACTCGCGGTAGACGCCATCGTAGGCGTGAAGGGCGAAGCTGAAGGTCAGAGGGGTGGTGATACCGCTGTAGCTCTCGACGATGTTCGAGTTGTCCCAGATGATGCGGACCCCATCGGGATCCGGCCTCGCGGCCAGGGAGGTGATCGGCCGCGACTGAAGGAGGAAGATCTCGCCTCCGAGCATCGCCCATTCGATGTCCTGGGGCCGCCCCAAGTGCCGCTCGGCGCGGCGGGCGAGCTCCGCGATGCTCGCCGCCTCCCCGTCGGTAAGCGCGGGCCGGGAGGCAGCGGGCTCTGGGATCTCTTGCGCCGCGAACCCTTCCGGACTGTCCGGGGCCGGCCGGTGCGCCAGGCTCTTTGCTGCAATCTCCCGCTCGAGGATCGTGCCATCGAAGTGGACGCGATAGGTGTCGGCGTCGGCGTCCCCGCCGACCAGCGCCGTTCCCAGACCGTAGAGTGTCGACACCACCGCCACCGAGCGGCGTCCCGTCACCGGGTCGGCGCTGAAGGCGACTCCGGCGGTCTCGCTGTCGACCATCACCTGCACCAGCACGGCCGGAGCCTGGGGCAGCCCTTCGAGGTCGTTTTCCCGGCGGTAGGCGAGGAGGCGTTCGCTGAAACCGGACCGCCAGACGCCGGTGATCCGGGCCGGCAGGCGCTTCCGGGTAACCGACAGGTAACTCTCGAACTGGCCGGCAAAGGAGTGCTCGACTCCGTCCTCCTGTACCCCGGAAGAGCGCACCGCGACGAAGCGAGAATCGTCCCCCAGCGTTGCCAAGCCTCCCTCTACTTCGTCCAGGACCTGGGGGGCCGGCGAGACCCGGTCGAAGAACTCCTCGAGATCTACCTGTCCTTCCGCCCGGAGCAGGGAGCGGCGCTGGGCCGTCGAGAGACTGGCTTCGAAAGCCCCCGGCGTGATCACGAACCAGGCGGGGATCTTCATCCCCGTGCCGGCCAGCAGGGAGAGGGCCGCCGCCTTGCCTCCCATGCGGCCGGGATCGACACCGTCCGAAGACGAGAGAACGAAGGTCATCCGATCTCCCGCCACAGAAGCGGTGCCGGACCCAGGCTGAGATAGAACACCAGCGTCCACACCCCGGACCAGGCCTCGATCCAGCTCCCCGCTCCGGGAGTCTGGCGCGTCAGGAAGCGAACTCCGACGAGCACCGCCCCGCCGAAGGAGATCCCGAGGGCGATGGCGAGGGGAGGGAGGAAGTCGATCTCCCCCGCGGCCAGGCAGGCGCAACCGAAGGCAAGCCCCGACACCAACCACCAGGCCCCCACCGCACGCCGCCGGCCCCACACCTCGGAATAGGTGGCCACCCCCTCCTCCTCATCCCGGGGACTGCGAATCTTGCGGCCGATCTCGATCACCATGCCGTTGAAGAGGCTGGCCAGCAGGAACCAGAAGAGGCCGGAGGGAGGATGGCCCTGGAAGACCAGCCAGTCGGTGCTGGTGGCGTAGAGGTCGATGAGCGGCATGATGGCCATGTGGGTGACCATGTAGAGCAGGTGCCTGCCCCGCAGCCACCTTGCGACAAAGAACTCCTTGCTCATGAGGGTGAAGTAGATCCAGGTGACCAGCAGCAGGACGAGAAGCCGTGCGTCCAGCCAGAGGGCCAGGCCCAGCTGCAGGGCCCCCGCGATCACGAAGAGACCGGCCAACTCCCGGAGGGTTACGAGACCCCGCGGTACCGGGCGGTAGGGCCGATACCGCGCATCCTCTCCGAAGTCCTTGAACTCGTCGGCGATGCGCAGTTGCAGGAAGAAGACGAGACAGGAGACGAAGGCGACCACCACCGACAACGGGTCGGGCCATCCTCCGGGCGAGCGCAGCATCCAGGAGAAAGAGACGGCGCTGAAACTGAAGGCGAAGATCAGCGGCCCGTGCCTAAACAGGGGGAAACGCTCCGCCTGATAGACCCACCAGCGCCGCATGGCCTCCTCCTTGGGGAGAGTCCCCCTGCCGGTCACTGTCGGCTCACTGGTGCGAACCTGCTCAACTCTCCCACTCTACGGAGACGCTGTCAGGCACTACAAGAGGGAACCTCCCGGAGACAACCGGTTGGCCATTCTGCCAACCGGTTGTTGTTGAAGTGATCCCCAACGTTGGGGCTCTTGGCTGCCTGTTTGTGGTTTGGACTCGTAACCCCCGGGACCTTACCCTCAAGGTTGGGAGGTGCAGACGAGGGCTTCGTCCATGGGAGATCGGCAACCTACCATCCGAGACATCGCCAAGGAGTTGGGGCTCTGCTATTCCACCGTGTCCCGGGCCCTCTCTTCGGATCCGGAGGCCTCGCGGCGGGTGGCCGAGAAGACGCGGAGGCGGGTACGCCACAAGGCCGAGGAGATGCACTACCGTCCCAATGTCCTGGCCCAGGGAATGGCCACGGGAAGAACGGGGACCATAGGTGTGCTGACCTACAGAAGCCACTGGGAAGCGCCCTGGCATCAGGTCGATCAGATTCTGCGGACCGTGGAGAGGCGCGGATACCAGGCCCTGGTAGCTATCTCCAGGCGGAGGAGGTGGATGTGCCTGCACGAAAGAGCCCTGCAGATCAGCCAGCTCCTTTCTCGAGGAATAGACGGACTGTTGATCGAAGCGAGTGGTTGGGAAGGAGAGGCCGAGCACATTCGCGGCGCGGTGGGAGACCGTGCGCTGGTGGCGACCTTCGGCCATCCTCTTCAGGGTCTGAGTGGGGTCGCCGTGGATGAGAGCGGTGGGTTCTTCGAGGCCACCGAGCACCTGATCCGGCTTGGGCACCGGCGAATCGGATTCATCGGAACGGACTGGAGCCGGGCGGTCGTTGGCTCGAGCAAGGGCCGTGGATACCTGCGGGCGATGCGCAAGCATGGTCTGCACCCCCGACGCATACCGCGGAAGTCCTTTCCGTCCAAGCCGCCGCAAGACCTGTCCCACGAGCTTGCTGCGGAGTTCACGGCCCTCGTCTGCCGGTGCGACCCGACGGCCATGGGCGTCTGTCGAGGCTTGGGAGAGGCCGGTCTGGGAGTGCCCGAGGACGTGGCCGTGGTTGGGCGCGGGAATACACGGCCGGGAGCGTTCATGACGCCGGCCCTGACGAGTGTGGCAACTCCCTTCAAGGCCGTGGCCGAGGCGGCCATGGAATTGATGGCGGAACTTCAGGAGCAACGGCCCCCACGCCATGTCCTCCTGGAGCCCCGCCTGGTCGTGCGGGAATCCTGCGGCTCGAAGGGAGGCGGGTCAGAGGGGCCCTGAGACCGCGTCGGCCGATGCAGCCCCAGATCGGGCAGGTGGGTGGCCCCCGCCCCCGGTACAGCCCCGAGCGGCTCGACCACGAGCGCATCGGCGACGGCGAGGGCCATTGCGGACCGCTGGACCCCGGCTGGGGCCGCCAGACCGCTTGACGGCCCCAGCCGAGTCCAGTCTTGGGACACGTTACTGGCTCGGCCCGACCGGGACGGACACGTCCGACCAGAGAATCGTCCCGTCCTGGGCCAGAATGAAGATGCTGCTGTTCCCTTCCGAGCAGCCGGCGATCCAGATGACATCCCCGTCGCTGGCGGTCACGCCGTCGTTGCGCTCGGCAGGGCAGTAGTTGCCGGGCGCCTCGGCCCTCGCCGAGATCTCAAGGGAGACGGTGTCCAGGCTGAGGCCGTTCACCACCACCACGACGGAGGAGTCTTCCTCGGCGACCTGAACTGTGAACCTCTTCCAGGCTCCGTCGGCTACGAAGGAGACCGTGTCCGAGTGCGGGGTCAGGGAGGCGGGCTCCTCCATGGCCTGCCCGATGCCGTGGGGATTCTCCCCGGATCCGAAGAGGAAATCTCCAAGCAGGGCCAGGTCTATCCAGTCGTTGGCTCCATCGCGGTCGATATCCAGCGCGTCCATGTCGAAGTGCTGGGCGAAGAACACCTCGCCGCTCAGGTACCGGAACAGGACCCACAGGTCGTAGAAGGTGACCGAGCCGTTGCCGGAGGCATCGCCGAGCAGGCGCTCGTCTTGCGCGGCCTTGGCCGCCGGGCCGTCCGGGGACGGAGGGGTGGCGGGCAGGGTGATGCCGCGCTCGGCGAACCAGTTCACCAGAGCCGCATAGTCGCTGTTTGCTGGCTCGAGGGGCGAGAGAGGGGCGTGACGTGGCTCGTCGGTACACGCCGCCAGGAGCACGGCCAAAAGGGCAATCTTCCATCCGCGCATGGTCACATACTCCATATGCAAGAGGGGAAGGACAGTTCTCACGGTAGTCCGCCGGGTGAGACGGGCTTTCCCTCCGCACCCTGCGCGGATCTGTCTCCCCGGCAAACCGGGTTCAAGAAAATAGCGAGCACTGCATGACAATAGCGTGATATTGCGACCTCTCTACGGCTATATTTCGGTGATCATTCTCGGGAGTTGCCCCTGGCTTCCGGGGCACGTCCAATGGACCCCGGCTGCTGCATCCCTGGACCGGACGTCGCCGGGAAGCGGATCGAAAGGCCTGAGAAGGGAGACGAGGAGTTGACAGGAGCCGACCCCCGCGATCGGGAGATCGCGGCTCTGCGGGAGCGCCTCTCCCGTCTGTCCGCGGCCAGCCTGCGCGTCAGCGAGACCCTGGATCTCGACACCGTCCTGAAGGAGGTGATCCACAGTGCACGGGTGCTGTCCGGCGCCCGCTACGGCGGCATCGTCGTCGTCGACCCCGCGGGGCAGTTCCGGGACTTCGTCACCTCCGGGATCACGACCGAACAGCGCCAGACGCTGCTGGACCTGCCGGGAGGCGAGGCGCTGCACAGGTTCTTCATCACCCACCCCAGACCGGTGCGGCTGTCCGACATTTCGGCTCACGCCCGGGGCCTGGGCGTGACCGGCGACCTCCTGTCCATGGGCACCTTTCTGGGCGCGCCGATCCGTCACCGGGGCGCTCTCCTGGGCAACTTCTATCTGGGCGACAAGCAGGGGAACGGGCCGTTCACCGAAGAGGACGAGGAGACGCTGGTCATGTTCTCCTCCCAGGCGGCCGCGGCCATCGCCAACGCCCGCCGGCACCGGGACGAGCAGCGGGCCCGGGCGAGCCTGGAAGCCCTGATCGACACTTCGCCGGTGGGGGTGCTGGTCTTCGACGCGAGGACCGGAAGCCTGGTCTCCCACAACCGGGAGACCGCCAGGATCGCCCGCAGCCTCCACGAGTCGGGCCGGCCGGTGGAGGAACTCCTGGGCGAGATCACCGTCCGCCGGGCCGACGGCCGGGAGATACTCCTGGGCGATCTCTCCATGCCCCAGGCGCTGGGCCCCGGGGAGACGGTGCGGGTCGAGGAGATCGTCCTCCGGGTCCCCGACGGGCCCCCGGTGAGCGTGCTGCTGAACGCCACCCCGATCCGCTCCGGGGAGGACGAGGTCGAGTCCTTCGTCGTGACCCTGCAGGACCTGACGCCGCTGGAGAACCTGGAGCGGCTCCGGGCCGAGTTCCTGGGCATGGTCAGCCACGAGCTGCGCCGGCCCCTGACCTCCATCCGGGGCTCGGGATCGACGCTGCTGGAGGCCTACCCCGACCTGGATCCGGAGGAGATGCGCCAGTTCTGTCGGATCATCGTCGACGAGGCCGACACCATGCGCGAGATGATCGGCGACTTTCTCGATGTGGCCCGCATCCGGTCCGGCACGCTGGCGGTCACCCCCGAACCGGCCGAGGTCGCCGGCCTGGTGGACCGGGCCCGGAACACCTTCCTCAGCGGAGGGGGCCGGCACACCCTCGAGATCGACCTGGAGCCGGACCTCCCGCCGGTGAGGGCCGACCGGCGGCGCATCGTTCAGGTCCTGGGCAACCTGCTGGCCAACGCGGCCCGGCATTCACCGGATGGGTCTGTCATTCGGGTGACGGCCGAGCGAGAGGGACTGCACGTCGCCGTCGCCGTCACCGACAACGGCCGGGGCATCTCCGCCGAGCGGTTGCCGCTCCTGTTCGGCCGGCTCTCCCGCGGCGCCGGCGAGGACGAGGAGCCGCGGATCGGCGGGCCGGGCCTGGGCCTGGCCATCTGCAAGGGGATCGTGGAGGCCCACGGGGGGCGCATCCGGGCCGAGAGCGACGGCCCCGGCATGGGGGCGCGGCTCACCTTCACCATCCCCGTGGTGGAAGAGGCCGTACCCCCGTCCCCCCGGGTCTCCCGGAAGGTCGCGAAGGACAGGGCACAGGGGGCGCGGATCCTCGTGGTGGACGACGACCCGCAGACGCTCCAGTCCGTCCGGGACGGCCTGACCCGGGCCGACTTCCAGCCCCTCATGAGCGCCGAGCCGGAGCAGGCGCTGCAGATGATGCGGGAGAAGAAGCCCCACCTGGTCCTGCTCGACCTCGTGCTGCCCGGCGCCGACGGGATCGAGCTGATGGCGGACCTCCGAAGCCTGGCGGACGTGCCGGTCATCTTCCTGTCCGGCTACGGCCGCGATGAGGTCATCGCCCGGGCCTTCGAGGCGGGGGCCTCCGACTACATCGTCAAGCCCTTCTCACCTACGGAGTTGGTGGCCAGGATCCGGGGCGCCCTGCGCCGGCGGGAGCCGGCGTGGGCCGAGCCGGCCCCCTATGTGCAGGGGGAGCTGACCGTCGACTTCACCGAACGCCTCGTGACCCTGGCCGGACGCCCGGTGCGGCTGACGGCGGCCGAGTACGACCTGCTCTACGAGCTCTCCACCAACGCCGGACGGGTGGTGACCCACGACGAGCTGCTGCGAAGGATCTGGGGGCCGGGGCATTCGGGTGATGTGCGGCTGATCCGGGCCCTCGTCCGCAGGCTGCGCCGCAAGCTCGGCGACGACGCCGCCCGGCCCACCTGGCTGTTCTCCGAACCCCGCGTCGGCTACCGCATGCCGAAAGGCCGGGAACCGGGGCAGGACACGGAGTGACAGGCGCGCCACCGGGGCACGCGCCGGCGCCCCCTTGGAGGGATGAGATGAAGCGCGAGCACATCTTTGCCCACTACGAGCAGGACGCAACCCGGCACTGGAAGCTGAGAGAAGGCGGCTATGCCACCCCGATGAGTGTGTGTCAGGGAGAGGAGGTGACGTTCCATATATCGAACTCCAGATCGTACTACGATGTGTTCGTCTTCCACGAAGGGGCCGGACGGCGTCTGGTGAAGGAGATCAACGACCTGCGTGGCGGGCTTCCCCCGGTCCCCGAGTTCGGCTACCGGGACGGATTCGCCTGGCCCGCGACGGTCTCGTTCCGGGTGCCCCCCGACTGGAAGAGCGGCGTCTACATCGCCGGTTTCCCCACCGCACAGGGGACCCGGGAGATCCTGTTCGTCGTTCGCCCCCGCGTTCCCGGCGCGCCGATCCTCCTGACGATCGAGACCAATACCTATGCCGCCTACAACTGCGTGGGCGGCAAATGCCTGTTCCCCTATCTCTCCACCGACCGGTTACACAGCAACCTGGTGAGCTTTGAGCGGCCCCTGCAGCCGGACTTCATGGGCGGGTTCCACGCCTGGGACCAGTTCTTCACATCGTGGCTCGACGCCGAGGGGTACCAGGTGGACTACTGCGTCAACGCCGACCACGACCGGCAGCCGGATCTCCTCGATGACTACCCCGCGCATCTCAGGATCTGTCACGGCGAGTATACCAGCCGCGAAGAGTGCGAGCAGCTTCAGCGGTTCGTGGCGCGCGGCGGCAACCTGATGGTCTTCGCCGGGAACTCCTTCTCGCACCGGGTGGAGACCCGGGCCGGCGGACGCCAGCTCTACTGTGCCAAGTCCCGGTACAACAAGCATCCCCTCGGCACGCCGGAAGACCCCGAGACCTCCTTCCTCCGCGCCATCGACAACATGCGTCAGCGCACGATTGGCGTTTCCTATACGGCTGCTGTCAACGCCAAGAGCAAGACTCCCGGCGAGATCGTGGCCCCCACGTCCGGGGAGTACGGGTTCTTCCGGGTGACCCAGCCCGACCACTGGGCCCTGGCAGGAACCGGGCTGGCAGAAGGGGACGAGTTCGGCCGGGAGGACTCCATCGTCGGCGTCGAATGCGACGGCGGTGACATCGAGTTCGAGGATGGGAAGCCCCGATTCACGGGCCGTGACGGGATCAGCCCGCACTACCGGATCATCGCGATCGGGGACGCGGAGGACCACGGTCTCAACGCGGACCTGGGGGTCCACCAGGACCGGTTCTACGCCACCGTGGCGGTCAACGAAACGGAGTTCAAGGGGACCGTCTTCACGGCGGCCACGATCGAGTGGGCCCACGGCCTCTACCGGAACGGCGGTCCGGTCGCACAGATCACTCGCAATCTCCTGGACCGTCTGGGCCGATAGTGATAGTTTGCCGCCGCGTGGCGTGAGAAACACCATCCACCCTCCAGAATGGATCGAGGTCTGACCATGAGCACCGACACCTACACCGTGAACCACTGGAACGAGGCGACCTACGCGCACGAGCCATCGATCCTCACCATAGAGCAGAACTTCACCTTCGACGCCCTCGGGTTCCTCGTGTTGCCGCAGCTCCTCGGCCCGGCCGAGGTGGCCGCGTGCCGCGACAGCGGCGATGGCCCGGGCGATCTCTGCGGCGAGGCCGGCGCCGTCGGACGCTACGTGCGCGAGCTGTGCGGCGACGGCTTTCGCCAGGACGGCCCTGCGAGGCACGTCCCTGCCGGGGCCACAGGAGGGCACGACGAAGCCTCGCTGCCACTGACAGGCGGGGCCCACACGCTGGACCGGGCGTATGTCAACCTGACGGGGTGGAACGGCCGCAACGCCGACGGTTCTCAGCTCTCGCGGGCCGGCGGCGCCTGGGAAGAGGTCCGCATCCGGCAGTGCCAGGGGCTGGTGGTGGCTATCGCCCTCACGGACTCCGCAGCAGGCAAGGGCCCCCTGGTGGTCGTGCCCTCCTCGCACAAGAGCGGGCTGCCCGCCCCGCCGCTTCCATCGTCCAGCCGCTTCGCCGAGCGCCCGGCGCTGGCGGCGGGCGACGTGCTGCTGTGCGCCGCCAGCTCGCTGCACGGCATCTGCCCGCGGGGCGACGGCGGCGAGCTGCTCGTGGTGGACTTCATCTCGCGCTCGGCCCGGCCACAAGGGCCGCCCGACCCGCAGGACGAGCAGCCCCTGCCCGCGTGGGCGGAAGGGCTGGACGAGGCCGAGCAGACCGTGCTGGCGGGCGGCGACTCCCGTCGCCTGCTCCTGTCGGACGGCGCGACCACCTGGCTCACCTCCGCCGACGATGCCGACGCGGCGCAGAGGGCCTCCTCGGCCCTCGAGTTCGAACGCCGAGATGATCATGCCGAGCGCTGGGCCTTCGACACCCAGGGCTTCCTGGTGGTCGAGGGCGTCATGGACGATGATTGGGTCGATGCGGCCCTGGCGGGCATCGACGCCAACCTGGACCGACTGGTGTACCGGGGCGCGGGCGACAAGGGCGGGGACGTGACCCTTGCCGACATCCCGGGGGCGCCGACGATCTCGGGCACGGCCCGGCCGGACCTGAAGGGCTTGTTTGAGCTGCCGGCGCCGCACGATGCGCCCTTCCTCAAGATGCTGGCCCATCCGGCCGTCATCCATCGCCTCAACTGGATGATCGGACCCGGGTACAGGATGACCCAGAACACGGCCCTGTGCCACGTCAAGGGTTCGAGCGGCCAGATGCTGCACTCGGGGAACGCCAACCCGACCTGCGTCGGCAAGCACTACGAGATCGAAAACGGGCGTGTGCACACGAGGTCGGGCATCAACGTCGCCTGGCAGCTCAGCGACGTCGGGCCCGGCGATGGCGGCTTTGTCGTAGTGCCGGGCAGTCACAAGTCGTGCTATCCCCTGCCGCACTCGGTGCGGACCTGCAACGAGCGCGCGCCGATCCGCCACATCCCGATGAGCCGCGGGTCTGTTCTCTTCTTCCTGGGGGGGACGGTCTGTCACGGGGCGTACCGCTGGGAGGCCGAGTCCCCGAGGCGGACAGCGCTCTTCACGTACGGGCACGACGGCCGGCGCCCCTTTGCATGGCCCTCGAGCAGAGTGTGAGCTCCTGACGCCCAATACCTGCATCCGCCACCGCATCCGGCCGGCCAGGCCGGTTGCCGAGCCTCATGCCCTTCGGAGGTATCCATGGCCCTGACTCGGGAAGAGAAGGCCCGCTTCTTCGAGGACGGCTATATCGCCGTCAAAGAGCTTCTCACCGCGCAGGAGCTCGAGACGCTGCACAACCACTACGCCGACCTCGCACTCGGCCGCGTCCCCGACTTCCCGGAAGGCAACATCTCTCACCACACTCCCGGAGCTGATCAAGGGGGCGAGCCGCCCACACCTCACGGGAGTCGACATGACCGACGGGGCACCCAGGTCTATCCAAGAGGGGATGGGACCGGCGCCGAGAGACTCACGCCGGTTGAGGACCCGTTGGATACGATACGCCATCTCAACCTGCCTTCGTACTACGATTCAGCTTTTGGAGCGATGGTCCGGAGTCCCAGAATCGTCGACATCATCGAATCCCTCATGGGGCCCGATATCAAGCTCTACTACGACCAGGTCTTTGCGAAGCCGCCGTACGCGGCAGCGAATCGCTATCATCAGGATTCCGTTTTCTGGGGATTCTTCGCGAGCAACTTCCAGGTCACATGCCAGATTCTGCTCGACGATGCGACGGCCGGGAACGGTTGCGTGCGTTTCATCCCGGGCAGCCACAACTTCGGCCTCGTCAACTGGGACCACCTCCCCTACATGCTGACAGAGGATGTGCTGGCCCAGGAGGTCGCCGTTCCACTCAAAGCGGGAGATGCGACCTTTCACCACAGCCTGGCGCTCCATTGCAGCGGCCCGAATACAACGCCGCACCGGCGTCGAGGCTGGTCGATTCACTACGTCTCCTCGGAGACGCGTTACATCGGCACACCCGAAGAGACCGAGCGACTGAAACAGCGCGGTTGCCTTGTCGGACCGGAGCCTGTCAACGGTTGGCCTCTGATCCGGGGACGGGAGTTCCCGGGGTGTGTATAGTCGGCGACGCGCCTGATCGGTGACGGACAGCGCCCCGGACCCGGCCCGCGACCGCATCTTGCCGGCCAGGCCGGATGTCGAGCCGGCCGGCCGGCGGGTGCCGCGGGCGGCCGGCTCGTGGGCGTTCGTGGACCTGCATGCCTAAATTGATGTCGATGCGCGACGGATCGACGATGGCAGGGAGGCTTCTCGAATACCGCCGGTACGGCTGGAGCGGCGGCATCATGGCCTTCGCCGCCCTCGTGCTCGCCCTGTCCCTGTTGCTGCCCCTGCTGCACCACCTGGACGACTGCGGGCCGCTGGAGGCCGAGGAGTGCCCCATATCGGCCGTCGTCTCCGCCCTCTCCCTCGCCGTCCCGGTCGTGCCCGGCCTGGTGCTCCTGACGCCGGCGCGCCGCGACCCCCCGCTCCCGCCGCCCAGGGCCGTCCAGCCCTGCACCGTCCACCGGACCACCCGGCGCAGCCGCGCGCCACCCCCTTCCTGAGCATCCGCACCTGATCGACTGCAGTCCCTGCCCGGCGGTGCGCCGGCCGGGTGCGGATGCGTTCTCCTGCCGTACCTCGGGGATCAGACCG
The DNA here is from genome assembly GCA_026706075.1 of Gemmatimonadaceae bacterium. GTDB lineage: Bacteria > Latescibacterota > UBA2968 > UBA8231 > UBA8231 > UBA8231. The sequence goes on from JAPOZM010000098.1 coordinate 35,629, forward strand.
TCCAGCGGGCGGGCCGGTATCCCCTTCCCTCAACTCAACGGAGAGCCAGGAATGCTCAGGAAACCCACCCCCCTCAGTGCCGCTCTTCTCTTCCTTCTCCTGGGTCTGGCCGCGGCACCGGTCCGTGGCCAGACCGGCGCCCTGGCCGGCCACGTGGTCGACAACGAGAGCGGCCAGGCCGTGGGCTGGACCACGGTGGTCATCGAGGACCTCGACCGGGCGCAGACCAGCGACGCCGGGGGCTACTTCTTCTTCGCCAACGTGCCCCCCGGCGTCCACGTCCTGCGCAGCCTGCGCATGGGCTACCACGAGGCCCGCTTCGAGGTCGAGGTGGGCGCCGGCGACACGACCCACGTCGATCTGCAGATCGGCCACGAGACGATCGCCGTGAGGGCCGTGGTCGTCGAGGGCGAACGGGTCCACCTCTCGCCGCTGCAGGAACCGGAGGTGGTCTTCAGCAGCAGCAAGCTGCGGCAGAACCTGAGCCGCACCATCGCCGAGACCATCGACTACGAGCCCGGCATCGCCCATCGCTCCATGGGGCCGGCGCCGGCGCGGCCGGTGCTGCGCGGCCTGGGCGGCGACCGCCTGCTGGTGCTCGAGGACGGGGAGCGCACCGGCGATCTGTCGGCCACCTGCTCGGACCACGCCGTGGCCATCGAGCCCATGACCACCGAGCGCATCGAGGTCGTGCGCGGGCCCCGGACCCTGCTCCATGGCTCCAATGCCCTGGCCGGGGTGGTCAACGTGGTGCGTGGATACGTGCCCTCCGAGCTGCCCGCCGGCCTGAGAGGTTCCTTCACCTGGCAGGGGGAGAGCGTCAACCGGGGCCTGGCCGGCGGCCTGGCCCTGGAGCATGCTCTCGGGCCGGTGGCGGTTCGGGCCGACGGCAGCCTGCGCGACGTCGAAGCCATCGGCACCCCGCACGGGGAGCTGCCCAACACCGAGATCCGCACGGGCAACACCTCCATCGGCGTCGGGGTGGTGCGCCCCTGGGGGCACGCGGGCGTCTCCGGCAGCCTCTACGACTCCGACTACGGCATCCCCCCCGACCCGGAGGGCGGCCACCCTCATGGCATCTCCATCGAGCTGCAGCGCCAGCATCTGGAAGGGCGCGGCGAGATCCTCATCGGCCCGGACTGGCTCCAGCGCCTGGAGCTGCACCACTCCTTCTCCCGTTACCAGCACGGGGAGTTCGAGGCCGACGGCTCCCTCGGCCTGGAGTTCGGAGTTCTGTCCCACCACGTGGGAGCCCTGGCCCACCTCGAGCCCATGGGGCCCGTGACCGACGGCGCCGCCGGCGTGTGGTACGAATACCGGAACTACGCCGCCGCCGGGCTCAACTTCACGCCCGCCTCCGAGGAGTACGCCGGCGCCCTCTACACCTACCAGGAGACGGAGGCCGGTCCCTGGTCCGCCAACGCCGCCGTGCGCTTCGACGTCCGCCGCGTCGAGCCCCGGGACGAGCGCGTCTCCCGCACGGTGGGCCGCATCCGCAGCCGCGACTTCGCCGGCTTCTCCGCCGGCCTGTCCAGCCACTACCGGGCCACCTCGAGCCTGACCCTGGGCTCGACCCTGATGCGCACCTTCCGGGCCCCCGGCATCGAGGAGCTGTTCTCGGAGGGGCCCCACCTGGCCGCCTATTCCTACGAGGTCGGCAACGGGGCCCTGGACAGCGAGCGCGGCCGAGGGGTGGAGCTCTTCGCCGAGTACCGGCGCCGGCAGGGCCAGATCCACCTGGCCGTCTTCCGCAACGCCATCGACGGCTACATCTTCCCCAAGAACACGGGCGAGCGCAGCCTTCGCCGGGCTGATCTCTTCCTCTACAGAATGGTGGGGGAGCCGGTCCTCATGCACGGCGTCGAGGCGGCTTTCGACTGGTACCTGGCGCGCTCCTGGAAGGGGGCCGGAACCCTCGGCTACGTGCGGGGCCGCCTCACCGACCTCGACGACGAGCCCCTGCCGCGCCTGCCTCCCCTGCAGGGCCGGGTCACCCTCAGTTGGGAGCCGTCCGAAGCCCTGAAGGCGGCAGCCGCCCTGCGCCTGGCCGCCGACCAGGACCGGCCCGGGGAGTTCGAGGAGCCCACCGAGGGCTACGCGGTCCTCGACCTCTCGGGCGAGCACCACGTGCACTGGGGAGGGCGCCTGCACACCCTCTCCCTGACCCTGGAGAACGCCACCGACGCGGTCTACCGCAACCACCTCAACCGCGTCAAGGAGATCCTGCCCGAGCCGGGCCGCAACCTCCGTCTGCTCTACAAGATGTTCTTCTGAGGCACCGGGCCTCCCTCGCCCGGGCGCCGGCCTACATTACCTGCCGAGGATCGGCCCCTGAGACGTCCCCCGGTCTGAAGGCACCAAGGAGCGATTCATGCGCAAGGTGGTCTGTATGTCGATTCTGGCGGCCCTGGCGGTCGCCCGCCCCCTAACCGCCCAGCCGGAAGCCAGCCTCAGTGGGGAGGTAACCGACGAGGCTACCGGCGAGCCCTTGATCGGAGCCACCATTCGTCTCGTGGGTACCCTGCTAGGGGCCTCGACGGACATGGGCGGTCAGTTCCTGCTGCCCATAGTGCCTCCGGGGGCCTACCAGGTGGAAGTCAGCCAGATCGGCTATTCCACTTTCGCCGATACCGTGCGGGTGGGCCCTGAAGAGAAGGCTCGCCTGGTCCTCGCCCTGACCCCCAGCCCCTTGCACATGGGCGAGATGCTGGTTCACGGCGAACGGGCCTTCTCGGCGGCCTCCTCGCGGGCCGTGCGTCAGTTCGATCTGCACATCCGGCCGAATCGCACGGCCCACCAGATGCTGCAGCTGATGCCGGGCCTCATCATTGCCCAGCACGCCGGCGGCGGCAAAGCCGAACAGATCTTCCTGCGCGGCTTCGACGCCGACCACGGCACCGATGTGGCCATCTCGGTGGATGGGGTACCCGTGAACATGGTCTCCCACGGCCACGGGCAAGGCTACGCCGACATGCACTTCCTCATTCCCGAAGTGGTCGAGAGCCTGGACGTCAAGAAAGGGCCGTACTTCGCCGAGTTCGGCAATCTGGCCACTGCCGGGGCCATCGCCTATTCCACCCTCGACCGTCTCGACAACAATGCCATTCACCTCGAAGGGGGTGGTTTCAATACGGCCCAGTACACCATGCTCTACCAGATCCCGCTGGCCGGTCCCGAGCAGAGTGCCTATTTCGCCGGCAAGTACTACCGCACCGACGGCCCGGTCAGGCAGCCTCAGGGCCTGGAGCGACTCAATCTCTTCGGCAAGTACCATACTCGTCTTTCCGACCGATCGACCTTTACCCTGACCACCAGCGGCTTCAGTTCGGCCTGGGATGCCTCCGGGCAGATCCCCCAACGGGCCATAGAGCAGGGCCTTATCGACCGCTGGGGGGCCATTGACGACCTGGAGGGCGGCACCACCGGCCGCCAGGATGTCCAGGTCACCTTCCACGCCCAGGGAACAGACTCCAAGGCCTTCGACCTGCAGGCGTACCTGGCCAACTACGAGTTCAAACTGTTCTCCAATTTCACCTTCTTCCTCGAAGATCCCGACCGCGGCGACACCATAGAGCAGACCGATCTCCGCCGGGTCGCTGGAATCAACAGCGCCTATACCTTCCACCACTACTGGGGCTCCCACCTGGCCAATACCACGATGGGGGGCGGCCTGCGTGCCGACAATGCATCCGTGGCTCTGTGGAAGAGCCCCGACCGCCAACGCCTCGCACCCCTGGTCGAGGCCGATGTGGTGGAGCGCAACCTGTTCCTGTGGGCCCAGGAGGAGATCGCTCTCACCCCGCGCCTGCAACTGGTGCTGGGACTGCGCGGCGACTACTTCACCTTCAATGTCGACGACCGTCTCGAAGGGCACTCCACCGACTTGCCTCACGCTTCGGGCTATGCCCAGGCCTCCATACTCAGCCCGAAGGCGTCCCTGGTGTACAACCCCACCCACGCCTTGGACCTCTTCGCCAATTTCGGTACCGGCTTTCACTCCAACGACGCCCGCAACAACGTCATCGACGCCCGGGCCTCGCAGATCCGTCGGGCCATGCGGCGCGATGGGCGCACCGAGGCCGATGTGGCCGCCGAGTTGGCCGGGCGAAACATCGATCCGGGACACCTCGAAGAAGGGACTCTACCCCGGGCCGTGGGGGCTGAGACCGGTCTGCGGGCCCGCTTGTTCGACCGGCTGAGTCTGGGGGCCGCTCTATGGTGGATGGACCTGGAGAGCGAATTCGTCTTTGTCGGCGATGCCGGCACCACCGAAGCCAGCGGGAAGACCCGGCGGACGGGGCTGGATGTGGAAGCCCGCCTCCAACTGTATTCCTGGCTGTGGGCTGATACCGACCTCAATCTCTCACGAGGTGAGGCGGTGGACGAACCCGATGGTGTCGACAAGATTCCGCTGGCCCCCGGCAGGACCTCTACCGGCGGCTTGACCTGGAGGCACCCCAATGGCCTGGCAGGCAGCCTGCGCTACCGCCATATCGGCGACCGGCCCGCCAACGAGGACGGCAGTGTCACGGCCGAGGGCTACACTGTCGTCGATCTCGGCGGTGCCTTGCAGCGAGGGGCCTGGCGGTTCAACCTGGCCCTTGAGAACGTGCTTGACACGATGTGGAACGAGGCGCAATTCGACACCGAATCGCGCCTGCGCGGCGAGAAGGAACCTGTTTCGGAGATCCACTTCACCCCGGGGAATCCCCTCAATGTGCGGCTGGGGGTGAGTCTGCTGTTCTGAGCCGCGCACGATGAGACTGACAGCGAGCATAGGAGTGGCCGTGGCGTTGTCGGGCTGTTCGACTGACGAGGATCCCCATCTCTGGCTGGAGGATGTGGGTGGCGACGAGGCGCTGGCCTGGGTCGAGGAAAGAAACGAAGCGACCCGGGACGCCTTGGCCGAAGACCCGGCCTTCGATCCGCTGCGTCGGCGTCTCCTGGGGATCTTCGATGCCGACGATCGCATCCCCTACGTCTACAAGGCGGGCGACTGGTACTACAACCTCTGGCAGGATGAGGCCAACCCCCGTGGCCTGTGGCGGCGTACGACCCTCGAGGAGTACAGGAAGCCGGACCCCGCCTGGGAGGTCGTGCTCGACATCGATGCCCTGAAACGCGACGAGGGTGAGAACTGGGTCTACGGGGGTGCTTCCATCCTGGTCCCGACCTACGACCGCTGCCTGCTGCGGCTCTCCCGGGGCGGCGCCGACGCCGTCGTGGTCCGGGAGTTCGATCTCAGGGCCAAAGCCTTCGTGGAAGACGGCTTCTCCCTCCCCGAGTCCAAGGGAACCACCGCCTGGGCCGGCCCCGACGAGATCTTCGTGGCGACGGACTTCGGTGCCGGCACCATGACCGACTCCGGCTATCCCCGGATCGTCAAGCTGTGGCGGCGCGGCCAGCGCCTGGACCAGGCCGCCACCGTCTTCGAGGGCGAATCGTCGGATGTCTCGGTGGGCGCCTACGCCGAGCTGGCCCCGGGTTTCGAGATGCAGTTCGTGTATCGGATACGCGACTTCTACAACAGCGATCGCTACATTCGCCGCGGCGAGGAACTCCTGCCGCTCGAGATCCCTTCCGACGCGGATTACGCCGTGCACCGCGGCCGGCTCTACGTGACGACGCGCAGCGACTGGGTTACCGAGGCGTCCACGTTTGCCACGGGGAGCCTGATCGCCCTCGAGCTGGATCGCTTCCTCGCCGGCGGACGCGGCTTCTCAGTCCTCTTCGAACCGCGTGGAGGCACCGCGCTCGCCGGTTACTCACTGACCCGCAACCACGCTCTCATCAACATCCTGGACAACGTGCGCAACCGCATCGAAGTCGCCACACCCGGCCCCGAAGGCTGGACCACCACGCCGCTTCAGGGCGTCGATCCCGCCGGCTTCCAGACCCTCGGCGCCGACGCCGTGGACCCCCACGGGGACGACCGTTTCTTCCTCACCACCACCGACTACCTGACCCCGTCCATCCTGTCCCTTGGGTCGGTGGGTGAGACCCCCGTTGTGCTGAAGCGCGCACCCGGCCAGTTCGACGCCGACGGCCTGTCCGTCGCGCAGCATTGGACCGCCTCCGCCGACGGGACCCGGATTCCCTACTTCCAGGTCTCGCGGGACGACACGAAGGGCCCGCGCCCGACACTGCTCTACGGCTACGGCGGCTTCCGGATTTCCCTGGTTCCCAGGTATTCGGCGGGGACTGGCGCGGCGTGGCTGGAGCGTGGCGGAGTCTACGTGGTGGCGAACATTCGAGGCGGCGGCGAGTTCGGACCCGACTGGCACCAGGCCGCCCTCAAGGCCGACCGGCCGCGGGCCTACGAGGACTTCATCGCCGTCGCCGAGGACCTGATTCGCCGAGGCGTCACCACGCCGGAGCAACTCGGCGCCATGGGCGGCAGCAACGGCGGGCTCCTGGTGGGCAACATGCTCACCATGCGCCCCGACCTGTTCGGCGCCGTCGTCGCGCAGGTGCCGTTGTTCGACATGCGCCGCTACCACGAGCTGCTGGCCGGGGCGAGCTGGATGGCGGAGTACGGCGACCCCGACGATCCCGACGAGTGGGCCTTCATCGAAGGCTTCTCGCCCTACCACAACCTCTTCAGGGACGTGAGCTACCCCAGGCTCCTCGTCACGACGTCCACCCGGGACGACCGCGTTCACCCGGGACATGCCCGGAAGATGGTTGCCAGGATGCGGGAGATGGGCCACCACGTCCTCTACTACGAGAACATGGAAGGCGGGCACGCGGGGGCGGTGGGCAACTCCCAGCGGGCCTACATGTGGACGCTGGCGTTTCGGTTTCTGTGGGGGGCCCTCGCCCCCGATCGATGACGGACAGCGGCCCGGGGCCGGGCCGGCGGCGGCGGACTGCGATGGGAGCTGCATCCTGCGGCCATCGGCTGCGGTGCGCTCAGCTGCCTGACATGAGTTCGTGGATCAGTGGTGGGACCTCACGGATATCGGTCAGTTGCCGCAGCGCGCCGGTGAAGTCCAGGCCGCGCGTCAGGCCCTGCGGAATGACGATGCAGCGCAGCCCCGCCGCCAGTGCGGCGCGCAGCCCCCGGTCCGAGTCTTCGATAACGACACACTCGGTGGCGCCAAGGTCGTTCTGCCGCAGGGCCGTGAGGTAGGGCTCGGGGTCGGGCTTGGAATGCCGGTAGTCTTCGCGCACGAGCGTGAAATCGATGCAGTCCAGCAGGCCGGTGGCGGCGTGGATGATCTCGAAGTGCTCCCGCCGCGAACTGGTGACAATGCCCATGCGCACCGTGCCGTGGAGCTGCCGCAGCACCTCGCCGGCGCCGTCGATGACGGGTACGCCGGCGCGCAGGAGTTCGGTGTAGCGGGCGTTGCGCCATATGCGGGCGGGCTCCAGCGCCTGCTCGTCCATGCCGTGTTCGGCGGCGACAGTGGCAAGGCCTTCGCTGGCCTTGAGGAAGAGATCGATGAAGCGGGCTTCGCTGAGGCGGACGCCGAGGCGTTCCAAGGTCTCGCGGCAGGCCTGGAAGTACAGGCCTTCGGTGTCGACCAGAACGCCGTCGTTGTCCCAGAGAATGGCTTTCAGCATAAGGCATCGGGTGTCCTGGCGCCCCGGGCCGCGGGCGGATCGTGACGGCCAGGCCGGTTGCCGAGTCTGGGATCAAAGGAGGTCATCTACCGTCACCTGCAACGCCTTGGCGAGAGCGGTCAGTGTCCTGGCCGAGCCGGTGCGTTTGCCTTTCGATCTGGGAGAGATAGACCGCATGGATGCCGGCGGCGGCGGCCAATGCGTTCTGGGTCATACCCCGGTAGTTGCGATACACACTGATTGGGTTCTTTCCAGCCAGGAGTTGATCGACCACCTCGATGGGAAAGGACTCGCCCTTGTCCGCGATGGCACGGTCGTAGTGTTCTTCGTCGCCCAGTATCGCCTCCGCGTCCTCGCCTGTGAGACGCTCGTATTCGCGCCAGGGGATCACGACAAAGGCGGGCTGTCCGGTGTCGTCAAGAATGACCTGTGGCTTGTTCATGGGGTGCTCCTTAGGACCGCGGCTCCAGCCGCGCCTGGACCACCGTGAGTCCGAGGGCCGGCGCCCTCACCCGCAGCTTCCCGTCGCCGTCCCGGGCGCCGCTTTCCCCGACGGGCGCGACCGCGTCCGGCCTCTCCCAGGAGTTGTGCGCCTTCGGGTCGTCCCCGCTCAGCACCTCCACCTCGACGGCGGTCCCGGCCCTGCGGTCGCCGAAGGAAACCTCCACCTCCAGGTCCTGCGAGGTCCCCCGGTTCACCAGGAAGAGGCTGACGGCGCCGGTCTCCTCGTCGTGGCTGGCGGAGACGTCCAGGACGGGGACCTCGCCCCGGGCCCCAGCCTCGTACGTGGGTCCGTCGACGACGGGCGCCAGGGAGACGCCCTTCGCGTGGCGGGAGAACATCCGCAGTGGGTGGTAGATGCTCTGCACGAGGAGCCCGTCGGCCCGCGTCAGCACCGGCGCGATGACGTTGACGATCTGGGCGAGGCAGGCGATGCGGACGACGTCGGCATGGCGCAGGAAGCTGTTGAGGTACTGGGCGCAGACCAGGGCGTCCTCGAGGTTGTAGACCTCCTCCAGCAGGCCGGCCCCCACGGTCCAGCCGCCGTCGGTCAGGTGGTTCTTGTACCAGACGTTCCACTCGTCGAATGCGACGAAGACGCGCCGGTCGCTCCTCTTGAGGCCGCGCACGTAGGCCAGCAGCCCGGCGTAGTCGTCCAGGATTCGGTCGATCTCCACACCCTCGGCCAGGAACCACGGCGTGTCGTCCTCGCGGTTGCCGCTGTAGCGGTGGGCGGAGATGTACTCGACCTCGTCCCAGCAGTGCTCCAGCACCGTGCGGTCCCACTCCATGTAGGTGGCCATCCCGCGCCCTGACGATCCGCACAGGACCAGCTCGACCGAGGGGTCGATCCCGCGCATGAGCCGGGCCGCCTGCCTCGCCTTGCGGGCGTACTCGGGCGCCGGGCAGTGGCCCGCCTGCCAGGGGCCGTCCATCTCGTTGCCCAGGCACCAGAGCTTCACCGCGTGCGGGTCGGCTCCGCCGTTGGCCCGCCTCGCGTCGGACCAGTGGGTGCCGCCTTCCAGATTGCAGTACTCCACGAGGTCGGCCGCCTCGCGGGGTCCCAGGGTCCCGAGGTTGACGGCCATCATCGGCTCTGTGCCGATCTCCCGGCACCAGCGGACGAACTCGTCGACGCCGAAGGTGTTGGGCTCGATGCTCTTCCACGCGAAGTCGGGCCGCGACGGGCGCTTCTCCGGCGGCCCCACGCCGTCGCGCCAGTCGTAGTTGCTCACGAAGTTGCCGCCGGGATAGCGGACGCACGGCATGTCCAGCGCCCGCAGGGTCTCGGCCACGTCGGTGCGGAACCCGTGTGCGTCGCTCAGGGGACTGTCCGGGTCGTAGACGCCGCCGTAGACGGCGCGGCCCAGATGCTCGAGGAATCCGCCGAAGATGCGGCGATCGATCGGACCCACGCGGCGGTCGATGTCCAGGCGGACGCTGGCTTTCACAGCGGATACCTCCTATTGCGGCGGATCTGGCTCTCAGGGCGGGCAAAGCTGTCCTCCGCGCCCGGCAGGGGCAAGCACCCGCTGTCCCCATTGGACCGTCCCCCGGACCGGGATAGATTGTCGCCCGAGACGGGAGGAACCCCATGACGGATAAGGTGAGACTCGGCTTCATCGGCGCCGGCTGGTGGGCCACCAGCAACCACATGCCGATCCTGGCGGCCCGGGACGACGTGGACCTCGCCGGCGTCTGCCGCCTCGGCGCCCGGGAGCTGCAGCAGGTCCAGGAGCGCTTCGGCTTCTCCTACGCCACCGAGGACTACCGCGACCTGCTCGCCAACTGCGAGCTCGACGGGGTCGTGGTGGCCTCTCCCCACCCCCTGCACCACGAGCACGCCCTGGCCGCCCTCGACGCCGGCCTCCACGTGATGTGCGAGAAGCCGATGACGACCCGCGCCGCCCACGCCCGCCAGCTCGTCGAGCGCGCCGGGGAGAAGGGCCTCCACCTCCTGGTCCCGTACGGATGGCACTACAAGCCCTTCGTGCAGCGGGCGAAGGAGCTGATGGAGGGCGGCGGCGTGGGCGCCGTGGAGTACGTCCTCTGCCACATGGCCTCGCCGATCCGCCCGCTCCTCTCCGGCGACGAGGCCGACCTCGACGAGGAGAGCGGCGGGTCGGAGTCCGGCATCTTCGGCCCGGACCCGTCGACCTGGGCCGACCCGGCGCGCGCCGAGGGAGGCTACGGCCACGCCCAGGTCTCCCACTCCTCGGGCCTGCTGTTCTGGCTCACCGGCCTGCGGGCGGCCTCGGTCTTCGCGGTCATGTCCGGGCCCGGCGCCGAGGTCGAGCTCTACGACGCCATGACCGTGCGCTTCGAGGGCGGGGCCGTGGGCAGCCTCTCGGGGGCCGGCAACGTGCCCGCGGGCCACGGCTTCCAGGTCGACCTGCGGATCTTCGGCGACGAGGGCATGCTGCTCCTCGACTGCGAGCGGGCCCGCCTGGAGCTGGCCCGCTACGACGGCGGGGGCGAGTCCCTCGACCTCGACCCCGGCGCCGGGGCCTACGAGTGCTCCGGCCCGCCGGCCAACTTCGTCGACCTGGTCGCCGGCCGGACCGGCGTCAACCACGCCCCGGGGGAGGCGGCCATGCGCGGCGTCGAGGTCCTCGACGCGGCCTACCGTTCCGCCCTGTCCGGGCGGGAGGAGAGGGTGTGATGAGCGCGGACTGCGCGAGCCTCAGGATCACCGGACTGGAGACCTTCCTGGTGGAGGGCAACTGCTGCTTCGTCAAGATCCACACCAACGAGGGTATCACCGGCCTGGGCGAAGGCTCGATCAGCGACAACAAGGCGGGGACGATCGCCCAGTGCATCCAGGACTTCGAGGGCCACCTCATCGGCAAGAACCCCACCGACATCGAGTATCTGTGGCAGGGGCTCTACCGCTGGAACCGCTGGCACGTGGGGGTCCTCTTCAGCACCGCCCTGAGCGCCATCGACATCGCCCTGTGGGACATCCTCGGGAAGGTGGCGGGCCTGCCGATCTACAAGCTCCTTGGGGGCGCGGCGCGGGAGAAGGTCCGCATCTACGCCGCTGGCAGCGGCAGCAAGGGGGTGCAGCGTGCCCGCAGCATGGGCTGCAACGCCATCAAGACGGGGCCGCCCGTCACCAAGGTCGACGACCCCCTCACCGTGCCCATGCCCTGGGACCTGAAGCGGGCCGTCGCCCTGATGGAGGAGATGCGGGTCGAGGGCGGCGACGACTTCGACATCCTCATCGACGCCCACGGCCGGCTGACGCCGACCATGGCCCTGGAGTACTGCAAGGCGATCGAGCCGTACCGCCCCTTCTGGGTGGAGGAGCCGATCCAGGTGGAGGGGTCGAACGACGCCCTCCAGTGGCTGAGCGAGCGAACCACCGTGCCCCTGTGCATGGGCGAGCGGAACTTCACCAAGTGGGGCTTCCAGGACATCATCGCCCGGCGCCTGGTGAGCTACCTCAACCCCGACATCGTCCACTGCGGCGGCATCTCGGAGTTCAAGAAGATCGCCGCCATGGCCG
>JAPOZM010000078.1 GCA_026706075.1 Gemmatimonadaceae bacterium
TGTTCCTGCTCGGGGCGCACTACCGGCGGCCCCTCAGCTTCAACTGGGAAGCCCTTGACGCGGCGACGGCGGCCCTGGAACGGCTGCGCCGCAGCGCCCACGCCTGGGGCCCTGCCGGCGACCCGGACCCGGGCTCCATCGAGGCCTTCACAAGCTGCACGAACAGCGACCTCAACATGCCCCGGGCCCTGGCCGTGGTCTGGGACCTGGTGCGGTCGGAGCTTCCCGACGACGTGAAGAAGGGGACGCTGCTGGCCTTCGACCGCGTCCTCGGCCTCGGCCTGGCGGACTGGGAACCGCCCCGGGAGGAGGTTCCGGCCGAGGTCATGGAGATGGTGGAGCGGCGGGCCGAGGCCCGGCTGCAGCGGGACTTCGGGACTGCAGACGCCCTCAGGGCGGAGATCCTCGAAGCCGGGTTCGAGGTGGACGACCTGCCGGACGGCCCGCGGGTGAGCAGGCGCTCCTAGGGCGGCGTTGGCGGCTCCGGCCGCGCCTCCGCGGCGCGTACGCCGGGCCCTGCGTTGGTGGAGCTATCGACGGGGCGGGGGTTCGAGGGGCTGGCGCGGGCACCCCTCACTTCACTCGGAGCGCCACGCCGGGTGGGTGACATGCAGCATGTAGGCCCGTTCCGGCACAATGATGGTCGTCCGCGCCCCCTTCTCGATGTAGCCCAGGTCCCCCGCCTCGTACCGCACCGGATCCCGGCCCTCGACCTGGACCTCCAGGTACCCCTCCAGCATGAAGAAGACCTCGTCGTAGTCGAAGGTCCACGTCAACCGGCTGGCCTCGGTGTACTCGGTGAAACCGGCGGACAGCCTGTCGTCGGCGCCCCTGATGGGGTCGGAAACCCGCACCGTGGCGCCGGGCGCGTCAAAGGCGGCCAGATTCCTTTGATCCTTCTGGACTCTGTGTAGCACGACGCACTCCTCTCAGATGTATCCCGCCGAGGTGAGAAGATCGATCTCGTCGCTCAGCCGTTCGAGGACGTGATCGGGGTAGATGGACATGCGCTGGAAGGGCAGGTTGTCGCGGCCGATGGCCGGCATGTAGTTGAAGAACACCGAGCGCCGGATCGAGTCGCTGGTAACGGGATAGGCGTTGTGGGTCATCCCCTCCGAGAAGACGACCACGTCCCCGGGCGCGGCCAGCACCGGCACCGCCATCGGGTTGCTGGCCGCGTCCGTCATATCGAAGGGACAGGCGAAGTTCGCCTTGTGGCTCCCCGGGATGGCGGCGAAGGGGCCGTTCTCCACGCGGGTCATGTCGGAGAGGATCACCACGCTCTTGGTGCTCTTGCAGGCGAACCCCTGCCGCGTGTGGTCGTAGGCGTAGTAGATGTCGCGGTCCACCGGAAAGCCGCCGTTGTGGAGCCCGCCCCCCGCGGCGGGTCCCACCTTCTCGATGTAGTAGGTGGCCGAGATGTAGACCGGACCGCCGGCGAGCTCCCGGTGGATGGACTTCATCACCGGGTCGCGCACGATGCGGTCGAACCTCGCCGTGCCGCACAGGGCGTGGTCGACCCGCCCGATGCCGCCGGTCCCGGGGTTGGGGCGCCGGTCGGGCCGGTGCTCCCCCTTCCAGAACGGGTGCTCCGGGTCGGACATCGCCGCGGCCAGGTAATAGCTGGCGACCCCGAGGCGGGTGTAGGTCTCGTAGTCGACGGGGATCGCCTGAAGCTCGTCGATGCCGGCATGGAACTCCGCCACCGCCTCCTCGTCGTAGTGGCCCTTCAGGACGATGTACCCCCGCAGGTCGAACTCGTACTTCTGCTCGGGGGTCAGGGCGAACGGGGCGTCGGTATCGGTCATGGCTTCTCCACTGGCGAAAGATAGCATGGGGAGACGCCTGCAGGGGGCGGCGCCGGCGGCTCCGGCCGCGCCTCGGCGGCGCATACGCCGGGCCTGGCTGATGGATCTATCGCTTGAGGTGATCCGTGGGGCTGGCGAGCCCCTCGCCGGGGGCTCGGGTCTCTGGGCCAGCTCACTCGTGGCGCAGCGCGTCGACCGGGCTCGACCACGCCGCCCGCAGGGTCTGCGAGCAGGTCGTGAGCACCGCCACGACGAGGACGGCGGCGGTGGCGGCGAGGAAGATCTCCGGCCGCAGGTCGATGGCGTAGGGATAGTCCTCGAGCCATCTGCGCATCGCGTACCAGGCGATCGGCCAGGCCACGAGATTGCCGAGCAGCACCGCCCACAGGGACTCCCGCAGCAGCAGACCGAGGACGCTGCCGGTGCCGGCCCCGAGAACGCGCCGGATGCTCACCTCCTTGGTGCGCTGCTGGCAGGTGAAGGCGGTCAGGCCCAGCAGGCCCAGGCAGGCGATGAAGATGGCGAGTCCCGACAGGGTGGCGAAGCTGCGCCCCTGTCTCTCTTCCGACCAGTAGGCCGAGTCGTAGGCCTCGTCGAGGAATCGCGCCTCGAAGGGGCGATGGGGCACGAAGTGATGCCAGGTCTCCTCGAGGAAGGCCATCGTCTCCGGCACGTCGCGGGGCGCCATCCTGACGGCGATCACCAGGTGCAGCCAGTCGGCCAGCAGGATGGGCTCGATCATCGTGTGCATCGACCTGGAGTGGTAGTCGGCGACGACGCCGACGACGACGCCCTCCTGGTTCAGCCACTCGATCGTCCGGCCGACGGGATCGTCCCAGCCCAGCCGGCGCACGGCGGTCTCGTTGAGGAGGAACTCCGGCTGGCCCTTCCTGCGCACGTCGGCATTCCTCCCGGCCACGAGCTCGATCCCCAGGGTCTCGAGGAAGTCGTTGTCGATGCCCTGCACCAACATGCGCCAGTCCTCGTCCTCTCCCTCGGGACGGACGGTGAAGTGCTGCTCCCACATGCCGGGGAACCCCCAGGGGGCGGTGACGGCGAGGACGTTGGGATGCTCGGCGAAGCGCGCCTTCACCGCCTCGTATCGCTCCGGCAGGGACAGGTCGGCAAAGCCGATGGGCATGACCACGACGTGCTCCTGATCGAGACCCAGATCCCGGCTCTTCATGTAGTCCGTCTGCCCGTAGACGACGGCGGTGCAGACGACGAGGATGACGGTCGCCGCGAACTGGAAGACGACCAGGCCCTTGCGCAGCAGGGCGCCGCGGCCGAAGCGGGCGCTCGTCTTCAGGATCGATGCCGGCTGGAAGCCCGACAGCGCCAGGGCGGGATAGCTGCCCGCCAGGAGGCCGGCGGCGATCGCCAGGGCCAGCATCCAGGCGGCCAGACCGGGATCGGCGAGGGAGCGGATGGTGAAGGCCTCGCCCAGGAGGTCGTTGAAGAGGGGGAGGCAGGCGAGGGCGAGGGGGACAGACAGGACCAGCGCCAGAGCGGCGATGAGGACGGCCTCGCCCAGGAACTGCCCCGCGAGCTGACGGCGACGGGCGCCGAGAACCTTGCGCAGACCGATCTCGCGCGCCCGGTGCGTGGACCGCGCCGTGGCGAGGTTCATGAAGTTGATGCAGGCGATGACGAGGACGAAGGCGCCGATGAGACCGAGGGTGCGCAGGAAGGTGATGTCCCCGTCCGAGCGTCTGCCGAAGTCGGTCTCGGAGTAGAGGTGGATGCGGTTCAGCCGCTGCAGGCGATAAGTGCTGCCGCGGGCGTGCTCGACGCCGCGGTGCGGCTCGACGAGGGCCGGCAGCCGCGCTTCGATCTCGGCGGCCGTCACCCCCTGGCGAAGTTGCACCCAGGCTTCGAAGGGGTACCACGTGTCCCGCCAGCCGGCCCAGGCGTTCTCGGCGAAGTAGGACGGCGAGCCGGCGGGCGGATGGGCGGTCATGAAGTCGAACCCGACGTGGGACTGGTGCGGGATGTCGCGGACGACGCCGGTGATCATGTAGTCGCCGCCCATCTTGTCATTGTCGACGGTGACGGTGGCGCCGACCGGGTCGGCGTCGCCGAAGTAGCGCCGCGCGGCCGACTGGGTGACCACGATCGAGCCGGGATCGGCCAGGGCCGAATGCGGGTCTCCGTCGACGAGCCGGAGATCGAACATGTCGAAGAGTGAGACGTCGGCCAGGCACAGGTACTGCATGAGGTTCTTGTCGCCGTGGCGGATCCACATGCCCCAGTTGAGGAAGCGAGTCGTCTGCTCCACCTCGGCCACCTCCTCCCGCACCGCCAGCGTGAGACCGCCGTCTATGCCGCTGGCGAAGGCGTCGCTGCCGGCCAGGTCGTCGCGGCGCAGCAGGCGGTGGACGGTGTCGCCCTTGCTGTGGAAGTCGGCGACGGCGAACTGCTCGGCCACGAAGACGGTCAGCAGCAGGCACGTCGCCAGGCCCAGCGCCAGTCCCGACAGGCTGATGAGGGTGTAGACCTTGTGCTTCAGGAGGTTGCGGAAGGCGACGGCGAGATAGCTGCGCAGCATGGTGCTAAGAAGGGCCGTCCTGCGGCACGATGACAAGGATTGAGCCGGCACCCCGCACGGCTTCGAAGATCGAGGTCCGCAGTCCCGGCGCAGGGCTGTGCAGGGAGCGGCACCGTCCTGACCGGCGGCGGCGAGCCCCTCGACTGGTCGCGGGCCTGCGGAGGAGGTGCATATCACCCTTGACGTGGGTGATTTTCACCCATACCATGGGTTCATGGACCCAGATCGACTGCTGCCCCGGTTTGCTGCCGAGAGCCTGGAGCGGGCGCTGGGAGTCATGCCCGTGGCGGTTCTGACCGGCGCCCGGCAGACCGGCAAGAGCACCCTCGCCCGCATGGACCCCATCGGGGTGGATAGATCCTACTTCACCCTGGACGACTTCGGCGTCCTCGAGCAGGCCCGGCGCGATCCGGATGCGCTGGCGGCGCGGGCCGTGCGGATCACGCTGGACGAGGTGCAGCGGGTGCCGCAGGTGCTGCTCGCCATCAAGCGCCTCGTCGACGAGGACCGCGTCGCCGGCCGGTTCCTGCTGACCGGGTCGGCCAACCTGCTGCTGATGAAGGAGGTCGGCGAGACGCTGGCCGGCCGGGCCAGCTACCTGACGCTGTGGCCCATGACCCGCCGCGAGCAGGGCGGATCGGCCCGGCCCGGGATGTGGACGGAGCTCCTGGATGCGCCCCCCGGCGCATGGCGGGACGTCCTTCTCGACGAACCCGCCGAAGCGGAGCCGTGGCAGGCCTTTGCACGGCGCGGAGGCTACCCCGTCCCCGCCTGTGAGCTGGCGGACGATGACGACCGGCGGCTGTGGTTCGAAGGCTACGCGGCCACCTACCTGGAGCGGGACATCCCCCGTCTGTCCGCCATCGAGGGCATCACCGACCTGCGGCGGTTGATGACGGCAGCCTGTCTGCGCGTCGGGGGGCTGCTGAACCAGGCCGACCTGGCCCGGGACGTGGGCCTCGCCCCGTCCACGGTGCAGCGGTATCTCAACCTGCTGGAGGTCTCCTTCCAGCTGGTGCGGCTGCCCGCCTGGTCCGTCAACCGGACGAAGCGGCTGGTCAAGTCATCCAGGCTCTACTGGAGCGACACCGGTCTGGCCCTGCACCTGGCGGGCGACCCCCACCCCCGCGGCGCCCACCTGGAGAACCTCGTGGCCTGCGACCTGCTGGCCTGGGCGGGTGCCCGCATCGACCGAGCGGAGATTCTCTTCTGGCGGACCACCAAGGGTGCCGAGGTCGATTTCGTCATCGAGACGGGCCGGCGGCTGCTGCCGGTGGGGGTGAAGGCCGCGGCCACGGTCCACCCCGGGGACGTGCGGCACCTGCACACCTTCCTGGACGAGTACTCCGACATGGCGCAGCGCGGGATCCTTCTCCACGACGGCGAAGAGACGTTCTGGCTCACCGACCGGGTGCTGGCCGCCCCGTGGTGGCGGGTGCTCTGACGACCGCCTCCCATGAAGATCCGATCTGATCTCGAGTTCTGGAGCCGTCGCTCGAGCGCCGGCTCGATCGCCGGGAACCTCCGCTGGGCGTGGAGCCACATCCGGGCCCACGCGAGGGGGGCGGCTCTCGGTCTGATCGTCGTCCACCTGCTGCTGGGCCTGCAGCCGGCCCTGCTCATCCACGTCACTCGCAACCTCGTCGACACGGTGGTCGCCGCCGCCGGGGACGGCCCCCGGGACTTCGGCGACGCCCTTCCCTGGCTGATCGCCTTCGGGCTGATCCTGCTGCTCACCAACGAGGTCCTGTGGAACGTGCGGGACACCCTCAATCTGCGGCTGGAGCAGAAGCTCTCCCACGTCATGGGCCGCCTCCTGCTGGCCAAGTCGTCGCGGCTGCCCCTGCTGTTCTTCGAAGCCAGCCAGACCTACGACCTCCTCGAGCGGGCCGGGAACCCGGGGCGCAAGATCGACCGTCTGTTCTTCTCCGTCCTGCACTTCTCCCAGTCGGTGATCACGGCGGTCTCGGTGGCCGCCATGTTCGCCCCGGTCTCGCCGTGGATCTCCCTGGCCCTGCTGGCGG
>JAPOZM010000028.1 GCA_026706075.1 Gemmatimonadaceae bacterium
GTGTGGATCGGCGTCGAGGTGCTGCGCGTCACCTCCCGGTAGAGGTCGGCGAGCACGTACGGGACGTAGTCGCCGGTGATCATGTCCTCGAGCCACATCAGGTTCAGCGGCTCCACGGCCCGGGCCAGCCGTATCGAGTCGGGGACCGTCATCCCCGGACCGCAGTCGAGGGCGAGGCCGACCTCGTCTCCCAGTTCCTCCTTCATCGCCTCGGCACAGGCGATCACGTGCTTCAGGCCCCGCTCCGTCAGCGGGCCCCGGTTGGCGTGCCAGCGGCCGCCCGAGCTCTCCCCGTAGAAGAAGCCGGGGACGTCGGCGGGCATGCCGCTGTGGAAGGCGACGCCCATCTTGAACAAGGTGAACCCCTGCGGCAGCTCCCGGACGGCGCGGGCGGCGGCGGCGTACTCCTCGGGCCGGGAGTTCGTCACCGGAACCGGGGAGCCGGTCAGGTAGACCCGCACCCGGTCGCGGATCTTGCCGCCGAGCAGCTTGTACACCGGAACCCCCGCGGCCTTGCCGGCGATGTCCCAGAGCGCCATCTCGATAGCGCTGACGGCGCTGCCCCAGGGCTTGAAGCCCCCGAGCCGCCGGATGCCGAGCATGACCCGCTCGACGTCGGTCGGGTCCATGCCGAGGACGAGGTCGCGGTAGAACAGGACGTGGGGCTTGAGGTAGGGCTTGGAGGACTCCACCTGCCCCGTGCCGACGATCCCCTCGTCCGTGAGGATGCGGACGATGGGATGGCGGCCGATGACGGCGCACTTCAGGTCGATGATCTTCATGACAGCCTCTGGGCGATCTCCACCGGAAGGCCGTCTCCTGCGTCAAGGGTGATCGACCGGACGGGCACGCCCAGGGCGAGATCACGCTCCGCGGGCGGCGCGTCGTGGGCGATCCCCCTGGCCAGGGCGTCCACGTCATCGGTCCAGAGCCCGAACGAGCCCACCACGCCGCGGCCGAGACCGTCAACGTTCCCGCCGTCTATCCGCCCCCGCAGCTCGATGTCGCACATGCCGGCGGCGAAGACATACGCCTCGTGCGTGCCGCTGTCCGAGTGGTCGATGACGGACAGCCCCAGCATGTCCCCGTAGATCTCCTTCCCACGGGCGATCTCCGGACACTCCATGGCCATGTGATCGAAACCCTTGAGGAGGCTCCCGGCGGAGAGGTTGGCGATCCGCTGCTTCTCCCGCCGCCTCTCCTGGTTGCTCAGCCTCGGGTCCACGATCTCCGAGATCTGGATCGGGTAGCCGCTCGGATCGACGAACTCCAGCAGACTCCTCTGCATGTAGGCGTGGTCCATCGGCTGCACGATCGGCCCGTCCTTCGTGGCCCGGAACCTGTTGGACGCGAAGAAGCCCTCGAGGTGAGAGAAGGCATGGTGGTTGCCCTCGACGTAGAAGGACCAGTGTCCGACCGAGCCGTAGGCCTGCCCCGTCCTCTCGCCCTCGGGCGACAGCAGCACGGGGGCGGTCTCGTCCTCGCGCAGAATCAGGAAGGAGTCGCCCACCTGGAGGACGGCTTCGCGGTCGCCGCTCCCGGCGGCGGCATCCACCCACTCCCCCTTCTCGTTCTGCACGGCGGTGGTGTTCTGAAGCTCGGTGAGGCCGAGGCGCCTGCCGTAGACCTCCCGGCACTCGTCCCAGACGCGCGTGCGCATTTCGATGTAGGAGATGCCCGTAATCATGTTCACGGCTCACTTCCCAGCGCACGCACAACCGCCTCCGGGTCGCGGTCGATGACGGTCAGCAGCACCCGGGCGGCCCGGTCAGGCACACGCCGCCCCTGTTCCCACTCCTGCAGGGCCCGCGCATCCAGGCCGAATCGTTCCGCGAATCTCCGGCGACTCAGCTTCATGCGCTTGCGCAGCGCGAGGATATGTTCCGCGGCGGGATCGTCTACGATCCGGCAAGGCAGCTCCACTTCGCCGCGCACATGGGCAAGCACCTCCCCCAAGGCGGTCTCGACCTCCTGCCCCACCTGAGTTCGTTCCGTCATCTGGCGCGCTCGTTAGGTTCGGGTGAAGAACACTCGCACGGCCACTGAAGATGCGGCATTGCCGCAGGCCCGGCAAGGTGTCCTGGCATGACCTCCCTCTCCCGTCCCATCCGGCCGGCGTTCCACCGGATCGAGTGGGCGCCGGCACCGCCTCTTGCCAGAGCACCCCTATCTCCACGAGCCCCAAGAGGGGTGAGCCTTGGGCGTGAAGCAGCCCGGTGTATCTTCGGAACTCACCGATGAAATACCGTGTCCTGATCGAGCAGGACGAAGATGGAGTCTTCGTCGCCGAAGTCCCCTCACTCCCCGGTTGCATCAGCCAAGGTGCCACCCGTCAGGAGGCGCTGAGCGGCATCCGCGAGGCGATGGCCTTGTACCTGGAGAGCCTCGCCGCGCATGACGATCCCATACTCCTCCCGTGACTGTAGAAATCGTCGACATCTAGGATCCCCGCCAACCCCAGCCCCACCAGGCCGGCGCCCCACCAGATCGAGTGGCGCCGGAGTCACCCCCGGCTCAGTACCCCCACCCGGGCGCCACCCGGCCCAGAAAGAGTGTGTGGTGGCGGTCCCCCCGTGAGGCGGTGACGGCGGCGCAGGCCGAGCCGAGCGGCGCATTACGCGGGGCTGCGCCACCACACGCATCCAGGAGGCCCAGAGACCCGAGCGCAGCGAGGGGCTCGCCGACCCCTCGAACCACCCCCCGTCGATAGCCCCACCACCAAAGCCCCGCGTACGCGCCGCCGAGGCGCGGCCGGAGCCGCCGGCACCGCCCCCTGCCAGAATCCCCCACCCACCCCTATCTTCATCCCGACCCAATCCAATCCAACCCATCCGATCCCCCACCCGGACAAGCACATGCCCCCCTCCGACTACCGATCCTCCATCACCACCCAGGGCCGTCGCATGGCCGGCGCCCGCGCCCTCTGGCGCGCCACCGGCATGAAGACCGAGGACTTCCTCAAGCCCGTCGTCGCCATCGCCAACAGCTTCACCCAGTTCGTCCCCGGCCACGTCCACCTGCACCCCATCGGCCAGCGCGTCAAGCAGGTCGTCGACGCGGCGGGAGGCTACGGCGTCGAGTTCAACACCATCGCGGTGGACGACGGCATCGCCATGGGCCACGACGGCATGCTCTACTCCCTGCCGAGCCGCGAGCTGATCGCCGACTCCGTGGAGTACATGGTCAACGCCCACAAGGCGGACGCCCTCGTCTGCATCTCCAACTGCGACAAGATCACCCCCGGCATGCTGCTGGCCGCCCTGCGCCTCAACCTGCCGACGATCTTCGTCTCCGGCGGCCCCATGGAGGCCGGCCGCGAACAGCTCTCCACCGGCCCCGCCAAGCTCGACCTCGTCGACTCGATGGTCGCCGCCGGCGACGACCGCGTCTCCGACGAGGAGCTGGAGAAGATGGAGGCCGCCGCCTGCCCCACCTGCGGCTCCTGCTCGGGCATGTTCACGGCCAACTCGATGAACTGCCTCAACGAGGCGATCGGCCTGGCCCTGCCCGGCAACGGCACGGTCCTGGCCACCCACCAGCTGCGCTGGTCCCTGTTCGAGCGGGCCGGCCAGCGCATCGTCGAGATGGCCCAGGCCTACTACCCCGGCAAGGACAGCTCGGTCCTGCCGCGTTCGATCGCCACCTTCGAGGCCTTCGAGAACGCCATGAGCCTCGACATCGCCATGGGGGGATCCACTAACACGGTGCTGCACCTGCTGGCCATGGCCCGGGAGGCGGGCGTCGACTTCACCATGGCCGACATCGACCGCCTGTCGCGCAAGGTGCCCTGCATCTGCAAGGTGGCGCCGGCGTCGCAGGAGTTCCACGTGGAGGACGTGGCCAACGCCGGCGGCATCCCCACGATCATGGGGGAGCTGCAGCGGGCCGGCCTCGTCCACGCCGGAACGCGCACCGTCGCCGGCGGCACCATGGGCGACCTGATCGCCGCCGAGGACCTGCGCGGCGGCAGCCCCTCGGAAGCCGCCCGCCAGCGGGCCCTGGCAGCCCCGGGCGGGGTGCGCACCAAGGAGGCCTTCTCCCAGGCCAACTACCACGAGACGGCGGACCTCGACGACCGGGAGGGCTGCATCCGCTCGGTGGAGCACGCCTACTCGCAGGACGGCGGCCTGGCCGTCCTCTTCGGCAACCTCTCGGGGGACGGCTGCATCCTCAAGACCGCCGGCGTCGACGAGTCGATCCTGACCTTCGAGGGACCGGCCCGCATCTTCGAGTCCCAGGAGGCCGCCTGCGAGGCGATCCTCGGCGACCGCATCCAGGCCGGCGACGTGGTCGTCATCCGCTACGAGGGGCCCAAGGGCGGACCCGGCATGCAGGAGATGCTCTACCCGACCTCGTACATCAAGGCGAAGCAGCTCGGCGCCCGCTGCGCCCTGCTCACCGACGGCCGGTTCTCCGGCGGCACCAGCGGCCTCTCCATCGGCCACGTCTCGCCCGAGGCGGCCGAGGGCGGCGCCATCGGACTGCTGGAAGAGGGGGACCTCATCCGCATCGACACCCCGAACCGCCGCATCGACGCCCTGGTCTCCGGAGAGGAGCTGGAACGGCGGCGGGAGCGGATGGAAGCCCTGGGGGCGGCGGCCTGGCAGCCCCTCAAGCGCCGCCGGCGGGTCTCGGCGGCGCTGCAGGCCTACGCGGCCCTGACCACGAGCGCCGCCCGGGGGGCGGTGCGCGACGTGAGCCAGGTGCAGCCCGGAGCCGCCGCGGGAGACTGAGGCTCAGCCTCGAGCCTCACCCGAAGCCCCGGCAGCCGCCCCTCGGCTCGATCACTCCCCGCGGCCCTGCTCCCACTCCCTCCGCAGGATGGAGAGGCCGTGCTGACTGTGCCACTCCCCGTCGAAGAAGACGGTCTCGCGGAAGAAGGCCTCCCGCTGCATCCCCAGGCGCTCGGCCATGAGGAGGGAGCGCTCGTTCTCCCCGTCGCAGTGGGCGGTGATCCGGTGCAGGTCGAGGGTGGTGAAGGCGAACTCCAGCATCGCCCGGCTGGCCTCGGTGGCCAGCCCCCGGCCCCGGTACCCGGCGTGGAGGAACCACCCCATGTCCCCCTGGCGGTGGACCCGGCTGTTCACCTTGATGCAGCTGGTGCCGATCACCCGGCCCGTCTCCTTGTGCTCGATCGCCAGGTGCAGGTAGGCCCCCTCGGCGTCCAGCGGCAGATCGCGCGAGGTGGCGATGAAGCTCCTCGCCTCCTCCTCGGTGTAAGGCTCGCGGCTGAGGTAGAGGGTGTGGCCGGGCTGGGACTCGCAGGCGAGGTAGTCGGCCAGGTCGTCGTCCCGCATCCTGCGCAGGACCAGGCGCTCCGTCTCGATGCGGATCTCGGACACGGGTCCGGGAAGGTCAGTCGAAGAGGGAGGGGAAGTACCGGTGCGGGTCGGCGGCGTCGCGGAAGAGGATCTGCTGGCGCGGCGTCAGCTCGATCCCCTCGGGGGGCTGCATGCGCCGCGCCGACCAGGCGATCTGGGAGACGCAGTACTTGTAGAGCAGGCAGCGCCGCTCATGGGGCGCCCTCCAGGCCGCGGTGCCGTGGGTGATCGCCTCGGTGAAGAGGGTCACCGAGCCGGCCGGCGCCGAGGGCAGGATCACCTCGTCGGCGTCCTCGTGGGCCTCCTGGATGTGCTCCGGGATGCGGAAGACGGACTTGTGGGAGCCGGGGACGCAGCAGAAGCCGCCGTGGCCGGGGCCGGCGTCGGTGAGGTTCCAGGAGACGACGACGAACCCCGTGTGCAGGACGTTCTCCGGCCAGTGGTAGCGCTCGCCGGCCACCGAGGGCGCGCCGATGGCCGAGGCCCCGTAGTCGGAGTGCAGGAAGCCCCGGGGGGAGCCTTCCCGCGTGCGGATGCCGTAGATGCGGTCCAGGCGGAAGCAGTCCCCCAGGCGGAAGCGCAGGATCGGCAGGATGCGCTCGTGGTCGAGGAGGTCGCAGAACGGCTGCCCCCACTGCAGGAACCCCGGCCCCTCGGGCGACGACCCGCAGGCGTCGCCGAAGCGCTGGATGCCCTCCTTGTCGGGCAGCTCCTGCCCGTCGATCAGCTCGTTGAGGGCAGCCAGCTCCCCGGCGTCGAGGACGTCCTCCACCACCAGGTATCCCTGCAGGTCGAAGAGGTACTGCCGGGTCTCGAGATCGGCGTTCATCGTTCGTCCTCCCCTACCAGCGGACGGTCCGCCGGCCGCCGCCGGGCCCGGCCTTGAGGACCGCCTCGGCCACGGCCACCGCCTTGATCGCCTCGGTCCCGGGGGAACGGCACTCGGCCCGGCCGCGGATGCAGTCGAGGAAGTGGCGGGCCTGCCGCTTGTACATCTGGTTGAAGTCCGCCGGGGCCCGCAGCTGGACCTGCTTGCCGTTGGTCCGGGTGATGCAGAACCAGCTGTGCTTGCCCTCGTCTCCCTCGGGCGGGCCCTGCGGCCCTGGGCCGAACTCGAGGCCGCCCTTGGGGCCGATGACGTCGGTCATGCCCTTGCCGCGGGTGCCCCAGGACCAGGAGATCAGCAGCTGGTTGCCGCCGGGGTAGCGCACCACCGCCGAGCCCGTGTCGGTGGCGGTGACCGCGGGGTTCACCTTGAGGGTGCTGGCCACCACGCTCTCGGGGTCGCCGAAGATCATGTTGGCGAAGTCGTAGTTGTGGACCGCCCCGTCGAGGAGGGGGCCGCCGCCCAACTCCTCGTCCATGAACCAGCGGCCCGGCCCCATGTGCGCCGAGCAGTCCCGCCACAGCACCGGGAAGCCGAGGCGGCCGGACTGCACCGCCCGGCCCCAGGTCCCCCAGTGGGAGTCGTAGCGCCGGCAGTGGGCGACCATGAGCAGGGTCCCCGTGCTCTCGCTGACCCGGTTCATGGCGCGGCACTGGGCCACGGTGCGGGCCATCGGCTTCTCCACCAGCACCGGCACGCCGGCCTTGAGGCAGTCGATGGTAACCGCCGCGTGGAGGCCCGTGGGGACCGCCACCACCACGGCGTCGATCCCGCCGGTGAGCAGTTCGCGGTGGTCGTCGTGGACCGCCGCCCCTTCGTGATCGGCGGCCAGGGCCTCGGCCGAGGATCTCACGGGGTCGGCCACGGCCGCCACCCGGCAGCCCCGGACCTGCGAGAAACTGGCGGCCTGGTGCCGCCCCATGCCGCCGGCGCCGATGAAACCGATGTCGATCATCATCCCCTCCGTCCTGTTTCTTGCCTGTTGCGGTGGCCTCAATCTAGCGTTGTTTGCCTTCGGGTGCATGGAGGCTGACGAGAGGAATCGCGTGAAGATCACGGACGTGCGCGTGCGAGAGGTGTCGATCCCGCGGATCTACGGTACCCATTCCGCGGACCCGAAGCGTCTGCAGCCCGACACCGACCACAATCGCTCGTGGTACCAGATCCTGGAGCTGTTCACCGACGAGGGACCGGTCGGCCTCGGGGAGGTCTCGGACATGGCCGTCCGCATGGACCCGCTGCCGCCGGACCGGCTGCGGGAGCTGCTCGCCGGCCAGCTCGTGGGCCGGGACCTGGGCCGCTGGCGGGAGGCCTTCGCTGCCGTGGCCGGGGCTCTGCCCGAAGACTGCCACCCGGAGCTTCGGGGCCTCACCCTCTTCGGCGTCGAGATCGCCCTCCTCGATCTGGTAGGCAAGAGGCTGGGGGCGCCCCTCCACGAGCTGCTGGGCGGCCGGGTCCGCGACCGGGTCGAGGTCTGCTGGGTGGCGTACATGCGCAACGAGATGACGCCGAAGGCGGAGCTGGAGGCGCTGGCGGAGGAGGTGCGGGGCAAGCTGGCCGAGGGGATCCGCGCCTTCAAGATGAAGGTCGGGGGCGATCCCGGCCGGGATCTGGAGCGGGTGCGCCGGTTCCGGGAGGTGGCGGGTCCCGACGTCTACCTGCGGGGGGACGCCAGCGGCGCCTGGACCGAGGAGGAGGCCGTGGAGCGCCTGCGCGAGCTGGCCGCCGCCGGCATCCACGCTTGCGAGACCCCCGTCGACGCCGTCAGCCGGCCCGTGGTCAACGACCACCCCGAGCGCATCAACGGCGACCCCGACGGCGCCGCCTCCGTCCTCGCCAGGGTCCGCGAGCGCTCCTCCATCGACATCATCGAGCACGTGGCCGACCTCGACGACGCCTTCACCGCCTCGGTCGTCCGCCACCGGGCCGTGGACGTGGTCAACGTCATCCCCTCCCAGGGCGGCGGCGTGACGCGCGGCCAGCGCCTGATCCACGCCGCCGGCACCGGCGGCATCTCCGCCCTCCTGGGCAGCACCGTCGAGCTCGGTCCGGGCACGGCCGCCTTCGTCCACCTCGCCGCGGCCTGCGCCAACCTCACCGTGCCCTCCGACCTGGTCGCCCCGGGCCTGCTCGTGGACGACGTCTGCGCGAAACCCTTCGAGTACCGTGACGGCGCCCTCGAGCCCCCGGAAGGTCCGGGCCTCGGCGTCGAGCTGGACGAGGAGAGGATGGAGAAGTGGTCGGTATGATGCGCCTTGGCCCGACGGCGGTGGCCGCCGCCGTGATCGCGGCCCTCGCCGGAAGCGCCTCCCCCGGGGACGCGGAGCTCTACTACCGCGGCGGGATCGTCTTCGACCTGTCCGAGGAGACCCGCTTCCTGGACGTCGACTGCACCAGCCAGAACCCGGCCGCCCTCTACGGCTGCGGCACGGGCATCGACGGCGAGCCCCTGGGCGCGGCCGGGGACTTCGGCTCCACCCCCGGACTCGAGATCGGCGTCGGCCGGGGTCTGGCCTCCGTCCTCCGCTTCGAGGCGCTGGCCCAGTACCGTCCCGGGCTCTCCTTCCGGGGCCGGTCGAACTTCGTCCAGACCCGGGGGATCCAGGCGGCTTCGGCCGAGCTCTCCTCCTTCTCGGGCCTGCTCGCCGCGTACCTGGAGTGGCCCGGCCGCGCGGGCCCCTTCGTCGGGGGCGGTGCCGGCCTCTCCCGCGTCGCCATCGGCGAGACCCGCCTGCGCTTTCGCAAGACGGATACCCTCGTCCCGGGGGGCAGCCGGCTCGGCCTCGTGTCGATGGTGACGGCCGGCGTCTCGGTGGGCCTGGGTCCGTGCTTCATCCTCGATCTCGCCTGGCGCTACACGGAGTCCCGCGCCGTGAAGACCGGCCGCGGCCAGGGGCGGATCGCCTGGCGCGACGGGAGCCGCGAACCAATCGAGCTGGACCTGGCCGAGACCCGGGCAGAGTTGTCCACCCAGGGCCTGCGGGCCTCCGTGCGCTGGGTCCCCTGACGGGAGACGCCATGTCCCCCTTCACCGTCTACCTCGCCGGGGACCTCTTCGACCACAAGCACCTGACCGGCAACGCCATGCTCGCCGGGGCGGTCGGGGAGCACTCCGGCGGCCGCTACCTCTGCGTCGTGCCACAGGACCTGGAGCAGTCCACGGGGCGCGCCGTCGACATCCGCAACCAGGACCTCAGGCAGGTCATCGCCTGCGACCTGGGGCTGTTCAACTTCGACGGCACCGACCTGGACTCCGGCACGGTGGTGGAGTTCATGATGGCCAAAGCGCTGGACATCCCGTCGGTGGTCCTGCGCTCCGACTTCCGCTCCTCCGGCGACCAGGAGAAGGACGGCGACGACTGGAACCTGATGTGCTCCTTCTACCCGCGGGTCCGGGTGGTGAGCTTCAACGCCATGGCGTGGTACCAGCAGGCGGGCTCGCCGGGGCAGCTCTACGCCAGGATCGCCGCCGCCGTCATCGAGCAGCTCGACGCGGTGCGGGCCGAGCCGCCCGTCCTCGACGGCGACGCCCGGCGCCAGGAGGAGCTCTACCGCTGGGCGACCCGGTTTCCCGGCGGCGGCTTCGAGGCCTGCTGCGGCCCCGGCTTCGTGGAAGAGGTGCTGGAGGCGAAGCGGCGGAAGAAGCTGGTTTGAGTCAGACGTACTCGTCGTAGAGGGATTCCAGGGCGGCGCCCTGCACGGGAGCGTTGTAGCACTCCTCCACGTGGCGGCGGCCCTCCCGCCCCATCTCCGGCCAGCGGCCGGGATCCTCCACCAGGGAGCGGATGCACCCGGCCAGGGCCTCCACGTCGCCCTCGGGGGCCAGCAGGCCGCTGCGGCCGTCGAGGACGTACTCCGGGATGTCGGCGTGGCGGGTGGCCACCACCGGCAGGCCGGAGGCCTGGGCATCGAGGAGCACCACGGGCGCCCCGCCCTCGCCATCGCCGTCGGCGGCGGTGAGGCTGGCCTGGAGCAGCACGTGGCAGCCCTCCATCTCCTCCAGGACCCGCTCGTAGGGCAGGGCGCCGAGGAGCCGCACCCGCTCCCCCAGGCCGGAGCGCTCCACCGCCTCCAGGACCCGCGCCCTCTCGGGGCCGTCGCCGATGAGGACCACCTCGCAGGGGAAGGGGCGGGCCTCCCGCGCCCGGCCCAGGGCCCTCAGCGCCTGGGGGATTCCCTTCTTCTCGCGGAAGGAGGCGCAGATCAGGAAGCGCACCCTCTCCGCCGGCTCACGCGGCCGGAAGGGGATCTCCGCTGCCTCCACCCCGAGGCGGTGGACCCGCACCTTGTCGGGCGGACAGCCGGCCTCCACCAGGCGGGCCCCCATGGCGCCGCCCTCCACGAGGACGGCCCCGGCCTCCTCGAAGAGCCGGCGGTAGCGCCGCAGCCAGCGGGGGTAGCGCAGGTAGCGGGTGCCGTCCTCGCCGTAGAAGCTGACCACCATGGGCAGGCCGGAAGCCCTGCGGGCGCGCTGGCAGAAGTGGCCCTGGTAGCCGAAGTGGGCGTGGATCAGGCAGGCGCCCTCCCGCTGGAGCAAGCCGCCGTAGAAGGGGTATTCGCCGGTGACCTTGCGCACCAGCCGGTTCGCCCACCTGCGCGGCGCGGGCCAGGCGCCGGCGTCGTGGACCGCGGCCACGGGGAAGCTGTCGAGGTTCTGCGTCTCCTGGGTGAGCACCACCGGCCGGTAGCGCCGCAGGTGGGCGATCTGGGCGTGGATCCACCGCGCCGTCAGGGGCAGGTAGGGGGTGACGCAGTGGGCGACGGTCTTCACGCGGCCCCGTCAGCCTCCGTGCACGTCCCCCGTCGCCTCCGGCGGTCCGACCTGCCCCCACGGCATCGGCATGGACGGCCGCTCCCCGTGGTGATCTCCCCTCGGCGGCTTTGGCCGGGAACTGAACTCCTCCACCCAGCGGACCAGCTGCCGGGCCGCCTCCTCCACGGCGAGGCGCCCCTTCTCGCGGCTGGCCAGGCTGGCCTGCCCGAGGACGCCGCTGTCCGAGTAGCTCGCCGTCCACGAGGTGACCTGGGCGGGGCTGGAGCCCAGCAGGTCGGTCCAGTGGAAGTCGGACTCGTGGCGGTGGAAGGCGATCTCGCCGTCGGCGATGCGGTCCTCGCGGACATTCTCCGGGTCGAGGTGGAGGTAGACCGAGGTCTCCAGCTCGCAGGCGTGGGAGCAGCCGCCCGGGAACTTGCTCTCCCGCCAGCCCTTCATGAACTCCGGGTCCACCCCCAGCAGGCTCCACCAGCTCAGGAAGCTGCACTCGGCGTCGGTCTCCAGGTTCACCCGCCGCGCCGCCAGGTCGAGGTTGGGGGCGTTCGAGCCGTGGCCGTTGAGGAAGAGGATCTTCTTGAAGCCGTGGTAGGCGAGGCTGCGGCCCACGTCGACGACGAACTTGATGAAGTGCTCCCAGTGGATGTTGACGGTGCCGGGGAAGTCCATCACGTGGGCGGTGTACCCGTGGACGATCGGCGGCATCACCAGCACCCGGTCGGGCATCAGGCGCGCCGCGGCGTGGGCCACCCCCGTGGGGCAGACCACGTCCACGTCCAGGGGCAGGTGGGGGCCGTGCTGCTCGGTCGAGCCGATGGGGGCGATCACCGGCTTGCCCGCGGCCACGGCCTCGTTGATCTCGGGCCAGGTGAGCTTCTCGTAACGCCAGGGTTCGGCTTTGGGCATGGGGGGTCTCCTGTCTGGTGGTCGAGAGGGGCCGGAAGTCGGCAGGATCATAGCCGACCGGTGGAGGGGCGCCAATTCGCCTTAATTGATGACGAAGCCATGGTTGAGTACATGCCCGCCCGCCACAAAGCCGAACTGCAGGACCACCTCGAAGCCCTGGGCGTGGAGCAGGGAGACACCCTCTTCGTCCACTCCTCCTTCAAGAGCCTGGGCCCGGTCGCCGGCGGGGCCGGCACGGTGGTCGACGCCCTGCAGGCCGCCATCGGCCCCGAGGGGCTCCTGCTCATGCCCTCGTTCCACCTCGTCCAACGCGAGGACCGGGCGCGGCTCTGGGACCATGCCTCGACGCCCTCCACCGTGGGCTGGCTCACCGAGTACTTCCGCCGCATGCCGGACACCCACCGCTCCGACCACTACTCGCACTCGGTGGCGGCCAGGGGCCCCGGCGCCGACGAGTTCGTCGCCGGCCACCTCAGCCAGGAGGGCCCGCCCTCCTCCTGGGACCATCCTCCCTGGGGGCGGACCTACGGCATTCACTCACCCATGAACCGCGCCTACCGCCGCGGTGGAAAGCTGCTCATGCTCGGCGTCGACTACGAGACCTCCACCTACGTCCACTTCGTGGAGGTCCTCTACTGGGACCACCTGCGGCGGACCGAGCCGCGGGCCCCCCAGCCCCGCCTGGACCGCCCCCGTCTCGGGGCCTGGTGGGACGACCACGGCGCGCCGGCCCGGGGGCTCGTCGGCGATTCCCCGTCCCGCCTCTTCCCCATCGACGCCTACGTCGACACCCTCCTCGCGGAGGTCGTCGCCGCCCCAGGCCGCTACCAGCGATGAACGGCCCCCGCCGAGTCCCCATCCTGGTCTACCACCACGTCTATCCCCAGGGCGAGCCGGAGCTGGACCCGGCGGCCGACGGGGCCGGCATCCTCGGCGAGGCGGAGTTCAGCCGGCAGATGCTCCACCTTGTCGGCAGGGGCTGGACCGTGGTCTCCACGTCGAGCATCGCGGACTGGCTCGCGGGCGAGGCGGAGCTGCCGGCGCGCTCCGTGGCCCTGCACTTCGACAACGGCTGGCTCGACACTCTGGAGGTCGCCTTTGCGCTGCTTCAGGAGCTGGGCATGGCGGCGACCTGCTTCCCCATCACCGACGGTATCGAGGCCGCCTCCCGGGGCCGGAGCGCCGCCGTGCGCACCCTGACCGAGGGCGTGGTGGAGAAGCCCTTCATGACCTGGGGGGATCTGCGGCGGCTGCTGGCCGCCGGCTGGGAGATCGGCGGCCACACGGCCACCCACTGCAAGATGGCGGAGAAGTTCGAGGCCGAGGGCGAGGCCGGGGTCGTGGAGGAGGTCCGGACTTCCCATGCCCTCATCGAGAGGCACCTCGGCCGGGCGCCCGTCCACTTCGCCTACCCCAGCGGATCGCGCACGGCCGAGACCGACCGCATTCTGGCGGGGTTCTACCGGACGCTGCGGCTGTGGCACGTGGAGTGGCCGGTGCGCTGGACCTTCACCGACCGCGGCACCTCGCCGCTGGCCGTCGACTGTCAGAACATCGACCGCAGGATCGGCTACGCGGACTTTGTGCGGATCTTCGAGGAGGCCGAGGCGGCCCCCGCGTGAGCCCCCGGGCGGGGGGCCGACTCCCTCAGGCGAGCCGCTCGGCGTCGTCCTCGGGCGCGTAGCCGAGCTCGGCGTGGGCGTTCCGGGTGTCCCAGTAGGCGCGCTGGTTGCCCGAGATCCCGTAGTAGATCCCGAACTTCACGTCCTCCGCCTCGACCGACCGCCAGCAGAGCTGCACGGCGTCGCGGTGGCTCAGCCAGGTCGACAGGATGCGGTCGCTCTTGCGGCCGGTGACGGCTTCCTCCGGCTGGAAGGAGCCGATGCGCAGGCAGATCACGGCGAGGCCGAAATGGTCGGCGTAGTAGCGGCCGAGGGCCTCGCCGTGGGCCTTGCTGGCGCCGTAGAAGCTGTCGGGGCGCACGGGCATGTCAGGATCGGTGGGGATGCCCTCCTTCTCGTACATGCCGGTCACGTGGTTGGTGCTGGCGAAGACGACGCGGCCGCAGCCGCGGCGGACGCAGGCCTCGTAGAGGCAGTAGGTGCCGAGGCTGTTCTGGCGGTGACAGTCCATGAACGAGGCGCCCACCTCCGGGTTGCCGGCCATGTGGATCACGGCGTCGCAGCCGTCGACGACCTGCTCCATCTTCTCGAGGTCGGTGATGTCGGAGACGAAGACCTCCTCGCCGTCGCGGGCGGGCAGCACCGTGCGGTTGTAGAGCAGGCGCAGCTCGTAGCGGTCCTTGAGGCCTTCGCGCAGCACCTGCCCGATGCGCCCCGCCGCGCCCGTGATCAGCACCTTCCGCTTCGCCATATCCTCCTCCGCGGCGCCTCGCCGCTTGACGTTTCCGGGGGGTCCGGCGTATTGTCAAGAACTGACGTAATCGTGTCAAATTACAACCACTTCCGCAATTCGGCCCACCGTGATTCCCGCCTTCCGGACGGCGACTCTCGGCGCCCCTCGAAGAGCGTCACGAAGATGACGCGGCCCACCCCGGCCTGACCCGTGCCGCAGCTCTGGGTCACCCTGCTGCTGGCCGTCTCCGACTTCCTGGCCATCAACCTGGGGACCGTGGCCCTGCTGTGGATGAAGCACGCCGGCGTCGGCCTCGCCTCGGTCGAGCGCGCCTGGAGAGAGCAGCACCCCGGGGCCGCCGCCGAGGCCCCCTTCTCCTTCGCCCTCGAGTTCTACCTCTACGACGCCCTGCCCCTGATCTGCCTGGGCTGGCTGGTGCTCTTCGTCTTCAACGGGCTCTACCGCCTGGGCCCGACGACCTCCCGCTTCGACGAGGCGGTGCGCGTCTTCCGGGTCGTCACCCTCGGCGTGGTGCTGCTCTTCATCATCACCTTCGACCTGCGCGGCGGCTTCACCTTCACCCGCGCCCTCCTGGCCTCCTACTGGATCGTCCTGATCGTGCTGGTGGCGACCGGGCGGATCAGCCTGCGCAGCCTGCAGATGCGGCTGCTGGCCGCCGGCGTCGGCCGCAGCAACACCGTGATCGTCGGCACCGACGAGCGCGGCCACCGCCTGCTGCAGGCGCTCGACGCGTCGCCCGCCCAGGGCTACGAGGTCATCGGATTCGTGCGCGCCCCCGGCGAAGCGGTGGTGGCGGAGGTGGGCGGGCTGCCCGTCCTCGGCGAGGTCGAGGACCTGGGGCGCATCGTCGGCGGGAAGGGGGTGAAGGCGGTCCTCATCGCCCTGCGCTCCAACAGCCACGAGGAGGTCCTGCGCATCGTCGACGCCGCCGCCGGCGCGGCTTCGCCCGTCGCCTTCGGGATCACCCCCGACCTCTACGACATCGTCACCGGCCACGTGCGCACGCAGCAGATCTACGGCGTGCCCCTCATGGAGTTGCGGCCGCAGCTCATGCCGCCCTGGGAGAGCGCCGTCAAGCGGCTCCTGGACGTGGCCGCCGCGGTCCTCGTCCTCGGAGGGCTGGCCCCCGTGTGGATCGTGGTGGCGGTGGCGATCAAGCTCGACTCGCGCGGGCCCGTCCTGTTCCGCCAGGAGCGGGTCGGCCGCGACGGCCGGGTCTTCACCATGTACAAGTTCCGCTCCATGGTGGAGGAGGCCGAGGAGGGCACTGGTCCGGTGTGGGTCAAGGGAGCGGACCCGCGTGTGACCCGGATGGGCCGCCTGCTGCGGGGCCTGCACCTGGACGAGATCCCCCAGTGCCTGAATTTCCTGCGCGGCGACATGAGCCTGGTGGGACCGCGGCCGGAGCGCCCATACTTCGTGGAGAAGTTCCGCGCCGGGATCCCCTTCTACATGCGCCGCTTCAACGTCAAGCCGGGGCTGCTCGGCTGGGCCCAGTCGAAGCACGAGTTCGACATGGACTCGACGGACCTGGAGCGCATCGCCGCCGAGCGCCTGGAGTACGACCTCTACTACATCGAGAACGCATCCCTCATGCTGGACTTCAAGATCATGCTGCGGACCATCTGGTTCGTGCTGGCCGGCAAGAGCACGAGGTGAGGGGCAACCACGGAGAAGGAGCGCCATGAACGACGACGAGAGGTACCTCTTCGACCTGAACGGCTACCTGGTCCTGCGGCAGGTCCTCGACGCCGGCGAGGTGGCGGAGATGAACGCCGCCATCGACCACCACGGCGACGGCCTGAACGAGCGCGATGGCTCCCTTGCGGGCGGCTCCGGGGCCCTGGCCGGCACCTCCCACCGCAAGGACCTGGGCGGTATGCTGGCCTGGGAGCGGCCCTGGTGCGAGCCCTTCCGCCGGCTCCTCGTCCATCCGCAGGTCAAGCCACTCCTGGAGGCGATCCTCGGCCGCGGCTACCGCCTCGACCACGGCCCCGGCCTGATCGCCATGGACCGCGGCTGCGAGGGCGGCACCCTCCACGGCGGCGGCGTCGAGCGCACCGACATGTCGGAGCCGTACTTCTTCAAGGCCGACCGCATCTACACCGGCCTGACGGTGGTCGAGTACCTCCTCGCCGACGAGGGTCCGGGCGACGGCGGTGTCGCCGTGGTCCCGGGGAGCCACAAGGCCAACCTGCCCTGCCCGCCGAGCATGAAGGCCTGGGAGCGCCACCAGGAGCATGTGCTGGAGGTGAATGGCAAGGCCGGCGACGCGGTGATCTTCACCGAGACCCTGACCCACGGCACCCTGCCGTGGACGGCCGCCCACGAGCGCCGGGCCCTGCTCTACAAGTTCAGCCCCGGCTGCCTCGCCTACGGCGCCGGCGTCCACCGGGCGGAGTACCCGGACTACGTGGCCGACATGTCCGAGGAGGAGCGGGCGGTGATGGAGGCGCCCCACATCCGGCACTAACTCCTCCTCGGCCCGTCCGCCCCGGGGAGCTGCACCTCCGCCTCCAGCACCCGCCCCCGGAACCGTCCCGCGCCGTCCTGGATGCGGCCCACCGTCACCGGCAGGTCCGTGTGCACCAGGCGTCCCCTCCCCTCCCGCTCGGCGATCAGCTCGCCGTCGGCGAAGAGCCGCACCGCCTCGCCGTCGTACGTGCCCACCAGGTGGTGCTCCCCCGCCGGCAGCGGCTGGAGGGCCCAGGCGCGCAGGCAGCCGCGGTCGGTGTTGACCAGGAAGCTGGGACCCGGCGCGCCGGCGTTCAGGCCGCCGTTGTGGCCCAGGTCGCACCAGCGCAGGCTGAAGGAACCGCTGTCGCCTAGGGTGTCGCAGCGCAGGACGATGCCGTGGGTGACGAACTCCTCCGGGCGGCCGGGCTTGCGCCCCTGCTGCCAGGGGGCGGCGTAGAAGAACCGGCCGTCGAAGGCGCCGCCGTTGTAGCCGACGCTGTGGAGGCCGTCGGTGGCCGAGGCGTCGAGCGCCTGCCAACTCGTCGGGTCCTCGAAGGGGCGGGTCACGTCGTAGCGCAGGTAGAAGGAGTGGAACAGGTTGTCGCGCTTTCCGGGGCCCACGTGCCGGAAGAAGGGCTGGAAGTAGACGAAGCGCCCATCGAAGAAGCCGCCGTCGAAGCCGGTGGTGCGAAGGCCGTCCGTCGGGTCGGCGTCGTGGGCGGACCAGGCGTCCGGGTCGGTGAAGGAGCCGCGGGTGTCGAAGCGCACGATGCGGCCGTGGCCGTAGGCGCAGTAGTAGAGGAAGGTGCCGTCGAAGACGGCGCCCACCGCCATGCGGTAGCCGAGGGGCCGGGCGTCGAAGGCCTCCCACGAGGCCGGATCGTCGAAGGCCGCGGTCGTGTCGTGGCGGACGGCGAGCCCGCCCTCCAGGGGCACGAAGTAGGCGTAGCGGCCGTCGAAGGCGCCGCCGTCGAAGCAGGCCGCACGCGGACCCAGGAACCGCGTGATGTCGACGCTGGCATAGCTCGACCGGTTGCGGAACTCCCCCTGCGTGTCGAAGCGCAGGACCCGGCCGCAGGGCTCGTCCTCCTTGTGGGGATCCCCGGAGAACCCCGGGCAGAAGTAGATGAAGCGGCCATCGAAGGCGGCGCCCTGCTGCGAGTGGGCCTCGCCCATGTCGAAGGCCGACCAGCTGGCGCCGTCGTCGAAGGCGCCGGCCGTGTCGCAGCGCAGCAGGTGGCTGTGGTAGCGGGTCAGGTCGATCTGGCGGGGCACGAAGTAGACGCGGCGTCCGTCGAAGACCCCGCCGTAGTAGCCGCGGGTCTCCAGCCCGTCGGTGCGCCCCGCGTCGTGCGCCCGGTAGCTGGCCGGATCGCGGAAGTCCCCGTGCGTGTCCAGCCGCAGGACCACGCCGTGGGTGGGGTTCCCGGCCTCGCCGTGCTGCTCGGGGACGAAGTAGACGAAGCGCCCGTCGCAGACGGCGCCGAAGTAGCCGCGGCTCGGCAGGCCCCCGGTGGCGCCGGCGTCGAAGGCGGCGAACCCGGGCCATTCGTCGGGGGGCCGCCATTGGGAGACCAGGGCCTGCAGGGCCTCGGCGCGGCCGTCGTCGGCGGCCACCCGGGCGCTGACGGTGAGAGCCGACCCGGGGGGCCCGGGGACGACCCGGACGCCCTCGTTCACGAGCGCAGGACCTCCATGAGCGACATGTGGGGGCGGCCGTACTCCTCGAGGCTGGACCAGCTCACGCGGCAGCCGGGGAAGGCCTGGCGCGCCGCG
This sequence comes from Gemmatimonadaceae bacterium, assembly GCA_026706075.1. Classification (GTDB taxonomy): domain Bacteria; phylum Latescibacterota; class UBA2968; order UBA8231; family UBA8231; genus UBA8231. The sequence continues at coordinate 18,494 of JAPOZM010000028.1, forward strand.
GCCTCGAAGAGCCGGCCGTTGAACCAGTCCACCGCGGAGCCGTCGAACTTGGCCGGCCCCTTGAAGCCCATGCGGTAGAGGCTGCGGCCCCGGCGGTTGCGGCGCTGCGGGACCTCGTGGTAGTCGGCGATGACCCGCACGATGAGGTCGATCAGCTCCAGCGCCCCCCGCGGGTGCAGGAGGTCGATCAGCAGCAGGCAGCCCTCGATCGAGCGGTTGGAGAGGTGCATCCAGACGTTGGGGGGGTACTCGTCGAGCACCTCCCGCAGGATCGCCGCCGGGTCCAGCGGCAGTCCGGAGAGGCGCTCCGGGTCGAGGAAGGAGAACCGGCCGAGGTCGGGGATGTGCACGTAGCGCTCCTCCAGCTTCAGCCCCGTGCCGCGGTCCTCCGGGTTGCCGTAGAGGTCCTGCCAGAAGTGGTAGAACCGGAAGTCCCCCTCCTCCTCCCCGAGGTTCTCCCGGAAGCGGTCCCGGTAGAGGTCCAGGAAGGAGGAGACGCCGGATCTCCCGATCGCTTCCAGGTCCTCCCGCAGCAGGTCCTCGTCGAGGCCGTACTCCTCCGAGAGAAGCTCGACCTGCGGGCCGGGCAGGTAGAGGCGGGTCTCGATGGCGAAGCACTCGCCGTCGATCTGGGCCAGCTTGTCGTTGGGCAGGTTGTTGACGACGGAGGTCACGTGCACCCGCAGGACCCGCCCCCGGTAGCGTTCCAGCGGGGCCGTGGGCGCCTGGAGATTGGCCTGCACGTAGTCGAGGCGGAACCCCCGGCGCCGCTCGCCCAGCTCCTCCCGCGCCGCCTCCAGCGACGCCGGCGCGGCGTCGACCAGCACGTAGCAGAGCCGTCCCGGCTCCAGGCGCCCGGCCCGGGCGAAGCGGGTCACGGTGTCGATGAACTCCCGGGCGTAGTCGACGCTGGAGACGCCGATCTCCACGTAGGCCAGCTCGGCGTCGGGGTCGTCGCCGCGGGCCTCGACGACCTGTTCCAGGAAGCGCCGGGCGTTGGCCCGCACCAGCTCCACGTCGGAGTCCGGGGAGCCGCTGATGCTGTCGCGGTAGTCGCGGCCGTGGGTGCCGACGTAGGCCCGCATGTGGCGCCAGAAGGTCTCGTTGAACTCCCACACCGGACTCCGGCTGTAGGGCACCCAGCCGCCGATGACGGCCCCGCCCTCGCTCTCGGTGGAGCCGGCCTCGCGGCGGCGCAAGGCGGCGGCCACCGCCTCCTCGAGGGCGGGTCCGGTGTCGAGCTGGCGCACGTCGAGGGCCAGCTCCCACGTCTCTTCCGGCTCTCCCCCCGGGCCGACGAAGGGCCTGTAGGCGATGGGCACGCGGAAGTGCTGGGCGTAGGTGATGCGGTTCCAGTAGGTGCGGAAGGCAGGCCCGCCGGCCCCGGCCTCGACGACGCGCTCGAGGCTGCGCAGGGCGCCGCGGAAGGAGCGCACGTAGCCGTCGTCGCGCAGGCCGGGCTCGTGAACCACCGAGACGCCGCGGGCCCCGAGGTCGGCGCTCAGCAGGTCCACGTCGGAGCGGGCCCGCTCGCTCGGCGCCAGGCCCGCCGCCGACAGCACCGGCAGCAGGTCCGCGGTGCCGCTGATCGGCATGAGGTGGATGCCGGCGGCCCCGGGCAGCCGGCGGATGCGGCCGATCAGATCGGCGGACCAGCGGCGCTTGAAGGCGGTGAACTCCTCCTCGTCGAGGTCGCCCTCGGCGGCGCGGTATTCGCCCAGCAGGGCGCGCGCCTCCGGGGAGCGGGTCCCGCAGCCGATCAGGAAGAGCCAGAACCGGAGCATCGCCGCCGAGCCGATCACGGGCACGCCGACCACCAGGGGCGTCGAGGTGAGACCGCGCGCGTGGGCCCTCTCCCACCAGGCCTCGTGGCGCTCCCAGAGCAGGGGCGGCTGCAGCAGGATCGCCTCGGCGCCGGCGTCGATCTTGCGGGCGAGGCGGTCGACCCGCGCCTCGACCCGCCCCACGAGGGGGTTCTCCACGGCCCACACGGGCAGCTCCGGCGGCAGCTGCCCCGACTCGCGCAGGCGGCGCACCAGCTCCAGGGTCCGGAAGGCGTCCATCGGCAGCAGGGAGGCGCCGCCGGGGACCGTCGCCAGCCCGCGCCGCACCAGGTCTCCCCCGGAGAGCACCAGCAGCCCCCGGGCGCCGCCGCCGACGGCCCGCAGGATGCGGGCCTCCACCGTGCTCCGTGTGCGGGTGCCGGCGGAGATCGTGACGACCGGCTCGCGGGTTTCGTCCAGGACGTCGAAGAGGCCCTTCGGCCGCTCCCGGCGCGCGAAGAGGCGCACCGCGTCGCCGAGGCGGCCCACCAGCGGGATGTCGGGCAGGGTGACGGCGTCGACGGCGCCGCGCTCGATCAGCCGCGCATAGCGCGGCGCCTGGGCCGGGTGCGTCTGCTCGGCGGTGACGACGAACAGTCCGCGCCGCAGGCGGTCGGCGACGGGCGGGACGGCGGCGGTCACTTCCCGCGCTGGTCTGCGTACTCGCGCAGGGAGGCCACGTGCGACGTCACGACCTGCAGACCGTAGGAGAGGGGGGTGCCCACGTTCAGGAAGCGGTAGCCCCAGTCGATCTTCTGGCGGATGTCGCCGGGCTCGGTCAGGGTCGTGCCCGTGACGATCCCGGTGCCCTCCAGCCTCCGGGGCACCTCCTCCATGATGCTCTGCACCTTCTTGGAGCCCGTCTGCCCCATCACTCCCAGGGACGCCGACAGGTCGAGGGGGCCCACCAGGATGATGTCGATGCCGGGCACGGCGGCGATCTCGTCCAGGCTCTCCCAGGCCTGCAGGCTCTCGAGCTGGCAGACCAGCAGGGTCTCGTCGTTGGCCGTGGCGAGGACGTGGTCCCAGTCCTCGCCGGCGATCCTCGTCCACATGGGGGAGAGGCCGCGGTTGCCCTCGGGCGGGTAGTGGGCCGCGTCGACGGCCCGGGCCGCCTCCTCGGCGGAGTTGACCTGGGGGATCATGACCAGCACGGCCCCCACGTCATAGGCCTTCTTGATCAGGCCCGGGTCGTTGCTGGCCACCCGGATCAGCGGCGCCACCCCACGCTGCCGGGCGAGGACGGGGATGACGTCGAGGGATTCGACCCCGTATGGCATGTGCTCGGTGTCGATCCACAGGAAGTCGATCCCCGTGTCGAAGGTGGGGCCGGCGAAGTGGGGGGTGAAGGCGGGCAGGCCGGTGCCGAAGACGACCTGGCCGTCGGCGAGCTTCTGCTTGATCGGGTTGGGGTACATGCGGTCTTCCTTGGGCGCGTCAGGCGCGCAGGGTGAAGAGGATGAAGGCCCCCAGCCCGACGCGGTACACGGCGAAGGGCGGGGTGCCGAAGCGTTCGAGAAGTCGCAGCAGCAGGCCGATGGCGGCGTAGCCGCTCACCGCGGCGGCGCCGATGCCGAGGACCAGGCTGAGGATCTGCTCGCCGCCCGGGCCGGCGCCGAGGAGCTCCATCAGCTCCAGCAGGCCGGCGCCGGTGATGGCCGGCAGCCCGAGGAGGAAGGCGAACCGGGCCGCCTGCTCGCGGCGCAGGCCGACGAGGAGCCCCGCCATGATCGTCGAGCCCGACCGCGACACCCCCGGGACCAGGGCCAGGGCCTGGAACAGTCCGATCACCTGGATGCGCCAGAAGGAGAGCTCGGTCAGGTCGCGGTCGCGGCGCCCGAGGCGCTCGGCCAGCAGCAGGCAGGGGGCCAGCAGGATCAGGGCCCAGGCGATGACCGGCAGGGCCCGCGCCTCGGTGGCGATGAAGCCCTTCAGCCCCAGGCCGCAGAGGACGGCGGGCACCGTGGCCGGCAGGATCGCCCAGGCGGTGAGGCACTCGGGGGAGTGGCGCAGGTCGCGGCGGCGCAGCCCCTCGACCGCGGCCCCGGCGAGGCGGCGGATGTCCCCGGCGAAGAAGGCGAGCACCGCCGCCAGGGTGCCGAGGTGGATGGCGGCCGAGAAGGCGAGCCCGGGATCGCCCCACCCGAGGTAGTGGGGGACGATGCGCAGGTGGGCGGTGGAGGAGACGGGCAGGGTCTCGGTGAGGCCCTGCACGAGGCCGAGGACGACGGACTGGAAGGGCGTCATGTCGTCCGGGTCGGCATCATGGCGCGGTCAATCTATTGCGCGGGCGAGGCGCCGACCACGCCGCCCGGGCCGCTGAGGGAGCAGGCGGCGCACTCCCGGGGAGGCTCCTGCGGGTCGGGCGATCCTCGCGTCGTGGGGACTCCGCGCAGCTTGCGGGGCGGACGGATCGACGGCGGCCGGTGACGCGGACACCGGGCGGGCCAGCCTCAGCCGGCTACCAGGCTGTATCCGATGGCGTGCGGAAGGGGGCCGGCACCGGGCCGGTCGGGTTCAGGGCGCCAGAGTGGACTTCACGCCGCCCCAGGTGGCCGGCGTCACGGCGCTGGCCACGTCGATGCGGCGGTAGACCAGGGGTTTGGCCGGCGGCATCCCGTCCTGAATCCACCCGGAGGGATCCTCCAGCCGAGCTCTTTCCAGGACAAGGCTTTCGCCGTCATCCCGGATGTCGTAGGTGGTGGGCGACGTCTCGTCCGTTTCGTTGATCACCGCGAGGATTCCCTCTGTGCTCCAGACCACCTGATACAATGTCGTGAGTTCCTGCTCGAGTGCCAGGCGGTCCTCTTCGGGGAACTCACCTCCTTCCGCGGCACGGACCTGTGCCTCGAAGTTCACCCCGAACTCGGTCCAGAGGGAGACGAAGAAGTCGCTGAAATCCCGGTCGTCGTAGGTGATATCGAGGGCCACCCATTCCATCGCGAGGATGTCCCCGGCCGTCGTGTAGGTGCCGGACCCAAGGGAGGAAGCCGTCTCCAGCGTGACTTCGGGCCAGGCTGCCCTCACCATCTGGTTCATGGCTTCGGCGTCGCCAGCGGTGAGATCCTCGCGTTCCTCGAAAAGTGGCGGTGGTAACTGGTACCCACCCTTCATCCGCATTTCCCAGCGGAGCTCGAAGGTGCCGTCCTCCAGAAAGACCAAGCTTGTGGTGAATGAACCTCCGTCTTCCTCTCCGCTCGCCTCCCAGGTGCCGACGAGGCTCTCATCCAGGGCGGAAAGGGGAGGGACGCACAGGGCGAGGAAGAGGATGGAAGGCAGGTAGATCCGGAGCATGGGACACCTCCGCCGTCGGTTCACCGCGCCAGGGTCGACTTCACTCTGCCCCAGGCGGCAGGCGCGACCGCGCTGGCCACGTCGACGCGGCGGTAGGCCAGCGGTTTGGCCAGCGGTTTGCCGCGGGCGTCCGCCTCCTGGAACAGCAAGGCGTCCGCGAAAAACCCGGGCCCTTGGAGGACCGGGCCCTCTCCGTCATTCCGAATCCCGTAGGACCTGGGGGAGGCCCAGGGTTCGTTCAGTATGCGGAGGAGTACCTCCAGTGTCATGATCTCCCGGGCCTGGGTCTCGGCCTCCTCCTCGAGGGCAAGGCGGGCCTCCTCGGACAGCTCGCCTCCCTCGGAATGGAGAGCCATCTGGTTGAGGCTGAACCGGATGTAGAACGGGACCATGAAGTCGGTAAAACCCCTGCCGTCGTAGGTCAGGTCGACGTCGATCCATTCCATCCGCAGACTGTCCCCGGAGGCCGCGTACGTCCCGGAGCCGAGGAAGGAGCTGGTCTCCAGCGGGGTCTCGGGCCACACAGCATCGAACAGCAGGGTCAGGGCATCGGCCTCGTCGGCCGAGAGGTCGTCGTCTTCCTGGAACTGCGGCGGCCTCCAGTACCCATCTTCCGTCCGGCTGACGCTGCTGAACTCGAAGGTGCCGTCGTCATGGAAGACCACGCGAGCGGTGAATGAACCTTCGTCGCCCTCGCCGCTCGCCTCCCAGGTGCCGACGAGGCTCTCATCCAGGGCGGAGAGGGGAGGGACGGACAGGGCGAGGAAGAGGATGGAAGGCAGGGACTTGCGGAGCATGAGACACCTCCTTGCCGCGGGGCTGTGCGGCTTCATGCTGCCGGGGGACAAGCGACGCTTCGGGGCCTTGCTTGTCAATGGCCGTCGTCAGGGGACCAACCTCCGGCATTCCATGTAGTAGCGCTTCTCCTCCGCCTCGCCGAGGGAGAAGCTCTTGCGCGGCAGCGGGCCGTCGCGCAGCACCGTGCGGAACAGGGCGTGCTTGTCGAGGGCCCGGGAGAGGAGCCCGGCGTTGCCGGGGCGCGAGCCCAGCTCGGTCACCTCTTCCTCGCCGTGGATGTAGTCGAGGCGCAGGTCGCGGCGGGATCCGAGGTCGGAGAGGAAGGCGTCCAGGGAGACGGCCTCGAGGTCGTGCCGGGGCTCGTGGACCACGACGATCCCCCACCGGGGGGCGCCGTCCTCCCGGCCGGTGACGAAGGGCAGGTGGTGCAGGCCGCGGGCCCCGAGGTCCTCCCTGGCCCGGCGCCAGGCCGCGGGCGCGTCGAAGGAGTCGATCTGCGGCTGGCTGCCCTGCTCTCGGAAGAAGACCTCCATCTCGATCGCCAGCTCGCCGTCGACGCCGAAGAGGACGCGGTGGATCGGCTCGAAGCGCAGCCCCGGGTCGTGCAGGTTGACCAGCTCCACGAGGGCGTGGCGCGACGGGTGGCCGGCCGCCGCGTCGAGACCGCCGGCCCGATCCCTGATCCCGTCCCAGACCTGCCGGGCCGTGGCGAAGGAGTGGTTGCCGTCGCCCATGGCGTAGAGCGCCGGGGCGCCGTCCTCCAGGCCGTAGCGCCGGGCCAGGGTCTCCGGCGAGGCGAGGCGGGTGAGGGCGTCGGCGGCCCGGCGGATCGCCTCCTCCGCCGTCACGTGCCAGCCGCGCACGCGGCCTCCGCCCAGCATCAGCTCGGTGTCGTAGAGGAGGGGCAGCGTCTCGTCGAAGAGGGGCTCGATGACCGTGGCCTCCGGATCGTCGATGAGGACGAGGATGTGGGGCACCTCCAGGACCGCCCCCCGGCGGACCTCCACCCGCGGCGGCAGGCGCCCGGGGTCGGTCCCTTCCGTGGTGCGGATCAGGGTCGAGGCGTCCGGCGCGAAGCTGTACCGCTCCAGGTCGAGGGCCGCCATCAGGCCCTTGCGCGAGGCGGCGTGCGGGGTGCTCCGGTCGACGAGCACGAAGCCGGGCTCCAGGGGCTGCAGGATTCCGTCCCGCAGGTAGCTCTCCATGCGCTCGTGGATGCCGCGGATGCGGCCGGCGCGGCCGGGCGCCTCGAGGAAGGCCTCGGGGAAGACCAGGTGCAGGGTGGAGGGCCGGCTCCCCACGAGGCGGGCGGCCTCCTCCCAGTACCCCGGGTTGGAGGTGTGCTGGTCGCAGGCGATGACCGCCCACTCCTCAAGGGGTACGTCACCGCGCGGCAGCAGCACCCGGGGTACGCTCAGGCCGATGTCGGGGAAGCGCATGGCGGCAGAGTGTAGCCGCGGCCGCGGAGGGCGACAAAGGGGACAAGCGGTGCTGGCTCGCCAGCGGTTGCCGGGGTAGCTTGGGGAGCCCGCTGCGCAGCGGCTTCAGGCCGCCTGCGACGCTGTCGACACCATGGCGCCGCCATCTCGACGTGGACCAGGCGGCAACCGGCCGGTGCGAATGGCCGCCGGACTGTGCACACCCATCCTCGCGCCAGGGGATCGAGCCATGACGGTGATCTCGACCTTGCTGCTTCTGTTGGCGGCGGGCGCCGCCCCCGCCGCAGAGGGGTCCGGCCAGTGGCTGCAGCTGCGCGGCGACCGGCACATGAGCGGCCGCGCCGACGGCACCGGCCGCATGACCGACGGCCCCCCCGCCGAGGCCTGGCGCCATGACATCGCCGCCTGGGAGGGCTACGCCTCGGTGCGGGCGGGCGCGGGTGACTCGGTGGTGCCCCTGCCCTTCCCCGGGGACCTCGACGCCGGATGGATCTGGCGGGAGCGGGCGGCCTGGGGCCTGGGCCCGCAGCTCCACGACCTGGCCGGGGACGGCACCCTCGTGCCCATGCCCGTGTACAACCTCTTCAAGGTGGCCGCGATCCTGCCCGGCGTGGCCGGCCTGCAGCGCTTCGAGATGGGCGACTCCTTCTCCGACGGCGGCGCGGAGCCCAAGCGGGGCCGGCTGTTGGCCTACGACACCGGCGAGCCCCGCGTCGTGTGGGAGACCGAGCCCTTCGAGAACACCTGGGCCCCGAACGTCATCGTCGTCGACGCCGACGCCGACGGACAGCTCGACCTGGCGGTGACCACCCACTACCGCATCCTCGTCTTCGACGGCGCCACGGGCGAGACGATGATGCAGTCGCGCTACCACGAATACCGCAACTACGGCCTCTTCGCCGCCGCCGACATCGACGATGACCCCTACCCCGAGTTTGCCGTCGTCGCCGACTTCAGCATGCACGCCGAGGTCATCGACAACGACGGCCGCGGGCTGACCCTGCTCTGGATCCGCGAGATCCAGCCCGATCCGTCACAGACGACCAAGGTCGTGCGCCCCCGGCCTTCTGCCTTTCTCGACGCCGACGGGGACGGCGCCGTGGAGGTCGTCTACAGCGTCTATGACGACACGGGTGACCGCCGCTGGCACACGATCGCCGTCGACGCCCTCAGCGGCGAGACGGTCCACGACTTCCCCGGGTGGTACCTCCACGGGCTGCACGACATCGACGCCGACGGCCAGCCGGAGTGGTTCCTGTCCCGGGCGGAGGGCGAGGCCCTGCCGCCGTATGCGCCGCTCTCGGTGCGGACCCTCGACGGCGGCGGCTACGTGGAGCGCTGGAACCACGACCGCGCCGCCTTCAGCAGCCGGCCCCTGACCGAGCTGCCCCTGACGGTGAACACGAGCGCCTCCGACGGTCTGCGCACCGCGGTCACGGGAGACGGCGACGGCGACGGCCGGGCCGACTTCTTCGTCGTCACCCCCGCCGGCGAGGGGGAGGCCCTGACCGCCTGGGGTGCCGGCGCCGGGGGGGCCGTGCGGGCCCTGTGGACCCTCCAGGGGCCGGTGGCCGCCCGCCTGCGGGCCGAGGCCGTGGCCTCCCGGGACGGCGGCCCCGCCACGCTGGCCTGGTGGCAAGGGCGGGGCGGCGGCGGGCAGTCCCTTCAGGTGGAAGGGGCCGGCGCCCGGCTGCACCAGTTCAGCCGCCAGGCCTTCACCGCCGCCGGCACCCCCGTTGTGGCCGATCTCGACGGCGACGGCCGTGTGGAGGTGGTCGTGCAGACGGCCAACGAGGAGGTCCTCTGTCTGGAGGCCCCCGGGCGTGGGGATGGCGAGCCCCGCGTCCGCTGGCAGATGCAGGGCCACGGGCAGACGAACAGCGCCCCCTGGCACTGGGGGGTGGTCGCCTCCGACCTCGACGGCGACGGCTCCCTGGAGACCCTCTTCGCCCGGGAGGCGCCCGGCGGCAACGCCAGCCTGGCGGCGGTCACCGCCGCCGGCGAGGTGCTGTGGCAGACGGTCTTCGACGGCTTCGACGGCAGCATGCCGATCTGGAACTTCAGCGGCCTCTCCTGGTGGAACGCCGGAGACTTCCGCGGCCCCGGGCGCAAGGACGTCTTCGTCAGCCTGCGCCGCGGCAAGATCGGCAGCGAGGTCGGCTTCCTCCTCGACGGCGGGACCGGCGCCGTCGTCTGGGAGCGCAACGGCTACACCCTGTCCATCGACGGCAGCGGCCGCAGTCTCGGCGGCCATCCGAGCGCCGCCGGCGACGTCGACGGCGACGGCCTGGAGGAGATCGTGATCATGTGGCCGGACCGCCTGCACGTGGTCGACGGCGTCACCGGCGACGCCCAGGTCGTGCGCCAGGCCTACGGGGCCGGGCTGTCGCCCATGTTCTCCTCCGACGGCTTCGTGGGGTACGCCTTCCCGGCCGTGGTCGACCTCTTCGGGGATGCGGCCCCGGAGCTGATCTGGGGCCACAACAGCTACCTGAACGCCGTGCTCTCGGCCGCCGGCGAGGTCTGGTGGCAGACGGAGTACCGCAACAACACCCAGGTGCAGTCCCTCATGGCCCCCGGTGACGCCGACGGCGACGGCGACCTGGAGCTGCTGGCCTCCACCGAGGATGGAGTGCAGCTCCTCGAGCCCGCCGACGGCACCGTCCTGCGGGTGATCGACCTGGGGCCGGCCACGACCGACGTCGTCTCCGGCGACCTCGACGGCGACGGCCGCGACGAGTTCCTCCTCGGGTTCGGCGGGCGCCGCTGGGCCCTTCCCGGGGATCCCGGACTGGCCATGGTGGAGCTGGAGGAAGGCGATCTGCGCCAGGCCTGGACCCTGGAGACCGAGGGCCGGCCGAGCGACCCGGCCCTCGCCGACGTCGACGCCGACGGCTTCCTCGACCTCGCGGCGACCACCACGGACGGCTACGTGAAGGTCTGGACCGGAGGCGGGTCCGCCACCGCCGTGTCGGGTCTCCTGACCTCGAGGCCCGAAGCGACCCGGCTGGATGCGCCCTGGCCCAACCCCTTCAACCACCGGGTCACCATCGGCTACCGGATCGAGAGAGGGGGGCCCGTTCGCCTGGAGGTGTTCTCCATGACCGGTCAGCGCCTCCTGCGGCTGGTCGACGGCTGGAGGCCCGCCGGCGACCATCGGGCGCTCTGGGACGGCCTCGACGCCCGGGGGCGGCCCCTGGCCAGCGGCGCCTACGTCGTCCGCCTGCGCAGCGGTCAGGTGGTGGACCAGCGCAAGATCGCGCTGCTGAAGTAGGGCCTCGGGAGCGGCTCGGGGGCAATCCTCAGGGTGGAAGGACCGGGCGCCTTCGTGGTCCCGCCCGACGGAGCCTTGCGGCTCAGTCCCGCGAGGCCCAGTAGGAATAGAGGCGGGCGTTGACGAGGTGGAACCGCAGCCGCACCGGCCCCGGCGGCAGGCCCCTGGCCCCCCACCAGCGAACCGGCAGGTCGACGCCGTCCTCCTCGATGGGGACGCAGCGGTCGGCGCCGTACCCAGGCAGAACCTCCTCCTCCTCGTCGAGCAGCTCCACCCGCAGCGACCCGTGATCCGCCTTGGCGTTGACCCGCAGCCCGCCGCCCGCCAGCTCGAAGGGGCGGGTCGTCAGCCGGCCCCCGTCGAAGCTGCCGGCCACCGAGGCGAAGCCGTCCAGGCGCAGGAAGGCGAGGCCGATCGACATCGTCCCCGGGTGCTGGTCGGCGGCGATCCGGGGGTCGTACTCGCGGGCGATCTTGGCGTGCCGGCGGGGGGTCCCGCGGTAGTAGATGTAGAGCCGGTCGTCCACGGCGATGGGGGGCGCGCCGGTGAGCATGATCTGGAAGCGGTCCCACTCGCCGATGTCGCCCAGGCCGATGAGGGGCTCCTCCGCCGGCGCCCGGGTCCAGCCCTCGCCGTCGCGGCTGGCCAGCAGCCGCAGCGTCTGCGTCTGTCGCAGGGGGTGCTTGTCGAAGTGGGTGAGGAAGCCGAGGTAGTGGGCGCCGTAGGGAAACCCGGTGTTGTTGTAGAGGGCCTCCAGCTCGTGCAGGGGCGCCATGAAGGGCTGCGGCGGGGTCCAGCTGTCGAAGTCGCGGCTGACGCTCAGCAGGCGCTCGCGCTGCCCCCGCAGGAAGGCGACGTAGCGCCCGGCCCGGGCGTCGATCATCAGCGACTGGGCGTCGCCCACGGGACCCATGTCGTCGGTGCCGGGGCGCGGGTGGAAGCGGAAGAGGGGGTCGGGCGAGTGCTCCCAGCGCAGGCCGTCCGGCGAGGTGGCGGAGTAGATGCCGGAGCGAGGACCCTCCCAGTCGTGGCTCGACCAGCCGAGGGCCTTGTAGCGGCGGTCCGGGTCCGCGTCGGCGGGGTCCTTCAGCATCGACTCCCAGTGGTCCTGGCCCTCGTGGTGGCTGGCGGGGATGACGATGTTGTTGCGCCTCGACCCCAGGGCCTCGTGCATCCTCAGCTCCGGCCGCTCCCAGTGGATGCCGTCGGGAGAGGTGGCCAGGCACTGCACGTGGCCGCAGCCCTCCTCGTAGTGGCCCCCCATGTACCAGGCCTTGAAGAGTCCCTCCTCCTCGTCGTGGACCACCGACGCCGTCATCCCCGAGTGGCGCTCCCAGGCCGCCTCCTGGCGCAGGACGGGGCGCGGGTGCTTGACGGCGGCGTGGAAGCGGCGCTCCACGCTCTCGGCGCCGTCCACGTCCTCCATGTCGACGAAGAGGCGCTTCCTGTGATCGAGGCTCTGCACGTTTCTCACAGTAGGACAATGCACCCCACCGGGACAGCCGCGCCGATTGCAGCCGCCGTGGCAGGGCGCGAACTTCGAACGCCGGCCGCCCCCACCCCTCCTGGGAGCATCCCTTGACCACCTTTCGGGCCGAGCGCCTCTCCCCGGAGCCGATCATCCACGCCCGTCTCCCGGGCCTGGAAGGCGGGCACGGGGCCAACATCAACGGGCCGTCCCTGGTCCGCGTGCCCCCGTGGCTCCCGAGACCCCTGGGCCGTTACTACCTCTACTTCGCCCATCACGCCGGCCACTACCTGCGCATGGCCTGGGCCGATGAGCTCACGGGGCCGTGGACGGTGCTCCCGGAGCCCGGGGTCCTGCACAAGGACCAGGGGCCTGGAATCCACCACATCGCCAGCCCCGACGTGCACGTCGACGCGGCCGGGCGCCGGCTGCGCATGTACTTCCACCAGCCGGTGGAAGGGTCCGGCCAGCGGTCCTTCGCGGCCCTGTCGGAAGACGGACTGCGCTGGCAGGTCAGGCCCATCGATCTGGGCCCGTCCTACTTCCGCGTGTTCTCGCACGAGGGGTGGGTCTACGCCTATGCCATGCGGCCGAGTCCGGGCGGGGGCCTGCTCCTGCGCTCCAGGGACGGGATCACGGCCTTCGAGGAGGGTCCCGCCATCCTGCCGGGGTGCCGCCACGCCGCCACCTGGGTCGAGGGCGCCACGCTGCACCTGTTCTTCTCCCGCAAGGAGGATGCGCCGGAGCGCATCCTCGTGACGGCGGTCGACCTGGCCGGCCCGTGGGAGAGCTGGCAGCCGGGTCCCGAGAGGCTGGTGCTGCGGCCGGAGCTGGACTGGGAGGGTGCGGGGGCGCCGGTCGAGGCCTCGCGCTCGGGCGCGGTGGCCGGGCTCGTGCACCAGCTGCGCGACCCCGGGATCTACGAGGAGGACGGCCGCCTCTACCTGCTCTACTCTGGCTCCGGCGAGCGCGCCCTCGGCATCGCCAGGCTGCACCGTTCCTGAGCTTGGCGGGCCTCGGATCTACTGGGCGGTGTAGCCGCCGTCCACGGGGATCGCCGCGGCGACGATGAAGCTCGCCTCGTCGGAGGCGAGGAAGGCGATGACCCGGGCGATCTCCTCCGCCTGCCCCATGCGCCCGAGGGGGTGGAGGCGCCGCATGGTTGCGTGGACGTCGTCGTCGCCGGTGACGTTGGCGGTGAGCGGCGTGTAGACGAAGCCGGGGCAGACGGCGTTGATGCGGATGCCCTCCGCCGCCAGGCGCACCCCCATGTCGCGGGTGAGCTGGACGATGGCCCCCTTGCTGTGCGGATAGGGCGTGAAGCCGTCGGAGAAGGGCAGGGAGGTCGGATACCCCACCAGGCCCATGACCGAGGCGAGGTTGACGATGGCGCCGCCCCCGGAGGCGCGCATCGCCTTGACGGCAGCGTGGCACATCAGGAAGGTTCCCCGGGCGTTGACCCGCATCACCGCGTCCCAGCGCTCGTCGAAGTCGGCGGCCGGATCGACGGTGCGGGGCGTGATGCCGGCGCTGTTCACGAGCACGTCGAGGCGGCCGAAAGCGCTCACCGTCCCGGCCACGATCCGCTCGCTGCCGGCGCGTTCCGCCACGTCGCCGGTGATCGGCAGCAGGCGGCCCTCGGGCGCTTCCGCCTCGGCGGCCAGGGTCTCCAGGGCGCCGGCGTCGATGTCGGCGGCGGCGACGCGGGCCCCCTCCTCCAGGAAGCGGTGCACCGTGGCCCGGCCGATGCCCGACGCCGCGCCGGTGACGATCGCCGCCCTGTCTTCGAGTCTGTTCACAGCGGGAAAGTTAGGAGATCCTCCATGCGCTGCATCATGGTGATGTTCGATTCCCTCAACCGCCACATGCTGCCGCCCTACGCCCCCGACACCTGGGTCCATGCGCCCAACTTCCGCCGCCTCGCCGAGCGCGCCGCCACCTTCTCCACCAGCTACGTCTGCTCCATGCCCTGCATGCCGGCGCGGCGCGACCTGCACACGGGGCGGCCCAACTTCCTGCACTGCCCCTGGGGCCCCCTGGAGCCGTTCGACGACTCGGTGCCCCAGATGCTGCAGGAGGCCGGCGTCTACACCCACCTGTGCTCCGACCACTACCACTACTGGGAGGACGGCGGCGCCACCTACCACGGCCGCTACAGCTCGTGGGAGTTCTACCGCGGCCAGGAGGGGGACCCCCACATCGGCCAGGTCGCCGACCCCGATGTGCCCGAGAACCTCAACCAGAAGGGGCGCCGCAGCGACTGGGTCAACCGCCCCTTCCAGCGACGCGAGGCCGACCTGCCCCAGAGCCGCACCTTCGAGGCCGGCTGCCGCTTCATCGAGGCCAACGCCGGCCAGGACGACTGGTTCCTGCAGATCGAGTGCTTCGACCCCCACGAGCCATTCGTCAGCAACCGCCGCTACCAGGACCTCTACCCCTCCGACTACGACGGCCCCCTCTTCGACTGGCCGTCGTACGGCCCGGTCCGCGAGACTCCGGAGCAGGTCGCCGAGGTCCGCCGCAACTACGCCGCTCTCGTCTCCAAGTGCGACGCCAGCCTCGGCGACGTCCTCGACCTGATGGACCGCCACCGGATGTGGGACGACACGATGCTCGTCCTGTGGACCGACCACGGCTTCCTGCTCGGCGAGCACGGCGGCTACGCCAAGAACTGGCCGCCCCTCTACGAGGAGCTGAGCCACACCCCGTTCTTCGTCTGGGACCCGCGCAGTCCGGGGGCGGCGGGGCAGACCCGCAGCGCCCTGGTGCAGCCGGCGATCGACCTGGGGCCGACGCTGCTCGGGCTCTTCGGCCAGGAGCCGACGGAGCGCATGCGAGGCCACGACCTGGCCGGCGTCGTCGCCGGGGACCGGCCCGTGCGCGACGCCGCCATCTTCGGCTACCACGGCAACCGGGTGAACGTCACCGACGGCCGCCACGTCTACTACCGCACCTGCCGCACCCCCGACAACCAGCCCCTGAACGCCTACACCCTCCTGCCCACGGCGATGCGCGGCTACAAGGGGCGCCTCCCGGAGGCCGGGCTCGCCGACGCCTTCTCCTTCACCCGGGGGATGCCCACCCTGCGCCTGCCGGCGGGCGGCAACATCTCGCAGCCGGTGGAGGGCGACGTGGGCGACCTCCTTTACGACCTGCTGGCCGACCCCAAGCAGGAGAATCCCCTCGAGGATGCGGAGGTGGTGGAGCGGCTGAGCGGGCGAATGGCCGCGCTGATGGCCGAGTGCGAGGCGCCGCCGGAGCAGTTCGAGAGGATGGGGCTCAGCCGCTGAAGGCCGGCGCCTGAGCGGCTCCGGTCAGCCGTCCTCGGCGATCATCGTCTCGGCCAGGGCGAAGCAGCAGGAGGAGCGGGGCCGGCCGAGGGTCCGGGCCCAGGTGTCGCGCGGGTAGGCCTCGCCCCCCACGTCCCGCCCGTCGAGCTCGATCGAGCCGCCGCCGGCGAAGACCAGCACCGTGAAGACGATGCGCGGGTGGGCGGTGGGAGGTCCGACGAGGGGCGGGTCCAGGTCCCGCCAGGAGGCGGCGATCCGGCGGCCGCCGGCGACGATCTCCCAGGTGGGTTCGGTGCGGATGTCGCCGCCGGCGGACAACTGCGCGTCGACCACGTCCATGCCGCGGTCGAAGGGCGAGGTGGGGACGACCTGGGTCTGGCGCACGAACTCGGCGAAGTCCCGGTTGTCCGTGCACAGGCCGGTGAAACCGCCGCCGCCGGGAATCTCCACGAAGGCGGCGGTGCCGGCGCCGGCGGGCGAGGTGTCGCCGCGGTAGAGGCTGACCATGCCCGTGTGATCCTCGCGGCCGGGGCGGCGCAGGTAGGCGATCCAGTGCTGGCCCGACCACAGCAGGCCGCCGCGGGAGAGGGGA
Source organism: Gemmatimonadaceae bacterium (assembly GCA_026706075.1). Lineage (GTDB taxonomy): Bacteria > Latescibacterota > UBA2968 > UBA8231 > UBA8231 > UBA8231. Next base: position 34,472 of record JAPOZM010000028.1, read on the forward strand.
GCGGACATGGCGGACAGGCTATCCCGGGCCCCGGGGGCGGTCAAGCCGGAGTTTGACATCCGCGGGGGCCACCCTCTTCGTACGCCGGCTCCCCAAACCGACTGAACAAGGGAATCCCCATGGCCGAAGACATCTACGGAGCGCGCACCACGGTGAGCGCCGGCGGCGCCGGCGAGGGCGCCGTCTACCGCATCCAGAAGCTGGAGGAGGAGGGGGTCGCCCCTGTCTCGCGGCTGCCCTGGTCGATCAAGATCCTCCTCGAGGCGGCCCTGCGGCAGTGCGACGGGTTCGAGATCACCGCCGAGGACGTGGAGCGCATCGCCCGCTGGAGCCCGGAGACGGCGGGCAAGGAGGAGATCCCCTTCAAGCCCGCGCGCGTGGTGATGCAGGACTTCACCGGCGTGCCGGCCGTGGTCGACCTGGCGGCCATGCGCGACGCCATCGTCGAGCTCGGCGGCGATCCCCGGGCGGTGAACCCCCTCATCCCCGTGGACCTCGTGATCGACCACTCGGTGCAGGTCGACTACTACGGCCTGAGGAAGGCCCTGGAGCTGAACGCCGGCCGCGAGTTCGAGCGCAACCGCGAGCGCTACGAGTTCCTGCGCTGGGGCCAGGAGTCCTTCGACAACTTCCGCGTCGTGCCGCCGGCCACCGGCATCGTGCACCAGGTGAACCTGGAGTACCTGGCCCAGGTGGTGCAGGCCGCCCCCGGCGACGGCGGCGAGGTGTGGATCCCCGACAGCCTGGTGGGCACCGACAGCCATACGACGATGATCAACGGTCTCGGCGTCGTCGGCTGGGGCGTGGGCGGCATCGAGGCCGAGGCGGTCATGCTCGGCCAGCCGATCTACATGCTCCTGCCCCACGTGGTCGGCTTCGAGCTGACCGGGCGTCTGCCGGCGGGGACCACGGCCACCGACCTGGTCCTCACCGTGACCCAGATGCTTCGCGCCCACGGCGTGGTCGGCAAGTTCGTCGAGTTCTTCGGCCCGGGGGTGGCGCAGCTGAGCCTGGCGGACCGGGCGACGATCGCCAACATGGCGCCCGAGTACGGGGCCACCGTGGGGATCTTCCCCGTCGACGAGGAGACCCTCGCCTACCTGCGGCAGACCGGCCGCAAGGCGGCGGCCGTCGAGCGCGTGCGCGCCTGGATGGAGGCCCAGGGCATGCTCTACGGGCCCGAGACGCCGGACCCCGTCTTCAGCGAGCGGCTGGGCCTGGACATGTCCACGGTGGAGCCGAGCCTGGCCGGCCCTACTCGCCCCCAGGACCGGGTGCCGCTGAAGAGCATGAAGCCCGCCTTCGGCACCGCCCTGAAGGAGACCTTCGACGTCGGCAGCGAGGGCCGCAGCGTCCCGGTGGACCTTGGCGACCACGGGACCGTCGACCTGCCCGAGGGCGGGGTGGTGCTGGCGGCGATCACGTCGTGCACCAACACCAGCAACCCCTCGGTGATGCTGGCGGCGGGCCTGCTCGCGCGCAACGCCGTGGCCCGGGGACTCAAGGTGCCGCCGTACGTGAAGACCAGCCTCGCCCCGGGCTCGCGGGTGGTCACCCGCTACCTGGAGGCGGCGGGCCTGGTGGAGGACCTGGAGGCCCTCGGTTTCCACACCGTCGGCTACGGCTGCACCACCTGCATCGGCAACTCCGGGCCTCTCCACGAGAGCATCGAGAAGGCGATCGCCGACGAGGACCTCGTGGTCTGCTCGGTCCTCTCCGGCAACCGCAACTTCGAGGGCCGGGTGCACCCGCAGACGCGGGCCAATTTCCTGGCCTCGCCGCCGCTGGTGGTCGCCTTCGCCCTCGCCGGCCGGGTCGACGTCGACTTCGAGAGCGAGCCTCTCGGCCGCGGGGGCGACGGCGACGTCTTCCTGCGCGACCTGTGGCCCACCCAGGATGAGATCCGCGCCGAGATGGCGCGCTCGGTGCAGGCGCGGATGTTCGAGGAGGAGTACGGCAACGTGTTCTCGGCCAACGAGACCTGGAACCGCATCGCCGTCCCCGAGGGCGAGCGCTACGCCTGGGACGAGGCCAGCACCTATATCCGCCGGCCCGGGTTCTTCGAGGGGCTCGGCCGTGAGGTCTCGCCGATCCTGCCGATCACCGGGGCGCGGGTGCTGGCGATGCTCGGCGACAGCGTCACCACCGACCACATCTCCCCGGCCGGCTCCATCGCCCCCGGCAGCCCCGCCGCCCGGTACCTGGAGTCGAAGGGGGTCGAGCGCCGCGACTTCAACAGCTACGGATCCCGCCGCGGCAACCACGAGGTGATGATGCGGGGCACCTTCGCCAACATCCGCATCCGCAACGAGCTGGTCCCCGGCGTCGAGGGCGGCCTCACCCGCCACCTCCCCTCGGACGAGCAGCTGACCATCTACGAGGCGGCCCAACGCTACCAGTCGGAGGGGGTCCCCACCATCGTCCTCGCCGGCGCCGAGTACGGCTCCGGCTCCAGCCGCGACTGGGCCGCCAAGGGGCCGCTGCTGCAGGGGGTGACGGCGGCGATCGTCGAGAGCTTCGAGCGCATCCACCGGTCGAACCTGATCGGCATGGGCATCCTGCCCCTGGAGTTCGCCGCCGGCGAGAGCCGCCACAGCCTGGGACTCGGCGGCGAGGAGGTCTTCGACATCGCCGTCGGCGACGACCTGCAGCCCGGGGCCGCGGTCGAGGTGGTGGCCCGGGGGCCGGATGGCGGGGAGAAGCGGTTCACGGCGGTCTGCCGCATCGACACCCCGGTGGAGCTGGAGTACTACCGCAACGGCGGGATCCTGCAGACGGTGCTGCGGCGGATGGTCTCCTGAGCCTTCGCCCGATGGCCAACCCCAACGTCGAGCCCCTCGCCCAGGACTTCGCCGTCGCCGCCCGGGTGCCGGACCCGGAGCGGTACTTCTTCCACGACCCGGACATGACCCGCCTCGCCGACGGCACCCTGCTGATCGCGGCCCCCGAGTGGGGCCGGCCCAGGCGGGGCGAGGGGCGGCACCTGCGGATGCTGCGCAGCTCCGACGGCGGCGCGGCTTGGGAGGAACTGCCCTCCCTGCCCTTCGAGGAGGGCACCCCCTTCGTCCTCGAAGGCGAGCTCTACCTCTTCGCCCAGGAGACCTGCCACAAGGACGTCCTCATCGCCCACAGCCGCGACCGGGGGGAGTCGTGGTCCGATCCGTCGCGGGTCCTCGAGGGGCCGCTGTGGAACATCTCCACGGCGATGCTGCACAGGCCGGACTACGTCTACTGGGCCATGGACCGGGACCTGCCGGAGCGCACCCACGGCGGCAAGGTGATGGCCCGCATCGACCGCCGGAAGTCGCCCCTGGACCCCTCCGCCTGGAGCCTTTCCAACATCGTCGAGGCTCCTCCCCTGCCCGCCTCCCTGACGCGGGGCCTCTACCCGGAGGGGGACCGCCCGGAGCTGAACCGCGGCTGGCCCGACCCCCTCGTCTGGCTCGAGCCCAACACCGTGGAGGTCGGATCGCGGATCCGCGTCTTCACCCGCTGCGTCATCGACGAGTACGCCACCGCCAACGTCGCCGCCGTCCTTGACTACGACCCGGAGGCGAACCGCCTCTCCTTCACCCAGTTCGCCGGCTGGCCGGGGGCGCAGTGCAAGTTCTACCTGGTCCACGACCGGCCGGGCGGCATGTACTGGATACTCAGCAACCTGGCGACCAACTCTCAGGACCTCCTCGGCTGGGGGGAGCGCATGCGCGAGACCGGCTACCACGGGGGCCCCGGCAACGAGCGCCGGTGGCTGTTCCTGCACTACGGCGTCGACTGCCTCAACTGGTTCCCCGCCGGCTGCGTGGCCCGCTGGCCCGACCACGCCCACCGCAGCTTCATGTACCCGAGCGCCGTCGTCGACGGCGACGACCTGGTCGTCCTGTCGCGCACCAGCCGCGACTCCGGCGACCAGCACGACGCCGACCTGTGCACCGTCCACCGGGTGCGCGGCTTCCGCGCCCTGGCCATGGACCTGCGCCGCGGAGGGCTGGCATGAGCTCCGACACAGCCCCGGCGCCCCAACCGGCAGGCGGCTCCGGGGATCACGGCTACGTCTCCTTCGAGGACGTCTGCAAGAGCTACGACGGCCGCAGCCTGGTGGTGAGCCACGTCGATCTGCGGGTCGAGAAGGGGGAGTTCCTCACCCTCCTCGGGCCTTCGGGATCGGGCAAGACCACCTGCCTGATGATGCTCGCCGGCTTCGAGACCCCCACCTCGGGCACGATCCGCATCGACGGCCGCCCGGTGCACGACCTGCCCCCCCGCAAGCGCGGCATCGGCATGGTCTTCCAGAACTACGCCCTCTTCCCGCACATGACCGTCGGCCGCAACCTCGCCTTTCCCCTCGAGGTGCGGGGACTCGACAGCGAGGAGTGCCGGGAGCGGGTCGAGCGGGCCCTGGCGCTGGTTCGCCTCGAAGGCATGCAGGACCGCAGGCCCTCCCAGCTCTCCGGCGGCCAGCAGCAGCGGGTGGCCATCGCCCGGGCCCTGATCTTCGATCCCGCCCTGGTGCTGATGGACGAGCCCCTGGGCGCCCTCGACCGGCGCCTGCGCGAGGAGATGCAGTACGAGATCCGCCGCATCCACCAGAGCCTCGGCGTGACCGTGGTCTACGTCACCCACGACCAGCAGGAGGCGATGGTCATGTCCGACCGGATCGCGGTCCTTCGCGCCGGCCGGGTCGAGCAGATCGCCGGCCCCGAGGCCCTCTACGAGGAGCCGGAGCGGTCCTTCGTGGCCCGCTTCATCGGCGAGAACAACCGCCTCCACGGCCGCGTCGCCGCCGTGGACGGGGAGGTCTGCGAGGTCGAGTGCGGAGGCGAGGTCATCCGGGCCATCCAGGTGGCCCCCTGCGGACCGGGCGACGCCACCACCCTCTCCATCCGCCCCGAGCGGGTCGCCGTCTCGCCCGAGCCGGGCCTCTACACCAACGAGCTGGAGGCCGTCATCGAGGACATCACCTTCCTCGGCGACCACCTGCGCCTGCGCCTGGGCGTGTGCGGCCGCACCGACTTCATCGCCAAGATCCCCAACATCGTCGGCCACGGCGCGGTGCTGGCCGGGGACCGGATCCGCATCGGCTGGACCCCCACCGACTGCCGGGTGCTCGACCCCGACGACGAGGAGGGGGAGACCTGAGGGGGTTGGGGACGGCGAGGTTCCTACGGTATGTTCCTACAATGCCCGTGGTTCAGCGCAGCTCGGCTACCGTGCACGAGGACGCCGAGGCGATTGACGAACAGGCCGGAGAGGCCCGGCAGAAGCCATGACGGCCCGCTCGGAACCCCATCGCGCGTGGACCGTCGCAGAGGCCAGGGAGTCGAGGCGCCAACCGATGGGAGAGTGGCTGGTAGCCAACGTGCCACGCGGCGCGAACCTCGAAATCACCGGAATCAGAGAGTCCCGGCGGGAGGTTCCATTCGTGCCTGACCGAGCAGGACGTCTGTCCACCGTCGAACCGAGCGAGGAGGATGATGAGTAACGTGAGAATGCTGGCTTGCGCTGTGGTCGCCGCCGTCGTGGCCATGGTGCCCTGGAACGGCGCCTTCGCCGAGGACCCGCCCCTGACCGTGGTCTCCTGGGGCGGCTCCTACGCCCGGGCCTGCGTCAAGGGCTACCACGAGCGCTTCACCGCCGAGACGGGGATCGCCATCAACCTCGAGGACTACAACGGCGGGCTCGCCCAGATCCGCGCCCAGGTCGACGTGGGCAATGTCTACTGGGACGTGGTCGACCTGGAGATCCCCGACCTCGTGCGCGGCTGCGACGAGGGCCTTCTGGAGTATCTGGAGATCGACTCGCTGGAGGCGGGACCCGACGGCACGCCCGCGGCCGAGGACTTCGTCGAGGGCACGGTCACCGACTGTGGACCGGCCACCATCTTCTACTCCACGGTCTACGCCTACAACGACGAGAACATCGAGGGCGAGAAGCCCGCCACCATGGCCGATTTCTTCGACCTGGAGAAGTTCCCCGGCCGCCGCGGCATGCGCCGCTCCCCCCTGGTCAACCTGGAGTTCGCCCTCATCGCCGACGGCGTCTCGCTCGACAGCGTCTACGCCATCCTCGACACCCCGGAGGGCGTGGACCGCGCCTTCCGCAAGCTCGACACCATCAAGGACCAGATCATCTGGTGGGAGGCCGGGGCCCAGCCGCCGCAGATGCTGGCCGACGGCGAGGTGGTGATGACCACTGCCTACAACGGCCGCATCTTCAACGCCCAGGTCCTGGAGGACCAGCCCTTCGTCATCGTATGGGACGGCCAGGTCCTGGACACGGGGGGTCTCGCCATCGTCGCCGGCACCCCCCGGCTGGAGGCGGCGCGCAGGTTCGTCCACTTCGCCTCCACCTCCCGCGCCATCGCCGACGTGGGCCGCTACATCGCCTACAGTCCCACGCGCAAATCGGCCATGCCCCTGATCTCAACCCACGCCGAGAAGGGCGTGGAGATGAACCCCCACATGCCCACGAGCGAGCAGAACGTCAGCCGCGCCCTGCACAACAACTGGGAGTGGTGGAGCGACCACGGCGACGAGATGAACGAGCGCTTCAGCACCTGGCTGGCGCGGTGAGGACAGCGGATCGTGCGCGCCCCCCGACGCAGGCGGCCTCGTAGACGGGACGTCTGCGTGCCACGAGGCACCGACCTGCAGAGCCTGGCCGAGCGGGTCTGGTACGAGGGCAGTCCGGAACACAAGGACTTTCCCAGCTTCGCGGGACAGCCCCGCCTGCGGAGTGACGCTTCCTGTTGCCCCCGGGAAATCAAGGACCAGGAGGTGGTCTCTGAGTGGCTGCGCAGTGCCATTCGCAGGGGCGCCACGGGAGCACCCTGGGAAGGAGGCTTCCCACGCTATGTGTGGTACAAACATGGCGATCTCGTCTTCGAAGGCCGGCTTGTGAACCGGGGATCGGGATCCTACAAGGGTTACCCGCTGGACCGGGAGGAGTGGCCGGACGGCATCGAGGTGATCTATGCAGAAGCTCAAGTTCGAGATTGACTGGGTTGATGCGGAGGGGGTCCATGGACCGGAGTTGTCCGCGACCTGGGCGTCTCTGCGGATTGCCGCCGGCGAATCGGCTGTTACGCGCGTACTCGACGCACGGGCAAAGACCGTGCGCGAATTCGTGTATGTCCCGCTCTATCCGCTGGCGGAGTGGTTGGCGACGAACTGGTGGTTCCTTATGCGGGAAGTCAACAATCCGGCCAAGGAAGACGACCGCGACTTTCGCCGCCGGCATGTACTTGGCGGCGGCCGGGAGGGGTATGCCTTTCCCAACTTGGAGATGTTCTCCTCGGGTGGATGGACCCATCTCGCCTGGAAGGGCGGGCCATCTCCATGGACCAGGGTGGAGTTTCTGGGACAAGGGGAAGCCCGGATCGACAGCGGCGAGTTCCGGGAAGCCTGTTCCGGCATCGTCGATCAGGTGATTCGGCGGCTGGTATCTCTCGGGATCGAAGAGACGTTCCTGCAGCAGGAGTGGAAGGCCATTCAGGAGGCTGACGTAGAGGAGGCGGAGTTCTGCGCGGTTGCGGCCGGGCTTGGCTGGGATCCGTACGCCCTCGATGACGATGGGCGAGCACTGGTGCTTGAACTCGCTGAGAGGTTGAGCGGGGTAGTGCTCGAAGAGGCGGTAGCCGCTCTCGATCCACAGAGGGTGCTCGAAGGATGTTCCGCCATTTCGGGGGCCATGGCCGAGGCCAGGTCCAACGGACTCCGCCTTGAGGGGCTGGGACGAATTGCTCGAGAGAACCGTCCTGACTACGGCTCTACCAGCAGTCCTTCTCAGGAGGTGGTTCCTCCTTGGGAGGCGGGCTATGAAATGGCGGGGCAGTTGCGTTGGGCGCTGGAACTCGACGGGGAGCCGCTGGCCAGCATGTCAGGAGTGGCCGGAGTCATTGGCGAAGGTTCGGAACTGCTGGAGCGAGTCAACAAGCCGGTAGATCTTCGCGCCGCGCCCCTGGTCGACGGCGTGGTCACCCTGGACGAAGAGCGGAACCCCGCCTTCGGATTCCGTCAGCTTGGAGAGCGGAGCAGGCGCTTCCACTTCTGCCGCGCCCTGGCGGAAGTGCTGGCATCGCCCGGGACGGATACGCTGCTCACGAGAGCAAACTCGGAGCGTCAACAGCGCAACCGCGCCTTCGCGGCCGAGTTCCTGGCGCCAGCGTCGGGCTTGCGGGAGAGGATACCCGGCCGCACCGTGGACGGTGACGCCATAGACGAGTTGGCCGATGAGTTCGGTGTTTCTTCACGTGTCATCGAACATCAGATCCAGAATCACCGCATAGCTTGGGCAGTACCCCATCGCTTCGGCGATCCGGAAGCTAGGTGAGGCCTTCGATTCGCGGAGGAATACACTCGTTCTTCCGCCAGCGCGGGCTGAAACAGGTCGAGGCGGCGAGGTTGCTCGGGCTGTCCCACCCCGATGTGTCGCGGCCGCTGCGGGGGAGCTTCCGAGAGTACTCGATGGAGCGGCTTTTTCGCCCCCTGACGGCTTTGGGGCGGGACGTGAACATCGTGATTCGCGAGTGTTCCGAGCGGCGGGGACGGGTCAAGGTCGACGCCTGATTCGCGCGGCCGTGCTGCCGTGGGGGGGCGCGTGGGCACGGCGACGAGATGAACGAGCGCTTCAGCACCTGCCTGGCGCGGTGAGCGGGAAGGGAGTGGCATTGGGGGCTTGACCATTTTGGAGTAGCTTCCAAAAAAAGCCGACCGTTAGGGAAGACAAGTCAGCAAAATGGCCCAGTATCCCCCCGCTTGAGGATCGATCTGCCCGACCGGCAGTCGGCCTTCTTGTGGGGACCGCGGAAGACGGGCAAATCCACCTATCTCAAGCAGAACTTTCCCGACAGCCTGGCTTCAGCACCTGACTGGCGAGCATCTTGACAAAGAAGCGATCCTTTCCTAATCCCTGAGCTTGGGAAAGGACCGTTTCTTAGAATGCCTCGCCAGACTGGTCAGTACCGCGTCACCCGCACGTTGGGAGAAGAGGTTCGGGTGTTCGTGCCGCACCCACTCCCTCCGGCCAATCCTCCCCTGGCGATGGACAGCCACACGGCGGAGCTCCACGCTGCCGCTCGGACGGCCCTGGCTCGTCTGTCGGTGGCGGGAACGATGGTGCCGAGCACCGAGTGGTTCATCTACGGATTCGTTCGCAAGGAGGCGGTGGTCACCTCGCAGATCGAAGGGACGCAGGCCACCCTCCCCGACGTTCTCGCCTTCGAGGCCACGGAACAGAGCGAGCGTCCAGACGATGTCCGCGAGGTCTGCAACTACGTGGATGCCCTCGCTCACGCCCGGGGACAGATCGCGGCCCCCGGGGCTCTGCCGCTGAGCATCCGCCTGTTGTGCGACTCGCACCGCATCCTGATGCGCGGTGTCCGCGGTGAGGACAAACGGCCCGGCGAGCTCCGCCGATCGCAAAACTGGATCGGCGGCAGCCGGCCTGGGAACGCCCGATTCGTCCCGCCGCCGCCCGAGGCCGTCCCCGACGCCCTGGCGGCGCTGGAGCGGTGGCTGCATGAAGATGGCGGTCTGCCGCCTCTGGTTCGGATCGGTCTCGCCCATGCGCAGTTCGAGACGATCCACCCGTTCCTCGATGGCAACGGCCGCATCGGCCGACTCCTGATCGCGCTGCTCGTCGAGCACTGGGATCTGCTGGAGCAGCCCCTGCTCTACATCAGCCTGGCCTTCAGGCGTGAGCAGCAGGAGTACTACGCCCGGTTGTCGGCCGTTCGCAGCGACGGAGACTGGGAGGGCTGGACCGGGTTCTTCCTGGCCTCCGTACGCGAGGCAGCCGAGGACGGAGTCCGCGTTGCGCAGGCGCTCCATGCTGTCGTGGGGCGCGACCAAAGGCGCACGATCGACTCCGGACGGTCGACCGTAGCCGCCATCCAGTTACTCGATCTGCTGCCCTGCAATCCGGTCGTCACCGTTCCCGGGGCCTCCAGACTGCTTGGCATGACGGCCCCGCCGACACGCAAGGCGATGGCACTGCTGGAAGATCTCGGTGTCCTCCGCGAGATCACCGGCCGGCGGCGAGGGCGCGCCTACGCGTACCACGAGTACCTTCGAGTCCTGACGGGCGACGAGTAGGGAGCCACGCATGCACTACCTGGCGGCGAAGGATCTCAACAATACCCGGGAACTCTGGCAGAAGCTGGCCGATGAGCGGAAGCTGGTCATCACCCGGGAAGGCAAGCCCTCGGCCCTGATGATCAGCGTCTCGCAGGAGACCGTGGAGGATTCCTTGCGCGAGGTTCGTCGGGCGCTCTTCTCGGCCGGGGTGAGCCGTGTGCGGAGGCGGGCCGAGGAGGAAGGAATACCCGAGGACGCGGCGGTCGCAGCGGAGATCGACCAGAGCAGGAGGGACCGCGGCCTCTCATGAGAGTGGTCTCCAACCTCCGCCCCCGGCTGCGCGCCGCGGGGCTGGTTCTGCCCCTTCTGGCCTTCATCGGCCTGACCTTCATCGCCCCCCTGGGGACGATGCTGGTGCGCAGCGTCTACGACCCCGTGGTGGCCGATGTCCTGCCCGAGACGCTCGATCTGCTGCGCGACTGGGACTGTCAGGAGCCTCCCGCCGAGGCGGTGTTCGAGGCGGCGGCGCGGGAGCTGGTGAAGGCGCGGGCGGACCGCACCCTCGGCCAGGTGGCGACCCGCGTCAACCGCGTCCAGGGGGGCCTGCGCAGCGTCCTGACGCGCAGCGCCCGCAAGCTGCAGCGCGTCGACGAGGGGCCCTGGCGCGAGGCGATGATCGGCGCCGACGAGGCCTGGGGAGACCCCGCGACCTGGCACGCCCTGCGCAGCGCCGGGGAGCGGATCACCGCGCGGCACTACCTCAACGCCCTCGACCTGCGGCGGCTGCCCGACGGCTCGGTCGCCCGCCAGCCGGAGCAGCGCCGCATCTACGTGGCCCTCCTGGGGCGGACCCTGCTGGTGAGCCTCGGCATCACCGGCCTGTGCCTGCTCCTCGGCTACCCCGTGGCCCACCTGATCGCCCACGCGCCGCCGAAGCGCGCCCACCTGCTGCTGGCCCTGGTGCTGGTCCCGTTCTGGACGTCCCTGCTGGTGCGCACCACCTCGTGGATCGTCCTGCTCCAGAACCAGGGGGTCCTCAACGACGCTCTCGTGGCCCTCGGGCTGATCGGCGACGACGGCCGGCTCGCCCTGGTCTACAACATGACCGGCACCTTCGTGGCCATGACCCACGTGCTCCTGCCCTTCATGGTCCTGCCCCTGTACTCGATCATGCGCTCCATCCCGCCGGTGCAGATGAGCGCCGCCGCCTCCCTCGGCGCCGGCCCGGTGCAGGCCTTCCTGCGCGTCTACTGGCCACAGACCCTGCCCGGGGTGGGCGCCGGCTCGCTGCTGGTCTTCATCCTCGCCATCGGCTACTACATCACCCCGGCCCTGGTCGGCGGCAGCCGCGGCCAGCTGATCTCCAACATGATCGCCTACCACATGCAGACCTCCCTCAACTGGCCCCTCGCCGCCGCCCTCGGCGGCCTCCTGCTGGTCTGCGTCATGGTCCTCTACCGGCTCTACGACCGCCTCGTGGGGGTCGAGGGCATGAGGCTGGGCTGATGGGCCGTTACCTCTACCTCGGCTTCTGCGCGGCGGTCTTCGCCTTCCTGGTGGCGCCGATCCTGGTGATCGTGCCCCTGAGCTTCAACGCCGAGCCCTACTTCACCTTCACCGAGGGCATGCTGCGCCTCGA
>JAPOZM010000023.1 GCA_026706075.1 Gemmatimonadaceae bacterium
TGCCACAGGCCGTTCCCCTTCTGGTAGAGCATGCGCCGGTCGTCGAGGGGGATCAACTTCCCCCTGTCGTCGACGTTGCTGATCACCCCGACCGGTCCGCCGTCGCCGATGGGGTCGCTGGGGATCGTCATCTCGAGGGGGCCGAAGCCCTCGCTGAAAGCGACCTGCTGCTCGTCGCTGATCTGCTGGCCGCGGAAGACGAGGACCGAGTGCCGGTGGAAGGCGTCGCGCAGGAGGGAGAGGGTGCCGCCGTCGATGGGGGAGGCGATGTCGACCCCGCTGACCTCGGCGCCGATGTGCTCGCTGAGCCTGTCGAGTCTCATGCTCGTCTCCGGTCGCGGTAGCTGATCTAACGGCCGACGGGGATCTGCGTCTACCAATCGCTCACCGCCGTGCGGAGTTGGCGGTACTCCGACTTGAACTGGGCGACGCGATGGCCGTTGCCGCCGGAAGGGTGCGGGAAGCCCCAGAGTGTCCTGCGAGAGCAGTCGAGGTCGAGATGGGCGAGGGCCCTTTCCACGGCGCGCCCAAGGGGGACAATCAGTGCATTGGGATGCTGTTGAAGCTCGGGCAGCAGGTTGGCCTTGGTGATGTCCGAGAGAAACCGCGAGTTGTCGATGTTCGGGGTGCCGCTGTAGTTCTGCCCGTTCTTGAGGACGGGATAGCGTAGTGCGGACGTGGAGTGAAGGTACCCGGATGCATCGTCGAACAGCGCGGCAGTAGTCGGGAGATCGAGACGTTCGGCCACGCCGATCTTGTCGAGCATTGTGATGAGATTCGTCCTCATCGGGCCTGCGAACGCCATACGCCGTCGGATCTCGTCGAATATCCGCGGTGGACGCCACCCCTGGGAGAGCAGCGTCCGGGCTGCCTGGAATGCCTTCAGCATTTGCGATTTGCCGGGCGTGAGACCGACGATGACCACTCGCGCACTGGCGGTGATGCCATGGAGGGGTGCGTAGTAGACCTCCAGGCGGTCCTCACTCCCCAACAGGAAGCGGCTGTTGAGCACGTCGTTTTCTTCGGGGGTGGGCGGGAGCGAGCGTATCGTGTCCGCGTAGTCGTCGAAGTTGGGTGTCATGTGCCGACGTCTCTTTCCAGCCGCTGAGTCTCTCGATTCTAATGCTCGTCTCCAGCCCGCCTCTGCCGCACCAGCGGCGTCCATCCGAACCGCATGTAGAACCTCCCTGCGCCAGCCTGTTCGTCCTCACGCGCAACCGGCACCACGATACGATCGTACCGGCCCAGCCTCAGCCACTCGACGACGTGGCGGACGACCCACGAACCGACTCCCCGATTCCTCATCGCTTCGCTCGTCTGGATCTCGAAGAGCTCGGCCCATCCGGCCAAGGAAGGCAACTGGCCGCCTTCGGTGAGATCTGCAATACACTCACACTCCGAGATCTCCTGTCCTTCGAGGCGGGCGGCGAACCGCGTGCCGAACCTCCCCATTTCGCGGTGCATGGTCACACCTTCCGCCGGCGCCTCACCAGGCGCGGGGATACCATCCAGCGTGCCGGCATAGAGCGACTCGTCGACTTCCTCCTTGGCCGAATAGCCGAACTCCTCCAGCAGACCGCCTATGTGCGGCCAGACATCCGGTATTCCCACCAGACCAGGAACCGGCAGGGAACCGGAAGCCCGCTCCTCCGCTACCTGCCAGGCCTCCATCTGGCGCCGGCACTCGGCCATGACCGCTGCCCCCGCCTCGCGCTCTCCCGGCCAGAACAGGATCCAGCCGATCTCCCCGACTCCCTTCCAGGGCGTCTCTTCGCCGTATCGGCGGAGATGCGCCGCGGCGCAGACGCGGTCCTTGACGATCCCGACGATCGACCTTCTCTCGACGACCCAGGGGTCGGTCACGGATTCCTGGGGCTCCCTGTGCAGGCACCCCCAGAGGTAGTCGGGGGTCAGGCTCCACCCGGGCATCGCCGCGCCGAGATGGCCGTTGACGAGCTCCAGGGCCTGGGGGAGATGGAAGCGATCGAGTGGTGCGATCTCCGTCATGGTGCGCCTCCTACGCCGGCGCCTCGTTCCCCCATGGATAGGACTCCACGCGCAGGGCGCGGTCGTCCGCCGGCAGCCGCACCCGCGACCCGTCCCGCTGCGACGAGGACCAGATGGCGAAGCCGATCTCGGTGGCGCGCCGGGCCTGGGGGACGTCGCAGGCGGTGCGCCCCTCCTCCTTCACGGCCCGCACGAGGTCGGCGACCATGCCCGCGCCGGCGGGCCAGCCCTCGGCCTTGGGCGGCAGGGGGATCGGCTCTTGGGATTCGTCCGTGTGGATGCGGGCGGCCTCGGCGTCCGAGTAGACGGAGATCCGCCCGCCCTCGCCGGCGATCTCGAAGGCGAGGCCCCTCGGCCCGTCGCAGGTGACGTATGCGTGGACGCCGTCGGGCAGGCCGATCTGCGCGCGGCAGGGCGGATCGCTGAGGCGGCGCTCGTCCCCCGGGTCGCCCGGGTCGAGGAAGCCGCTGACCCAGGCGGGCTCGGGGTCGCCGAGGAGCATGAGCAGGGCGTCGTACGCGTGGCAGCCGTGGTTGATCGTGTTGGAGAGGCCGTACGCCGTGATGCTGGTGATCTCGCCCACCGGCCTGGCCTCAAGGGCCGAGCCGAGGGCGTGGTAGGCGGGGTTCCAGCGCCGGTCGAGGGCGAAGGCCAGGGGCGTGCTCTCGCAGGCGGCGGCGACGCGGTCCAGCTCGGCGAGGCGGGTCACCAGCGGCTTGTCGCACAGGATCCCTCGCACCCCGGCGGCGACCGCCTGCTCGATCTGGTCGGCGTGCATCGTCTGCCGCGTGGCGATGCAGACGATGTCGGGCCTCACCTCGTCGAGCATCCGGCCGTAGTCGTCGAAGGCCGGCACCTCTCCCCAGACGTCGCGCCAGCACTCGACGAACCCGGCGCGTTCCTCGGCGCCGTAGTCGAAGACCCCGGCGACGGCGGTCTCCGGGTTGTCGTGGAAGGCGGAGGCGAAGTTGTGGCTCCCCGGCTGGCGCAGGATCTGGCGGTGGCAGCCGGCGATGGCGACGCGAAGCATGGGATCACCTTCCCTTGGCCGGGCGCCCTGCATCCGGCTCGAACGTCGGCGTGAGGTTACGTGTGAGGCACCCGAGGTTCATGTCTGGTTCCGGCCCTGACGTCGGGGCCAGGTTTCCTGTGGCGCACTGAGCTTCATGTAGGTTCCCGTCCCCGGCGCGAGAACACCTCCGCCCGCGGCTCGAAACACACATCCTCGTCGAGCGGATACATGGGCCGCCGGCAGACGGTGTGGCCGAGGCTCGGTAGATTGGCGCTCGTCGATCCGGGGGCGTCGATGTTGAAGTTCGCCGCGGCCCAGGCGGTGAAGAAGCGCTCCTGGCAGTGGGGGGACTTCACCACCACGATGTCGAATAGCCGAGGATCGCAGCCGTGGGCCAGGAAGAGGGAGCGGTCGAAGAGGTAGACCGGCAGCGAGGTGACGACGACGGTCATGCCGCCGGCCTGGAGCAGGGCCGTGTCGCCGGCGTCCTGCCGGGTGCCCCAGGACTCGAAGGGGTAGTCGCCGGTGCGCACCATGGTGACCGTTGCCTCTACCTGCAGCGGCGTGAAGCGGGGGTCGAGGGCACCGCCCAGGGAGAAGCGGCCGGAGTTGCCGACGCCGACCTCGAAGGCGCGCCGGACCCCCGGCGGATCGACGAGGGGGGCGAGCACGCGGCTCTCGTATCCCGCCTCCACCAACGCCGCGAGGATGAAGTTGCTGTCGCCGCTGGCCCCGGAGCTGGTGGCGTCGGCGGCATCGGCGAAGATCGCCGTGCCCTCCAGGTCCCGTGCCTGCGCGATCGCTTCCTCCACGCTGACGAGCGGCGCCTGCATTCGGCCGCGGTGGGGCCAGAACCCGCGCGCCAGCTCCAGCGCCTCCCGCTCCGCGGCCTCGGGGTCGCCGTCGGTGATCACCACGCTCTGCGAGCACAGCTCGGGCACGTCGGTGAAGGGGTTGCCGATCATCATGCCCGCGGCCAGGGCCGTCCCCGAGCGCTCCAGCTCCTGGGCCCGGCGGATCGACTCGCGGTAGATGCCGGTCTCGGTGATCAGCTCGTCGCCGCGGACCAGCACGGGAACCGTGACCCGGGCCGTGACGGGGCGCAGGCCCTCGTCGAGGATGCGCAGCAGCAGGCGGGCGGCGCGGGCGCCGGTGTCGACGAAGTCGACGTGGGGGTAGGTGTGCAGCAGGGTGAGGGCGTCGCAGTGCTCCAGCATGCGCCGCGTGAGGATGCCGTGCAGGTCGAGAGAGATGACGAGGGGCAGGTCCGGGCCAACGAGACGCCGCACCTCCTGCAGCAGGTATCCCTCCGGGTCGAGGTCGCCGGTGGCGCCCATGGCGCCGTGGAGGACGAAGTAGAAGCCGTCGGCGCCGTGGCGGTGCCGCTCCACGGCGTCGAGGAGTTCTGCGGCCAGCCGCTCGAAGTCCTCCTGCACCAGCAGGCCGGAGGAGCAGGCGTCGGCGCCCCACAGCGGCACCGCCTCCACGTCGGGACGCGCCTCGAAGACCTGGAGGGCCCCGCTCACATAGGACTCGACGCCGCGGTGGCGGGCGAACAGCTCCTCCCCCCGTCGGACGTGGAAGTGCTCGTACCGGGTCTCCACCGGATTGAAGGAGGAGACCTCCTGCATGCACTCGGCCACGAGGATCCGGTACATGGCTCAGTGTCCGTAGTCGGACTGCAGGGTCGACTCGTCCCGCCACCTCGGGCTGTGTCGCTCCGCCTCCCGGGTCTTCCTCGCCAGGCAGGAGCAGCTCTGCGCCAGGACCTCGAAGATGCGGTTGGCCACCAGCCGGTGGCCGAGGTCGTTCTGGTGCACGCCGTCGTGGTGGACCGTCCAGGGCGCCTCGCCGCTGGCTTCCAGCAGGTCGACGTGGAGGCAGCCCAACTCCGCGGCTAACTCGGCGGTGGCGGTGTTGAAGCTCTTGAAGAGCGGCAGGTCGGCGTGGATCCAGTCCCGCCCTCCGACGGTGAAGTCGGTCATGAAGTACGGGCCGGGAAGCACGATGAGCGGGTCCCCGTGCTCGCGCACGCGCTGCACGAGCAGGGCGAGGTCCTCGCGGAACTGCGGCAGCGGCGTGCCGCCGCGGGCGTCGTTGAGGCCGTAGGAGATGATCAGCAGGTCGGGGTCGTGGGCGAGGACGTGCTTCTCCAGGCGCTCGGCGGCGGCGGGCTTGCCGCTGGCGTCGTAGGAGGGGCTGCGGGTCGAGATGACGTTGGCGCCGATCCCGGAGTTCACCACCCGCACCGGCCTCT
This sequence comes from Gemmatimonadaceae bacterium, assembly GCA_026706075.1. Classification (GTDB taxonomy): domain Bacteria; phylum Latescibacterota; class UBA2968; order UBA8231; family UBA8231; genus UBA8231. The sequence goes on from JAPOZM010000023.1 coordinate 5,277, forward strand.
CCTGGAAGTCGTTGATGAGGGCGCCGAGGACGGCGACCCAGCAGCGCTCGGGGGAGGTGCTCCAGCCGCCCGCGGTGGTGCTCTCGCCGAGGGCGACGAGACAGCGGAACTGCTCGGCTCGCCAGTCTTTCTTCACCAATCGATACACCTCACGCCGGCAACACCTGGCGGAGCACCCGCAGGTAGTTGCCCCCCATGATCTTCGCCGTGTCCTCCTCGGAGAAGCCGTCCTCGAGCAGCGCCTCGGTGATCCAGGGCAGGACCGCCGAGTTGAAGTGGGTGCCGATGCCGACGTGGGCGGCTCCCATCAGGTCGACGGCGTAGCGGATCTGCTTCAGGGTCTCCTCCATCTCTCCGTCGTCGATCGACTCGTACGGGGCGTCGCCGTGGGGCCGCGCGATGGGCGGCATGATGCCGAGGAGGCCCCCCTTCTCCGCCAGGGCCTTCATGACCTCGTCGGAGGTGCTGCGCGGACTCGGGTCCTCCTCGAGGGCGCGCGGGCCCGAGTGGGTGTCGATCACCGGTCTCTCCGAAACCTCGATGGCGTCGAGGGCGCAGGGGTCGTTGGTGTGGGCCAGGTCGATGAGGATGCCGCGGCGGTTCATCTCCTCGATCATGCGCACCCCGAGGGCGGTCATGCGCCCCCCGGAGCGCAGCTCGCCGGAGACGTCCCAGCCCAGCTCGCGCGTCGCCTGGCCGATGGTGACCATGCGCAGGCCGAGGCGGGCGAACTGGCGCAGGGCCCCCGGGCTGTCGCCGAACCAGTCGCTGCGGTTGGCCCCCATGAGCACGGCGATGCGCTCGGGGTCGCTCAGGGCGCGGTCGAGGTCGGCGGCGGTGCGTACCAGGATCACTTTGTCGGGGTTCTCCTCGACGTTGCACAGGAAGCGGTCGAGCACCGCCAGGCAGAGCAGGGTCGGGCTGTTGATGGCGAGGCTGAGGTACATCGGCTCGCTGTCGGGGCGGCCGGGCCGGAAGGTGGGGTCCTCCAGCCACTTGGGGGCGAAGTTCATCTCCGGCACCGCGGCCCCCCCCTTGCACATCGCCACCTTCAGGCCCCAGTCCCGGAACTTGGGGAAGTCGCCGCGGCAGGAGCTCTCGTCCCTCTGGCCGAGGTCGATGTCGGCGATGGTGAAACGGGGATGGGAGAGGTTGAGGGCGAGCAGGTCGGCGATGGGGTGATCGCGGTGAAAGCGCCGGGTGCGCTCGGAGATCGAGTTCATCGCCGAAGGCCGCTGTGCCCGGCGCTCAGGGCGGGACCGGGGACGCGGTTCCACTCGATCGGCCGGGCACCGCCGTCGTACTCCGGAAGCAGGTGGGCGATGCTGCGGCGCGTCTCGGCCGGCCAGGCGTCGATCATCCGTTCGGCGAAGATGTAGGACCGGATCGACTCGGGAAGCTGGTCGAAGGCGGGGAAGTACCACAGGGTGATGACGGTGCGGCGTTGGGCGGAGTCGTTGGCGTGGGCCGAGTGCAGCAGCCGCGAGTCCCCGATCACGAGGTCGCCGGCCCGCACCGGCACGTCGACGGCTTCCTCCACGGCCTGGTAGACCGGGCTGCGAGGGTCCTCCATCTCCCGCAGGGCGTTCGTGTGGGCGTTGGGAGCCGCGTCGTGCAGGGGATGGCGCTCGAGGTGCGATCCCGGGATCAGGCGCAGGCAGCCGTTGCCCGGGGCGGTGTCGACCGTGTAGTACATCAGGAAGAGCTGCTGCGGCACCGGGTCTCCGTAGCTGACAGGGTGGTTCCAGCCCCACCAGTCCTGGTGCCAGAACAGGGGCGGGGAGTGGGCCGGCTTGCTGATGACGAACCCCGACCACCACTTCGGCCGCGGGAAGCCGAGGCCGCCCAGTGCGTCGATGGCGGCGGGGCAGCTCACCAGCTCGGCGAAAGCCGGGTCGTCGTACACGGAGATCATGCTGCCCGTCGACTTCTGCTGCTCGAAGTGCTCGGGCGGCTGCCGGTCGAGCAGGCCGTCGGCGATCGTGCGGGTCCGGTCGAGCAGCTCGCCGTCGAGGACCTGCTCGAACAGGCAGAACCCGTCCCGCAGCAGTCTCCGGCGCTGGTCGCTGTCGATGGTGATCGTCATGGCTACTCGAGCTTGACCATCTTGCGGGCGCGCGTCTGCTCGTCCACCTGCAACCGGTACATGTAGACTCCGGCGGCGACGGGTCGGGCCCGCGCATCCCGGCCATCCCACGTAAACTCGTGTTCGCCGGCTGGCAGGGGACCCGTCCACAGCTGGCGCAACGGCTGTCCCAGGACGTTGCAGATCGCCAGGTCCACGTTCCTGGCGCCGTCGGGGACGGCCAGGGGGATGGTTGTAGCGGGGTTGAACGGGTTGGGGTAGTTGGCACCGAGGACAAAGGCCGTTGGCGTGGTTGCCGTCTCGCCGGCCACGGCGCTGGCCGTGCCCTGGTTGATGAAGACGAAGACGCCGCCGAGGTCGCTCCCGGCGCTCTTTCCCAGCACGGCCAGATCAGTGTCGCCATCGCCGGTGACATCGCCGGTGAGGATCTGACCACCCTCTCCGGACAGGGGGTACCAGCCTTCGAAAGCGGGTATGTCGCCGGCCCGGCCGAGCCAGACCATCAGGGCCGGACCGACGGGCAGGTTGCCGGCGACCATCGCTATGTCCGTGAGTCCATCGCCGTTGAGATCAGCGGTGGCCAGGCCTGTCGAGAGCACCTTCCAGTCGAGCAGGGAGTGGCGCGTCAACCCGCCCGAGTCATCCAGAAGCCACAGGGCCAGACCATGGCCCCTGGTGCCGAAGTTCGTCGCAATGCGCTCGGGGGATCCGAGCAGGTCCACCATCCCATCGCCGTCGAAGTCGGCCAGCACGGAGGGATGGACCGGAGCTTCCACAACGAGCGGGGGTTCCTGAACGGCTGCCCACGGCCGTGTCAGTGTCAAGACTCGGGGGTAGCAGAGCCTCTGCGCGCAGGGTTGCCTCCACATCAGGACGGCGGCTTCGCCCAGGGGTTGTCCGGGGGGCAGCCAGGGGCTCATCTCCTCGCTGTCGTAGACGAGTCTGTCGCTACCGAAGAGGCCGTGGCCTTCGCTGCTCCAAAGGGTCACGTAGGACGACTCGCCGTCACGCCCCACGACCAACAGATCCAAGTGGCCGTCACCATCCCCATCGGCCAGGCCGAGAACCGAGACCTTGGCCAGTTCCAAGGTGGGATCGAATCCGTCTCCCCAGTTGTACCACACTTCCACGAACCGGCCTTTGTTGACGACCAGGTCCAGGAGTCCACCGCCATCGAAGTCGCCTCCCCGAAGGCTGACGAGTCCATAGGGGTCATTCCAGAAGGCGGAGGCCGAGAGGGAAATCTCCTGGGTGGGCTCAAAGCGGCCCAGCCCGTCGTTGGAGGCCATGAGCCAGCCTATTTGTGCTTCGCCGTCCATGTGGCGTACCCAGGCCGCTGCGAGATCCGTGTCGCCATCGTCGTCGATGTCGCCCAACGCACCGCCATGCCACCGCCTGATGGGGCCTCCGAGGGAGTTGAAGTCGAGGGCGGCGAACAACGTGCCGGGAGGGCCCACCTCCACCGCGATTTCCCTGGGGACCAGTTCCCCCTGCGCCGACTCTTCGGCTCCTGTGAGCTGGATGCTGTCTATCTCCAGGAAGGTGGGATAGTTGTCCACGTCCCGAGAGCCCCACATGGTCAGATGGAAATTGAAGAGGGTATCCTCCCAGGTGGCCGGATAGTCCCGGACCGCCGGACCTGCTTCGGCCAGGGCGCGCAGATCGACGGTGATCTCTTCCCATTCGATGGGATAGAGTTGACGGCGTTCCTCGCTGAATCTCGCTTCATTCACGCTCCAGTCGGTGCGGCGGTTGTACTTGACATTGGACCAGTGCATCCAGAGGTGCCCCTCGATGGGGCTGTGGTGGATGAAGCGCATTCGCAGGGTGAGGCGGTCGAAGAGGGCCGAGTCTTCGCCGACCACCGGCGAGATCAACTGAACCATGGGGTACTGGCCGGGTACCAGCGCCAGGCGCCAGACGCCATCGACGATTTCGCTGTGTAGTGGGGCGTTGGTGCCTTCCCGATTCATGGGAGGAACCGTTGGCCGGGCGGCCCAGCCCCAAGTGGAGCCGTCGTCGAATTCCCAGGTCAGGGCAAAGGCACCAACTGGACCCGCCAACAACAGAAGTGCGGAAAGCGCAAAGCGCATTGCTCTACTCGATGCCGAGCAGGGCGCAGGCGTTGCCCCCGAAGATGCGGTCCTTCTCCCCGGCGGGGATGTCCAGCTCTTCCACGAGCCGGCTCAGCACCTCTATGCGGACCCACGGATGGTCGCTGGCGAAGAGCAGGCGGCCGCTGCCGGCGAAGTCGTACGCCAGCTTGAGGGCCAGCGGCGAGGGGGAGACGACGTCGAGGTAGACCCGGTCGTAGTAGGCGCCCACGGGCTGGCTGATGCTCTCCCGGCCGCGGCCCATGGTGTCGGTCTGGTGCACGACCCGCCCCCACAGGTAGGGCAGCACCCCGCCGCAGTGGGGCTGCACCACTTTCAGCCGGGGATGGCGCTCGAGGACGCCGCCGAGGATCAGCTGCAGGGTGGCGAAGCTCTGGTGCACCATCAGGCCCGCCATGGGGATCATGGAGTGCCGCCGGATGGCGCCGCCCCAGGTCGGGACGCTCGGATGCAGGACCACCGGCACCCCCAGCTCGGAGATGCGAGCGTAGAGCGGGTCCAGGGCCGGGTCGTCGACCTGGACGCCGGTGATGTGCGAGTAGAGCATCACCCCCCGGTGGCCGAGGGTGACGACGGCGCGCTCCAGCTCCGTTAGCGCGTCCGCCGTCTCCTGCCAGGGCAGGCACGCGAGGCCGACGAAGCGGTCCGGGTGCAGGGCCGCGGCTTCGGCCAGGCCGTCGTTGGCGGCGCGGGCGGCCGGGACCGCCAGCTCCGGCGCCAGGTTCTCCGGGCCGGGCATGTTCACGCTCAGGGCGCTCACGTCGACGCCGGCCTGGTCCATGTGGCGCAGCTTGCGCTCGAGGCTGTAGGCCTCGTCCTCCATGACGAAGGTCTGGGCGTCCCCGTAGGTGAGGACGTAGCGGTCGCCGTCGATCACGGTCCGAGGCCACTCGGGGTTGCGCGCCAGGACCTCCGCGTACTCCCGGGGGATGACGTGGGTCTGGCAGTCTACGCGCACGCCCATGCCCGGGCTACCGCACGCAGGCGGCCAGCTCCTCGAGCTGCGCCGGGGACTTGACCCCGGCCACCACCGAGACCACGCCCGGCCGGCCGAGCAGCCAGCGCACCGCGTAGCACGCCGGCGCCACCCCCGCGGCGGCCGCCTCCTCGTGGAACGGCTCCAGCTGTTCGTAGGGGATGCCGTCCTCGTCGATCCAGGCCGACTCCGAGGCGCGGCTGCCGGCCGGAGGCGCGCTGCCTCGCCGGTACTTGCCGCTCAGCAGGCCGCCGGCCAGCGGCCGGTAGGGGGTGATGGCGATGCCGGCCCGCTGGCAGACGGGCAGGTACCCGGACTCGAGGTCCCGCTCCAGCCAGTTGTACTGGGGCTGGGCCATCACCGGGAGCGGCGCCGCCCCGCCGCGGCAGAGGTCGAGCATCGCCTCGATCTGGTCCGCGTCGAAGTTGGAGAACCCCCAGTGCCGCACCTTGCCGGCCGCGACGATCCGGTCGACGGCGGCGAGAGTCTCCTCCAGCGGCGTCTCCGCGTCGGCGATGTGCAGCAGGTAGTAGTCCACGTAGTCGGTCTGCAGGCGCCGCAGGCTGGCGTCGATCTGCTGTTCCACGTGGGCCGAGCCCAGACCGGTGCCGGAGTAGTCGGCGCCGGCCGGGTGGCCCCCGTCCGGACCGCTGCCGACGGGATTGCCCACCTTGGTCGTGATGAAGGCCCGGTCGCGCCGCCCTCGCAGGGCCTCGCCCAGGATCACCTCGGCCACGCCGCCCGGCGAGCCCAGGTAGCGGTCGTAGCCCTCGTAGATGTCGGCGGTGTCGAAGAGGTTGACGCCGAGGTCGAGGGCCGCGTGCACCAGGTCGATGGCGTCCGGCCCGGGGACGGGGCGGCCGAAGAGCATGGTCCCCAGGGTGATCACGGACACGCCGTCCGGCGTGCCCGTCAGGTCGCGTCGTTCCATGTCGTTTCCCTCAGCTTGGGCCGGCAGGGGGCTGGTTGGCCGCCCTTGCGGCGAGGTAGATCGGATGAACCTCCTCCTGCGCCTCGACACCGTCGTAACCGCCGCGGACCACCCCTTCGCGCTCGATCCGGAATCCCGCCTCGGCCAGGAGCTTCCGGTAGGTCGAGGGGCCGAAGTTGCTCCAGTACATGGTCTCGCCGAAGAAGGCTTCCTCCGTGTAGCCGGGGCCGTCGTCCTTCTCGGCCAGGGTGACCAGGAGGAGGCCGCCCGGCCGCAGCCACCGGGCGAATCGACGAAAGAGGTCCAGGTGGAATTCCCTCGAGATGTGGAAGACGGCGTAGAAGCTGACGATCCCATCGAAGCCGCCGGCGGGGAAGTCGATCTCCATGACGTCGCCGGTGACGAACCCGGCGGCCGGGGCATTCTTCCGGGCCAGGGCGATCATCCCGGAGCTGATGTCGATGCCGGTGACCTCGAAGGAGGCTGCCAGGTGCCGGGTCACCGGGGCACCGGAGCCGCACCCGACGTCGAGGATCCGGGAACCGGCCGTCAGGCGCCCGGTGATCCAGTCCAGCTCGGGGCCCGCCGCGGTGAGCCGCTGCCCGGCATAGGCCTCGGCGCAGCGGTCATAGGCGGTCCGGACAAGCTCGCGGTAGTCGGTGCCGGGGTCGTCGGCGATCTCGAAGGGCATGCGCCCCCTGCCGCCTCAGGCGAACCAGCGGGGCCAGACAGCCTCGGCCACGAAGACATGCGACTGCGTCCGGTCCCCCGAGGCATAGACGATCCAGCGGCCGTCCGGAGAGAACGAGGGATGGGGGTGGACGTGGGCCCACTCCGCGCCGTGGCGCACCAGGGGCCTCATTTCGAGGAAGGCGCCGCGCTTCTTGAAGACCCCGATCCAGGCGCCCGACCCCAGCCAGTGGTAGTCGTGGTTCTCCGGGAGGGGGGGACAGCCCTCGGGATCGACCTCCTCGAGGCGCCGCGCCTCGTCGTTACGCCCCTCGAACCACAGGAACCCCGGGTCGGCGGTGTCGCCCGCCCACAGGTCCCCGGCCCGGTTGCGCTGGAAGTGCAGCGGCGGCTGACCGGGGAACAGCCAGCGGCGCGCCGTCCCCGTCCGGAGATCGGCGTCGAGCATGAAGCCCAGGTACTCGCCCTTGCGGCTGACGAACCCCTTCCACAGGTCCGCCAGGGGCATGCCGTCGCGTTCGTACCCGGAGTACTGGTAGAGGAGCATCTCGGCGTGGGCGTCCGGGGCCGGGTAGTAGTGGTTGATGAACTCCCAGGGCTGCTGGTTGTAGAGGGGCCGGGGGTGGCGGCGCGCCGCCAGGACGTCGGTGTCGCACTCGAGGGCCCAGGCGGTCTTGAAGCCCGCCGGCGGCAGGCGGGTATAGCTGCCCCACCAGACGAAGGAGGGGTCGTCGCGGCTGATGAAGAGATGGCTGTCGGCGGCCACCGGCACCTCCGTCGAGGGCCCCTCGTAGACCACGGCCTGCTCGCCCCGCTCCGCGTCGCACAGGACGACCCGGTTCCAGCTGCCGTAGCGGAAGGAGGTCTCCGGCCGGGTCTCGGCGACCACCTGCTCCGGCCGGGCGCTGATCACGAGATAGCGCCCGCAGGAGGAGACGTCCTCCAGCCCCGGCCGTCCGCAGCCCGGCAGGCGCGCGGAGACCGTCTCCTCGGCCAGGGTCTCCACGTCCAGGGCCCGCACCTCGTCGCCGCTGGCATAGTAGACCCGGCCCTGGTCCGGCACCGCGGCGAAGTTGCCGACGTCGGTCGGGGCGTCGGTGAGCTGGACGATCTTCCCCGAGTCGATCTCCACCTTGTAGATCTGCCGCACGCCGCTGCGGTCGGAGTAGAAGACCAGGCTGTCGCCGATGAACTGCTCGTAGTTGTAGTAGGCGTTGACGTTGTTGCAGGCGGCGCTGGTGAGCTGGATGGCGCGGACGCCGGTCTCCGGCTGGGTGAACTCGCGCTTCTCCGATGGGAAGATGTCTCCGCGGGCCATGGTCCGGTCCAAGATAGGCCGATCGATCCGCCGGACAACTCGCCCTAACTTGACCGGGCCATGACCAGGGCTCCGAACATCCTGCTCCTGATGACGGACCAGCAGCGCTGGGACGCCATGGGCTGCAGCGGCGGCTGGGTGCGGACGCCGAACCTGGACCGCCTCGCCGCGGAAGGGGTCCGCTTCACCAACTGCGTCGCCACCTCTCCGGTCTGCATCCCCACGCGTCTCAGCCTGGCCACGGGCCTGTACCCCCACAACACCGGCGTCTGGAACAACATGCAGCACCAGATGCCCGCCGGTGCGCCCACGTGGATGCAGGCGGTGCGCGGCGCCGGCTACCGGACCAGCCTCTTCGGCAAGACCCACCTCCACCCCCACCAGGGGGACCTGCGCGACCGCGAGGGCCTGATGCATGCCTGCGGGCTGGACGACGTCGACGAGATCGGCGGCCCCCGGGCCAGCGCCCAGGTCCTGTCGCACATGACGGCCGGCTGGGAGGCGAAGGGGCTGTGGGACGCCTACCGCGCCGACTACCGCGAGCGGTTCCGCACCAAGCCCCATCTCGTGCGCCCGTCGACGCTGGGGCTCGAGGACTACGCCGACGTCTACGTGGGCCAGCAGGCGAAGCGGTACCTGCAGGGCTACGACCGTCCGGAGCCGTGGTGCTGCTGGGTGAGCTTCGGCGGACCTCATGAGCCGTGGGACACGCCGGAGCCCTACGCCAGCATGTACGACCCGGGGGAGATGCCGCCGGCCATATCGCGCCCGCCCGCGGGAGAGCGCCCCCGCGGACAGCTGGACCGGCTCATGGAGCGGGTCAACCCGGCCTTCGAGCCGGGAGAGGTCGGCAGGCTGCGCGCCGACTACGCGGGCAACGTCACCCTCATCGACGACCAGATCGGCGAGATCCTCGAGGCGATCGAGGCGCGGGGCGAGCTGGAGAGCACGGTCATCGTCCACACCTCCGACCACGGCGAGATGAACGGCGACCACGGGCTCATCTACAAAAGCAACTTCCTCGACGGAGCCGTGCGCATCCCGCTGATCGTACGGACCCCGGACAGCAACGCGGGGAGCGTCTGCGACAGCCCGGCGGAGTGGATCGACATCGGTCCAACCCTCGTGGAGATGGCCGGGGGAGAGCTGGCGCACCGCCAGTTCGGGAAGTCGTTGTGCGAGGTGCTGGAACACCCCCGGGCGACCCACCGCGACTTCGCCATCTCCGAGATCCAGGGCGAGATCATGCTGCTGGACCGGGAGTGGAAGGCCGCGATCAACGCGGAGGGGGAGGTCTACCTGCTCTTCGACGTGAGGGAGGACCCGGAGGAGATGCGGAACCTTGCGGGCAGACCCGAGGTCGCCGAGATCGAGACGGCGTTGCGCCTGCGGATCCTGGAGCGCCTCGTGCAGACGCAGCTGAGGCAGCCCTTCGGCCGCTGAACCAGGATGGGCGGCACCCTCTGACGAACCCTCGTCACGGGTGGAACTCCTTCTCCATGACGATGATCTCGCGGGTCACGCCGGACGGGAGTCTCTCCGGGGAGCGGCTCACCTCGCTGTAGCCGCGGGCGCGGTAGAAGCGGGGCGCCGCCACGTTGTACCCGGTGTAACGAAGTCGGCAGACCGCGTGGCCGGCGCGGCGGATCTCCTCCTCGCAGACCCGCAGCAGTAGGGTGCCGATCCCCCGTCTCTGGAAGGACGGATGGACCCAGAGGTCGGCGACCTCCCGGCCGTCGGCATGGGACAGGCCGACGATCCGGGAGCGATGCTCCGCCACGGTAACCGTCGGCCAGATCTCCGGATAGCGCCGGCTCTCGCGGTCCGCGGCGATCCAGTCGCGGACGGCCTCCACCGGGGCCAGCTCGCAGTTCCCGGAGAGCCAGGAGCGCTGCGCGAGATCGATGAGGGCGGGGACGTCCGCCTCGACGGCGCGGCGGGTCCGGACGGCGAGTCTCCCCGCCATGTTCAGCTCCCGTCGAGGAGGCCAGGCTGCGCGCCGCACCGGGCCGCCAGCTCCGCCGCGGGCAGGCCGCCGCCCTCCTCGACGCTGCGCAACCTCGCCGCCTTTGCACTCACTGGCATGTCGTCCGCCCTCGTCCGAGGAGCGCCCTCTGTGGCTTGGTGGCGCCGCCCGTGCCGGCGCTGTCACTCACGCTGCCCGCGGGCCGGGGCACTGTCAAGCCGGCGCCGTGCGGCACGCCGGGGTGACACCGTGCCAGTCCCGCGAGAACCGTCCGGCGCTCCTCTCACCGCCGGGCTGCCGACTCCCCGCTCTCCCGCTGGCCGGCGAGGGAGTCGCACTGCGCGCCGGTCGGCTCGCCGCCGGGCCAGCGGAGGCCGGGCCGGGCCGGGGGCATCAACAGCTTCAGGCTCTCCGCGAAGGGCGGCGCCAGGCCGTCGCCGGCCCCGGCGATGCGCGCCGCCAGGTGGGCGGCCCCCACGTTGCTGTAGGAGTTGCCGTACCCCGAGAAGCCGGCCATGCCGTGGACGCGCCGTTCCGGGTCGAAGAGGCCGACCGCGGGCAGCCCGTCGAAGGTGAACGACTGCAGGCCGCCCCAGCGGTGGGTCACGGGCGCGTCCGCCAGGTGGGGGAAGATCTCGCCGAGGTGCGCGTGGATGCGGCGCTGGTGGGCCACCGTGGGCCGGAAGCCGGCGCTGGCGATGCGCCGGCTGCGGCGGCCGTCGGCCCCGTACTGGGGGAAGAGGCTGTCCGGCTCGTCGCGGTCGCGGCAGCCGCCGAAGAGCAGGCGGTAGCGGCCGTCGGCCTCGCGGATCTCGCGCCACCACGCCTGGCCGGCGGCGAAGCAGCCGCGGCAGGGGCGATCGTCCAGGGGGGCGGTGACCAGGACCTGCCCGCGCTCGGCGCGGAAGGCGGGGGTCAGCTCCGGCAGGAGCTGCGGCACCAGGGCGTTGGTGGCCACGCACAGGTGGCCGGCGGTCACGCTCCCGCGCGCCGTGCGCACCAAGTGCGGGCCTCCGCCCTCCGGCGGCTCGATCGCCGCCACCGGTGACTCCTCGAAGATCCGCACGAGGGGGGAACGGGCCACCGCCTCGCCCAGCCCGACCACGAAACGGCCGGAGTGGAACTGGGCGTCGCGGCGGTGGCGGATGCCGCCGGCGAAGAGGGGGTTGCCGGTGGCGGCGCGCACCTCCGCCGCGTCCGGGCAGTCCACGGCGAAACCGTCTTCCGCCATCATGGCGGCATCGCGCCGCAGCCCCACCAGGGTCTGCTCGTGGTCCGCCTCGTCGCCCCGCACCAGCAGGATCTCGCCCAGAACCTCGTAGTCGCAGTCGATCCCGTGGCGCTCGATCTGCTCCTCCAGCAGCTCCTGGTTGTGGTGGCAGAGCGCGACCAGGCCGCGGGCCACGGCGCGGGAGCGGGCGGCGGCCAGGTCGGCGTAGGAGACCGGCAGGCCGGTGACGATGCAGCCCTGGTTGCGGGACGAGGCCCCCTCGCCCACGCGTTTCGCCTCCAGCACCACGCAGCTCAGCCCCCGCGCGGAGAGGTAGTCGGCGAGCTTGAGGCCGGCGATTCCGGCGCCGATGACAACCGCGTCGGCGCGAGTCGCCGTGTCCAGGGCCGGGTAGCGTGGGCGCTCGATGTCCAGCCAGTAGGGCAGGCCGTAGCCCTTCAGATCGATGGCGCGCGGCGGCATCACTCCTCCTTCCTCAGGCGCACGGCGCGGATCTCGCAGTCGCCGTCGGCAAAGTCCGTGTGGAACACGCAAGAGCAGCTGGCCGTCCGCCAGCCGCACGACGCCCCGGGTCACGGGGCTCCTCATCTGGCCCAAAGTACACCCGCTCCGCCCTTCACGCCTGCCTCGCTGTCCAGACCTGCTCGCCCCATGCGAAGGGGCCCGCGTTCGCTCCTGGAGCTCCCGGTTGTCTATGTTCAGTCCAAGATATCCGGGTCTATATAGCTTGACAAAACTTAGACAATCACCATATTCCAGGCATGGAACCCCCGGGACACCCCATCAAGGTAGCCGTGCGCCGCACCGGGCTGTCGGCCCACGTGATCCGCGTCTGGGAAAAGCGCTATGGCGCCGTGGTGCCGTCCCGGACCGAGACCAACAGACGCCTCTACTCGGACGAGGACATCGCCCGCCTGCAGTGCCTGCAGCAGGCGGTGCAGGCCGGCCAGAGCATCGGCCGGATCGCGCGTCTCCCCATGGACGAGCTGCTGAAGCTGGCCGAGTCCGAGGCGGAGACCGGGCTGCCGTCCCGGGGCCGGACCGGCGGAGAGGTGGAGGGTGGCGGCGAGTTCCTCGAAGCGGCTCTGGAGGCCGTGCAGGGCCTGGACGCCGCGTCGCTGCAGGAGCAGCTGGACCGGGCTTCCGTGGCCCTGGGCCAGCAAGCCCTCCTCGAGGAGGTGGTGCGGCCCCTGATGGAGCGCATTGGCCGCATGTGGCAGGAGGGCGCCCTGCGGGTGGCCGCCGAGCACATGGCCACGGCGGTGGTGCGCAGCTTCGTCGGGAACCTGCGGCCCTTCCAGGCCAACGGGGCGGCGCCCCGGGCCCTGGCGACCACGCCGGCGGGGCAGAAGCACGAGCTGGGGGCGATGCTCGCCTCCCTCGTGGCCGCCTCGGAGGGCTGGAACGCGACCTTCCTGGGACCCGACCTGCCCGCCGAGGAGATCGCCGGAGCGGCGGCCGGGACGGGGGCGCGGGCCGTCCTCCTGAGCATCGTCTATCCGGGGGACGACCCACGCCTGGGCGGCGAGCTGGTCCGGCTGCGAGACCTCCTCGGCGGCGAGGTGGCCCTGCTGGCCGGTGGGCGCTCGGCTGCGCAGTACGCGCCCTTCCTCGAGCGGGCCGGCGCTGTCCCCCTGGCCACCCTGGACGACCTGCGGGACTCCCTGCGCCTCCTGCGCGGGCAGGCCCTTCCGGGTTGAGCCGCCGGCATGCCATGGGACCGCCCCCGGGACGGAGCGTGGCGGTGGTGGGCAGCGGCGTCTCCGGCCTGGTGGCGGCCTACCTGCTGCACCCGGAGCACCGGGTCACCCTCTTCGAGGCCAACGGCTATGCCGGGGGCCACGTCCACACCCTGGAGGTGGAGGAGGAAGGCCGTTCCTTCTCCGTGGACACGGGCTTCATCGTCTACAACGAGACCCACTACCCGCGGTTCACCCGCCTGCTGCGGCGCCTCGGGGTGGCGTCGCGGCCGACGGAGATGAGCTTCAGCGTCAAGTGCGCCCGCACCGGCCTGGAGTACGCCAGCACGCCCCCGGGCCGCCTCTTCGCCCAGCGCCGCAACCTCCTGCGGCCCTCCTTCCATCGCATGCTGGCCGACATCCTGCGCTTCAACCGGACCGCGCCGGAGCTGCTGCGCGACCCGGGCGACACCACCCCCCTCGGGGACTACCTGGCCGCCCGCCGCTACTCCAGGGCTTTCGTCGAGCACCACATCATCCCCCTGGGCTCGGCCCTGTGGTCGGCGCCGCCGGACCGCATGTACGAGTTCCCGGCGCGCTACCTCGTGGAGTTCCTCGCCAACCACGGCTTCCTGCGGGTGCGCGGGCGGACGCCGTGGCGGGTGATCGAGGGGGGCTCGCGGTGCTACGTGGAGGCCCTCATCCGCCCCTTCCGGGAGCGCATCCGGCTCGACTGCCCCGTCGTCTCCGTGCGGCGGCTGCGCGGCGGGGTGGAGGTGCGCACGCGCACGGGAGCAGAGCGCTTCGACGAGGTCATCCTCGCCGTGCACAGCGACCAGGCCCTGCGTCTGCTGGCCGAGCCGACCCCGGCCGAGCGCCAGGTCCTGGGGGCCATGCCCTACCAGGCGAACGAGGTGGTCCTGCACACCGACGGCTCCGTCCTGCCCCGGCGACGGCGCGCCTGGGCGAGCTGGAACTACTACATCCCGCCCGACAAGGGGTGCCCCGCCACCGTCACCTACAACATGAACCGGCTCCAGGGTCTGCGCAGCCGCCGGCCCTTCTGCGTCACCCTCAACCGCACCGCCGAGATCGCCCCGGAACGGGTCCTCGCCCGCATGACCTACCATCACCCGGTCTGCACGCCCGCCTCGGTGGCCGCCAGGAAGCACCGGCACCGCATCGACGGGGTCGGCCGCATCCACTACTGCGGGGCCTACTGGGGCTTCGGCTTCCACGAGGACGGGGTGGCCAGCGCCCTCGAGGTGACGCGGCGATTCGGCCGGAGCCTGTGAACCGGCACAGCTGCATATACGAGGGCCGGCTGCGCCACCGACGGTTCGCGCCGGCGGCCCACGCCTTCGAGTACCGGCTGTTCATGATGTACGTCGATCTGACCGAAGGGCCCGGCCTCTTCGAGGGCCGGTGGCTGTGGTCGTGGGAGCGACCCAACCTCGCCTCCTTCCGCCGCGCCGACCACTTCGGGGAGCCCGGCCGCCCCCTGGCCGAGTGCGTGCGGCAACTGGTCCGGCAGGAGAGCGGCCGCCCTCCCGAGGGGCCGATCCGACTGCTGACCCACCTGCGCTACGGCGGCTACTGCTTCAACCCGGTCAGCTTCTTCTACTGCTTCGACCCGGCCGGGGAGCGCGTCGAGAGCGTGGTGGGAGAGGTGAGCAACACCCCCTGGGGCGAGAGGCACTGCTATGTCCTGCACGAGGGACTCGACCGGGGGCGGACAGCGAGCAAGCGCTACGAGTTCTCGAAGGCGTTTCACGTCTCCCCCTTCATGGCCATGGAGCAGGAGTACACCTGGCGGTTCACGACCCCCGGGCGCACCCTGGCCGTGCACATGGACAACCGGCAGGACGGCGGCCGTCTCTTCGACGCCACCCTGCTGCTGCGGCGGCGGGAGCTGGGCGCCGCGGCCCTGGCGCGGGTGCTGGCGCGGTATCCGCTGATGACGGCCCGGGTCATGGGCGCCATCCACTGGCAGGCCTTCAGGCTGTGGCTCAAGAGATGTCCGGTCCATCCCCACCCCAGGCGGCCGGCCGCAAAGGGGGAGCATGCCGCACCTGGCCCTGTCGGGCGCAACTGAGCAAGGGGCCCGAGGCCCGGGCTCCTGGGTGGACCGGTGGGCGAGGCGGGCGGTCTCGGCCCGGCTGCGGCGCCTGCACAGGGGCGAGGTCCGCCTGGTCGAAGGCGGCGGGTCCCTGGCCCCCGGCGGCCCCGGCGACGGCCCCGAGGTGGTCCTGCAGGTCCATGACCCGCGGTTCTACCGGGCCCTGGCCTTCGGCGGGACCCTCGGCGCCGCGGAAGCCTACATGCAGGGGTGGTGGAGCTGCGGCGACCTGCCGGCCCTGTGCCGCCTGGCGGTGGCCGACATGGAGGCGATGCACCGCGGCGAGCGGGGGTGGGCGAGGCTGGCCGCTCCCGCCCGGAGGATGGGGCACGCCCTCCGGCGCAACACCCTCCGCGGCAGCCGCCGCAACATCGCCGCCCACTACGACCTGGGCAACGACTTCTTCCGCCTCTTCCTCGACGAGGAGATGATGTACTCCAGCGCCATCTTCCCGCGGCCGGACAGCTCCCTCGAGGAGGCCTCCCGCCACAAGATGGACCGCATCTGCAGGAAGCTGGCCCTCGAGCCCGGGGACCACCTGCTGGAGATCGGCACGGGGTGGGGCGGCTTCGCCCTGCACGCAGCGCGGGAGTACGGCTGCCGGGTGACGACGGCGACCATCTCCCGGCAGCAGCGCGACCTGGCCCGGCAGCGGGTGCGGGAGGCCGGCCTCGACGGGCGGGTGGAGGTGGTCCTCTCCGACTACCGCGACCTGCGGGGGCAGTACGACAAGCTGGTCTCCATCGAGATGATCGAGGCCGTGGGCCACCACTACTTCGACACCTACTTCGGCTGCTGCGCCCGCCTGCTGAAGCCGGAGGGGGTGATGCTGCTGCAGGCGATCGTCATCGCCGACCGGGCCTACGAGCGGGCCCGGCGCTCCGTCGACTTCATCAAGGCCTTCATCTTTCCCGGCAGCTGCATCCCGTCGGTGGCGGTCGTCTGCAGCTCCCTGGCGGCGGCCACCGACATGCGCCTGGTGCACCTGGAGGAGATCGGCCCCCACTACGCCCGCACCCTCCGGGCCTGGCGGCAGCGGTTCCACGACGCCGGGGAGCAGGTCCGGCAACTGGGCTTCGGCGACGAGTTCATCCGCATGTGGGACTTCTACTTCTGCTACTGCATCGGCGGTTTCGAGGAGGGCTACATCTCCGACGTGCAGATGCTCCTGGCCCGTCCGGGCCACCGCCGCCCGGCGGAACTGGTCGAGGGAGGGGACTGGTGACCGTGCCCGTCCTGCTGGCCTGCAGCCTGGCGGCGGCCGTGGCCGTCATGACCGCCCTCTACCTGCTGCAGCGGCGCCGGGGGGACGCCGGCGTCGTCGACGTGGGCTGGGCCGCCGGCATCGGCCTGTTGGCGGTGGCCGCGGCTTACACCGGCGACGGCTGGGGGCCGCGGCGGGCCCTGGTCGGCCTCATGGGGGCGGCTTGGTCCTTCCGCCTGGCCGCCTATCTGCTCGTCGACCGGATACTCAGGGCCAAGGAGGAGGACGGCCGCTACCAGATGCTCCGCTCTCAGTGGGGCGACCGGGCCCAGGCGCGCTTGTTCTGGCTCTTCCAGGCCCAGGCGGTGCTGGTGGTCCTCTTCGGCCTGCCCTTCGTCGCCGTGGCCGCCAGGGTGGACGCGGGCTGGACCGCCTGGGACGCGGCCGGTCTGCTGATCTGGGCGGCGGCGGTGGCCGGCGAGTGGACGGCCGACCGCCAGCTGGCCGCCTTCCGCGGGCGGGCGGCCAACCGGGGGCGCACCTGCGACCGCGGCCTGTGGCGGTACTCGCGCCACCCCAACTACTTCTTCGAGTGGGTCCACTGGTGGGCCTACGCGGCCATGGCGGCCGGGTCCCCGGTCGCGTGGCTGGCCTGGGTCGGGCCGCCGCTGATGCTGTTCCTCCTCTACCGCGTGACCGGCATCCCCTACACCGAGAAGCGGGCCCTGGTCACCCGCGGCGAGGACTACCGCCGCTACCAGCGCGCCACGAGCCCCTTCCTCCCGTGGTTCCCCCGCCGGGAGGAGCCGTGAACCCCGTCGACTGGGCCGAGCGGGGCCTGCTGCCCGACGCCCTGGTCCGCCGGGGCATCCGCCGGCTCCACCGCCGGCGCCTGCGCCGGGAGCGCGGCGCCGACTGCGAGGCGGAGCAGGCCGCCAGGGACCGCTTCATCGCCTCGATGGACAGGGCCCCCGTCGCCCCGCATGTGCAGAGCCCCAACGAGCAGCACTACGAGCTGCCGCCGGAGTTCTTCCGGCTGGTCCTGGGCCGGCGCCTCAAGTACAGCTGCTGCTGGTTCCCGTCCGGGACGGCCACTCTCGACGAGGCCGAGGCGGCGATGCTCGACCTCACCTGTCAGCGCGCCGACCTGCGGGACGGCCAGCGGGTGCTGGAGCTGGGGTGCGGCTGGGGCTCCCTGACCTTGTGGATGGCCCGGTACTACCCCGGCAGCCGCATCACCGCCGTCTCCAACTCCGCCCTGCAGCGGGCCTTCATCGAAGAGCGCTGCCGGGCCCTGGGTCTGGACAACGTCGAGGTGATCACCGAGGACATGAACCGGTTCGCGGCGCCGGGCCGCTACGACCGCGTGGTCTCGGTGGAGATGTTCGAGCACATGCGCAACTACCGCGAGCTGCTGCGGCGCATCGCCGGCTGGCTCGAACCGGGCGGCTCCCTCTTCATCCACGTCTTCGTCCACCGCCGCTACGCCTACGGCTTCGAGTCCGAGGGAGAGGGCAGCTGGATGGGCCGCCACTTCTTCACCGGCGGCATGATGCCCTCCGACGACCTGCTCCTCCACTTCCAGGACGACCTGGTCCTGCAGGAGCGGTGGCGGGTCGACGGCCGGCACTACGCCCGCACCGCCGAGCACTGGCTGGCCAATCTCGACGCCCGGCGGCCGGAGGTGCTCGCCGTCCTGGAGGGCCGTTACGGAGCGGAGGGGAAGCGGCGGTGGCTGCGGCGCTGGCGCATGTTCTTCATGGCCTGCGCCGAGCTGTGGGGCTACCGGGGCGGGCAGGAGTGGTGGGTCTCCCACTACCGCTTCGGGGACCGCTCCCGCCGGCGCCGCAGCAGCTCCTGAATGCGCTGGTGCCGCTCGTCGGTGAGCGGCATGCACCGCAGGACGAGCCCGGCGCCGACGAAGAGGACCCCCACCACCGGACCGAAGAGCAGGGCCAGGCGCCAACCCGTCTCCGGCGACAGGGAGGCGGCCCCGGCCGAGAACCCGATCAGCCACAGGCAGACGCCGTTGAGACCCAGCCCCAGGGCGCGGGCCAGCTTGGTCCCCATGCGCCAGACCCCGAAGTAGAGCCCCTCCCGGTCGAGGCCGGTCCTGAGCCGGTCGTAGTCGATGGTGTCGGCCACCAGGGCGTCGAGGAGGACGACCGCCCCGGCCAGGCCTCCGCCCGCGATCCCGTAGATCAGCGGGGGCGTCAGCTCCCCCACCGGAAAGAGGGGGTAGGCGACCGCCGTGGAGGCCCCCAGGCCGCAGACGCCGAAGACCCCGGCCCCCCTCTTGCCCCAGCGGCGGGCCACCCGGATCCACAGCGGCAGGGAGGCGATGAAGCTCAGGAAGAAGGGCAGCAGGATCCACGCGATCGTCTCCTGCTCGGTGAGCTGCAGGCGGTACTCGTAGTAGTAGAGGGCGATGGAGGCGTTGAAGGTGCGGGCCACGGCGGCGACCAGGAAGGCCAGGAGCAGCACGCGGAAATAGGGATTGCCCAGGGCCCCCGCTTGGTCGGCGAAGAGACGCCGGAGATGGAGGGGAGCGGGCCGGGCATGGTCGGCGGAGCGATCGAGGCCCCGGGTGGCCCGGAGGGTGACCCAGGCGCAGACCACGATGGGAGCCGCCAGCCACCAGCTGGCCAGGCCGCGGGCCCGGGCGGCGCCGTCGCCGGGACCGTCCCACTGGGCCATCAGCAGACCGGGCAGCAACAGGCCGGCCAGGGCCCCCACGGTGCCGAAGAGCCGGCGGTAGGCGAAGAGCTGGGTGCGCTCGTGGCGGTCGAAGCTCAGCTCGCTCCCCAGGGCCGCATGAGGGACGCCGACGACGGTCATGGCGGTGTTGAGGAGGATGAAGGAGAGGAGGAGGAAGGCGAAGCGGGCGGCGTCGCCGTCGAGGGGAGGAGGGTTGAAGATCCATAGGAAGGAGACGGCCAGCAGGCCGGCCCCGGGCACGAGATAGGGCCGCCGCCGGCCGCCGGCCCAGCGGGAGCGGTCGGAGAGGCCCCCCATGAGGGGGTCGCTGACCGCGTCCCAGAGGATGGCCAGGGCCAGGGCCAGCCCGGTGTAGAGGGCGGGCAGACCGACGACGACGTTGTAGAACTTGAAGAGGTAGACCTGCACCATCGACTCCACGGCGGCCAGGCCGAGATCGGCGGCGCCATAGCCCGCCTTGACGCGGTGGGAGAGAGGCGGGTTCAACGGCAGGTCAGGCCTCAGGCCCTCCGCGCCACCCAGACCTGCTCGCCGCCGTGCCGGAAGGGTCCGCGGTCGAAGCCGCCGTACAGCGCCTCCACGGCGAACCCGCTCAGCTCCAGGAGGTGCTCCATCTCGTAGCGGTAGATCCAGCGCAGGGAGATCGGCGCATGGGTCCGGGACACGACCTGCCCGTCCTGCACCTCCTCGAGGACCCGCTCCTCGTCGATCGTCTGGCTCGCCGCGTCGAAGCGGCGCCTCACCCACTCGACGACCTGGCGGCCCGTTGCTGGATGGGTGAACTCGCTCTCCTTCTCCAGGGAGGCGGACTGTCCGAGATGGGAGGCGATCACCTCCAGCCGCGGGTCGAAGATGTTGAAGACGAGGCGGCCGCCGTCGGCCAGGTGTTCGCGGATGCGGCCCAGGGCCTGCCGCTGGTCGGCCGGGGTCATCAGGTGCAGGAAGGAGCGGAAGGGGATGATGGCGAGGTCGAAACGCCGGCCGAGGGAGAAGGAGCGCATGTCCCCCTCGATCAGCTCGACGCGCTGCCGCGTCGCGGCGGGCAGCCGGGCGACCTTCTTCCGGGCCGTCGCCAGCATCGCGGGGGACCTGTCCAGCCCCACGACCGGTACCCCCGCATGGGCGATGGGGATCAGGACGCGCCCGGTGCCGCAGGCCAGGTCCAGGACCGGCGACGCGGTCTGGCGGGCCTCCTCCACGTAGAAGGCGACGTCGCCGCGCTCGCCCTCCAGCTCGGCCCGGCCGAAGGTGGAGTCGTAGAGGTCCGCCGCGGCGCCGTAGAAGTCCATGATCGCAACACCAGAGATACGCGAGTCCGGGTGTCTCTGAGCTGGGATGGGGCGAAGGCCGGGGCTTGCCCGCCTCCTTCAGCCCGGCTACTCAGGCACGCATGTTCGCGAAGGCCAGCAGGCCTGCGAGGAAGGTGTCCGCCTGGATGCTCCTTCGGACCCTCTTCCAGTCGGCAAATGCATCTTTCGTCTGGTCCAACAGATCGACCACTTCGCCCCTCGTGAACCTGCGAGCCGTGTCGTAATCCGCTTCGTGACGGGCCTGTTGAAGGTCCACAAAGGCGGTAGCGACATTGACGATCTCAGGCTGGAGTGTCGCCCCGTTCAGCCCGGGGCCGAGCCTTGCAGAGCTACTCTCTTCATGTCGCCGTGGACGAAGGCCCGTGCAAGACAGTAGCGAAGAGAGTCCCGACTCCTGCCCGGGAACATGCGGCTCGTTGCCTCATGGACGAGGAAGTGGAAGAGAGCGTAGTAGGAAGCCGAGATCGCACGACGCAGGCTTGCCTGCAGGGGGCGCCTCGGCTCCCGGACGGCAAGGTGTCTGGCCTGTCGCAGCAGATCCGTATGCAGATTCATTGCACCCTAAATGCTCTCCGAGGCACCGCGGAATCGCACATAGACCCAGGGCGGATCGTGAGCCAGGCGGCGCACCGCTTTGCGGATGATGTCCCGCAGGACTTCCCGTGTCCCGCTGTCGACATCTTCCTCCTCCAGCATGGCCCATACCCATACGGAGGGATCGTCCGTGGCGTCCAGACCCGTCTCCACCTGCCACCAAGCTACGGGGGTGGGGAGCCCCTCGAGGCCCTTGAGCTCGGACTCTATGACAGTTGCGGAGGGTTCCATTTTTTCGCTCCCTGGAGACATGTCCGACTGAGGGCCGTTCCGAGAGAAGAGCATAACAGGGAGGGCGGATATCCTCAACCAGGAATGCATGCTCCCCCTCAGCGCAGCAGCAGCAGCTTGCCCACCCCTTCGTACGGCCCCGCCCGCAGGCGGTAGATGTACGATCCGCTGGCCAGGGGCCGGCCCGCGTCGTCGCGTCCGTCCCACGCCACCGAGTGCGGACCCGCGTCCCGAGGGCCCGCCGCCAGGACCGCCAGCTTCTGGCCCAGCAGGTCGTAGACGGCCAGCTCGACCGAGGGCTGGTCCTCGGGCAGGGAGAAGGAGAGGTGGGTGCGGCTGTTGAAGGGGTTGGGGTAGTTGGGATACAGGGCGAAGGCGTGGGGCTCGGCCGCCGCGGGCTCGACGGCCGTTGTCGCCGGCGGCCGGATCTCGAAGTGGGTCACGGCCCCCACGTAGGTCAGGTTTCCAGTCGGACCCAGGTTCATCGCCAGCCGGTAGGGGCCGGCCGGAGCCTCGGCAAAGAGCAGCTCTCCGTCGAACCGGCCCGACTCGATCGGCAGGGTCACGGCGGCCTGCCGGGTGGCAGAGACTTCGACCCCATCGAGAGGATACAGGACCAACTCCATCCGGCTCGCCCCCGGGTCCGACACTTCGCCGCTGATGTGATGGGGCTGACCGGCGTGGACGGAGACGGGCAGGGGACGGTCGAGGCGCACCCGGTTGAAGTAGCGGGTGGGCACCTGGATGGGACCCTGACCCCGGGTCAGCTGCATGGGGTGGAAGCTGCCGGCGAAGGGAGTCGGCTGGCGCCTCTCGACATAGACATGGAGGGAGTAGCTCGAGGCCTCCTCGTGGTAGAAGTAAATCGTCCGTGAGAACCTCCCCTCGTCGACGAGGAGGAAGTACTCCCCCGGCTCGCCTCCGTCGTCGGGGTAGAACTCCATGTGGATCCGGTCGACGCTGTCGGCCGTGGTTCCCTGGAGGACGAGCGGCTCCCCGGTGGCCAGTTGCAGCGGCAGGGGCGGGTCGAAGGTGATGCCGGCGAAGTGGTCGGCCGCCATGGCGGCCGGGGCCGCGACCTTGGCCACCGGCAGGGCCACGGCGCCCAGACGGGCCTGCGGCTCGGCCTGCAGGCTCAGGCTGGCCGTGCCGTCCCCGGCCACGCGGAGGAACTGCAGCCCCCAGGGCTGGACCGCCAGGGCTGGCGGGTCCTCTCCCGGCCGCCAGGTCACCGAGGCCGGCGGGGGAAAGCCCCTTCCCGCAGGAGGATGCAGGGAGGCCAGGCGATAGTTGAAGCGCGGATGGCCGCTTTCGCCGGTGCCGCTGAGATAGAGCTGCGCCCCCCAGCGGGCGATCAGGTCGGCAAAGCTCTCGCCGGTGGCGGCCTCGACGTTCTCGCGGTCCACCCGGTCCGTCTGCACCAGGCGCAGCAGGATTCCCTCTCCGAAAAGATCGACGAGGCTGCGCACGAACAGGTAGGCGGCCCCCCGCGTGGCCCGGGTGCCGGGCGTGCTCAACCCCGCTCCGCCCGGCTGCCTCAGATAGGCGCGCACATGCGAGTAGTTGTGGTTGTGCTCCGACACCAGGTCCTGGGCCACGTGGGACAGACCCTCCCTGAGCCAGATCTCCTCGGGGAGGGAACGGCGAACCAGGACGTGCTGGTTGAAGTTGATGAGACGCTGGAAGTAGTGCGCCAGCAGGGCCCGGTACCCGGCCGCGACCGGGCTCAGCCAGAGCAGGTCGGTCATGTTGCCGTCTCCGCCGAACCGGGCGGGCACCACGGCGGCCGCGTCGAAGACGACGACGCGGTCGACATCGTGGACCCGATGGGTGAAGAGCAGGGCGATCCGGCCGTCGCCGTCGACGTCCGACGGGGCCCCGAAGGCTTCCACCAGGATGGGGTAGTCCTCGGCGAACTGGCCGGCGACCGCTCGTATCCCTTCTTCGTCGATGTTGTCCGGGTGCTCCCGCAGATCCTCCTGGACGAAAGCCACGACGCGCTCGTTGACCGCCGCGACCCGGGCTTCGATGTCCTGGCCCTGGGCATCCCGGTTGAGGTTGTAGTAGAAGGAGCGGCGGTCCCCGACCTCGTACTGCACCGCCGCCGGCTTGCCCGCCCAGGGCCCGGCCTGCTGCAGCCGCAGGGCCAGCTCCCGCTCGCGCCGGCGGTCCTCGAGCTCGATGGTGTCCGGGGGGTCGGCCGCCGGGGGCCGGGCGGGTTTGCCGCTGGGCCGACCCAGGAGGACGTCGTAGGGCGCCTCCGGGTCCGGCGCGTCCAGGGGCGACGCGTAGAGGGCGACAACCACGTCCCGGTCCCGGAGATCGAGGTCGGCCTCGAGACGGCCCTCGGCGTCGGCCCGCAGGTGCACCAGGTCGGATGACGCCTCGCGGCGCTCCAGCCCCGAAAGGGCGATGGACACCCGGGGCCGGAAGGGGTCGTCGCTGACCACGGTCAGCAGACCCCGGTCGTCCCCCGCGCCGCTGTAGCTCAACACGACTTCCCCGGACTCGCCGGGTTCCAGCACCTCGGGCCAGGCCTCGACCGAGAAGGGCCCTTCGACCCGGGGGGCCTCCAGCTCGATGGCGCCGCGGCCCCGGTTCCGCAGCGGCACCCGCGTCTGCTGCCCGGCCAGCAGGGAGGCGGCCAGCACCCCCACCTCCAGGTCCGGCAGAGGCGAATCCACCCCCTCGATGTCGATACTGCCGGCGATCCAGTTCGTGTCGTCCTGGAGCTCGATCTGCAGGCCCAGCCGCACCGGGCCCCCTTCGTCGTCGGTGAGGCGCACCGGAAAGCGGAAGCGGCCCTCCTCCAGGCCGAAGGAGAGCAGGCGCCTCTCGCCCTCCTGCGGCGCCAGAATCAGCCGCGCCGCGCGCACCCAGGGGCGAACCTCGCCGGCGACGACCACCGGACGGTGCAACGGCCACTTCACCGGCAGGGGCTCGTCGAGCACCAGCCCGTTGAAGAAGTGCCGGGGAACTTCGGCGGGTTCGTCCCCGGCCTCGACATCGAGGAAGAAGTACCAGGCGACGGCTGTCAGTGTCCCTCCCGGGAAGCCGAGGTAGGCGATCAGACCGCGGGACCCCTCGACCTCCCGGGGCAGCAGCAGGGTTCTCTCGAAGCGTGCCTCCTGGGCGAGGATGTGGAAGTCCCAGTCCCCGGCATCGGACACGAACCGGAACAGGAGCATGACGGGCGGGGCCACCTCCAGGTGGCCGGCCAGGTGCAGGGGGGCCCCGGTCGCCAGTCGCGTCGGCATCGGCTCGTCGAGGTGGAGCAGGGGGAAGTACTGCCGCGGCAGCAGCACGGGTCCCTCTCCGCGTACTATCTGCAGGCCTTCGAAACGCCCCAGGGGGGTGAGGGCTTCCTCACCCTTTCGGGCTTCGACCAGCAGACTGAACTCTCCGTCGAGGCTGTGGGGAAAGACGATGTCGCGGGTGAAACGGCCCTCGACGACCCAGTCCCAGAACCCTTGCTCGGTCCCGTCGACACGGGTGAAGAGGAAGCGAAGGAAGGTGATGCCGGAGTCCTCCACGCTCCCGGCCAGGGACAGCGGCTGCCCCGTCTCGAAGGTGGCGGGTATGGGCTCGTCCAGAACGATGCCGGGGAAGAAAGCCCGCGGCACCTCGTCGGCCCCCAGCAGGAGGGGGTTGAGCAACGGCAGCACCATAGGGAGGGCCAGACGCAGGGTTCCCTTCACGGGGATCTCCTTGGTGACATCGGGTCAGCGCAGCAGCAGCAGCTTGCCCACCCCTTCGTACGGCCCCGCCCGCAGGCGGTAGAGGTAGGTGCCGCTGGCCAGGGGCCGGCCGGCGTCGCCCCGCCCGTCCCACTCCACCGAGTGCAACCCCGCGTCCCGGGGCCCCGCCGCCAGGACCGCCAGCTTCTGGCCCAGGAGGTCGTAGACGGCCAGCTCGACCGAGGGCTGGTCCTCCGGCAGGGAGAAGGAGAGGTGGGTGCGGCTGTTGAAGGGGTTGGGGTAGTTGGGGTGCAGGGCGAAGGCGTGGGGCTCGGCCGCCGCCAGGCCGACGGCCGTGGGAGGGGGCGGCAGGACCTCGAAGATGGGCACCGCCCCCACGTAGGTCAGGTCCCCGGGCGGCCCCAGGTTCATCGCCAGCCAGTAGCGGCCCGGGGCCGCGAAACTCACCCGGCCGTCGAAGCGCCCCGCCTTGACCGGCAGGGTCAGGGTGGTGTCCGCCAGGGCCCCGCGGTCGTCCCCGAGGAGGGGATACAGGTCGAGCTCCATCACGGTCGCCTCGGGATCGGCAACCTCGCCGCTGAAGCGGTGGGGATGGCCGGCGTGGACGGAGGTCGGCAGGGGACGGTCGAGCCGCACCCGGTTGAAGTAGCGGGTGGGAGCCAGCACGGGACCCTCGCCCCGGGTGAGGCGCAGGGAATGGAAGCCGCCGACGAAGGGGGTCGGCCGCCGCCCCACGACATAGACGTTGAGGGTGTAGGTGGCGGCCTCGTCGTGGCGGAAGAAGACGGTCCGCGTGAAGCGCCCCTCGTCGACGAGGAGGAAGAAGGTCTGCGGCTCGCCCCCCTCCTCGGGGACGAACTCCAGGTGGATGGTCTCGACGGTGTCGGCGGTGGTGCCCTCGAAGAGCAGGGGCTCCCCGGTGGCCAGCTCCAGGGGCGGGGCCGAGTCGAGCGTGATCCCCGCGAAGTGGTCCGCGGCCATCGATGCGTCCGGCGCGGACCTGGCCGCCGGCAGGGGCACCGCCCCGAGGCGGGCCCTCGGCTCGGTCTGCAGGACCAGGGTGCCGCCGCCGCCGCCGGTGACGCGCAGGAACTGCAGGCCCCAGGGCCGGACCCCAAGACCCGGCGGCTCCTCGCCCCACCGCCACGTCACCGGGACCGGCAGGGGGAAGCCCCTCCCTTCCGGGGGCCGCAGGGAGGGGACGCTGTAGTTGAGTCTCGGATGGCCGCTCAGGCCGGTGCCGCTGACGTAGAGCTGCGCCCCCCAGCGGGCCATCAGGTCGGCGAAGCTCTCGCCGGTGGCGGCCTCGACGTTGCCGCGGCTGACGCGGTCGGTCTGCACCAGGCGCAGCAACACCCCTTCCCCCAGCAGGTCGACGAGGCTGCGCACGAAGAGATAGGCCGCCCCGCGGGTGGCCAGGGTGAGCCTGCCCCTGCTCAGCGCCACGGAGCCCGGCTCGCTGAGGAAGGTCCGCACGAGCCGGTAGTTGTCGTTCGGCGGCTCCTCCACCAGGTCCTCGGCCAGGTGCGACAGCCCCTCGTTGAGCCAGGAGACCTCGCTGATTCCCTGCCGCACGAGGACGTGCTGGTTGAAGTTGATCAGGTGCTGGAACTCGTGGGCCAGCAGCGACCGCCAGGACTCCTCGGGAATGAGCGGGTTGATCCAGAGGAGATCGGTCATGTTGCCGTCTCCCCCCGCGCGGCGGGGCACCAGCGAGGAGGCGCGGAACTGCCCGGCGGCGCCGACAGCCTGCATCAGGTGAGTGACGAGGACGGCGACCCGGCCGTCTCCATCGACGTCCGAGGGGGCGCCGAAGGTCTTCACCACGAGGGGGTAGTCCTCGGCGAACTGGTCGATGATCGCCTGCATGCGCCCCGCGTCGATGTTGTCGTCGTCCTCCCTCAGGTCGTCCTGGATCCAGGCCACGGCGAGATCGTTGACCGCCGCCGCCGTCGCCCGGAAGGAGTGCGTCGGGACCCGGCCCTCGCCGGTGAAGCGGAAATCGCGGCTGTCCCCGACCTCGTAGTGCACCACCGCCGGCCTGGCCGCCGGCCGCCCCTGCTGCTGCATCCGCAGGGACAGGGTCCGCTCGAGCTGCCGCGCCCGGTAGTCGACGGAGTCCCGGCGGTCGGGCCGGGCCGCGGCGGGCCGGGCCCGGGCGGTCGAGCCGTCGAGGGAGATGTCGTACGCCCTCGACGGATCGAAGCGTCCTCCCGGCGCCGCGTAGAGGGCCAGGACGAGGTCCCGCTCCTCGAGATCGACGCCGGCTTCGATGCGACCCTCGGCGTCGGCCCGCAGATGCACCAGGTCGGAGGCCGCTTCCCGGGCGCCCAGTCCCGAGAGGGCGACCGAGACCCGGGGCCGGAGAGGATCGTCGCTGACCAGGGCGAGCAGCCCCTCGTCTCCCCCGGGCCCGTCGTATCCCAGCACGATCTCCCCGGCCTCTCCGGGGGCCAGCGCAAAGGGATGGTCCTCGACCTCGAATGGCCCTTCCACCTCCGGCGCTTCCAGCTCGACGGCGGCGCCTCCCCGGTTGAACAGGGGGACCCGGCCCTGGCCGCCGGCCAGCAGGGACAGGGCCAGCACCCCTACCTCCAGGTCCGGGACGGGTGCGTCGACTCCCTCGATGACGATCTCCCCGGCGCGCCAGACCGTGTAGTCCCGCAGTTGGAGCATCACGCTCAGTCGCACCGGGCCGGCCTCGTACGCCCTCAGCAGCACGGAAAAGTGGAAGCGTCCTTCCTCCACTCCGGGAAAGACCAGGCGGCGCCCGCCGCTTTCGAGCGGCTCCAGGACCAGCCAGAACGAGCGCACGAAGGGACGGACCTCGCCCGCCAGGACGACGGGTCTGCGCACCGGCCACCGCGCCGGCATGGGCTGGTCCAGCTCGATCCCGCTGAAGAACAGCCTGGGGATCTCGACCGGCTCGGCCCCGCCCGTGATGTCCAGGTGGGAGTAGACATCCAGGGCTACCGGGTCCCCGTCCGGCGGCAGGAGGTACAGGGCCAGGTAGAAGGCGTCCTCCGCTGCCCGCGGCAGCAGGATGGTGCGCTCGAACCGGCCCTCCTCGACGAGGAACTGGAATGACCAGTGCGTCTCCTCATCGGACCCCACCAGGAGGAGGAGGTGGGCCGGCGCGGAAGTCCCCTTCAACGTGCCGGCCACGTGCAGCGGCGCGCCGGTGGCAAGCCGGGTCGGCAGCGGCTGATCGAGGTTCACGAGGGGGAAGTAGCGCCGGGGCAGGGCGATCTCTCCCTGGCCCCGGTCGATCCGCAGGCCGTCGAACCGTCCCAGCGGGGACAGGCTCTCCTCGTCCTTGCCGGCCTCGACCACCAGGTCGAACCGTCCGGCCAGGCTGTGGGGAAAGACGACTTCCCGCTCGAAACGGTCCTCGACGACCCAGCCCCGGAAGAGCTGCTCATCGCCGTCGGCACCCCGGAAGGCGAAGCTCACGAAGCCGATGCCCTCATCCTCCACGCGCCCCGACAGAGAGAGGGCCTGCCCTGTCTCGAAGGCGGCGGGTATGGGCTTGTCCAGAACGATGCCGGGGAAGTGGTCCCGCGGCACTTCGTCCGCGTCGACTCGCAGGGGGTTGAGCAGCAGCAGGGCCGCCGGGAGGGCCAGACGCATGAGCTTCCGCGCCGACCTCACCGGCCGGGGCTCCCTTCCGCGCGATCGCTGGAGACCCTCTCCCCGGGGCGCGGACCGGGATTCTCCATCAGCTCCTGCAGGACCGCGTCGGCGACCTCGGTCTCCGTCTCCCGGCCGAGGTGGGCGGCCGATTCCACCGCGGCCCGGGCCGCCGTCTTCCCCGCCTGCTGCTCCGAAAGGCCGAGATCGGCGGCCGCCCCGCGCGCCGCCTTGACGGCGTGCCTGACCGCGTGGCCCACGTGCAGTCCGGCCTCGCTCGCCCCCTGGATGACGCCGTGCATGGCGCCGCGCAGCGCGTCGAGGGGATCGGCCGCGGTCCGGGCGAGGGCTTCCATGGTTCCCTGCATCGCCTCCTCCGCCGCGCTGCCAACCTCCATCGTGAGGTCCGCCGCCGCCCACATCGCTCCTTCCGTGGCGCCGGTGGCCACCTCGGCGCCCTGCCGGCCGATCTGCTCGACCGCGCCGGCGGCTTCCTCCACCCCCTGGCGGACGCGCACCGTCAGCTCGCCGGCCCGCATCTGTCCGTAGTCGAGTCCCTCCAGGGCCGCCTTGATCGTCGAAGAGAGCTGGTGGGCGGTGACGCCGACGGCCACGTCGAGCCCGGGGATCGGCGGCAGCCGGCGCAGCGACGCCACCGGCAGTCTGGCCACGAAGCTCAGGCCCGGGACCGAGTTCAGCACCCGCAGGTTCTGGCGGGTCTGCGACGCAAGCTCGTCCATCACCACCTCGCTCTTCGCCTCTCCCTCCTCCCGGAGGCCGGCCAGCACGCCGAGGGTGACGAGACCGAGGACGAAGGCGATGGCGAAGAGGAAGTCGAAGCCGGTCAGGAAGACCGCGGGGAAACCGACGGTGCGCACCGGATCAACCCACTGCACCGCGATCTCGAGGTGACGGACGCTGAAGAAGTCGGCGAAGGCGCCGCCGAGGAGCGGACCGACGCCGGCTCCCACGCTGGAGGCCAGGGAGGCGGCCGTCAGGTAGGTCATGGCCTGGGCCCGGGGCGCCATCTTCATGCGGATCGTCGTCGTGGCGATGTTGATGCCGGCGCTCGCGATCCCCATGAGCATGTGCAGGGCCGCGAGGAGGGGCACGGTGAAGGCGTGTTTCTCCGGCAGGGTGGTGAAGGTCCAGCCGAGGATGACGAGGAAGTAGAGGGACGAGCAGAGGGAGAGGACCGACTTGCTGCCGAACTGATCGACGAGGGGCCCCCAGACCCGCAGGAAGAGGACGTTGGCGACCTGGCTCAGCACCCCCAGCCCCACGACCCAGGTCAGGCTCATGCCGAGCTTCGTCAGCATGTAGACGGTGAAGAAGGGCACCGCCAGGTGGGCGACGAAGTTCCAGAGGAACAGGAAGTGGATCAGCTGCCGGAAGTTGCGGTCGCGGAAGGGGGCGCCAAGGGTGCCGAGCACCGAGGGGCGGCCGCCTTCGGGGACGACCATCCGCGGCTCCGGCATGCGCGCCATGAAGCCGACGGCCCCGAAGCCGAGGACGACGCTGCCGAAGAGCATGGCGTACGAATAGGCGAAGATCTCGTCGCTCGGGCCGGACGTCTTCCACCAGTCGATGTAGAGGGCCGCGAGGATCCCCGCCGCGGCCGAGGCGATCGTCGCCACCCGCAGGCGCCGGGCGAAGAATCCGCCCATGAGATCCTGCGGCACCAGGTCGCGGAGCCAGCCGTTCCAGCTCGGGCTCACGAAGGCGTTGCCCGCGCCTCGAAGTCCGATGAAGACGAGCATGAGGGTGACGGCCGTGGCGCCGGGCACCTCGAAGAGGAAGGGGAGCAGGGCGATGGGGACCCACGTGGCGTAGGTGACGAAGTAGGCGGTGACGGCCACGGCCTTGCGCAGGCGCAGGCGCTCGACGGCGAGGATGGCGAGCAGTTGCAGGGGCTGCATGACGAAGGGGATCGCCGTCATGATGCCGATGTGGAAGTTGGACGCGCCGAGGATCAGGGCGAAGGAGGCGAGGAAGCCGCCGGAGGCCAGTCCGTCGGCCCCGGACGCCCAGACGGCCTGGCGGGTCATGTGGCCGAGCCCGCGCCGGCGCTCTCGATCGTCGAGGTCGGGAACGGGCTGGAAGAGTCTGGGAATGGCCATGTGCCGCTTTCTCCCCGGGGCGCGGGGCGGTTAATTCAGCCCCTTGGCCGACCGTCGAAGATAGCCGGAGCTCCCATGAGACACACAACGACCACCTGGGCCCTCTCCTGGGCGCTGAGTCTCGCCCTCCTCGGACGGCCGGCGGAAGCGCTTGCCGGCGGTTCCGGGGAGCCGCAGGCCGGCCCCGACGACCGGCGGTCCGGCCGCAGGGGGATCGTGACCTGGGCGACGATCTACGGGTTCAGCCTGTACGGGCCGGGGACGATCCAGCTGCTCGACATCGAGTCCGAACGCCGGGTGGCCGGACTGCAGATGCTGATCGGCGGCGGCTCGTTCTTCTGGGCCCTCGAGGGCACCCGCGACTACCAGCTCGGCGCCGGACGTTCCCTCCTGATCCTCGGAGGCAGCTGGGCCGGCACCCTCTACGGACTTGGAGTCCCCGTGCTCTTCAAGTCGGAGAACGACAAGGCCTACTGGGCCGCCGCCATGATCGGCACGCCGGCCGGCGGGCTGCTCGCCTACGGACTCAGCTCCCACCGGTGGTTCGAGAGGGGCGAGACGGACCTGATGGTCGCCGGCGGACTGAGCGGCGGGCTCTACGGCGTCGCCATTCCCTATCTCCTCGACATCGAGGACCTCGACGAGTGGACCCAGGCCCGCATCTACGTCGCCTCCGCCATGGTGGGTACGCCCGCCGGCGTGTGGACGGCGACGAGATGGTTGCGCGGCCGATCGATCAGCCAGGGCCGGGCCCATCTGCTCTCCCTGGGGGGAGTCGTCGGCGCCGGCTATGCGAGCGGGGTCCTCAGCCTCGGCGACGTGGAGAATCCCCGGGCCCATGTCCTGGCCGCCATGCTCGGCGCGCCCTTGGGCACCTACCTCGGTCACCGGTGGACGGGCGAGGAGGAGTACACGCCGGCCCGCGCCAGGTGGATCATCCTCGGCGCCTACGTGGGAAGCCTCTTCGGCACCGGGGTTGCCCTGCTGACCGACTCGGAGGAGCACCAGCCCTACGTCCTGGGGAACATCCTCGGGTCCGCCGCGGGCATCTGGTATTCCCACGGTCTCACGCGCGAGAGCCGGAGCCCCGGGCCTGAACGGGCCTCCGTCTCGGTGCCTTCACTCGGCCAGTGGGCGGCCATGGGCCTGACAGGCCTTCCCGTGGAGCTGGTGCGTATCACGTTCTGATCACGAAAGGGGATGTTGGAGAATGACCGAAGCCTACGTGGTGGACAAGAACCTGGGGCAGCCGTTGGTGGTGGAAGAAGGCGACCTGCCGACCCACAACGCCGACGGCGAGCCCGTGGTCGAGCTGACGGACGAGCAGAAGTACCTCTTCGACGTCCGGGGGTGGCTGCTGGTGCCCGAGGTGCTGGCCGACGACGAGATCGAGGCGATGCGCGAGTACGCATTGCGAGTGACGAACCAGCCGGAGTCGCTGCCCGAGCACGAGCGCTCCTACGTGGCGGGACCGCTGGAGAAGCTCACCGACCACCCGGTGGTGGTGGGCTTCCTCAACGAGTTCCTCGCCTTCCCGGGTCTGTCCAGCTCGGAGTGCTACGGCTTCCGCATGGAGGGCGCCCACCTGCGCAACCCGGCGGCGACGGCCGACCGGCAGGGGGCCTTCAACCCCCACAACGGCAGCGGCTTCTTCCGCTTCGCCGTCGACTCCCACCATTACCAGAGCATCCCCGGCAAGTCCTTCAGCGGCCTGACCCGGGTCGTGTGGGAACTGGCCCCGGTCAAGATGTGGCAGGGCGGCACGTTCCTGGCCACGGGGAGCCACAAGGCCGCCTACCCCGGGGGCGCCGCCATCCAGGACCCGAACTCGGCCGTGTGGGAGACCTACGAGTGCCCGGCCGGGTCGGTCCTGTTCTTCACCGAGGCCCTGGCCCACAGCACCTCGCCGTGGACGAATACGGACAACGAGCGGGTGGGAGTCTTCAACCTCTACAACAGCGTCGGCTCCCGGTGGAGCTCGTGGTCGCCGCCGGACAAGCTCGTCGAGCAGATGCCCCCCATGCGCCGGACCCTCTTCCGCGAGACCTGGTGCGCCGACAACCTGCCCGGCTACCGCTACGGGGGGCAGAACCAGCGGGACCGCCCGGTGGCCTGATGTACATCCAGGACCAGGTCTCCGTCGACCAGCTCGACACCGGCCACCTGGGTTTCTTCCGCGCCATCGGCGTCGACTCCATCCACCTGGACCTGCGCGGCGGGGTGGCCAACGCGGCCGACACCTCGCTGGCCCAGGACCTGAGAGCCGGCAAGGACTGCACCGACGCGCTGTCCCGGGCGCGGGAGAAGGTCGAGTCCCACGGCCTGAGGCTGAACAACATCTTCATGCCCGCCTGGGAGGAGATCACCCTCGCCCGGGAGGACATGGACGAGAAGATCGGCCACTGGTGCCGCATGGTGGAGAGCGTGGGCCGCGCCGGCATCCCCTGCGTGGGCTGGAACTTCAAGCCCATGGGCAACTTCCGCACCCCCTCGGACACCGGGAGAGGAGGCGCGAGATACAGCACCTTCGACTACGCCGTCTTCGACCAGGACCGCCCCGAGCCGCACGATCCCCCCGTGGACGAGGCCCAGATGTGGCAGCGCATGGAGCGCTTCCTCGCGGCGGCCGTCCCCGCCGCCGAGAAGGCCGGCGTGCGCCTGGCCCTGCACCCCGACGACCCGCCCATCCCCGAGCCCCTGGGCGGCGTGGCCCAGATCTGCTCCACCCTCGAGCAGTTCCGCCGAATCTTCTTCGAGATCGCCCCGAGCCCGAGCAACTGCATGCTCTTCTGCCAGGGCTGCATGACCGAGTTGCTGGGCCCGGAGAAGGTCTACGCCGCCATCGCCGAGATGGCCTCAGCCGACAAGATCGCCTGGGTCCACTTCAGGAACGTGCGGGGGCAGCTGCCGAGGTTCACCGAGGTCTTCATCGACGAAGGCGAGGTCGACATGCGACGGGCGATGGAGGTGTACCGGGACAACGGGTTTGAGGGGCCCTACATGGTGGACCACACGCCTGCCATTGGGGAGGGGTTCGGGGCGTTGCATGGGAAGGCGTATGCGATCGGGTACATCCGGGCGTTGGTGGAGGTGGTGTATGGGTGAGGGGGAGGCCTCATCATGAACATCGTAACTATTGCGTGGCAATCCGGTACAGTCCCTGAAACCGGGAATCGGCGGCTAGAGCCGGTTCCGTAGCTTGCATGGTATCGAGAATTTTGCGGAGGATTCTCCGTTGATGACCGGGTAGAATGTCGGCCTCTGCTACACGGCAGAGAACCTGAAGCATGTAGTCAGGATGCTGCTCTGCATGCCCGTTCTGGCTGAGGCAATACAGGTCGTGCCCTTCTATAGGCCGTAGGTAGGGCAACGACCACTCCGCCGCGTCAGGAAAAGCATCGCCGCACTCCGTGAGCATCGCCAGCACCCCCTTCGAGGTTCCAGCAGAATTGCGGCCCGTTGCCTGGGGCCAATAGCGCTCAAGCCACGGGCGAACCTTGACCTGCCAAGTGTCTCCCCGATCGGACGCCTCACCCCTTAGGCGTTGCGTCAGGCTTTGGAGCACCTCTATCAGGGCTCTATCAGACATCGCTCCCACGACCCGCTGAACTTCATCTGGGGTCAACTGGTTTGGCGCCTCAAGGCAGATAGATATGAACAACCCTATGAGATTTGCTCGACCCTGACTCCCACCGGGATCGATGCACAGCACTTCGAGAAAGGGCTCCCTGATCGCCAAGAGAAGATCCGGGCCCACACTTGGCGACCAGCCAAATGCGGACCATAGGTCCGTTGCTTCTCTCGTACTACCAGGGCTGAGACGCGCAATCAGATGTTTCCGAGTCCAATCAGGGTCAATTGTGAACAGGTAATGCAGCCTCGTTGCCAGCAGCACTCGGCCAAGATGTCCGTCTGGATCGCCACCAATCGGCTTGAAGTAAGGGAGTACTGGTGCTGGCAACCCTACGCCTTCCTGCTGTTCATAGTTCCGCAGTCGGCTGAGGGCTGCTTCCGCTAGTTTCCCAGCTGGGTGATTCAAAGCTTGCGTTAGGGGGTCGTCCGGGTGGCCCATCTCTGGCAGGCTACTACCAACCCCGCTCCAGGCCTTCTCCCATAGCTTCGCTAGTTCGCATTCTCGGTCGGTGCCGTACTTCTCTGCCAGATCCTTGATGAAGTCCGCAGCGGCAGAACCGACATCGGCAAACAAGCCGCCAGGGGCCGTGGCAAGCACCCGCCCGAGATATACCTGCAATCTGAGACTATGCTCTTCTCCATCCCGCCGACCCGGTAATCCCCACAGAAACCCCTGCCAGATCGCCTCGGGCCACCTTCCGCGTTGTGCGAGACGCCGCAGCGCCGAGGCTGCCTTGACTGGCTTGACGAGAGCAAGCCCTCGGTAGGCGTCACGGCCGATCACCTCTCTTTCGATCGCGGATACGACATCGCCAATCGAACCTTGAACGAGATCCTTCGGAGCGAAGGCCTCTTCGCTGATCCACCCCCCTTCCTCCTGCCACGCAGCAAACTCATCGCGTTCGTCTACTTCGCTCTCGGCAGCCAGTCCGGCTTCCTGCACCAGTGCTCTCGCCTCTAGGTTAAGGCGTATCCCGGACAGGCCCAGTCTATGGAGACGCAACGCCTTCTCATGTGGGATGGACTCAGGTCGTAGGATCCGACGCGCCTGACCCTTTGGTCCGGCAAGGATGGCGCGCACGACCTCAACACGCAATCTACGGGGCAGACGTGAACCGGCTACTCGGAGGAACCGAAACACTTCGCGGCGCAATTCCCACTCCCACACCCCGGGGCTTCTGCCCGCCACCAGTAGTTGTCTTGCAAAATGGATGTCTGACTCTACATCATCGGTAAGGGCGTGAAGAACAAGCCTCTTGAACAGAGGTTTGGCAGACAACGCCCAACGCTGAAGCAGGTTGTCTCCACGCCTTCGATCAGTATCTGCCAAAGCGAGATGACTATCGCGGACTAGATCGATAAGAAAGACCCACTCATCGAGAGCTTGGTTCTGTTGGTGGTCTGCAATCGAAGGCCGATAGAGCGTCGAACTTGAAGGGAAGCCGTCATCATCCTCAGCCAGAATCAGCGCCTTCTCAAGGTAGCCCGTCAGCGTCTCGGCATGCCGTGACAGGACCGCATCCTTCCCCAGTACACTCGCAAACTGGTCCAGAGTGTCCCTGTTCCCAGCCATCAATCTCAGATGACCGCAGCTGTTAAGGGGAGACACTGACTCCTCCTCATTCTCCAGATAGTGTCGAAATGTTACCGTCGAGCTGGGGCCCCGCAAGGCCACGAGGCGCGGCTCGATGCTCCGGATCACGCCATCTTCGATTTGACGTCGCTCAGTCTCCGTTCGTGCCGCGACGTACTGCTCGGCTGTGAACTCAAGGTTCCAGGGGTTATCGGGCTCAGCGTCCGATACGATGGTCCAGAGGAGTCGCAGCCGAGGTGGGATTTCCGAACTGGGGCTTGCCAGCGAGGCCTTGACCTCCTGCCGGAGACCGGGATGGAGGTGGCCCCCACTCCGCAACACCCAACCCAGAACCTGAGGCACATGAATGTGTCGAGCTATCCAGCGGGCAATGCTCCGCCTTGGCTGGTCTAAGGTGTAGGGGGTCACCCCTTGGTATCCGCTATCCACTAGCCGCACAACTTCGGGTCCTTGATCTGCTGCCCCCCCACTGGGATCAACCGCGACACAAGACAGCAGGCCCTCTTCGTGGAACATGTCGAGCCATCGCTCGACCTTTGGGAAGTCGTCCTCGTCCGTGATCGGCGGCTCGTCGGCCAGAGCCTTCGCGGCCACCGGATCCTGTAACGCCCAGACAACCCGTTCCACAACCGGATCGTTCAGCCCTGCGGGCATCTTGGATATGCCGTTGATTCCGATCTGAGAACGGGCAAGAAAGGGGTCCCTTCGAATTCTCGCCCACTCAATCAGCGTCTCGGCAAGTAGCCGATGGTCGTCCCGCCTGTCGTAGAGAATCGGCTCGACACTCTTGGCCAGCCATCGATCACGCGCCCTCTCACAGCCGACTGAGGTGCCGTCGTAATCAGCGAAGGCGAATGCCCTCTCAACCGGGGCGCCCCTACCAGTCTCCGCGGCAAGGGCGTCGACCATGTAGCTCATTACCGGATCGTCGATGCTGTATCCCACGAAGAGAACGATGAATTCGCGGAAGAGTTTCGGTGACAAATCGCGCCGCCCACTGCTCCGTCAAGTACGCCCGACCGAAATCTGCAGCAGTGAGAACTAGGTTGGAACCGTCGTCATCCGGGACAATCCGACCATGTAAGTGCACCAGGGTCGACCAGTTGTGCCGCTTCGGGATCGGCAACTTGGGAGCGGCATCAACGAGCTGTTCGTCCAGGCCCGCTTCGACGAAGCGTTCGTCGAAATTCGTGGTGATCAGGCGAACGCCCTGCTGGTGGCGTGACAAATCGATCAAAGCCTCATGGACGTGGAGTGGTCCGGTTGGCTTCTGGGAGAGGCGTTCAATGACTGTGCCGCGTAGAGCTTGCGGTCCTAGACGGCTCTCTCTCTCGAGAAGGCTGAGAGCTTTGTCGAACCTGGGCCTCCGCCGGTCAGGATCTGGCTCATCGCAGTCAAGGGCTTCACGCTCGACAGCGTCGGGTTCCATTTGGTTTGCGGCGTACACATATCGTACGAGATCCCCAAAGCTGGGCAGGCAAGAGCCTGTACCTGCTGAGATGCCAGCGCCGCAGAAGAGGAGAACTCTGCCGCTGTCCAACTCATTGAGGAGATGGACTGGGACAATTGGTCCATCGGGGACAAGTTCAGGCATGGGCCAGCAATTCTTGGAAGGCTAGCAGAGGCGTACAACCATAGTGGCGCCAGGCATGAGGGGTTTCATTCGGTGAATGGTGATAATCTGACTCATGTGGAGTTTGTCTGTAGTCTTTATCTCGGCCCAAATGACGTCTCTTCCGTTCGTCAAAGTGAGATCGGGCCAACCGTTACGGTACTGATATGGATCTTCGGCGATTGCCTCCGTAATCTGTCGAAGCCGAACGTTGCCGATGGCGTCGAACAGTGCGATGATGGCTTCAGCGGTGAGCCCGGGATAGTAGTCTTGGATTCGCACGGACCGGTAGATCTCAGCGAAGCCCCGGGCAACCAAGTCGGCATCCGCACGTTCGACCGCAGCGGCAATTTCCAGAACGGAATCCTCATGAATCTTGAGTTGCGCCTCGGTGAATCTCACGCAGGCATCTTGACGGGACCCAAATGTATTGAGCTGTTCTAGTGTATCCAGTGCGGCGGCCCGAATGAGAAGCAGCAAGGCTCCACCTTCACAATGGGATCCAGTGTAGCCATTCGCGGCGAAGTAGTCCCAAGCCGCTCTCTCGGGGCCGCCAGTGAATTGAAGATGCTTCCATTCCTTAAGGTCTAGTCCGAGGTGGACACATTGCTTTTCCAAGGACGAGGTGACCAGGGCTTGTCTCCAGCCTTGGACAGTCAATTGCATACTCTTGTTCATCAGGCCCTGAGCAACAAGAGCAGTCAAGACTGGTGGGCTCAATTCGCCAGCACATCCGTCAAGTGCGCCTCGAAGAGCGGAGTTTATCTGAGTGGTTAGGTTCCTCTTGTCCATCTTCCGGCATCTTGGGATGGGACTCTACAGGTGACGCGCGGGGCCAACTCAAAGTGTCAATCCGGTCGTAGGCTGCTGACCTGCCGTGTCGGGCACATGGGGATTTGAACTGTCTTTCCCTTTGACGGCGTGAGCCGTGAGTATCTGTGCAACTGCGCTACCCTGACCTGCAACGGGCACTACCACGCCAACCCGCCCCCCCGCTCCCGCAGATCCTCCCGCCGGCGCTCATAGTCCGGCATGATCCGCCCGAGGGCCTGCCAGTACTCGCTCCCGTGACCCCGGTGCCGCAGGTGCACCAGCTCGTGGACCACCACATAGTCCACCAGGCGCATCGGCGCCTGGATGATCCGCCAGTTCAGGCGGATGGTCCCGCGGCGGTCACAGCTCCCCCAGCGCCTTTTCTGGTCTGAGATCACCACACGGGGCATCTCGACGCCGGCGTTGGACCGCCACAGCTCCACCCGTTCCGGCAGTCTCTCCGCGGCGTGGCTCCGCATCCACGCGACCAGCCCCGCTCGCACGTGATCCGGCTGCTCCGCCCCCGCTGCCGCCGGCACATGCAGCCACCCTCCCCGCAGCTTCGCCTCTCCCGTCTCCCCAGGATGAACCTTCAGCCGGTAGTGTCGCCC
This sequence comes from Gemmatimonadaceae bacterium, assembly GCA_026706075.1. GTDB lineage: Bacteria > Latescibacterota > UBA2968 > UBA8231 > UBA8231 > UBA8231. Next base: position 44,155 of record JAPOZM010000023.1, read on the forward strand.
CAGGTACATCACGCTCTCGCCGCTGACGAACTCTCTCGGGGACGGCGGTACTCCGTTCGCCCCGACCCCCCTCATCCTCCGCACGATCCACCCCGCCTTCCGCCGCACAACCTCGTCCAGCCGGCTGGTGGGGAAGTCCTCCGGGGCCAGGAGCAACACCCCGCCGCCGGGATCCACCGTCACGGCCACCGTCTTCTTCCGCCGGGCGCTGCGGCGGATGGCGTAGGTGAGCCGCGTGTCCCCCCAAGTGATGGTGGAGGTCTCCAGAGTGCCGGTCATCGTTCCGTCCGCACCTTGGCCAAGTCCACGATCTCGGCGGCCAGCGAGTCCGTCGCCTTGGGGTCGATCCCGCCGGCGCGGAGCTGCCGCTTGATCTTGCTGCGCATCTGGCGCTGCACGTCCTCCTTCTGTTCCCAGTCCACCAGGTCGGTGAAGGGCTCGACCGCCTCGTCGATGAGGGAGGCCAAGTCGCGGTTGGCGACGTCGTAGGTGGCCGCCTTCTCAGCGAGGGGGCTCGCGCGGTGCTGCTCCAGGAGGCCGTAGATGGCGAAGCCGCGGCCGTCGAGGCCGATGTCCTGGGCCTGGGACTGCTCCCCCTTCAGCTCTTCGCGCAGGCTGTTCAGGAGGGAGAGCTGCTGGGCGTCGTCGAGCCGTTCCAGCCGGCGTTGCTCGATGATCTCCTCCAGCCGCTCCCGCAGCGACTGGTAGAAGGCCGGGTTCTCCGCGACGCGGACGTTGATCTCGTGGCGGATGGCGTGCTCCATCTCGCTCGCCTTGGC
>JAPOZM010000085.1 GCA_026706075.1 Gemmatimonadaceae bacterium
AGGACGTTGTAGATCTCCAGCCGCACCCGCCCGGCGGCGCCCAGCCCGTATTCGAGCCGGGTGCTGCTGTTGAAGGGGTTGGGATAGCTGGACCCCAGCCCGACGGCCGCCGGCTCCCGCCCCGCCACCGCCTTGGACGCCGCCAGCGGCTGGCTCGAGACCACGCGCGCCCGTCCGCCCAGGGCCAGCTCCAGAGCCTGAAGACGGTCGCGGTTCAGGGGGATGCTGTGCCACTGGCCCACCACGTCGCCCCCCTGATTGCTGGCCCGGGCCTGGTAGAGACCGGTGGCTCCGGACCGGTCCAGGGTGGACAGGTCCAGCTCTACCCGCCCGGTTTCGTCGGTGATCCCGCCCCAGGCGTAGTGGACGGCACGCCCGGAAACGGCGCGCGCGAACTCGATGGTCAGGCCCGCGGCGGCGGCGCCCGGGACCGTGGCCTCCACCGCCGTCATCGACGACGGCGGTGGAGGTCCGGATCTCTCCAGCTCCCAGACGACCCCACCCGCGGGATCCCCCAATCCGGCGGTGAAGGGGCTGCCCGCCGGAAGCAGGAAGACCAGCCGGTCCCCGGACTCGTACGCGTACAGGTGGTCGAACAGATCCAGGTAGAGACCGTTGACCAGGGAAAGGACGAACTTGTACTCCTCGAGGGCCCCGGCGTCGCCGGACTGCTCGATGAGCGCCTCCAGGTCCTGCCCGTTTGCGAAGAGCTTCAGATAGTGGGCATTGAACCGCAGGGTATCGGATTGCGTGCTGTAATATCCGAACCCCGCCGTAGCCCTCGTTGAAGGGGGAGGACTGTGGACAGGGGGGCCGGGATGGGGAAAGGTATACCCCTCCGCTGCCTCGGTGAGGATCGAGAGCTTGTAGAAATGGCCCTGGTAGAGTTCCAGAGTGACGGAGGATGTTGCGGGTATCGGTTCATCTCCTTCTTCCGGCTGGGCCATGATGGTCTCGACGCGGAACTTGAGGCTGTTGTCCGCCAGCTCCCAGGAATCGAGAGGCCGGGGAGCGGGGTCGGCCCGCAGCGAAAGGGGAACCACCAGGGCAAGAGCAAGTATCGATGGTTTCATCCTGCAGCCTTGACTGGTCACGCCTGTCCCCTATTCCCCATCGTCGTCGTCGATGACCACCAGCACCCACTTCCTTGCGCCCTCGTAGCCGCCCCCGCTGCTCCTGTTGGTCACAGCCACCCAATAGTTCAGGTCGTCGTCGTCGTGGTTGGCGGTGAGCCTCACCCTCTGCGGCGTATTCCAGTTGTCCGTGGTGAAGGTGAGGCTGTCGCGATTGGCCGACAGCTTGCTCGAGGAGCTGCTGACGGCAACGGTCACGCTGTCGGAAGGCTGGGACTCCAGGGCCACCGTATACCCTTTGGTTTCCCCTTCGGTGATCCTGAATTCGTTCCTGCTCAACACCAATTCTCCCACGTCCGGTTCCTCCGTGTCCGCCTGGTTGGAGGTATTCCGTGCACTGGTGGCGCCGAAGTTGGCCAGGGGGTTGCCGACCCTGTCGATGAAGAGCCCCACCGCATCGCGGGCGAAGATGTTGTCGTAGGATACTTTGACCCGCTGGCTATCGGTCACCCGATCCGAGGGGTAGAGGTGCAGCTGCAACGAGAGACCGTGAAGAGAGGCGGAACTGGGCCTCACCTGATCGCCGTCCACCTCGACCGTCAGGACGGCTATGAAAAACTGGCCGAGATTCACGTTTACGATGCTCCTGATCGTGTAGAGAATCCGGGGAACGGTGACGTGCTCGCTGAAGAACAGGTTGACCGTGCTGCCGGTGTGTAGGACTTCCGCGCTGCTGAGAGTCGGAGACACCCCCTCGACCCTGTGGGCGCGGTCGGCGGCTACGGCCCCGTAGGCCAGCTCCGCCGAATTGCCGACGCGGTCCGTGATGGCGTTATCCCCCTCGAGACTGAGGGTGTCGGCGTCGATGGCGATGCCGTCCGTGTCGGCGTCCCCCTCCTGAACGATGTAGGCAAAGACCGCGGTCGAGTCTCCGGTGAAAACGTAGGTGGCCGCTTTCGCCCCTCCGCCGAGGTCCAGCTCCACTTGCGGGGCACCGGAAACGGTCACCTCCTCGCTGAAGGTCATGGTCACCTTGATGCTGTCGCCGATGGCGTAGAGGGAATCGCCGCCCGCACGGGAGCTGACGGCGATGGATGTCAATGCAGGGGCCACGGCATCCACCTTGTGGCCGGCATCGGAGGTCACGGGATCGTGGCTGAGGTTTGCGGCCACGTCCGTCACGGCCTGCTTGATGGTGCCGCCGTTGAGCGTGAGCTTGTCCTCCCCGATGGCGATGCCGTCGCTGTCGATGTCGCCCTCCTGCACCTGGTAGCCGAAGACCACCTCGGGGCCGGCGGTCCTGTCGGCGGGGCTGACACTTCCCTCGAACGAGCCCTGCCCGAACCGGGCGGTCCTCTCCGTTGTCCCGATTGCCAACCCGAGCTGCGGAGTGCCTGTGACGGACACGCTTTCGTCGAAGGTCACCTTGGCGCCAATCCAGTCGCCGGCGACATACGTGGAGTCGTCCCCCGGATCCGTTACCAACTCGACCGACGAGATGGCGGGAACGGGCAGGGTCAGCCCTCCGTCCACCTTGTGGCTGTCGGCGTTGGCAATTTCGCCGTGCCTCCCGTCGGCTTCCGCTGAAGTCTCCAAAGATCCCGCCGGGCGCGACGACCAGATCTTGCCGCTCCCCCCCCACCCGCCGTCATCGCCCGCCAGGACGGTGAGACCGTCCGTGTCTTCATCCCCTTCCACGACGGTGTGCTTGAAGACCAGGGCCTTGGTGCGGTTACCGGAGGCGTATTGGGCATGGGGGCTGGTGAACTCGCCGTCGCCATGGGTGAACTTCAAGCCCTTGGTGACGGCGCCCTCTACCCTGACGTTCTGGTCGTAGGTGACCGCGATCCGGATCACTTCCGTGCGCCGGTAGGTGGTGCCGTAGGCCGGGCTCGAGGTGATGGCAACCCCCTTGATGTACGGCTCCCCGTTCATCTGGTGGTTGGCATCCGCATCGAGCCCTGACATTCTCCAGGGCGCCCTCACGCCGTCGTGGTTCAACGCCCAGACGATTCTTTCCCTTCTCTGGCCTGGGCTGTCAGGGGCAGCACTCGCGATCCGGACCCCGTCGGTGTCCTTGAATTCGGATCTCACCGTAAAGGAGAGACGCAGCGTGTTTGTACCGCTTCCGCTCCGGTACCAGGCAAGATTCTGCTGTTCCGTGCCATCCGACGCCCTGTTCCAGAAATAGGGCAACCAGGGTTGGTCGACGCTGTCGACCCGCACGGGAGCGGTGTACGTCACGTCGATCTCGACCTCTTCTCCATGCCGGTAGGTGGTGCCGGAGGCAGGGGTGGAGGCGATTTCCACGTTGGTGACCCAGGGCCCCAGGCTGCCGTTCACCCTGTGACCGGACTGGGTGTCGAGCCCAATGGGCGTGAACACCGCCGCAAAGTTGGAAACAGAAGTCTTCACCGTGCCGCTCCCCCTCCAGGCTGTCGCGGGTGCGCTGATCCCGTCGGTGTCCGTGTCCGTCGCGATCACTTCGTAACGGAAGACCAGCTTTCTCGTGCCGGATCCGCGATGGTACGTGGCGGTCCGCGTCGAGTCGCCGACGGTGAGGTCCATCTTGACCTCGCCGCTGCCGGTGACCAGCATGGCCCTGTTGAAGGTGGCCTCGATTTCAATGATCTCTCCCAGCCCGTAGGTCTCCCCATTGGGGTCATTCGAAAAGAAAACGCTGAAGAAGGCGGAATCAGGAGGTACGGAGATCACGTTCATCGCCGTCATGGTAGCAATCTCGTGGTCGGCGAAGACCTCGGACGGGCCATGGATGCCCTTCATCATCAGGAAGGCCGCCAGGGCCAGGCTGACTGCGGGCAACCGGAGGGTGCCGGCTCTCAGTTTCCCACCTCGACTGTTTGAAAAGTGGCATGAGCTCATTCGGTTTCTCGCTTGAAGTCGACGAATCATGATCTTGCTCAGAACGCTGAAACGACAGGGACCTGTTCAGGAGAGCTACTTGAGATACAGCAGGCGCCGCGTCTCCACTCCTCCCGGGTAGACCAGGCGCGTCAGATAGACCCCGGCGGCCACCGCGGCGCCGCGCTGGTCGCGGGCGTCCCAGTGCACCCGGTAACGGCCGGGGGCCTGGACCTCGTCCACCAGGGTGGCCAGCGGCTGTCCGAGGGTGTTGTAGATCTCCAGCCGCACCCGCCCGGCGGCGCCCAGCCCGTATTCGATCCGGGTGCTGCTGTTGAAGGGGTTGGGGTAGTTGGACGCCAACCCGACGGTCACCGGCTCCCGCCCCGCCACCGCCTTGGCCGCCTCCAGCGGCTGGCTGGAGACCACGCGCGCCCGTCCGCCCAGGGCCAGCTCCAGGACCTGAAGACGGTCGCGGTTCAGGGGGATGCTGTGCCACTGGCCCACCACCTGGCCCGCCTGACTGCTGGCCCGGGCCCGGTAGAAACCGGTGGCTCCGGACCGGTCCAGGGTGGACAGGTCCAGCTCCACCCGGCCGGTTTCGTCGGTGGTCCCGCCCCAGGCGTAGTGGACGGCCCGCCCGGAAATGGAGCGCGCGAACTCGACGGTCAGGCCTGCGGCCGCGTCGCTCGGCACCGTGGCCTCCACCGCCGTCATCGACGACGACGGCGGAGGTCCGGATCTCTCCAGCTCCCAGACGACCCCACCCGCCGGATCCCCCATTCCGGCGGTGAAGGGGCTGCCCGCCGGAAGCAGGAACACCAGCCGATCCCCGGACTCGTACGCGTACAGGTGGTTGAACAGATCCAGGTAGAGACCGTTGACCAGGGAAATGACCAGCTTGTATTCATCGATCGCCCTGGCATTGCCGAAGTCTTCGATGATCTCCTCCAGGTCCTCCCCGTTTGCGAACAGCTTCAGATAGTGGGCATCGAACCGCAGGGTATCGGATTGCGTGCCGTAGTATCCGAACCCCGCCGTAGCCCTCGTTGAGAGGGGAGGATAGTCAACCAGCTCGCCAGACTCGCCGGGAAGGAGCGGAGGAAAGGTGTACCCCTCCGCCGCCTCGCTGAGGATGGAGAGCTTGAAGAAGTTGCCTTCGAAGAGCTCCAGGGTGACGGAGGGCACTGCGGGTATGGGTTCACCCCTTTCATCCGCCTGGGCCAAAATGGTTGCGACGTTGAACTTCAGACTGTTCCCCGCCAGCTCCCAGGAATCGAGAGGCCGGGGAGCGGGGTCGGCCCACAGCGAAAGGGGAAACATCACGGCAACAGCAAGTATCAATGGATTCCTTTTTTCGCTGTTAGCCTATTCGTCGTCATCGTCGTCGATGACCACGTACAGGTTGGCCGACGACGAGTCGTAGCCCCCGCCGCTGGCCGTGTGCGCCACGCTCACCCAGTAGTTGAGCTCGTCGTCGTCCTGGTTGGCGGTGAGCGTTACCGACTGCTCCGTCTCCCAGTTGTCGGTGGTGAACGTGAGGGTTGTGAAATTCGCCGACAGCTTGCTCGAAGAGCTCGTGATCGTCACGGTCACGTCGGCCGAGGGCTCGCTTCCCAGGACCACGGTGTAGTCGACGGTCACCCCTTCGGTGATCTCGAACCCCGTATGGCTCAGGGTCAGGGCCGGCGGATCGTCCCCGGCCGGGGCGTCGGCCACCGTGGAGTTGTTGGTGACATCCTGGGAGGAGAAGGGGCGCAGGGCGTTGCCGGCCCCGTCGATGAAGAGGCCGACGGCGTTGCGGGCGAAGATGTTGTCGTAGGCCACCTCCACTTCCTGGCTCTGGGTTACGGCCGATCCCAAAGTCATTGTGAGGGTGGAATCGGCAAGACTCGCGGCGGTTGGGACCACCTCGTCGTCGTCCACGGTGACGCCCACGACCGCGATGTAGAACCGGTCCAGGGCGACGTTCACCATGGTGCTGA
>JAPOZM010000122.1 GCA_026706075.1 Gemmatimonadaceae bacterium
GCCGTAGGGTGCGAGAGGAACCCCGCCGAGGAGCACGACCACCTCCGGCAGGACGCACTCGGTCAGGTCGAGGCCGGCCACGGCAAAGCCCGTGGCGGTGGCCGGATGGGCGTGGACGACGGCGGCCATGTCGGCGCGCAGCCGGTATGCCTCCAGGTGCATGCGGATCTCCGAGGAGATTCCCATCGGCCCCGACACCTGGGTCCCGTCCATGTCGCAGATGGCCAGCATCTCCTCGGTGAGAAACCCCTTGCTGACACCGGTGGGCGTGCACAGCACCCGGTCGTCGCCGATCCGGGCCGAGAGGTTGCCGTCGTTGGCGGCGACGAATCCTAGTTGGTAGATGCGGCGCCCCATCTCGCAGATCTCGCGGCGGGCGGCGAAGGCGGAGGAAGCGGTGGCCACGGGATCAGCGGGCATGGGCCGGGCCGAGGACCGAAAACGTCGACCAGCGGCCTTGACCGAGGACGATCAAGCCGGCCACACCCGGCGCCACGAGGTTGACGGCGCAGAGCAGGAGAGCGGCCTGCAGGGCCACTGCCGGCTGGACTCCGGCCGCCCCGAGGACGGAGACCGCGGCGAACTCGCGCACCCCCAAGTCCAGAAAACTGATCGGCAGCAGAGTCTTGAGGGCGAAGACGGCGGGGACGCTCCAGAAAACGGAGGCGGGCAGGGGGCCGGCAGCCAGCAGCAGCAGGTGGAACTGCCCGAAGAAGACCAGGTTGAAGACGGCGGAACCGCAGGAATTGGCAGCCCAGGCGTGAGCGGGAACCGCGCCCAGCACCTCGAGCCACTGGCGCCGACGGCGGCGAAGGAGGTACCATCCAGCCGCCCCGATCGCAAGGACCGACGCCAAGCCGCCGAGGATCCAGCCTCCCCCGATCCCGGGGATGAGAAATGCCGAGAGGGCGCCCGCCAGCAGCGTCACTCCGGCGGATGTCGTCCGGTCCGCCAGGGCCAGCTGGGTGGCGGCCATCCGCCGGCCCGGCAGGACCAGGCCGCGGCCGAGCTCCCCCAACCGCCCGGGGGTGATGAGACCCAGGCCGAAGCCGGCCAGCAGGGAGCGCAGCGCGTCGGCTCCGGAGACCTCGGGAGCCGACGCGCGCAGCAGGACCCTCCACTTCCACCACTGCAGAGCAAGACCGACCGGCAGGAGAGCCACCGCGGCCCCGGCGAAACGCAGGTCCAACCCGGCCATGGTGCGCAGCAAGGCCTGCGGCGACGTGGTCAGGCCGACGACCACGGCCAGGAGGACGAGGCCGGCCGCGACTCTCGCGAAGGACGGCACCCGCCCCATCACGAGCCGGGTCCGGACCCGGCCGCGGAACTCAGAAGCGGCTCGAGGGATGGGTGCGGACGGGGTATCACGTGCACGGCGACGACCTCCCCCACGGCACTCGCCGCCCGCTCGCCGACCTTGGTGGCCGCGCGCACGGCGGCCACGTCCCCGCGGACCAGGGCGGTGATCAGCCCACCGCCGACGGGATGCCAGCCGAGTAGCTCCACGTCAGCTGCCTTGACCATGGCGTCGCTGGCCTCGACGAGGGCCACCAGGCCACGGGTCTCGATCAGCCCGAGAGCATCGCCCATGTTGGATAACATTCTCGGAGAAAAGGACTTGCACGGTTCTACGGGGCAACCGGGCAATAATCGCGCCGCCCCCGGCATCGGTCAAGGCGGTGGGGCCGGTCCGATGGCCCGCGGACGCCCGGTTCAGCGGAACAGGAAGGTGATAACCTCGCCGTCCGCGACCACGTGATCCCGGCCCTCGGAACGCAGCCGGCCCGTCTCCCGCAGCCGCGCCGCGTCCCCGTCCACAGACAGCACGTCGGCGACGGTGGTCACCTCGGCGCGGATGAAACCGGCCTCCATGTCGGAGTGAATGCGGCCGGCGGCGGCGGCCGCATTCGTGCCCGACGGCACCTGCCAGGCCTGCAGTTTGTCGTTGGCGAGGGTGTAGAAGGTGATCAGCCCGAGCAGGTCGCGCGCTTCGCTCAGGAGGCGGTCGACGCCGCTCTCCCGCAGGCCCAGGCCGGCGATGAACTCCTGCCTCTCATCCTCCCCCAGCTGGGCGAGCTCGGCCTCGATGCCGGCGGAGATCCCCAGGACCCACCGCGGTCCGTATCGGTCGCGGAGGGCCCCGGCGGAGAGTGCCTCCACCCCGTCCTCCTCCGAGACGTTGGCCACCACGAGCACCGGCTTGCCGGTGAGGAAGTCGTAACCTCGCAGGGCCGCGAGGTCCTCCGGGGTGAGATGGCCCTGTCGCAGGGGAATCCCTTCCGACAGGGTTCCGTGGGCCGCCCTCAGGGCGCCCAGCTCCGTCTGGCGGCCGGACTTCGGATGGGACCGCACCACCTTGTCGAGCTGGGGCAGATTGCGCTCGGCCACCTCCAGGTCGGCAAGGATCAGCTCGGTGTCCACCGTGTCGGCGTCCCTCAGCGGGTCGAGGTCCCCCTCCACGTGGGAGACCGTCTCCGCCTCGAAGCAGCGCACCACGTGAAGCAGGGCGTCGGCCTGACGCACGTCGGCCAGGAACTGGTTCCCCCTCCCCTCTCCGCGGCTGGCGCCGCGCACGAGACCTGCGATATCGGTGATCCGGATGGCCGCGGGGGAACAGCTGGCTGGCTGCAGCGCCCCTTCGAGCCGGCGCAGGCGCCCATCGGGAACCTCGACGACGGCCACGTTCGGCTCGATGGTGCAGAAGGGGTAGCTGGAGGCCGCCGCCGAGCTCCGGCTCAGGGCGTTGAACAGGGTCGACTTGCCGACGTTGGGCAGACCGACGATCCCCACGGAGAGGCTCATCCTCCCTCCTCCGCCGGCAGCAGACCCGGGCGGACCATCAAGGTCTTCTCCCGCCTCACCGAGGCCAGACCCGGCGGGCCACCCCTGGGCCTGGAGACGTACTTGGCGAGGGTGTAGATGACGGGCACCTTGCCGGCCGTGCGGCCCTTGCTCCACCAGGCGGCCACCCCCGCCGCCTCCTCGAGAGTTCTTCGCGACGGTTCGTCCTTGCGCCCCTCGCGGCGCAGGATGACGTGGGATCCGGAGTAGCCCCGGGCGTGGAACCAGAAGTCGTTCTGGGAAGCGAGGCGGTGGGAGAGCCGGTCGTTTTCCTGGTTGTTCCGTCCGGCCCACACCGACCAGCCCGAAGAGGTGCGGTAGCGCCGCGGGCGAGCAGGCGGGTCCTGCCCTCCGGCCGAAGACGCGCTCGCGCCCCGCCTGTCCAGGCCCAGACTGCGCTCCCAGCGCTCCATCTCCTTCTCCGTCACCTGTCTGTCCCCGTTCTCCCCGAGCCGCTTCAGGAGGAGGCGGGTCTCCTCCAACTGCTCCTCCACCCGCTGCAGGCGCGGGGGCAGCACCTCCAGCCTGCGGCGCAGGCGCCGCGCCCGCTTGAGCATGCGGCCGGCCTGGCTCGCCGCCGACCGCCCCGGCTCCAGCTCGACGACGATGGGCGCCGCCGCCGGGTCGTGCACGTCGGCCACCTCGAGGCGTCCCGGCCCCGTGGCGCCCGGGTCGCCGGCGGCCACAAGGGAATGGGCGGACCGCTCAAGGAGGTCCACCTGGCGGGCCTCCTCGAGATCGGAGTTCAGCGCCGCCCTGCGGCGCTCGAGTTGGCCCGCGGCCCGGCTCAGCCGGGAGCGCCGGCCGGCGGCGGCGGAAGGAGCGGCCCCGTCCAGGGGGGCTCGCAGGGCCTCGCTCACGGAGCCGAAGCGCTCCACCTCCACACCAGCCACGGGCTCCAGAACGGAGACCCGCACCCATCCCCCGCCCGCTGCCCACCGGAACACCGGACGGCGGCAGCCGTCGTGCAGCTGCCGGCCCGCCTCGTGCAGGGCCGCGGCCACGGCCGGTCCGCAATCGCTCACCGGCCGGGATGGCTCCGTTCCGGCCTCGGCGCACCATCGGGCGATGACGTGGCGGTCCAGTCCGGCCAGCGACCGGCGCAGGGCCTCCTCCAGAGTACCCGGCCCCGCGAGCACCGCGTCCCAGTCCGCCCTTTCCATGGAGGCGGGATCAAGGCGGCCGGAGAGCCCGGGAGGCCGGTGGGGATCGCCCCTGCGCGGCGTCCGCCGGTCACCCCCGGCGGACCAGGCCCCGAGGACCCGGCCATGGCGCTCCCCCACGAGGCAGAGCCGGTACCGGGGCGGGACCAGCACGATGTGGAGGACGCCGTACGTCGGGTCTCCGGCAGCGTCCTTGCGCTGCAGACGAACCTGCAGGACGCGGTCGCCCTCGGCGCAGGAAACCCCCTCCACACGCGCCCGGAGGAGGTAGCGCAGGGAGCGGTCTCCCCGCTCCGGGCGCTCCGGCGACGGTCCCAGGGCGATGCCGCCCGGGGGGCCGAAACGGAGCTGCAGGGAGTGCTCCGAGGCCCCCTGCGCCTCGAGGGACATGCCCTCGGCGTCGGCGGCGGCCAGCCGAAGGGGCCGGCCGCTCCAGGCCGCGCGCAGTTCCTCGGAGAGCAGCTGGAGCGTGATCCGGTCGAGGAGCATGGTTCAGTCGATCCCGAGGCGCGGCCGGAGCCGGGCCGCCGCTTCAGTTGGCGAGCATCTCCAGGCTCGAGGAGAGTCTGGCGAGGCTGGCGCGGCACTCCTCCTGGCGCAGGCGCTCCTTCTCGACCACAGCCGCCGGCGCCCTGGCCAGGAAGGCCTCGTTGCCGAGCTTCCGCTCCAGGCCATGCACGAGGCCCTCCAGCTTCTCGATCTCCTTGCGCAGCCGGCGCGTCTCGGCATCGACGTCGATCAGCCCCTCGAGGGGGATGAAGAGCTCCACCTCCCCCACCACGGCGCTGCCGGAAGAAGGGGGCTGGGGCAGCCCCGCGCCGATCTCGATCGACTCCGCCCCGGCCAGCGCCTCCAGGTAGACCCGGTGCCGATCGAGGGCCGACGCGCCCTCCGGGCCGTCCGTCGAGATCACGAGGGCCACCTTGCGCCCCCTGGGCACGTTGAGCTCGCTGCGGATCGTGCGGGCCGCCGAGATCACCTCCTGCAGAAAGGCCATCTCCCGCTCGGCGGCGGCGTCCAGATCCTCCTCCTCGGCCACCGGCCAGGAGGCGATCATCAGGCTCTCGGCCTTGTCGTCCACCGGCAGTTGCTGCCACAACTCCTCGGTGACGAAGGGCATGATCGGGTGCATCAGGCGCAGAGCCTGCTCGAGGACGGAGACCAGCACGCCCCGCACCTGGTCCCGTTCGGCCGGCGACCCGGCCAGGAGACGGGGTTTGGCCAGCTCGATGTACCAGTCGCAGTAGTCCCGCCAGAGGAAGTCGTGGAGCGCCCGGGTGGCCTCGCCGAAGCGGCACCCGTCCTGGGCCTTGTCGACGAGTCGCACCGTACGCGCCAGCCGGCTGCGGATCCAGCGATCGGCGAGATCCTCGGGAGGCGCGGCGGAGGACCGCGCCGCCTGGCCGTCGAGGTTCATCAGCACGTAGCGCGCGGAGTTCCACAGCTTGTTGCAGAACCGCCGCCCCGACTCGGCGCTGAGGCTCTCCTTGACCTCGTTGTCGGCCACGTCGGCGTCGAAGCGCATGTCCTGGGTGGAGCCGCACTGGGCGAGCAGGCTCCAGCGGGTGGCGTCGGCGCCGTACAGGCGCACCAGGTCGAGGGGGTTGAGGCCGGTGCCGAGACTCTTGCTCATGCGCCGACCGTCGCGGGTGAACACCGTGGGGTGCACGAGGACCGTGCGGAAGGGGATCTCGTCGACGAACTCCAGCGCCGTCATCACCATCCGCAGGACCCACAAGTAGAGGATCTGACGGTCCGTGATCATGAGATCGGTGGGGTGGAAGTACTCCAGGTCTTCGGTCGAATCGGGCCAACCCAGGGTGGCGAAGGGCCACAGGGCCGAGGAGAACCAGGTGTCGAGCACGTCGGGATCCTGCACGATGCGGCGGCCTCCGCACTCCGGGCAGGCCTCAGGCGCCTCGACGGCGACCAGCGGCCGGGCGCCGCCCTCCACCGAGACACGGAAGGCGCCGGCAGCCAGGGCCTCGTCCCGTCCGTACCCGGTCACAGGCTCCAGGCCGCCGCCCGAGCAGTCGGCGCAGTACCAGGCGGGGATCCGGTGGCCCCACCAGATCTGGCGCGACAAGGCCCAGTCGCGGATGTTGTCCAGCCAATCGAGGGCGTAGCCGCGATAGCGGTCGGGAACGTAGGCGACCTGCGCCGCCGCCCTGCCGTCGAGGTGGGGGCGCACCTTGTCGGCGAGGGGCTTCATGTCCATGAACCACTGCTCCATGGGCAGAGGCTCGATCACCGTTCCGCACTTGTCGTGGTGGGGAACGGCGTGCTCGTAGTCCTCCGTGGTCATCAGCAGGCCCGCCGACGCCAGCGCGGCCACCACGTTCTTGCGGCACTCGTAGCGGTCCTGGCCGGCGTAGGGACCCGCCCGCGAGGTCATCACACCGTCAAAGTCGATGACGGGGATCTGCGGCAGGCCGTGGCGGGAGCCGATCTCGTAGTCGTTCGGGTCGTGGGCGGGCGTCACCTTCACCGCCCCCGATCCCATCTCCGGGTCGGCATGATCGTCGGCCACGATTGGGATCGGCCGGTCCATGAGGGGCAGCCTCACCCTCCCCCCGACGGCGGCCTTCCAGCGCTCGTCGTCGGGATGGACGGCGACGCCGGTGTCCCCGAGCATGGTTTCGGGTCTGGTGGTGGCCACCACCACGTCGGGGCCGCCGTCGAGGCCGGGATAGCGGATGTGCCAGAGCCACCCCTGAGTCAGGATCTCCTCGGTCTCCAGGTCGGAGATGACGCTGCCGCACCGGGGGCACCAGTTGATCATCCGGGTCCCGCGGTAGATCCAGCCCTTGTCATGGAACCTCTCGAAAGCCTTGAGGACGGCGTCGACGTAACCGTCGTCAAGGGTGAAGCGGCTGCGCCCCCAATCGTAGCTGCAGCCCAGCTTGCGCATCTGGTCGTAGATCGCCTCTCCATAGGTCTCGCGCCAGGCCCGGATGCGCTCCAAGAGGCCCTCCCGCCCGAGGTCGTGGCGGGTTCGGCCCTCCTCCTGGTGCAGCTGCTCTTCCACCTTCATCTGGGTGGCGATCCCGGCGTGGTCGGTGCCGGGCAGCACCAGCGCTTCGTACCCCTGCATGCGCTTGCGCCGGATGACGTTGTCGTGGATCGCGTGCTGCACGGCGTGGCCCATGTGCAGTTCGCCGGTGACGTTCGGTGGCGGGATGGTGATGCAGTAGGGGGTGCGGTCCGGGTTCGGACGGGCGCGGAACCAGCCCGCCGACTCCCAGCGGCCGTACCAGCTCCGCTCGCAGCGATCCGGGTCGTACTGCTTGGGCAGCTCGCCGGTCATTCGATCTCGGAGGAAGACTTCGTTGAATGCTGTAACCGCGTGTCGGATAAGCAGTTCAATATAGGATGACAGGTCGGGAATGACAATCCTCAGGAGCCCTCGAGAGGGCTCTCGGACCCGGCTTTGCGGACCCGGAAAGGGGCTTCTATACTTGCCCCGGCCGAGCCGTGTGACCGGCCATCCCAGCAGATTCGAAGCCGCGAGCGGATGACGGACTGGTCTTCCCTGTCAACGGAACAACGCAATCCGGCCAGCGCGCAGATCGACGAGCTGGGCACCCTCGACCTCGTACGCCTGATCAACCGGGAGGACTCGTGCGTTCCCGGGGCGGTCGGGCGGGTGGCGGCCGAACTGGCCGTGGCCGTGGACCGCGTGGCCGACGCGATCCGGTCCGGAGGCCGGCTGTTCTACGCCGGCGCCGGCACCAGCGGGCGGCTGGGGATCCTCGACGCCTCGGAGTGCCCGCCCACGTACGGGACCGACCCGGACCTGGTGCAGGGTCTGATCGCCGGCGGCGAAGGCGCCGTGTTCCGGGCCGTGGAGGGGGCCGAGGACGACCCGGAAGGCGCCCTGCCGGACCTCGAGGACCGGGGTCTGCGCTCCCCGGACATCGTCGTCGGCATCGCCGCCAGCGGCGTGACCCCCTGGGTCCTCGGCGCCCTTGACCACGCCCGTTCCCTCGGTTGCACCACGATCCTGGTCTCCTGCAGCCCTTCGGCCGCCGCGGCCGTGGACGCGGACGTGAAGATCGTGCCCGAGGTCGGCCCCGAGGTCGTGACCGGCTCCACCCGCCTCAAGGCGGGTACGGCAACGAAGCTGGTCCTCAACACCCTGACCACCGCGGCCATGGTCCGTCTGGGGAAGACCTGCGGCAACCTCATGGTCGATCTGCGGCCGACGAACGCGAAGCTGCGGGACCGCAGCTGCCGGATCCTGGCGGCCCTGTCGGGGATCGACCCGCAGTCGGCGCGCCGACACCTGGAAACCGTCGCCTGGGACCTGAAGGTGGCCCTGGTGATGCAGACCTGCCATGTCGACGAGGGCCGCGCCCGGAGGCTGCTCGAGGCCAGCGGCGGGCACGTGAAACGCGCCGCCGCCGCCGGAGGCCGATGAGTGCAGACCCGCACCCTCGGCTCGACGGACCTGCGTGTTTCCGCCCTGGGCCTGGGCACGGTGGAACTGGGCATGCCCTACGGGATCGGCAGACCGCCGCCCCCGGACGACAGGCTCTGCCTCCGCCTGCTCCACCGGGCGCGCGACCAGGGCGTGACCTACATCGATACCGCCCCGGCCTACGGACGCAGCGAGGAACTCGTGGGCCGCGCCTTCCCCGGTGCCCGGGGTGTCGTTGTGGCCACCAAGGTCTCCCTGCGCGATGACGGCGGCGGCCTCCTGCCGCCGCAGCGCCTGTCCCGGGCGATGGGCGACTCGGTCGACCGCAGCCGCCGCAGGCTCTCGGTGGAAACCCTCGACCTGCTGCAGATCCACAACCTCGGCGAAGGCGAGCTGAGCGAGGCGCTGCTGGCGGCCATGGCCGAGCAGGTCGAGGCGGGACACGTGCGCCACTGGGGTGTGTCCACCTACGGCCGGCTGGCGCCCCGGGAGGCGTTGCGTCACAGGCGGTCCGTCGACGTGCTGCAGGTGGCCTACAGCATCCTCGACCGCACCCTCGAGGAGGAGATCCTGCCACGCTGCCGCGAGCGGAACGTGGGCCTCGTGGTGCGCTCCGTCTTCCTGCAGGGCGTGCTCTCGGCGCGGCGCCGGGACCTCGGCCACAGCCTGGAGCCGCTGCGGCGGGCCTCCGACGCCGCGGCCCGGGTTGCCGACGGCCTCGGGATCGGCCTGCCAGATCTCGCCTTGCGTTTCGCCTTTCACGAATCCCGCGCCCACGTGACTCTCGTCGGCACGGCTCAGCCGAACGAGCTCGACGCCAACCTGCGCGCCCTCGAGGCAGGCCCTCTCCCCTCGGACGCGGTGGAGGAGTTGCGCCGGATTGACGTCGAGGACGAGAGTCTGCTCCACCCCGGAACCTGGAACCCGCTCCCGGAAGGCCCGAACCCATGCCGGAAACATCGCCGTTGATCGGTGTGGCGGTGGACGATCTCGATACCCCCGCCCTGCTCGTCGACCTGGACCGCTTCGAAGCCAACGTCGCCCACCTGGCCGGGTACTGCCGGGACCACGGTGTCGCCTGGCGCCCCCACAGCAAGTGCCACAAGAGCCCGGAGATCGCCGCCGTCGAGCGCGCCGCCGGCGCCATCGGGGTCACCTGCGCCAAACTCAGCGAGGCGCAGATCATGATCGACCACGGGATCGACGAGGTCCTGCTGGCCAACCAGGTGATCTCCCATTCCAAGCTGCGCAGGCTCTCCCGGCTTCAGGAGCGGGGGAGGGTGATCGGCATCGCCGACGCCGAGGAAGCGGTGCGCGCCGCCTCGGCTGCCGGCGTGGAGACGGGCCTGCCGATCCCCCTTCTCGTCGACGTCGACATCGGCATGCACCGCACCGGCGTCCCCCCGGAGGCGGCGCTGCCTCTGGCGCGCAGGATCGCCGACGCGCCCGGCACCCGGCTCCTCGGCGTCATGGGCTACGAGGGCCACGTCCTCGACGAGCATCCCCCCGAGGTCAAGGAACGGGCCTGCCACGAGGCCCTCGCCCATCTCGGGCGGGTCCGGGAGGAACTGGTGGCCGACGGCCTCCCCTGTGAGATCGTCTCGGCGGGAGGCACCGGGTCGTACGCCCTCACCGCCGCCTGGGAGGGAGTCACGGAGATCCAGGCCGGAGGCGGGATCTTCATGGACGCCATGTACCGCGAGAAGTGTCACGTCGGCGAGGAGCTCGGTTACGCCCTGACCGTGCTGGCCGGCGTGACCGGCCACCACGACGGCCACATCGTCCTCGACTCGGGGTTCAAGACCCTGTCGGCCTTCCACTACCCGCCCCGAGCCCTGGGCCGCGACGACCTCGAGTTCCGCTACCTCTCCGCCGAGCACGGAGTCTTCGACATCCGATCGGGCCATGAGGGGCCCGCCCTCGGAGAACGAATCCACCTGCTACCCGGGTACGGCGACTCGACGACCGTCCTCCACGACGCCTTTCTCGGGGTTCGCCACGGACGCGTCGAGTGCCAGTGGGGCATCCTCGGCCGGGGAGCCCTTACCTGACAGCCTCATGAACCTGCTCCTGGTCTCGGTCGACAGCCTGCGTCTCGATCACGCGGCGAGGGCCTCCGGGACCCGGGTGCGGACGCCGCGCTTCGACGCCCTCACACGAGGCTTCGCCTTCACCGAGTCCTGCTTCTCGGTCTCCTCGGCCACCCGGCCCGTCCACGCCACCCTGGTGACGGGACTCTACCCCTTCGAGCACGGGGTCCAGGGCCAGCACGACCAGCGGCTGCGCCCGGGGACTCCCCGGCTCTTCGGCCGCCTCCGGAAGGCCGGCTACCGGGTCGGGCTGTTCTCGGAGGCTGCCTCGATCTTTCACGGCCTCGACTTCGGCGCCCCCGTCCGGGACCTCGACCGACGGCCCGAGGCCGGTCTCGCGCACCTGCGCGCCTGGCTGGCGGAGTCGGCCGCCGCTTCGCGGCGCTGCCTGTTCGTCCACTACTGGAGCACCCACACGCCCTATGGGGCCTCCGACGGTCTGGCCATGGGAGAGACGCTGCAGCTCTTGCGCGGCGGAAGGCTCGAGGTGGTCCGGGAGCGCTACCGTCGGGCGGTGGAGAGCCTGTTCGAGGCGGGCATCGCCCCCCTCCTGGAGGAGATCGACCTCGGCCGGTGGTCGATCGTGATCTTCGGCGACCACGGGGAGAGCTGGACCCCGGAGGAGCCGTATCACGGCAAGAGCTTGCGCAACTCCGTCCTGAGGGTGCCCCTGTGGATGCACGTCCCCGGCGCCGGCCGGGGGACCGGGCCAGGTACCGCGGAGGTGGTGAGTCTGATCGATTTATGCGAAACCGTGGGGACCCTCTGCGGACTGGAAGACCTCGAACCCGGCTTCGGGCGGAGCCTGACCCGATCCTCCGGGGAGGCCCGGTACTGCCTGGCCGAGGTCCGGCCGGGGGGCGACGACGACGCGGCGCAAGGCCCGGAGCACTCGAAGGCCGGCCTCCGCTGGTGCGTTCTGGACCGCCGCCACAAACTCCTCGGCGGGGACGAGGGCTGGGAGTTGTTCGACACCTGGTCGGAGCTGCCGGTTTGCGGCGAGGACGTATCCGAGCGGGCCGAGCCCTACCGGACGGCCAGGCTGGAGATGCGCAGGAGATCCAGGTGGGGCGAGAGCGCGGGGCCGGTCTCGGACGGGGATGAGTCCGCGGAACTGCGCCGTCGGCTTCGGGCCCTCGGCTACCTGGACTAGGACCGGCCTCCGGATTCCGGTGACTCCGGAGCTCCCGGCGCCGGGGCCCCCCGCCGCATCAGGGACGACTTGTAGCGCTCCGGCTCGTAGGCCTCGAGAGTGACGATGCGGCACCCCGGGATGGCCTGGGCGAGGCCGGGCGGCGACTTCTGGTCATACCCCAGAGCGATCACCCCGGGGCCTATGTCGGCCACCACCCGCAGGAAGTCGGAGCCTGGATACCCGAGACGAGCGTCGTCCACGGCGTCGTGCTCCGAGATCCGCCGCAGGCGTTCCTCCTCCCCCTGGTCCGGCCCCTTGCCCTTGATGCGGAGGACGTTGGCATCCCGCGCCACGACCACGAAGAGCTCGTCGCCGAGACGGGCGGCCTGACGGAGGAAGGAATCGTGGCCCGGGTGGAAGTGGTCGAAGGTGCCGCAGCACATGACCCGCCGCCCCGCCTCCACTAGCGGCCCTCCCCCTCCTTCGATCGGCGGTCCACCCAGAACTGTCCGCCCTGCTCGCGGCTGAATCGCTGTCCGAAGCTGTCGGCCTCCTCGCGGCGGGAGAAGTAGCCGATGCGCAGGCGGACCCCCTGGTCCGAGGGGAGCAGATAGGCGGGGTAGCCGAGGGCCTTGAGCTGTTGCAGCCGCTCACGGGCCCGGCCGGGGTCTGCAAACGTCCCGATCTGCACCGTGTACTCCCCGTCGGGAGCGAAGGCCACCCCATCCTTCGCGCCAGGCAGGGCTGCCTCGGTGGGGGCCGGCTCTTCGCGGGCTTCCTCGATCTCTGGCGGAGGGCCCGACAGGTCGGCGGTGCGGACCTGCTGGCTGTCCTCCACAACGTAGACGATCTCGGTCCGCGTCCCCGGCTCCTCCCCTCCGGGGTCGGAGCCGCCTCCGGCGCATGCGCACAGAATCAGGGAGAACGCCACCGAGGCCGGGCCGGGAGCGCCGAGCCAGGAGGATGGACGGGTCAGTCTCATGGTCTCACATCCTCAGGACGCCCTTGGAGGCAGGCAGCCGCGGCCCTCGAGCCGTTCGAGGAGGAACAACCCCCACTTCTTTCGGTTCACATGGTACGGCAAGGAGGCGAGGGCTTCCAGCGGCAGGCCGGAACGGCGCAGCCGCGTCCCCAACTCCGGACCCGGCGGGGTCAGCATGGCCACGACCCCTCCCGGAGCGACGACCCGGGTGGGGTCGGCCATCTCCTCCTCCAGGTTCTCCGCCCCGGCCCCAGGGACCAACAGGGCCGCCGCGGCCGTCTCGTCAGCCACCGGCAGGCGCAGGCGATCGGCGCCCACAGCGAGGCCGCTGCCGTCCCCCCGGCCGACCCAGGCTCCCGCCCTCCCCTTGTGGGGGACCGCCACGAGCAGATCCTGATCGTCGAGGTCGAGGAGCCGCGCCACGGAGCTTGCCGCAGGCCCGGGCCAGCCCTCCCGGCGGGGATCTCCCCCGGGCCGTCCGGGACCGAGCTGGACGGAGACCAGGGCGCGCCGGCGCCTCACCTGCAGGCTCAGCCGCAGCGGCGAGCCACTCCCGCTGCCGGGCTGCAGCCCGAGCTCGGACCTCAGGAGCGTCTCGGCCCGGGCGCGCAACTCCCCGGTCTCGAAGCGGTGGTTCCCGCGAAGGCTGACATCCAGGTGGAACCGCTCTCCATCGACGCCCGGGTCGCAGGCGCGGGCGATACGCTGAACGCTCTCCAGCGGCAGCTGACGGAGGCATCTCAGGGTCCGCTCCAGACCAGGCCTGCCGACGGTGACATCGTGGGCCTGCGCCGCGATCGCCTGCAGGCGGGTGGGGCAGCGCAGCTCGAGGAGCCGGCGGGGACTGGCGCGGTAGCGAAAGAAGACCCGACCCACCCCGCCTCTCTCGGGGCGCACGGCAGAGGCTGCGGAGCCGAGACGGACCCGCATCTCCTCGGCGGCGACCTCCTCGAGGCCGCCGATGCAGGTGATGACGAACTCCGTCAGACTCGCGGGGGCGGACATGCGGTTCAGCCCGAGGGGAGGACGGTGGCGGCGGCCGGCCCGTCCGGTGTCAGACACTCGGCCGCGCAGGCCGCCACTGCCGGCGCGTCGAGGGCGCCGTCGCCGAGATGGAGGTCCACGAGATCGAAGGGATGGCAGCCGCGGCGCACGGCGCACTCGACGAGGTCGGCGCACTCCTCCGCGTCCTCCCACCGGCAGACCATCTCGCCGAAGACCCGGCGCCGGGCCTGCTCGAAACCCTCCTCGATCCGCGCACCCGTCTCCAGCTCCTCGAGGATGGCCTGGCGCAGCGCTTCGGGGTGGTCCGTATCTCCCCCGAGCAGGCAGAAACCGTAGAGCCCGTCGAGGTGGACCTCGCCGCCGAAGCTCTCACCGTCGATCAGGCCGGACTCGTAGGCCTCCTCGAAGAAGCCGCTCGAAGCGCCGAAGAGGATGTCGAGGGCCATCTCCAGGCTCAACTCGCGCCGCAGCAGCTCCAACCCTTCAGCCGGGACCGGATCCGGGAAGAGCAGCAGGTGTCGGGCCTTGGCCACGGCTCTCCGGACCTCCATGTCCTGCGGCCTCGCTTCGATCCTCGGTCCGCGGCCCCCCCCGGCGGAACCCGCCGGCCACGCCTCCAGCAGCTCCACCCCGCGCCGGCACACGGCGTCCCCCTCCGGGGCGCCGCAGACGATCAGCTGCAGGGCGCCGGGGTGGTAGTACTGCTGGTGGCATCGGCTCAGCACCCCGGCGTCGATCCGGCGCAGGCTCTCCGGGGTTCCGGCGATGTCCACGGCGATCCGGTGTTCGCCGTACAGGGCGCGCAGGGAGGTCTGGAAGGCCACCCACTCGACGCTGTCATCGAAGAGCTGGATCTCTCGGGCGATGATCTCTCGTTCCCGCTCGACGCCCGACTCGGGGAAGTGGCCCCGACCGGCCAGCTCGAAGAGCAGGGGGAGGCAGTCCTCGAAGGTTTCGGCGCCGGCGGTGAAGGAGAAAGAGGTGCCCGTGAGCCCGGTCTGGGCGTCGACATCCGCTCCCAGACTCGTGAACCGGTCGGTGATGTCCCCCTCGGGCTTCTCGAAGAGCCGGTGCTCCAGGAAGTGGGCGGTCCCCTCCGGCAGAGCCGGTCCTCCGGGGGCTCCGGCGTCGATGGAACCGAAGTCCACCAGGAGGACCGCGTGACAGCGGCGGCCCGGGCCGGGCACAGCCCACACCCTTCCGCCGCCGGGGACGGCGGCGGTCCACACCTCCTCGCGCAGCAGGGGATGCCCTCTCCGGTTCACCATGGCGCCAGAAAGTAGTCGGTCTCCAGTTCCAGGCGCCCCGCCTCGGCACGGACCGCCGCCGCGTCGACCCCGCCCAGGGCCTGCCGCAGGCGCCTTCGCGAGGTGTCGGCTCCCGCCAGCCGCCGGTAGTAGTCGAAGCGGACGAGGCGGTCCCGGGCGTCGTCGAAGGCGTCGAGCCGGTTCCGGGCGAGGGCACGCGAGCGTTCGAGCTCGGCCCCGCCGGGACCGGCCCGGGCCAGCTCTCGCAGCTGCTCCCGAACCAGGCCGCCCACAGCCTCCCGGTCTCCGGCCTCGACCCCGGCCTCGACGAAGAACATCCCTCCCATGGCCTCGCCGTAGGAGGTGATGTAATAGCACATCCCCGACTCCTCGCGGACTACCCGCGAGAGGCGGGAGTGCTGATCGGCCCCGAAGATCAGGTCCAGGAGGGCCAGGGCCGGGTAGCGACAGCGCTCCCCGCCGCCCACGGTGACATCGGTGTGGTAACCAAGCATCATCCGGCCCTGGGCCACACGGTCCCGCTCGGTCACCCTCCTCATCCCCTCCCCCGCCAAGTGGACTGGAGGCAGGGGTGTCGCCTCCAGGTCGGGGCGCGGCCAGCCCAGGGCCGCCTCCGCCAGGGTCGCCGCCCGGTCGACATCGACATCCCCGCAGATGTAGAGATCGAGGACCGCCGAAGCCCGGAGCCCGGCCAGCTCGGCCAGCAGGTCGGAGCCGGTCAGGCCGCACAACTCCGACGGATCGCCGTGCGCCGCCAGTCCATAGGCCTCCCCCGCGCACATGGTTTCGAGACAGCGCCTCTGGGCGAGGGCGGTCCGATCGGAGTACATCGCCTCGACACTGCGGCGCAGGGACTCCTTCTCCTGCTCCACCCGGGCCTCCGGAAAGACCCCCCCCTCCAGGTACGGCTCTCGCAACGCCTGACCCAGCAGCTCGAGGCCGGGGGCCAGCAGGTCGGGGCGGCCTGGGAGGTACGCGCCTTCCACGGCCTCGTAGTGCAGGTGCAGGACCTGGAAGGGTCCCATGCCTTCGGTCTGGGAGGAGAAGACGGCTCCGTAGAGATCGTCGGTGTGGCGGTTCAACTGCCGGATCCCGGGGAGACTGGCGGTACCGCGCTCCAGCAGGCGCCCCACCAGGGCCATCCGCGTCGCCGCCACGGGCCGGAGCAGACGCGGAAGGAAGAGATCGATCCACACCGACTTGAAGCGCCGGGAACGGCGCACGTGGAGGCGCAGCCCCGGGTCCAGGAGGAAGCTGTCGAAGTCCGAGTCGGGCTCCGGGGCCACGGCGAGAGCGAGGGTTGGTGCGTGGTTGGCGGTAGAGTCCAGGGCGGGCCCTTGCAGGGCTCGCGGGTGTCACGGGATCCAAGATCGGCGAACCCCGGCTCCAGGGCAAAGCCTGGGGCCCCGCGGATGATCCGAGCCGCCGATCCGATCCCCGGGGCTTGCCCGGCGGCTGCGGGTGGCCGATGATGGTGCACCTTGCCAGGACAGAGGAATGAGCGTCTCTCTGGATCTGATCTCCATCGTGCTGGTGGAGCCTGCGGTTCCCGGAAACATCGGCTCCGTGGCACGGGTCATGCGCAACACGGGGCTGAGCCGCCTCACCCTCGTCCGCCCCGGCGACTGGCGCACCCCCGAGTGTGAATGGATGGCCCACGGCTCGGCGGATGTCCTCGACGAGGCCCGTGTCGTGGAGGACCTGGAAGAGGCGGTCACGGACTGCCA
This sequence comes from Gemmatimonadaceae bacterium, assembly GCA_026706075.1. GTDB lineage: Bacteria > Latescibacterota > UBA2968 > UBA8231 > UBA8231 > UBA8231. Next base: position 16,632 of record JAPOZM010000122.1, read on the forward strand.
GATCGTCATCGGGACCACGCACCGCGTGGGCAGGTTTCGGGTCGTGGACGACGACTACCGCGCATCTCTTGCCGAGGCTTCGGGCCAGGCCGCTGCGGGCCGGCGCATCGCCGTCCTCTTCGGCCGCGAGAAGGACGGCCTCTCGCGGTCGGAACTGGTGCGCTGCCAGCGCCTCATCCGCATCCCATCGGCTGTCCCCCACCCCTCCTTCAACCTGTCCCACGCGGTGCTCCTGGTGGCTTACGAACTGTTCCGCCGGCTCGGCGATCCGCCCCGGAGGGCCCCCGCCGCGCCGCTGGCCACAGCGGCGCAGATCGACCGGGTCGTGGAGCACCTGCTGGAGGCGATGCTCACCATCGGGTTCAGGCCCCGGAACGAGGACCCGGCGAACTTCGAGCGCGTGCTCCGCCGGTTCCTGGGGCGGGCACCCCTCGAAAGGCGGGACGCCGCCGTGCTGCACCGCCTGGCGGGACAGGTCGGCAAGTTCGCCCGCCGGCTCCGGCAGGGCCCGGACGAGCCTTCAATGTGAGTCCGGCAGCGGTTCGAGCCAGCGCTGGAACCAGGCCAGGACGCGGCTCTCCATCGGCCTCGAGAACCCGTGCCCCACATCCTCCTCGATCCAGAGCTCCAGTCTGTCCGCGGCGCTGTCGGCATAGGCCGGCGCGGCGGCCGCAAAGGTCCGGCGCGCCGCAGCCGGGGTGATGAAGGGGTCCAGCTCTCCAGTCATCAGCAGCAGCGGCCGGGGGGCCAGGGAGGCCGCCAGGCGCGGCGCGTCGAGGACGGTCAGCTCCGGCATCCAGGCGAGAAAGGCCTCCCGGACCCGGTGCGGAGAAGCCTCCTCCCGGATCAGGCGTTCGGTCAGGGGCAGTCCCCCGAAGAGCCGCCGCCAGGCAACGGTGCCGAAGACCTCCGCCCAGCACAACTGGCCGGCCACGGAGGCGACGCAGTCGACCCGCTCGTCGATCGAGGCCAGCAGCAGCGCCTCCATGCCGCCCATGCTCAACCCCATCATGCCGATACGGCCGGCATCGGCCTCCGGCCGCGAGGCGGCGTAGTCCAGGGCCCGCTGCAGATCCAGGACGTACTCGCCGAGCACCCGCGGCAGGCCCTTGGCGCGGATGGCTTCCGCCGGGTCCCCCGGGCGCTCTCCGTGATAGGGCCTGTCGATGGTGAGGACGAAGAACCCGGCCTGGGCCCACAGGGGCAGCAGGGCCCGGGGCTGCAGGAGGTCTTCCTTGCGGTTGGGACTGCCCGGCATGACCAGAAGGACGGGCAGGGGCCGCGCCCTCGGCAGCTCGGACCAGCTCACCAGGGCGGGTATGGTGCGGCCGTGGTAGCCGTCGAAGCGGACCCGTTCGACGACCGCGTCGCGGCGGCGCCAGGAGCTGTCCACCCGGGCCGAGAGCGGCGCGGACGTCCTGTGGGGCAGATGCAGGGCCTGGCGGACCCGGGTCTCGGCATCGGGGGCGGCCCGGCAGCCGGAGCCGATGACGAGCAGGGCCAGCGCCGCCCGCCCCCACCTCCCGCGGCTCACTTCTCGAGGGCCACCAGTTCCATGTCCCGCTCCACCATCATCGCCACCATCTCCTCGAAGGAGACCTCCGGCTCCCATCCCAGGACCCGACGGGCCTTCGACGGATCGCCGCGCAGGACCTCGACCTCGGCCGGCCGCAGGAAGCGCTCGTCGACCTGGACATACTCCTCCCAGTCGAGGCCCACGGAGCCGAAGGCGGCCTCGCAGAACTCGCGGATCGTGCGGTCACGGCCGGTGGCGATGACGAAGTCGTCGGGGGTCTCCTGCTGGAGCATCATCCACATGGCGCGCACGAAGTCACCCGCGTAGCCCCAGTCCCGGCGGGCGTCGAGGTTGCCCAGCAGGAGCCGGCTGTCCCTGCCGTGCTTAATGCGCGCCACTCCGTTGGTGATCTTGCGGCTGACGAATTCCAGCCCCCGGCGAGGAGACTCGTGGTTGAAGAGGATCCCCGCGCAGGCGTACATGTCGTACGACTCGCGGTAGTTGATGGTGATCCAGTGTCCGTAGACCTTGGAGACGCCGTAGGGGCTGCGCGGGTAGAAGGGTGTCGTCTCCGTCTGCGGCGACTCCCGCACCTTGCCGAAGAGCTCCGACGTGGAAGCCTGGTAGAAGCGGATCTCCGCGTCGGTGGAACGGATCGCCTCGAGGAGGCGGGCCACGCCGAGAGCGGTGATCTCGCCCGTCAGCAGGGGCTGGGCCCAGGAAGCCGGGACGAAGGACTGGGCACCGAGGTTGTAGACCTCGTGGGGACGGGCTTCCTGAATGGCGAACATCAGGGAGTTCTGGTCGAGGAGGTCTCCCGACAGCAGGTGGACATCGTCCTGGATGTGGCGGATACGCTCGAAGTTGACCGTGCTGGAGCGGCGGATCAGTCCGTAGACGTCGTAGCCTCTCTCCAGCAGGAACTCGGCGAGGTAGGAACCGTCCTGCCCGGTGATCCCCGTAACGAGAGCGCGGCGGTCACCCATACTTCCCCTCCCCCCCATCGGCAAGAGCCTGGTGCGTCGGACAGGTGCAGATGAGCTGGCGGTCGCCGAAGGCGTTGTCGATGCGGCCGACGGCGGGCCAGTACTTGTGCTCGTGCAGCCAAGGAGCCGGGCGCGCGGCCTTCTCCCGGCTGTAGGGTCGGTCCCAGCCCTCGGCCATCACGTCGTCGATGGTGTGCGGCGCCCGAGTCAGGGGGCTGGCGGCCCCGTCCACGGTCCCATCCTCGATCTCGGCGATCTCCCGCCGGATGGAAACCATGGCTTCGCAGAAGCGGTCGAGCTCGCCCAGGGACTCGCTCTCCGTGGGCTCGATCATGACCGTGCCCGGCACCGGGAAGTGCACGGTGGGAGCGTGGAAACCGTAGTCCATCAGGCGCTTGGCCACGTCGTCGACCTCGACGCCGGCGGTCTTGCGGTAGTTCCGCAGATCGCAGATCGCCTCGTGGGCGACCCACCCTACCCGGCCGCTGTAGAGCACCGGAAAGTGCTCGTCCAGGCGATGGGCGATGTAGTTGGCGTTGAGAATCGCCACCTCCGTAGCCCGCCGCAGCCCTGCCCCTCCCATCAGGTGCAGGTAGGCCCAGGAGATCAGCAGGATCACGGCGCTGCCGTACGCCGACGCCGAGACCGCCCCCCGGCCATCCGATCCCGGGTCTCCATCCGGCGGCAGTCCGGCGGCCAGCGGATGCCCGGGCAGAAACGGCATCAGGTGCTCGGCCACGGCGATCGGTCCCATCCCCGGACCTCCGCCGCCGTGGGGGATGCAGAAGGTCTTGTGCAGGTTGAGGTGGCAGACGTCGATGCCGAACTCCCCCGGCCGGCAGAGGCCGACCATGGCGTTCATGTTGGCCCCGTCCATGTAGACCTGTCCCCCCTGCTCGTGGACGATGCCGCAGATCGTCCGGATCTCCTCTTCGAAGACCCCGTGCGTGGACGGATAGGTCACCATGAGGGCCGACAGGGACCGGCCTGACTTCGCCGCCTTCCGCCGCAGGTCGTCGAGGTCGATGTTGCCGGCCTCGTCGCAGGCGACGACGGAGACCTCCAGCCCAGCCATGGTGGCGCTCGCCGGGTTGGTCCCGTGGGCAGATGCCGGGATCAGGCAAACCCGCCGGTCCTCCTCGCCGAGCGCCGCCTGGTAGCGGCGGATCGCCAGCAGGCCGGCGTACTCCCCCTGTGATCCGGCGTTCGGCTGCAGGGAGACCCCGGGCAGCCCGCAGATCTCCGCCAGCATCGCCGCCAGCTCCCGGAAGACGGTACGGTAGCCGCCGTTCTGCTCCAGCGGGGCGAAGGGGTGAGGCCCGGCGAAGGACGGCCAGGTAATGGGCATCATCTCGGCCGCGGCGTTGAGCTTCATGGTGCAGGAGCCGAGGGGAATCATCGACGTAGTCAGCGACAAATCGCGGGCGTCGAGGCGCCGCATGTAACGCTGTATCTCGGTCTCGGAGCGGTGGGCGTGGAAGACGTCGTGCTCGAGGAAGGGGCTGGTCCGCACCAGATCCTCCCTCCACTCGAAGCGGCCGCCGGAGGTGCCGGTGGACGATCCCCCTCTGCCCAGGATCTCCGCCAGGTCGCGGAGGTCGTCGTCACCGCAGGTCTCGTCGAGGGAGATCGTCAACCGTCCCTCATCGAGGCGGCGCAGGTTGATCCGCCGCTCCGCCGCCCGCTGCAGGGCGGCATCGATCCGGGAGCTGTCCGCGGCCAGGCAGAGGGTATCGAAGAACCGCTCGTGCTCGACGCGGAATCCCGCCTCTTCGGCGGTCTCGGCCAAGGTCCTGGCGCGGTCGTGGACATCGGCGGCGATCGCTCGCAGTCCCTCCGGACCGTGGTAGACGGCGTAGAAGCTGGCCACCACCGCCGGCAGGACCTCGGCGGTGCAGATATTGCTTGTGGCGCGCTCACGCCGGATGTGCTGCTCGCGCGTCTGCAGAGCCATGCGCAACGCCGTCCGCCCCCGAACGTCGCGGGCGACGCCGATGATCCGCCCGGGAACCAGGCGCCGGTAGTCATCGCCGCAGGCGAAGAAGGCTGCGTGGGGACCGCCGAACCCCATGGGCATGCCGAACCGCTGGCTGCTGCCGACGGCGATCCGGGCGCCGAGCTCGCCCGGCGGCTTCAGGAGCGCCATGGCGAGCAGGTCCGTGGCCACCGCCACCGGCACTCCTGCGGCCTCGGCGCGCTTGCAGAAGGCCTCGAGGCCGATGTCGACATCGCCCTCCGTGTCCGGGTACTGCAAGAGGGCACCGAAGTACTCTCCGCCCGTCAGGTCCACGGTGGCCGGATCGCCGACCTCGACCTGCCAGCCGCGCCACCGCGCCCGGGTCCGGACGACGGCGAGCGTCTGGGGGTGGCATCCCGCCGCCGCGAAGAACCGCTCCGCCTCTGAGTGCCGCGGCCGGGCGGCGTGGAGCAGGGCCATGGCCTCGGCCGCAGCCGTGGCCTCGTCGAGGAGGGAGGCGTTGGCCAGGGGCAGGGCAGTGAGGTCGATGACGGCAGTCTGGAAGTTGAGCAGCGCCTCGAGGCGGCCCTGGGCGATCTCCGACTGGTACGGCGTGTACTGGGTGTACCAGGCCGGGTTCTCCAGCACGTTGCGCTGGATGACCGGCGGGGTGACGCAGCCGTGATAGCCCATGCCGATGTAGGAGCGGTAGTCGCCGTTCTCCCCGGCGAGCCGGCGCAGGCGGTGCAGCAACTCCTGCTCGGAGATCGCCTCGGGGAGCTGCAGCTCGCGGCGCGTGCGGATCGCCTCGGGCACGACCTCGGACACGAGCTCGTCGAGGCTGTCCAGGCCGAGGGCCTCCAGCATGAGCTCGATCTCGTGATCCCGGGGGCCGATGTGCCGGTAGTCGAACCTGTGGGCCTCACACCTGCTCACCGGCGCTCCTCCTCGGGCGGCGGAGACGGCGGCGGCGGACCCTGGACGGCACGAAGGGCAGGGAGACGACCTCGGCGGCTGCCGCCTTGCCGCGGATCTCCACCCCCAGCCTCGTCCCGACGCCGGCATGTCGGCTGGCCACGTAGCCCATGGCGATCCCCCGCCGCAGAACGGGAGAGTGGGTACCGCTGGACACGCGGCCGACCTCGACGCCGTCGACTCTCAGCGCCTGCCCGGGGCGGGGGATGCCGCGGTCGAGCAGGCGGAGGCCGACCAGTCGCCGGGGAACGCCGGCATCGCGTTGGGCCCGCAGCGGCCCCCGGCCCGGGTACTCCCGTGGCTTGTCCAGGGCGAGGGCCCACTCCAGGCCTGCTTCCAGAGGGCTCGTGGTCTCGGTCAGCTCGTTGCCGTAGAGGCAGAGGCCGGCTTCCAGGCGCAGGGAGTCCCGAGCCGCCAGCCCCACGGGGTGGGCGCCGGCCTCCAGCAGCCGCGACCAGAGGGCCGGGCCGTCGGCGGCGGGGCAGATGATCTCGAAACCGTCCTCCCCCGTGTAACCGCTGCGGCTGACCAGCCAATCGCCCGAGGCGCCCTCGACCATGATGAATCGGAAGAATCCGAGGCGGCTGCAGGCGTCGTCGATCACGGATGTGACCATCCCTTCGGCCTTCGGCCCCTGGAGGGCGACCATCGCCTGACTCCCGGTCCGCTCCTCGACCCGGGGGGAGGAGGATGGCAACCGCTCCAGAATCCAGGCGCGGTCGGACTCGGTACGGGCCGCGTTGACAACGAGGATGAACCCCTCCTCCGCGAGGCGGTACACGGCCAGATCGTCGAGGGCCCCGCCCCGGTCATTGCACAAGACGGTGTAGGCCATTCGGCCGGGGGACAGCGGCTCGACGGCGCAGGGCAGCAGACCATCGAGGAACTCCGCCGCTCCCGGGCCGGAGACGTACAGGCGCCCCATGTGGCTCACGTCGAACAGACCGGCACCCGTGCGGGTCTGCAGGTGCTCGTTCTGGATGCCTGTGTATTGGATCGGCATCTCCCAGCCCGCGAAATCGACGAGACGGGCCCCGGCTTCATTGTGTCGATCCCACAGGGGCGTCCTGCGACTCAAGCTTCCCTCCCGTCCTGCCGTTGCTGCAGGCCTTCCCAGACCCGCAGCGCCTCGCTGCGCAGGGACTGGAGATCCCCGTCGTTGCTCACCTCGTAGTCGACGGATCCCCCCGGAATGTCGTCCTGCTGGATGGCCCGGCGCTGCCGCACTTCTTCGGGGGCTAGTCCTCGCTCCCGGGTGACTCGCCGGGTTGCGAGGCCGGATTCTGTCCTGATCAGGATTACGGCGTCGAAACGGTCCTGCAGCCCCCACTCGAAGACCAGGGGCGCGTCGAGGAGCACGATCCCGCCGCCCGCCTCGGCCTCCCGCAGGGCCTGCCAGATGCGGGGCTCCAACTCCGGTCTGACCAACTCCTCCAGCCGCCGCCGGCCTTCCTCGTCGGCGAGGGCCCGGCGGGCGAGACCCCGGCGATCGAGCCTCCCTTCGCTGTCGAGCAGATCCTCTCCGAAGGCCCCCGCCAGTCGGCGGCGCAGGCCTTCGCTCGCCTCGACGACCTCCCGCGCCAGCACATCGGCATCGATCCGGCGAGCGCCGAAATTCTCGAGCATCGCCGCCAAGGTGGTCTTGCCGGCGCCCATGTTGCCGGTGACCGCCACCAGCATCTCAGGGTTCCTGGCGCGTCGGCCTCACCTGCCCTTGAGATGGCGGAAGAACTCGGTGTCGGCGGGCTGGACGAGAACCGTGTTCTCCTGCAGCGACTTCTCATACGCCTCGAGAGTCCGGGTGAACTGGTAGAAGCCGGTGGCGTTGCGGTAGGCCGCCGCGTAGATCGCCAGGGCCTCGGCGTCCCCTTGGCCCCGGATCCCCTGGGCCCGCTCGTAGGCCTCGGCGGCGATGGTGGCCGCCTCCAGATCGGTCGCGGCACGGATCTTCAATGCCTCTTCCTCTCCCTCGGATCGGTAGGCCTTGGCCTCCCTCGCGCGTTCGGCCCGCATTCGATTGTACACAGCCTGCTCGTTCTCCGGGGGAAGGTCGGCGCGCTTGATGCGCACGTCCAGAACCTCGATCCCGTAGACTTTCGCGGCCAGGTTTGCCCGCGCCCTCACGGAGTCCATGATCGCTTGGCGGTTGGTGGCCACCACCTCGGACAGATCGTGTTGACCGAGCTCCTTGCGCAACTCGGAGTAGATGACGTCGTCGAGCCGGGCCAGGGCCTCGTCTACGGTTCGCAGGGCCTGCATGAAAGTCAGGGCGTCAACGATCCGCCAGCGGGCGTAGTTGTCGATGATGAGGGTCTTCTTGTCCTTCGTGTAGATGGGATCCGGGTTAGAGTCGTAATCGAGGAGGCGGCGGTCGAAGAAGGTCGTCTTCTGGATCGGATCGGGCAGCTTGAGATACAAGCCAGGCTCGGTATTCACCTCGACGGGCTCCCCGAACTGGGTGACCACGACTTGCTCGACCTCGGTCACGGTGTAGAGAACGAGGTTGGCGCCGAAGAGCAGCAGCACGAGGGCGACGACGACACCGACGGCGTTGCGCATGGCGGCCTCCCTATTCCGAGCGCGCCGGCTGCAGGCGCTCGAGGTTGATGAGGTTGAGGACGCCTTTGCCATCGGCGTCGATGATGTACTTCTGCAGCCCCGGCAGGATCCTCTCCATCGTCTCGATGTAGAGCCGCTTTTCCGTCACCTTGGGGGCTTTCACGTACTCGGCGTGGATCGCCCGGAAGCGGTCGGCGTCGCCCTGGGAGCGGCGCACCCGCTCGACGGCGTAGGCCTCTGACTCCTTGATCATGCGCTCGGCCTCGCCCCGGGCCTTCGGGATGACGTCGTTCTGGTAGCCCCGGGCCTCGTTCACCAGCCGTTCGCGGTCTTCCTTGGCGCTGGCCACGTCCTTGAAGGCCGCGTCTACCTGCTCCGGAGGGCCCACCGACTGCAGCTGCACGGACTCGACGGTGAGCCCGCAGCCGTAGGTCTGGAACAGCTCCTGCAGACGCTCCTTGATCGCGATCTGCACCTCCAGCTTGCCCTCCGTGAGGACCTCGTCGATGCCGCGCCGGCCCACGACCTGCCGCAGGGCGGCTTCGCAGGCGTCGTGGACGAGCCCCTCGCCTCCCCCTTCGAAGGCGCCCAGGCCCCTCACCTGGAACAGGGCGTCTACGACGTTGCTCACCTTGTACTGCACGACGAGCTCGACGTTGACGATGTTGAGATCGCCCGTGAGCATGAGCGACTCGTTGGGCCTCTGCCGGTAGCGCGCCGGCGGACCCGGGTCGATGGTGCGGAAGCCGATCTCCTCCCGGTAGACCCGCGTCACCGAGCGGATGATGTGCACCTCGATCGGCGAAGGCCAACGGTAGTGCAGGCCCGGGTCGACCACCCTCTGCACCTTGCCGAAGCGCAGGATCACCGCCTTCTCGTCGGGATCGACGGTGTAGATGCCGCTGGCAAGCCAGAGGACGGCAAGGACCCCGAGGACGAGGTACACCGTGCGCGGGCTGAAGCGAAGGTTCTGCACGGGAGACTTGGGGAAATCAAACTGTTGTGGCATGGTTACCGTCCGTTCAGGATCCTTCCTCCGCGAGGAGGCAGAGGGACTCGATGCCTGTCAGGGTGCAGTTCCGGGACGCGGCGCGAATCGCCCGGTCCAAGGCCCGCGGGACCGTCCCGCCTGCCAGCAGACCGGCCGCCATGGCCGCCAGGAAGACATCCCCGCAGCCCGTGGGGTCGACAGGGAGGCCCGCAGCCACCGCTGCCGCCGGTCGGCGCAGGCGGCGAACCCCGCCATCGGAGGCCCGCCAAGCGCAGAGCGCGCCCTTCTCACCCAGAGTAATCACGGCAACCTTCGGTCCCAGGTCCAGCAGGGAGACAGCCCACTCCTGCAACTCCTCCGGCGGGGCACCCAGGGTGCGGGCCTCCAACTCGTTCATCTGAACCACGTCGGCCATCGATGCCCAGAGGGGCCAGGAAGGTGGGGGGCGCAGGTGTCGGCGGCCCTCCGCGTCCCTCGCCAGGGTCAGGCTGTGGACATCCATCAGGATCGGACCGTGGACGATGCGCCGGAGGCCGCGAAGTGTGTCCGGCTCGAGCTCGAATCCCGTGATGAAGTTGACGAGCAGGGCGTCCAGAGAGGAACCCGGGCCGGGCAGGTCGGCCGGTCCGAGGGGCGGCACGTCCCCACGGAGCAGTTCGCTCTTGCGCCCTGCCCGGTCATATCGGATCTCGCAGCGAAAGCCCGGACCGTCGAGCCGCCGAAGTCCGTCCTGAGAGACCTCGGGACACGCTCTCAGGAGAGCCTCAACCCTCGGCTCGATCTCCCGCGGAAGCCGCGCGAAGGGCCGGGTGCGCAACCGTCCCTGCCCGAGGTGGGCGAGGGCGCAAGCGGTGAACAGAATGCCGCCCAGGCTGTCGCTGCGCCTGCCGTCGGGATGGTGAATCGTGTCGAGGTTGATGCTGCCGATGACCCCCACTTCCTGCATCGCTCCCCCAGGGGGGACCCCTGGGGCATGCCGCCATCCGGCGCCGCGAGCGGTCTCGGGATCAGCCATGGCCGGCTTTGACCTTGGGGCGATGGACCCCTATGCTCCCTCTCATGGCGATCGTACCTGTTGTCATCGAGCAGACGGGACGCGGCGAGCGCGCCTACGACATCTTCTCGCGGCTCCTCAAGGAACGGATCATCTTCATCGGGTCGGTAATCGACGACGCCGAAGCCAACCTGATCATCGCCCAGCTTCTCTTTCTGGCCTCCGAGGACCCAAAGAAGGACATCTCCCTCTACATCAACAGCCCCGGGGGCCTGATCACCTCGGGCCTGGCGATCTACGACACGATTCAGCACATCCCCTGCGACGTGGCCACCCTCTGCGTCGGCCAGGCCTACAGCATGTCGGCCATTCTGCTGTCCGGCGGCACCCAGGGCAAGCGCCACGCCCTGCCCCATTCGCGCGTGATGCTCCACCAGCCCTGGGGAGGGGTGGGCGGCCAGGCCGCCGACGTGGAGATCCATGCGCGCGAGATCATGGAGTGGCGCCGCCGGCTCAACCAGATCCTCGTGAAGAACACAGGCAAGGACCGGGAGACGATCGACCAGGTCACCGACCGCAGCTATTACCTGTCCCCCGAGGAGGCCCGGGACTTCGGCCTGATCGACGGCGTCTTCCAGTCGGCGGCCGATTCCGGCGCCGCCGAGATCGTCCGCGCCTGATCCCCGGTCAGAAGGCGGCGACCTCCCCGATCCGCTGCGCTCCGCAGAGGAGCATCACCAGGCGGTCGAATCCGAGGGCCACTCCCGAGGCCTCCGGCATCGATGTGAGGTCCCGCAGGAATTCCTCGTCCAGGGGGAGCTCGCGTCGCTTCTCCCGCCGCCGCCGGAGTCGCTCCACGCGGAAGCGCCGTCTCTGCTGCCTGGCGTCGGTGAGTTCCCCGAACCCATTGGCGAGCTCGAGTCCGCCGGCGTAGGACTCGAAGCGCTCCGACAACTGGGGATCCTTCCCGTCGAGGCGGGCCAGCGCCGCCAGCGGCGCGGGATAGCCGGTCAGGTGAACGCCCTGCCCCATGTCGGCGAGGGCGGGTTCGACTCGCTCCACCAGCAGCTTGTGGAAGGCCGTCTCCCAGTCGTCGCCATCCTCGACGCTGTCACACCCCGCGGCGCGAGCGCCCTCCCGCAGTGACGTGGCACCGCCGTCGAGCAGGCAGTCCCGGGGGATTCCGGCGTGACGCTCGAAGGCGGCGGCCACCGTGAGCCGCGGCCAGGGTGGGGTCAGATCGACGCGGGGGCCGGCGGGGCTGCGGCCGAAGGATCCGCCGTTGACCTTGCGGGCAGCCTCCGACAGGAGACACTCCACGTCGGCCAGGACCCGGTCGGGGCCCGCATGCGCCCGGTACCACTCCACCATGACGAACTCCGGCCGGTGGCTCGGGGAGTGGTCGCCGCCACGAAAGCAACGGCAGATCTGGTAGATCTTCGGCGGACTCCCCAAGGCCAGCAGACGCTTCATGTGGTACTCGGGAGAGGTGATCAGCCAACCGGCGCCGCAGTCGAGGCCAACCGGCTCCAGGTGGGCGTCGAGGGAGGGCGCCGGCACGGCGGCCGGCGTCTCGACCTCGACGAACCCCTGGTGCCTGAAGTACTCTCGGACCGCCTCGAGGACCGAGGACCTCAAGGAGAGGAGCCACCCCAGGCGGCCACGGTCCCTGCACTCGCCGGCCGGGTCCCGGATCATCTCTAGTGGGGCAGCCGGCCGAAGGGGGGTTCGGATGGCGCCCGGTGGGGGACGGTCAGGCCCGCTTCTTCCGGTAGACGAAGGTGGGCGGGCCCTTGTGCTGGATGAAGTCGGCGGTGATGATGCACTCCTTGACCTCGTTCCTCGAGGGCAGCTCGAACATGATCTCGTACATCGCCGTCTCCAGGACGGCCCGCAGCCCCCTGGCGCCCATGGATTTCTCCTGGGAGAGCTCCACGACCTTGCGCAAGGCCTGGTCCTCGAAGCTGAGACCCAGACCATCCATCTCGAACAGCTTCTTGTACTGGCGGACGAGGGCGTTCTTCGGCTTCTTGAGGATTTCAAGCAGGGCGTAGTCGCTCAGGGGGTGGAGGGTGCTGATCACCGGGAGACGCCCGATCAACTCGGGGATCAGGCCGTACTGGATGAGGTCTTCCGGCTCCACCCTCGACAGCAACTGGCCAGCGTCGAGCTCGTCCTTGGCCTCGTGCCGGACGCCGAACCCCATGGCGCGGCTTCCGGTTCGGGCGGAGATGATCTTGTCGAGAGCGTCGAAGGCACCGCCGCAGATGAAAAGGATGTTCCGTGTGTTGATCTGTACGAGGGGCTGCTCCGGATGCTTGCGCCCGCCCTTGGGAGGCACTCCCGAAACCGTGCCCTCCAGAATCTTGAGTAGTTCCTGCTGCACCCCCTCCCCCGACACGTCCCGGGTGATCGACGGGTTGCCCGACTTGCGGGCCACCTTGTCGATCTCATCGATGAAGAGGATGCCGCGCTCCGCCTGCGCCACCTCGTAGTCGGCGGACTGGAGGATGCGGACCAGGATGTTCTCCACGTCCTCACCGACGTACCCGGCCTCGGTGAGAACCGTGGCATCGACGATGGCGAAGGGAACCTGGAGAATCCGGGCGAGGGACTCGGCCAGCAGCGTCTTGCCGGTGCCGGTGGGTCCGATGAGCAGGATGTTGCTCTTGGACAGCTCGACATCGGAGCCGCCCGAGTTGACCCGCTTGTAGTGGTTGTACACGGCCACGGAGAGGGCTTTCTTGGCCCGCTCCTGGCCGATGATGTGCTCGTCGAGCTGAGCCTTGAGCTCCGCGGGCTTCGGCAGGGGGTCGCCGTTGAGGCTGGGCTCTTGCCTGTCCTCCTCCTCCAAGACCTCGTTGCACAACGAAACGCACTCGTTGCATATGTGCACGGAGGAAGGGCCCGTGACGATCTTGTCGACCTGCCCCACGCCCTTGCCGCAGAATGCGCAGCTGACGGTCTTCTTCAGCACGGCGTCCCCTCCGAGCCGCGCTCAGCTCGAAGCCGGGGCCGACTCGTCGTCCTCTCCGTCCTGTGGGGCTCCAGCCTCGGCGCCTTCGGCCACGGCCGGGTGGGCATCGGTCTTTTCTTCATCGGAAGATGGTTCCGAAGCCGCGGCCGACTCGGTCTCGCTCAAATCTCCGGGCTCCTCGTCGAGCCCTCCGAGTTCCTGCGCCTCGGCCACCTGGCCTGCGACGCGGGTGCCGTCCTCGGAAGACTCTCCGGAGCCGGGCTTCATCACGTTGATCGCCTGGAACCCCTTTGCGGTCTTGGTGACCATGAACTCCACCTCGTCGCCCTGGGTCAGACTGCGGTCCCATGAGGAGATATCGCGCCAATGCACGAAGACGTCGGTGTCGGCCGCCGTCGAGATGAATCCGTAGCCCTTGTCGTTGTTGAACCACTTGACGGCTCCTCGGATCCAGGTGTTCTCCTCGAGGCCCTCTCCGCGTCCTCGTGGCACGGAGGCCTCGGGCTTGGCGGGCCTGGAGGACGGCGTCTGGGCAGAGGCGGGAGCCGCCTTCCCTCCCTCGACCTCCACGACGCGGTCGAGGATCTGCCGCCGGACCGACTCGCCGCCGCCGCCGTCGAGAAGCCACTCGAGGCTCGTGAAAAGACCGATGACGTAGGAGCTGTCGGCCCCGTACAGGCGGCGAGCCTGGACGATCCGATCTGCGATGGACGAGATGTTACCGTGATTGATCTGCACGGATGCCAAACGATCACCCTCCTCCCCTGACCCAGGTCTATCCGGCGGAGCCCTCCGCCGGCCTGGTACTGGAATCGACCGATACTTGTGACAGACGGTCACCGAATCTCCCTAAGTACCCATACGCCTGTTCCATTGTCAACTCTGGGAGACTCTGCTCCAGGTCGCCCCCCGGACGTCGGGTCGCGAAAGCCCGGAGACTCGGTATCCCCGGATTCCCTCGTGAATCCTCTGAACGCTGACCTTGAGGATTCCGCTGACGGGTACGGCGATCAGCATGCCGACCACGCCCCCGAACTCGCTGCCAATCATCACCACCGTCAGCACCACCAGGGGGTGGAGGGCGACGCTGCGGGCGACGACGATGGGCTGCACCAGCACGTTGTCGACGATCTGAATGCACAGGAAGAGCAGGACCACCTTGGCCACCATGGCGCCGCCGCTCGCGGTGGCCAGGGCCACGCCGGTGGCCGAAGCGATGCCGATGACTGGGCCCAGGTAGGGGATCAAGTTCGCCAGCCCGGCGGCGATGCCCACGGGAATGGCGTACGGCAGCTCCAGAAGGACCAGACCGGTCACCGAGAGAAGGGCGACGACGGAGACGGCGAGGAGCTGTCCGCGGATGTATCCGCCGATAGAGTGGTTGATGGAGTGTACGAGGTTCAGGGTCATCTCGAAGTAGGCGTTGGGGACCATCTCGACCAGGGCACGGGTGATCCGCCGTCCCTCCTTGAGGAAGAAGAAGGCCACGAAGGGAACGAAGACCAGAAGCATGACGCCCGACAGGAAACCACTGAGCAGCCGGGTCGTCACCGAGCCGCTGAGGAACCTCGTCGTGCGCTCGAAGAGAACATCGACGAGCTGGTGGCTGTGGGTCGTGGCCCAGGTGGTGGCGGCGGCCATCGACTCCTCCCCGAAGCCGAGGTAGCGGCCGAGTCTCCAGGTCTTGGAGGTGACCCGCCTGACCAGGTGGGGACCTGCCAGGCCGAAATCGAGACCTCCCGCCGAGAGGGTCCACTCGCCCAATGTCCTCCCACCTCCGTGGCGTCGCTCCCAGGCGCCCTTCTGATCTCCCCTCTCCATCAGGTTGCCTCGCAGAGGTACTGAGTGAGGGGTGCCGCTCAGACCCTCCAGGACGAGGTTGCCCGCATGTTCGGCTACGTCCAGCGGAGCGAATTCGATCTTCAGGGCTGTCTGCTGTCCCGGCTCCAGAAAGAGCCTCCCGTCCGGCGGGTCGAGGAGGACGAAGGGGTTGACCGCGCCCTCGGACCGGATGGTGGCGTGCGCTTCGATGGCCCGGTCCCCCCGGCCCGTGATGGTGACCGTGGACTGGACGCTCTCGGGCCGCAGCAGGTCTTCGTACAGATCGACCATCTCCCCGGTCACGCGCTTGCCGAGGGTGACCATCCCGAAGGCCACCACGGCGAGGGTTGCCAGGAAGATCAGCAGGATGCTGGGCGCGCGTCTCAACCCCCTCGCCTCCATGCCGTCTACCAGCGGCGTCAGGACATAGGAGAGGACGAAGGCGAGCACGAAGGGAGCCAGGATGCCACGAAGGAGGTATACCAGCCACAGGGCCAGAAGGGCCGTGACGATGACGACCAGCAGCGCGATTCTGGGCCCGGGGAGGGAGCCCATGCTCAGCCCTCGGCCGACGGGTCCTCGCCGGCCCCGGCTCCGTCAGCCGGCTCTCCGGAATCGGCCTCCGCCTCAAGCCGGCGCACCCGCTGCCGGGCCTCCCTGAGCAAGCGGTTGGTCTGGTGCAGCCGGACCGCGGCCATGCGCGAGAGTTGCATCACGACCTTCAGTCCGATGCGGGGCTGGCTCTGGATCAGCTGCAGCAACTCGGCACGGTAGAACCCCATGACCCGGGTCGGCTGCCGGGCCACCGCTGAGGCGTTGCGGGGCGACTCGTCGAGGAGCACCTGGTCTCCGAAGAAGTCCCCCTCCCCGAAGGTGGCGACCTCGACGGCGGCACCGTCCCCCTCCTCCTGGAGGACCGCCACCTCTCCGGAGAGGATGACATACATGCCGACCCCCGGATCCCCCTCCCTGACGATGGCCTCCTCCGCCGCATAGGTGCGCGGATGAAGGACCTCGCGGACGCGCTCGAATTCCCGGCGGCTCAGGTCCTGAAAGACCGGGACCTTGGACATCACTTCGTAGAGTTCGTCACCGCCATGGTCCCGCCGGCGGAAGAGGTTGCTCCAGAAGGGGTCCGGGGGCATGGGCGGTCGGCGGGATCGGAATGTGCCGCGGAAGATCAGGCCAGGGCGGCGTCCAGCTTCTCGGTAATCTGCACCTTGGGAACGGCGCCGATGACCTGATCGGCGACCTTGCCCTCGCGGAAGATCAGGAGGGTGGGAATGCTGCGGATTCCGTATTCCTGCGCCGTCTTCTGCGCCGAGTCGACGTCGAGCTTTCCGACCTTGGCACGCCCGAGGTACTCGCCCGCCAGCTCCTCGACGATGGGCGAGACCATCCGGCAAGGCCCGCACCAAGTCGCCCAGAAGTCGACGAGCACGGGCCGGTCGGACTCGAGGACTTCGGATTCGAAGTTGTCGTCGGTCAGGACGATCGGGTCGGCCATCGAGCCTCCAGTTGGGTAAGTCAGTGTTTATCTGTCACTTACTGTCTGTGCCCAATATACTGGGGGGCCTCTTTCTGTGTCAACCCAGGGATTGTGCCCGCCGGGGTGAGACCAAGGCCGCCAGACAGAGATCCAGCAACGCCCGGGAACGCGTTCTGCCTCCCCCGCCCTTGAGCAAATCGTCGGTCCGGCGCAGAGCGCTCAGCCCCCGCCAGAGAGCGCCGGACGGGGACCGGCGGGCCTGTTGCCGGTAGGATTCCAGGAAGAAGGGCGCGACTCCCAGGCTGCGCGCCATCTGATCCTTCGGCAGCCCCTCTCTCTCGAGCTGCTGGGTGCGAAGCAGCAGCTGCAGATGGCGCGCCATGAGCGGCAGGATGCGGTTCGGCTCCTCGCCCTGCTCCAGCAGCGCATGGAGCAGGCCCGCCGCACCCCGGCGGTCCGCCCGACCCACGGCATCGGTGAAGTCGAAGACGCTCTCGCCCCGGGTGCCGACAAGGGTTTCCACGTCCTCATCCCTCACCTCCCTGGGACCGCTGACGTAGAGAGACAGCTTGTCGAGCTCATTGGCCAGCTCCGCCAGCTGGTTTCCCACGTACATCCTCAGTCGCTCCACGGCACCGGGCGAGAGTTGCACCTTGCGCTCGGCCGCCATCTCGCGGATCACCTCCGGCAACTGGTTGTCATAGGGAACCCGGAACTCACAACCGATCCCCTGTTTCGACAGTTGCGCGTAGAAGCGGCGGCGCATGTCGACCTTGCCGCCCACGGCGAGCAGGACCGAGCTCTGGGAGGGGTTGTCGACGATCGGCTCGAGGGCCTTGCACAACGGCGGAGTCAGACGCTCGACGTTGCGCAGGGCCACCACCCGGTGGGTCGTCATCATCGGATAGGAGTAGTAGACGTCGAGCAGCCTTTGCGGATCGAGAGCGTCGCCATGGAACCGGTCGACGTTGAAGTCGGCCGCCGCCTCGGGCCGGAGACGATCCATGAGCCACTCGTAGAGGCGCTCGCGCTGGTAAGCTTCGTCGCCGTGGAGCAGATAGAAACCCGCCCCCTCCCCCCTCTCGACCTGGCGGCGCACGGCCTCCGGACCCCATCGAGGCGAGCGGGAACGCTTTGCCGCGCTCACGGCCCCCCCTCCTTCGAGGACCGGTCCGCCGCATCTTCGAACTCGGCCTCCACGACGCGGCGGCGGTCGAGGGGTGCGCGGGCCCTCTCGCCATCGTCGGCCCCCGACCGGCCGATGGACCGGATCAGGCGATAGCCAAGCCCGCACAGCAAACCGAAGAGAAGGAGCTTGATCAAGGTGAGTACTTGTGAGGGAAGAGGAGGCCTGTCGGCAAACTACCGGGGTATCCGGCAGGGGTCAACAGAGGGGTGGGCCCTCCCACGTTCCTGAAGGACCTTGTGATCAACGGTGTCGGCGCTTCCCGGCCCGGCCCCGCCCGCCCCTTCCGGCCGATCGACGGCCCTGACGCGCCGCCCGGGCCGAGGCTCGGCGATCACCGCGGCCTCCCGGGCGCTCCTCACGGGGACGCCTCGACCTCCCGTCCCCGCGAACCTCCAGAACCTGGAGGTCCATCCGCCGGGAGGAAGGCTCCACATGCCCCACCCTTACCCGCACGGAGGTGCCGAGGGCGAGGACGAGGCCGGTGCGGCGGCCCCGCAGACGGTGGCGCAACTCGTCGAACTCGAAGTCGTCGCCGGGGAGCAGGCGTTTGGGGCAGAACCCCTCCACCAGCCACTTGTCCAGCTCGACGAAGATACCGGCGCCCACCACTCCCGACACGATCCCGTCCACCTCCTCCCCCAGGCGCCGGGCCATGAACCGCAACTGCTTGATCCGCCGGTAATCACGCTCGGCCGCCTCGGCCCTCTGTTGGCAGTGGCTGGTCCACTCGCCGAGCCACTCCCCATCCTCCGCGTCCGACCCCTCGACTTCGAGGAGATGCTCCCTCAGGAGGCGGTGGACGAGGAGGTCGGGATAGCGGCGGATCGGAGACGTGAAGTGGAGGTAGGGTTCAACGGCGAGACCGAAATGGGCACTGGAGGCGGCGGCGTACCGGGCCCGCATCATGGAGCGCAGCAGCAACTGGCCCAGGAGCCCGGAGTCGCGCCGGCTCCGGAGGGCCTCCAGGGTGTGCTGGAGTTGAGCGCTGGTCACGGATCCCGAAGGAGGCAGCCGCCGGCCGAGAGATCCGGCCAGCGTGCGGAAGCGGTCGAGCTTCTCCGGGTCCGGTGGATCGTGGATCCTGTAGAGAACGGGAAGACCGGCCTCGAAGGCCCTCGAGGCTACGGCCTCGTTGGCGGCCAGCATGCATTCCTCGACGAGCCGGTGGCTGCGCCCGCGAAGGCCGCGGGCGAGGCGGACCGGCACGCCGTCGCCGCCGACTTCGACGAGCGCTTCGGGGAGGTCGAAGTCGATGGCTCCGCGATCCAGCCGCCGCGCCCGAAGGCGCTCCCCGAGGTCGCACATCTGCCTCAGGAGATCCCGGTGGCCAGCCGCACAACCGGCTACGGCGCCGTCATCGAGGGCGGACTCGACCTGGGCATAGGTCAGCCGCGCTGCCGACCGGACCACCGACAGATGGAAGCGGCTCCCGAGGACCCTCCCGGCTCCATCGATGTCGATGAACACGCTGACGGCGAGCCTGTCCTCCCCCGGAGCCAGAGAGCAGAGGCCCGTGGCCACGCCGGAGGGCAGCATGTGGATGACCCGGTCGAGGAGGTAGACGGAGGTTCCCCGCTTCCGGGCCTGTCCATCGATGGCGCAGCCCCGGGGCACGTAGTGGGCCACGTCGGCGATGTGTACACCGAGACGCTGACAACCATCTGGAAGGGACTCGAGGGAGACGGCATCGTCGTAGTCACAAGCCTCCTCGGGGTCCACTGTCAGGACCGTCAGATCCCGAAGGTCGAGGCGCCTCTCCAGCTCCCGCTCACGATCCACCCCGGCATCGGCCACCAAGGCTCCGGCTTCGGCCTCGGCCAGGGGATCCGCCTCGGTCGGGATCCCGTGGGCGGCCGTGGCGGCCTCGAGATCGTGACGGGGATCCTCGGGGCTGCCGATCACGCGGGCAAGTCGGCCCCCGCCCTGCCGCCCCGAAGCGGCCTCCACCTCCACCACCACCAGATCACCCTCCCCCGGTGGATCGGGCATGCCTTCGTCGAGATGGACCAGAGAATCGGCGGTGGCGACCGCGCCGTGGCGGCCACGATGGCGGTAGATCCCCACCCTCGGGCGCGGAGTGGCCGCACGGGTGCCGGCGATGCGCCCACGGGACCGCTTCCCCCGCTTGCCTGGCTCGGTGACCTCCACCTCCACCCAGTCACCGTCGGCCGCACCGGACAGATCCTCGGCGGGAACGAAGAGATCGGGTTGGCCGCTGCGGGACACGAGGCCGAAGCCGCGCCCATGGATGGAGAGGCGTCCCCAGGATCTCCTTGTGGAGACGGCCAGGACGTAGCGCTGCCGCCCGACGCGCCTGACCTTGCCCGCCTCCTCCAGATCCCGCATGGCCGCCCGGAAGAGTCGGTACTCGTGGCTGTCCACACCGAGGCGGCGGGCCAAGTCCTTCAGCTTGGCTGGCCGGTAGCCGTCACCTGAGAGGTGCGAGAGGATCTGCTCACGGAAACCGATCACGGGAGGGGATCATCAGGCAGCCAAGAAGAAAAGGGCGCTCCGGACCGGCCGGCCCGCCCTCCGGGCGGGGCCCGGTGAGGCCAACGCGTTCAGCCTTCAGTCCTGGCCGGGCCAGGACAATCCGGGCTCGCCGGGACGGTCTGCCTCCGCCCAGAGCTTGGCCAGGTTATTCACATGTACCACGTAGCCCTCCTCGACCAGGTCGATCTGGCGCAGGCCGCTGATCGTGAAGGTCGGGAAATCCGGCTCCACCAGCTTGGTCAGCGAGGATTGGAGATCCCGTTTCAAGGCGTTGTGTCCCGCCTTGATGAACTTGTCCTTCGTGTGTCCGAAGCTCTCCATGTCGGCCAGGTAGGCCTCGATCGTCTCCCGCAGTCCAGCCGCCTTGCTCGGCTGGTCCGACTTCAGATAGAAACGATACTCCACGAGCTTCTCGTTGTACTTGTCCATCTGCTTCAACTGCTCGACGTACGGTCCCAACTCGTCCACTGCCTCGCCGCACCCAGCCACGGCGGCGGCCACCAGGAACACCCTTGCTGCTGCGCCTGCGCAACTCATTTCTCGCCTCCTTCGGATGGTTGGACCTGACCGGAAGCGCGGGCCGACTCAGTCGGTGTCGGAAGCTCCGGACCCGCCAGGTCCACGGCGGAGAAACAGGGCAGTTCCACATGGCCCGTCAAGGGAGACGGACCGGGTGAGGGGAGGACCGGAGAGTCCGCGGGATCGGCCCGGAAGTCATCCCTCCCGAAGATGGCTGAGGATGTCCTCTCGGAGCCGGCCGTTCGTCGACACGCCGTCCCCGCCGTGGATCGTGGGTTGCCCCTGCCAGTCGGTGAAGGAGCCGCCCGCCTCCTCCAGGATCACCGGAAGGGGGCCGCAGTCCCAGGGACTGATGATCGGATCCAGCATCGCCTCGGCGCGTCCCGTGGCCACGAGGATGTGTCCGTAGCAGTCCCCCCAGCCCCTCTCGAGGCGGGCCCGGGGCGCGAGGGCCTCCCAGGCGCCCTGACGGCCGCACTCGGCAAAGCTCCGGGCGGAGGTATAGCAGATCGATGCATCGGACAGCCGGCCAACCGCCGAGACCCGGGCGCGCCGCCCGTTCCAGAAGCAGCCCTCGCCCCTCGAGGCGCACACCATCTCGTCCAGGGCGGGAAGGTATACGGCCCCCGCCAGGCAGGTGTCGCGTGGACCCTCCAGCCCGATCAGGACGCCGTAGAGAGGCACCCCGGAGACGAAGGACTTCGTGCCGTCGATGGGGTCGACGTACCACGTTCGACCCGACCTGGACTCGACGGGGTCGAACTCCTCGCCCACGATACCGTCGTCGGGGTAGGAGGCCTGGAGCCCCTGACGGATGATCGTCTCCGCCTCCCGGTCCGCCGCGGTCACGGGGGACTCGTCCTCCTTGAGTTCGGCCAGGACGCCGGTCTGGAAGTGCTGCAAGGTCAGCCGCCCCGCCTTCCAGGCGAGGTGGACGGCCACCTCCATCTCAAGGCGCCAGCTCGCGCTCATGGCCCCGCGGGGGGAACCCACTCCCTCCAGGGTGCCGGGGTCACGGCCTCTCCTCCCTCCACCTTTCCTCGCCCGTTGTCTGGGCGGAGTCCAGGACCGCCCGGACGCGGTTGCGGAACAGCTTGATGCGGTCCTCTACCTCCTCGATGGAACGCAGCAGTTCCTCCTCGACACCTGTGTCGGCAGACACGGTTCCGTCTCCTCGTTGTGGACATCGGGGAACGGGTCGGCGGCCGACTCGGGGGTGAGCAGCGACCGACGCCAGGGAGGATCGAGCGGTCGGCGCGGCAGTCCTTTCGGGATGCCGCGCCAGGGGATCCGGGCCTCAGGCCCGGCTGTACGTGCGCAACTGATCGCAGCGGCTGGGGTGCCGCAGGCGATGCAGAGCCTTCTCCTTGATCTGGCGGACACGCTCCCTCGTCAGATCGAAGCGGGCGCCGATCTGGTCGAGGGTCATCGGTTCCTCGCCATCGAGACCGAAGTAGAGCCGCAGGATCTCGGCTTCACGGCTGAGCAGACTTCCCAGGGCGCTGTCGATCTGGCCGCGCAGACACCCCTTCATCACCTCGATCTCCGGCGACTCCTGCCGGTCGTCGGGAAGCACGTCGAGGAGGCTATGCTCCTCCTCCTCGCGGAAGGTCGCATCGAGAGACCGCACCCGGCGGCCGCAGAGGATCGTCTCCTTCACCTCCTCCACCGGCACGTTCAACTCGGCGGCAATGTCCTCCGGCTCGGGAGCGTCGGCCCGCTGCTGCATGAGCTGGCGCGAGGCCTTTGAGATCTTGTAGAGCAGACCGATCTTGTTGAGGGGCATGCGGACGGTGCGCGCCTGTTCGGCGAGGGTCTGCAGAATCGCTTGGCGAATCCACCAGACGGCGTAGGAGATGAACTTGAAGCCCTTCTCCTCGTCGAAACGCTCGGCCGCAGTGATCAGGCCCATGTTGCCCGCGCTGATCAGATCGGCGAGGGGGACTCCGCGGTTCTGGTATTCCTTGGCCACGCTCACTACAAAGCGCAGGTTGGCCTCGACGAGGGCGTTCCTCGCGCTCTCGTCGCCGGCCTTGATCCGGCGGGCCAGCGCCACCTCCTCCCCCGCGGAAAGAGGCTTGGAACTGGAGATCTCCCCGAGATAGCTGCCGAGGGAGTCCTCCATGTCCCAGAAGGGAGCCTTCGCTTGCTCGGCCATGCCCCTCGCCTGTGGACCGGAGCCGGCGACACGAGCAGGACAGCCGGACCCGGGTGATACCGTGTGCCGCAGGCCGCAAAACTAATCGGCTCCAGGAGAGGCTGTCAAGCTTCCCCTGGGCACCCCTGGCTGACCGGCTCGCCAAGGAGGTCGGGCGTCTGGCTCAGGGCCGTTTCAAGGCACGGCTCTGAGCCCGTATCAA
The DNA here is from genome assembly GCA_026706075.1 of Gemmatimonadaceae bacterium. Taxonomy (GTDB): domain Bacteria; phylum Latescibacterota; class UBA2968; order UBA8231; family UBA8231; genus UBA8231. Next base: position 39,458 of record JAPOZM010000122.1, read on the forward strand.
CCGCTCGATCCCCGCCGCGGCCAGCTCGATCAGGTCGGCGCACTCCCGGCGTGTCAAGGGCGTTCCCTCGGCCGTCGCCTGGACTTCGATGATCTCGCCGGCGGCAGTCATCACCGCGTTGAGGTCGGTATCGGCCGAAGCGTCCTCCACATAGCACAGGTCCAGCATCGGGGAGCCGCCCACGATTCCGGCGCTCACGGCCGCCACCTGGGTGGTCACGGGATCCGCGGCCAGCACGCCGTCGGCCTGCCATCGCCGGACCGCCAGGCGAAGGGCCACGAAGGCGCCGGTGATGGCCGCGGTGCGGGTTCCCCCGTCCGCCTGCAGCACGTCGCAGTCGACGTATACCGTGCGCTCGCCGAGAACGGACAGGTCGACGGTGGCCCTCAAGGAGCGTCCGATGAGCCGTTGGATCTCGCGTGAGCGGCTGTTCGGTCGGCCGGTGGAGGCCTCCCGGGTGACTCGCTGTGGAGAGGAGCCGGGCAGCATGCCGTACTCGGCGGTCAGCCAGCCCTTTCCCCGTCCCGTGAGAAAAGGGGGAACCCGCTCCTCGAGAGCGGCCGTGCACATCACCCGGGTCCGGCCCATCTCCATGAGAACCGCCCCGGGGGCCGTGTCTACGAAACCGGGGGTGATGCGCACCGGGCGCAGCTGATCCGGCTCCCGTCCGTCGGCCCGCCGGGAACCGGTCACGACTCCATGTAGGAGCGGTAGTCCTGCCCCTCCATGTCGACGACGTAGCACATCTCCACCAGACGCGACAGGATCCGCCCACCCTCGGGCTCCCCCATCTCCTGGCGTGACTGGTTGGTGGTAACGATGGTGAAACGTTCCTCGCCGTATCGGGCGTCGACCAGATCGTAGAGCATCTCTTTCTCCCACTCGGTGCCGCGCTCGACGCCGAAGTCATCGAGCACCAGATATGGGATATTGCACAGTTCCTCGATGATCTGCCAAGTGCGGCCGTAGTGCTCGCTCTCCTGGGAGTAAGTGGCGCGCACCTTCTGGAAGTAGCGCGACAGGTTGACGAATCGGCCGGCCCGCGCCCTCCGGAGCAGCACCTCGTTGAGCAGGATGCAGGCCAGAAGGCTCTTTCCCGTGCCGGGCGGCCCGTGGAACAGGTAGCCCCGCCGGGGGTCCCGATCGTCGTTCACCAAGGCGGTCACGTAGTCGAGGACGGGCCGTACACGGCGCTCTACCAGGAGAGCGGTACCGTCGGGAGCCAAGGCCTGGAAATCGCCGCGGAACTTGAAGCGGAAGCGGGTCGGCACCTCGGCCTCGCGGAACAGGCTCTTCAGATGTGCCAGACGGCGGCGGGCGGTATGGCAGGGACACCACCTCCGCTGGGAGTCGTCATCCCAGAACTGGTAGGGCGGGCGGCCGTTGCAGCGACACAGGTCGGAGATGCACGAACACAGGACCAAGTCTCCGAAGCGGCCCACCTCTACCTTGCCGTCGTAACGCACACCGTGACCGCCGCAGACGGAGCACGGCTCGGGCGGCTGCGTCATCGTCCGCCCCTCGCGGCCAGAGCCCTGTCGACGGCGAGCCTCGCGTCGCGCCGGGCGATCTCCCGGCGCCGATCGTACTCTCGCTTCCCGCGGACCACGCCGATCTCGACCTTGGCCCAACCTCTTTGGAAGAACAAGCGGAGAGGGACCATGGTGAGCCCCTTCTCCTCGGTGCGGACGGCCAATCGACGGATTTCAGCTCGATGGAGAAGCAGCTTCCGGGATCTGCCGGGGTCGTGGTTGGCGCGGTTTCCCCCGGCGTAAGGCTCGATCCGGACCCCGTGCAGGAAGACCTCCCCGTTCTCGATTCGGGCGTAGCCATCGGTCAGGTTGGCGTCCCCGTTGCGCAGGGACTTTACCTCCGTGCCTGCCAGAGCCAGACCGGCCACCGCGGTGTCCAGAATCTCGTAGTCGTGCGATGCTCGCCGGTTCCTCGCCACGAGGTGCAGGCCCCCCGCCGGGGTGCTGTGATCCTGCCTGCTCGGCATCCCTGTCTCCTTGACGGGAACGGCGCCGGATCTAAGTTACGATGGCCCGTGCGGAGTGCCGATGTGGCGAAATTGGTAGACGCGCTGCGTTCAGGGCGCAGTGGGGATTTCCCCGTGGGGGTTCGAGTCCCTCCATCGGCACCAGGAATCGAAGGAGCGGCGGTCCGGAATGGGCCGCCGCTTTTTCTTTCGGGCTCGACAATCTACCCGAGACTACGGAACCACGCAAGTTGCGGAGCTCTCATAGAGAGCAGTCATTTTGTTGTTCCTCAACATCTTGAATCACTCCATCTTACTTGAATCGGGAAGGATGATCCACCATGGCCGTACTCCTGCACACCCGGGTTCGCGTCAGCGACCTCGACCGCACCATCGACTGGTATTGCAAGCACCTCGGTTTCGAGGTCCTCAGTCGCACCGACAAGTCTCCCGCGGGCAATCACATCGCTCACCTTGAACTGCCGGGCAACGACCACACCCTCGAGTTCACCTGGTCGCCGGAGTATGAGTTGAAGGTCCCCGAGGACCTGCTCCACTTCGCCATCGGGGTGCCGGACCTGATCGGCTTCTGCGACCAGCTGGAGAGGGACGGCATCGAGATCTGGCCCGAGGACTGGCGGGCCAGTTTCCCCACGGGACGGAAGATGGCCTTCATCGACGATCCGGACGGGTACGAGATCGAGTTGCTCGAGCGCTGAAGTCCCCGGGGGAGGGGCCGACGGTGCTCACCGCCGCCGGACGGCCCCGGGATAGCGGGAAAGGATGAAGTCCCGAGCCGTCCTCCCTCCCACCAGATCGTGGTTGTTCCGCAGACACCAGACACGGAACGACTCGAGAAGGCTTTCCTCCTCCTCCGGGATCCCGGCGTGGCGCGCGTAGTCGAGCAGGATCGACTCGTACTGGCTTTTGTCGGGGAGATCCAGATAGATCTTGAGGGCAAAGCGGTCGTCGAGGGCGCGCCTCTCGTCGAGGCGCTGGAAGGCCTGTGGATCGTAAGGCCAAGGTGCGGCCGTGGCCGTTGTCCGCCGGTCCGCCGGTGCACCCTCCACCTGCAGGGGCGGCGGGCCCTGAGGCCTGTCCCCTTCGCGGTCGATCAGGTCCTTGAAGTTCGAGGTGGCATAGAAGACGAGATTCACCGGAACCTGCTCGAGGCCGCCGTCCAGAACGCTCGACAAGGCCTTGGCCAAAGAGCCGCGGCGGTCGAGGCCGATGTTGTCGAGGACGGCGATGAAGCGCTCTCTCCGTTGCCGCACGAGAGCGAACAACCGGGGTAGGAGGCCGTAGCTCGCGGCCGGGACTTCGACGCCGCGGAGCCCGCGCTCCCAGTACCGGGTGATGAGTCCGCGGATCAGGGAGGACTTGCCGCATCCCCTCGGCCCCCAGATGAGGGCATTGTGGGCCCGGTACCCCTCCAGGAGGTTGCGGGTGTTCTCGTCCAGAAGCCGCATGCGCTGCTCGTTGCCCGCCAGCCACCCGAGGTCGAAGGCGTCGAAGTCGCGGATGGGAGTGAGCCCCGGACGGCCAGCCTCGACGAGCTCCAGGCGATAGGCGGGGCACCCCTGCTCCCTCCCCAGGCCATAGCGATAGACCAGCTCGCCCAGGCCGCGGACCAGCTCCTGCCAATCCGGAGATGCCTTCTCGAACTTCTCGCGCAACCGGCAGTGGAGGGTCGAGACCGACCAGGGCGGGACCCCCGTCGACCAGGGATCGGGGGCGACCGCCGGCTCCCGCGGGGCTGCAGGCTGGGGAGCGGAAGCGACCTCTCCCACGCAGGCGTCGACGGCGTGGGCCACCGATTTCAGCTGCCGCAGGTCCTCGACCATCCGCTCGGCGAAGATGGCGGGCACTCCCTCCGGCCCCAGAACGGCGCACCGCCGCAGATAGGGGTGAGAATCGTCGGTGCAGATACGGTGGCCGAGGTACTGGCCGAAGGATTCGGTCCGGGGTGCGGAGACCGCCGTGCACGCCTCGATGAGACGCCATCGGCTGGCCGTCAGCCGGGTGTCGTCCCGGCAGGTCCCGGACCGGGCGGAGCGGTCAAGCAGATCGCTGGCGGCCCGGGCCACGGCCGGAGGCAGGATGGGCCAGTCGGCCATAAGGGCCTCCAGCAGGCCCCGGGCGTTCGAAGGTGAGGACCCCGCAGCGTCGGCTGCGACCACGGGCCGGCGAACACACCCCGTCAAGGGGGGTCCCACTTCCAACGAGGGCCGTCCGGCGTGTCGGTGACCACCACTCCCGAGGCCACCAGCTCGGCTCCCAGGGCGTCGGCGCGGTCCCAGTCAAGGAGGTTCCGAGCCTCCTCTCTCTCCTCCACCAGCCGGCGGAGCTGCGGAGGAAGCTCTGGATCCTCGTCTACCGCTTCGTCCCCAGGGGCCTCTTCGATAATTCCGAGGACGGAGTCCACCTCCTCGATCAGACCGGAAACGCGCAGGGCCTCGGGTGCGGGCAACTCCCCGGAGGAGAGTGCTCGCTCCGCATCCGCGACGAGGTTGAAGACGGCTGCCATCCCCGGGGAGGCGTTCAGATCGTCATTCACGTTCAGATCGTCATTCATCAGATCGTCATTCATATGTTCGATGAAGCCCCGCCCGGGCTTGCGCAACGGGACCGCACCCCCAGGGACGCCTTCGTGAAGTTCAGCGCGGTACGGCAGTGGTTGGTGACTACGAAGTAGCGGAACCCGCAAACCACCTCCCCTCTCCCGGCACCGTCGACGAGGCCGGCGAGGTCGCGCAGCAGGAGCTGGTTGCCGAGGCTCTTGTAGAGCTTCACCCCCTCGATGTTGATGAACTCAGTGTGCATCCAAGTACCTGGACAGGGTCTGGCCCGTGGCTCCTCGCTCTGGGCGACCTCGTTCTGAATGGCCCGGCTGTCGACGTGAGCGAAGTCACCGTACGCGGGGAAGCGGGCGATGGAGAAGTAGACCGATCCTTCGTGAACATAGGCCATCCCGCGCTGGAGGAGCTGCTCGACGAGTCGCACCATCTCCGGAATGCTCGGTAGCCCGTGGATAGTGGTCTGCCCGCTGGATCCCGAGGTCCGAGCTCCTTGAAAAATCGAAGAGGCGCTTGCCGCGGCTGGCAGTGTCGTGGAAACGGATCATCCGGCCCGCCTCGACCTGCCCCCGGAGGGCGTGAGCGTGCCTCTTGGAAGGGTCCCGGACCACCCGTCGGTCGATCGGAATCACCACGGCCGGCGCAAGGAGAAGGGGCCGCAGTTCATGCGGCCCCTTCGACCTGGGACTCGAGGGAACCCGAGGAAAGGTTCCGACTCGACCAACTGGCACCCCCGACAGGATTCGAACCTGTGACCCACAGATTAGGAATCTGTTGCTCTATCCTGCTGAGCTACGGGGGCAATGGGACGACCGGATCTCCCGAGGTCGGGAAAGGCCACTTGACCGGCCCCCGGGGAACCTTCCAGAATAGGGTAGGGGCGGCGGCGGCGGCGGTCAATGAACCGCGGGGCGATGGCCCCCGGCAGGCGGGCTCGGCCCTGTTGACAGGCCCCGGGGCCCGGCCTACCTTACAGCCCTCGTTCGACCCGCGTCGCGAGAGCTGCCACTCCGTCGCGACTCCCCGCACTGAAACAGAGCACCGCAACCCGCCCTCCTTGGCCCGAGGCAGGCCAGGGTCCGGCTCCGAGTGTGTAGATGGCGCAGGTTTTCCATCGCAGCATCAACTGGGTCGCCAAGCTGTCCATCCTCCTTCTGCTCGCCCTCGCCAGCCTGTGCCTCGCCATCCTCCTGAACATCAACCGGCTCGACTACGTCAGCCACGTGGGCTTGGCCAAGGATCAGCCGGTCCCCTTCTCGCACAAGCACCACGTCACCGGCATGGGCATCGACTGCCGCTACTGCCACACGAGCGTCGAGGAGTCCGCCTTCGCCGGCATCCCGCCCGTGGAGACGTGCATGACCTGTCACTCCCTGGTCTGGACCGAGGCCCCGTTGCTCGAGCCCGTCCGGACGGCTTGGCGGGACGAGGTCCCACTGCAGTGGACCCGGATCCACGACCTGCCCGACTTCGTGTACTTCCGGCACGACATCCATGTCGCCAAAGGGGTCGGCTGCACCAGCTGTCACGGGCCGGTCGACCAGATGCCCCTCATGTACAAGGAGAACACCCTGAACATGGAGTGGTGCCTCGAGTGCCACCGCGAGCCCGAGAGGCAGATCCGGCCTCGCGACCAGGTATTTGACGTGACTTGGTCCCCCCCCGCTGACCAGGAGCGCGCCGGAGCGCGGCTGGTGGAGGAGTACGACGTGCAGGTTTCGCAGCTGACCGACTGTTCGGTCTGTCACCTGTGACCACCTCGACGGGGATCGAGCCCGCGGTGGCCACGCCCGGGCCGGGAAGCCGCAAGCAACTCGACCTGGAAGGACTGCGCGCGCAGCTGGCCGGGCGTGGCGGAAAGGCCTACTGGCGCAGCCTGGAGGAGTTATCCGACACGGAGGAGTTCCGCCAACTCCTCGAGCGGGAGTTCCCGGAGAACGCCTCCGAGTGGCAGGACGGCGTCAGCCGGCGAAACTTCCTCAAGCTGATGGGCGCCTCCCTGGCCTTCGGTGGGCTCTCGGGCTGCACGATTCAGCCCGAGGAGAAGATCGTCCCCTGGGTCCGGGCGCCGGAGAACGTGCTGCCCGGCCGGCCTCTGATGTACGCCACCGCCACGTCGTTGTCCGGCGTGGGGGTCGGCGTCCTGGCCGAGACCCACATGGGACGCCCGACCTTGCTCGAGGGCAACGGGGACCACCCGTCTGGAGCGGTTGGGGCTCATCCATCGGTGCAGGCATCGATCCTGGACCTCTACGATCCGGACCGATCCCAGACAGTGAAGAACGCCGGCCGGATCTCCACTTGGGGCAGCTTCGTCGAGGCCCTCTCCGGCGAGCTGGAACTGCAGCGTTCCCGCAAGGGCCGCGGCCTCCGGCTCTTGACCGGTTCCGTCACCTCCCCCACCCTGGGCGCCCAGTTGCGCGACCTGCTCCTGCAGATGCCAGACGCCCAGTGGCACCAGTACGACCCGTGCAGAGGCGACGGTGTGCTCCAAGGTGCCCGGAAGGCTTTCGGAGAGAGCCTCGGCACCTCCTGCGACATGTCTCGCGCCGATGTCGTGCTGAGCCTCGATGCCGACATTTTCTTCCAGGGCGCCGCCTCCACGCGCTATGCCGCCGATTTCATGAAACGGCGCACGGAGGGCCTGCATGGGGACGGGACCTCGGTCTCCAACCGGCTCTACGTCGTCGAGTCGAGCCCCTCCTCCACGGGCAGTGTGGCCGATCACAGGCTCGCCCTGGACAAGGGGTCCATCGAGGCTTTCGCCGCCGCCCTGGCCGTCCGGTTGGGCATCGAGGCCAGCTACGAGGGAGGGACGCCCGTCTTCGAGGACCGGGCTGGCTGGGTCGAAGCCGTTGCCACCGATCTGGAGGCCCACCGGGGCACGGGCGTCGTGATCGCCGGACCCGAGCAGTCGGCGGCCCTGCATGCCCTGGTGCACGCCATCAACCATTCCCTCGGAAACGCGGGCCGGACCGTGCATCACACCGACCCGGTCGACGCCGAGGCGGTCGATCACTTCGACAGTCTCGCGGAGCTGACGCGCCAGATGGAGGCGGGCGAGGTGGAGAGCCTCGTCATCCTGGGGGGGAATCCGGCCTACGATGCCCCGGGGGACCTCGATTTCGCCGCGGCCCTCGAGGCCGTGCCCTTCCGCGCCCATCTGGGCCCCTACGAGGACGAGACCGCCTACCTGTGCCACTGGCACGTACCGGAGTCGCACTTCCTCGAGGCCTGGAGCGACGTGCGGTGCTGCGACGGCACGGTATCCATCGTACAGCCCCTCATCAAGCCGCTGTATCCCAGCCGTTCGGCCCACGAGGTGCTGGCCGTGATGACCGGCAGGTCGGGCAAGCCGGTCCGTGACCTGCTGCGCGAGCACTGGGCGGAGAGCCCGCTCTTCGAGGGCCGCGACTTCGAGCGCGAGTGGCACAGGGCCCTCCACGACGGCAGCATCGCCGGATCCGCCCTCCCCCGGCGGGAGGTTTCGCTCCTCGGCGAGTTGCGGCTCCCCGGAGACTTCGGCCGCAGCCTCGACCCCGAGGAAGGGCTGGAACTGTCCCTGCGGGCCGACCCCTTCCTGGGCGCCGGCGCCCAGGCCAACAACGGCTGGCTCCAGGAGACGCCAAGGCCGATCACTCAGCTCACGTGGGACAACGCCGCCCTCCTGAGCCCGGCCACCGCGCAACGCCTCGGGGTCGACAACGAGCAGGTTCTCACCATCACCGTCGAGGGCCGCAGCCTGTCTCTGCCGGCCTGGATCGTGCCCGGTCAGGCTCCGGGGGTCGTCACCGTCCACCTCGGCGGCGGACGCTCGCGCGGGGGCCGGGTCGCCGACGGCACCGGCGCGGACGCCGGTCTCCTGCGCACCGCCGCGGACCCCTGGTCGACGACGCGGGTGGTGATCGCCAAGACCTTCGACCGCCGTTCCCTGGCCTGCACCCAGGACCACCAGACCATGGAGGGCCGCGGCCTCGTCCGCCGGGGGGACCTCGACCACTACCGTGAGAGGCCGCACTTCGCCCACGAGGACTACGGTCACCAGATCCCCGAAGACCTCACCCTCTACGACGAGTTCGACTACAAGGCGCCCAACCAGTGGGGCATGGTGATCGACCTCACCGCCTGCATGGGCTGCAACGCCTGCTCGGTGGCCTGCCAGGCCGAGAACAACATCCCCGTGGTAGGCAAGGAACAGGTCCTCAACGCCCGCGAGATGTCCTGGATTCGCATCGACCGCTACTACACAGACCTCGACGACCCCGAGATCCTGCATCAGCCGATCCCGTGCCAACAGTGCGAGAACGCGCCCTGCGAGCTCGTCTGTCCTGTGACCGCCACCTCCCACAGCGAGGAGGGCCTGAACGACATGGTCTACAACCGCTGCGTGGGCACGCGGTACTGCGCCAACAACTGCCCCTACAAGGTCCGCCGCTTCAACTTCCTCCAGTACGCCGACCGCGAGACCGAGACGAGCAAGATGGTGAGGAACCCCGACGTCACGGTGCGGGCCCGGGGGGTCATGGAGAAGTGCACCTACTGCGTGCAGCGGATCAACGCCGCCCGGGTGGCGGCGAAGAAGGAGAATGGCGAGGGCCGCGTCGGCGGTGACGAGGTGAGGACGGCCTGCCAGCAGGCCTGCCCCACGGGTGCCATCGCCTTCGGCAACCTCACCGACAACGAGAGCGAAGTGAGCCGCCTCAAGCGGTCACCCCTCAACTACGGGATCCTCACCGAGCTCAACACCCGGCCGCGCACCACCTACCTGGCCCGGGTCCGGAACCCGAACCCCCGGATCGGCTGAGATGTCCGAGGCCCAGCGCCGCCCCTACACGACCCCGGCCTCCGAGCTGGGTCCCGGCCAGGCATCGTACACCTCAATCACGGAATCGATCAGCTCGGTCGTGCTCACTCCGAGCACGCCGTGGCAGTGGTTCCTCGTCGTTGCCATCGTCCTCGGCCTCGTCGGTGTCCTGCAGATCGCCATCGCCTGGCTCCTCTACAACGGCGTCGGCGTATGGGGAATCAACAATCCCGTCGGCTGGGGCTTCGCGATCATCAACTTCGTCTGGTGGATCGGAATCGGCCACGCTGGCACCCTGATCTCGGCCATCCTGCTTCTCTTCCGCCAACGCTGGCGTACCTCCATCAACAGGTCGGCCGAGGCGATGACCATCTTCGCGGTCCTGTGCGCGGGCATGTTCCCCATCCTGCACACAGGCCGCCCCTGGCTCGCCGTCTATTGGTTGTTCCCCTATCCCAACTCGATGGACATCTGGCCCCAGTTTCGCAGTCCCCTGATCTGGGACGTCTTCGCCGTGGGCACCTACCTGACGGTGTCGCTCCTGTTCTGGGGACTCGGCATGATCCCCGACCTGGCCACCTTCCGCGACCGCGCCAAGCACCTGGTGACCAAGCGCATCTTCGGCATGCTGGCCATGGGCTGGAGGGGCTCGGCCATCCACTGGGAGCGCTACGAGATGGCTTCGCTCATGCTGGCGGGCCTCTCCACACCACTCGTCCTCTCGGTGCATTCCGTCGTCTCCTTCGACTTCGCCATCTCCATCATCCCAGGCTGGCATACCACCATCTTCCCGCCCTACTTCGTCGCCGGCGCCATCTACGCCGGCTTCGCCATGGTGCTGACTCTGATGATCCCCCTGCGGGCCCTCTACGGCCTTCAGGACTTCATCACGGAGCGGCACCTCGACAACATGGGCAAGGTGATGCTGGTAGCCGGGTTGATAGTCGCCTACGGCTACTTCATGGAGCAGTTCATGGCCTGGTACAGCGCCAGTCTGTACGAAGGCTTCATGATGCAGAACCGGATGTTCGGGCCCTACGGCGTCGTCTACTGGGCGCTGATCCTGTGTAACATCCTGGTGCCCCAGATGCTGTGGTCGCGGCGGGTCCGCCTGAGCACGCTCTGGCTCTTCGTGGTCTCCATGTTCATCAACGTGGGCATGTGGCTCGAGCGCTTCATCATCGTCGTGGGCAGCCTGCACCGAGACTACCTGCCGTCGTCGTGGGACATGTACTACCCCACTATCTGGGACTGGGCCCTCTATCTCGGGACCATCGGATTCTTCGTGCTCGCCTTCTTCCTCTTCGTCAGAGGACTGCCGCTGATCGCCATCCACGAGATCCGCTCCCTCCTGCCCATGGGCCGGAAGCACTGATCATGAACGACCCCGCCCCCGCCGGAGCCCATGGCCTGATGGCCGAGTTCGAACGTCCCGAGGATCTCCTCGCGGCGGCGAAGAAGGCCTACGCCGAAGGCTACCGGCGCATGGACGCCTACTCCCCCCTGCCGATCCACGGCCTGGCGGCGGCGATCGGCTTCCCGCGCACGAACCTGCCCATCGCCACCTTCCTGTGCGGATTGCTCGGCGGACTCTGCGGCTACGGGCTGCAATACTGGGTGCACGTCATCGACTACCCGATCAACATCGGTGGCCGGCCGATGCACTCGGGTCCGATGTTCATTCCCGTCACCTTCGAGTTGACCATCCTCTTTGCAGCCATCGGTACCGTGGTGGGGCTGATCCTGCTCAACCGGCTGCCCCAGCCCCATCATCCTGTCTTCAACGTGCCCGCCTTCGAGCGTGCCAGCCAGGACCGCTTCTTTCTGTGCATCGAGTCGGAGGACGATCGATACGACGCGGGCTCGACCCGGACCTTCCTCGAGGGGGTGGGAGCGGTGGAGGTCTCGGAGGTACAACCCTGACGATGTTGCGCGCCACCCTCCTCCGCGCGGCCCTGGCCGCCCTGTTCCTGTTGCCTGGGTGCGACCTGCGCCAGCGCATGTACGACCAGCCCAAATACGAGGCGCACGAGGCGACTCCCTTCTTCGACGACGGACTGAGCGCCCGGCCGGCCGTGGAGGGTACCGTCGCCCGGGGCCAGCTTCGCTTCGACGAGCACTATTGGGAAGGCCGGGTCGATGGAGAGCTGGCTGCTACCCTTCCGGCCCGGGTGGCCTTCGACCGTGGTCTCCTCGACCGGGGGCGCGAGAGGTTCGAAATCTTCTGCTCTCCCTGCCACGGCCGCACCGGCCGGGGCGACGGCATGATCGTGCAACGAGGCCTGAAGCGCCCCCCCTCCTTCCATGAGGAGCGCCTGCGGGAGGCGGCCATCGGCTATTTCTACGACGTTCAGACCGAGGGGTTCGGCGCCATGTTCAGCTACGCCTCGCGAGTCCCCGTACCGGACCGCTGGGCCATCGCCGCCTACGTCCGGGCTCTCCAGTTGAGCCAGCGCGCCGAATTCGACCAGCTGCCCCCTGAAGATCAGAGACAGCTTCCGTGAACGGCGGCCTGAACCAGCAACTGCTCAGCCAGAGCGAGGCCCTGGCACCCCGCTTCGCCCGCTGCCGCCGCGTCGCCCTGGTCGCCGCCCTGGCGGGCCTCGCCCTCACCGCCCTCGGGTATATGACCCAGCCGGAGCAGTTCTTCCGCTCGTGGCTCCTCGGCTTCGCCTACTGGGTCAGTCTCACTCTGGGATGCCTGATGGTCCTCCTGATCCACCACCTGGCGGGAGGACGCTGGGGATTCGCGGTGCGCCGCATCCTCGAGGCCGGGGCCCGCACCTGGCCGCTGATGCTGATTCTCGGCCTGCCCGTGCTGGCCGGTTTGCACGACCTCTATCACTGGACCCACACGGAGGTGGTGGCCGAGGACGAGATCCTCCAGCACAAGTCGCCGTTCCTCAACACGCCTTTCTTCGTCGTGCGGTACTTCCTGTACTTCGCGCTCTGGGGAGGGATGGTTCAACTCCTCCACCGCTGGTCGAAGCTGCAGGACGAGCAGGCCGAGACCTGGCCCACCCGCAGGATGCAGGTTCTCTCCGGCCCGGGGCTTGTGCTCTTCGTGCTCTCCGGGACCCTGGCCGGCGTCGACTGGATCATGTCTCTCGAGCCGCACTGGTTCTCGACGATCTTCAGCGCCATCTACATCATCGGGCAGGGGCTTGCGGCCTGGGCCTTCGTGGCTGTCGTCGGCGTCAGCCTCTCCCGCCACGAGCCGCTGAGAGCCCTGCTGAGCAACGAGCGTCTGCGCGACCTGGGCACCTTCATGCTCGGCTTCGTGCTCCTCTGGGCCTACACCTCGTTCTCCCAGCTGCTGATCATCTGGGCCGGCAACCTGCCCGAGGAGATCACTTGGTACTACACGCGCCTCAGCGGCGGCTGGCTTCATCTCGGCTACCTTCTCATCGGTTTCCACTTCGCCGTGCCCTTCCTGTTGATGATCTCCAGCCGCCTCAAGTCCCGTCTGCGGATCCTCGTCTCCGTCGCCTGCGGCCTGCTGGTCATGCGCCTCCTCGATCTCTACTGGATCTCCGCCCCCGCCTTCCAGGGCGGGCAGGCCTCGGCGGCCCCCCACTGGCTCGACCTGGTCATCCCCTTCTTCATCGGGTGTCTGTGGCTGTTCGTGTTCTTCGGGCACCTGAAGAGCCGCTGTCTGGTGCCGCTGAACGACCCGAGGTTCGACTTCACCGCCCTCGCCGCGGAGACGGCGGAGGAAGATCACCATGGCTGATCATCACGGTGCCGCCGATGGACATGTCCACGCCGCTTCGGCCGCGGCGGGTCACGAGGTCACCGACGCCCCGGCCAGTCCCCTGGCCAAAGTGGGGATCGCGATCGCCGTGCTCATGCTCGTCTCTTTCGTTGGCGTTCTCCTGCTCTTCCGGTTTCTAGTGCACGTGCAGCCTCTGTACGACAAGGAGGAGCCGGCCCACCCCCTGCGCGACGTGCGGGTCTCTTCCACCGAGCCGCGGCTGCAGCCCGACCCACCGCGCGAGAAGGCCGAGCTGCGGCGCATCGAGGACCACCTTCTCACCACCTACGACTGGGTGGACAAGGAACAGGGGCTGGTGCGCATCCCCGTGGACCGCGCCATCGACCTCCTCTCCCGCCGCGGCCTGCCCGAGAAGACCGGTACGGGAGCCGCCTCGACTGGAGCCGACTCAACAGGGGCCGCTGCCCCACCGGCAAGCGAGGAATGAGGGTGAGACCGGGTTCCCACCTCTCCTCAGCGATCACCGCCCTGACGGCCCTGACGGTGGGGTCGGCCCATGGCCAGGCGCTCGACTCCACAGTGGGCGACCAGATCGGCATCGACCAGCGGCTTGGCGAGCGGATCCCGCTGGACCTGGCCTTCCGCGACGAAACGGGAGCGGTGGTGCGCCTCGACGAGATCCTGGACAAGAGGCCGGCGATCCTGTCTCTCGTCTACTATGAATGCCCCATGCTCTGCACCCAGGTCCTCAACGGCCTCCTCCGCAGCCTGCGCGTGCTCTCCATGGACGTGGGCGGCGAGTTCGAGGTGATCACGGTGAGCATCGATCCCGGCGAGACTCCGGCCTTGGCGGCGGCCAAGAAAAAGGAATACGTCGGGCGCTACGGCCGCGATGACGCGGCAGGGGGCTGGCACTTCCTCACCGGAACCCGGGAGCGGATCGAGGAACTCGCCGAGGCCGTGGGATTCCGCTACGAGTACGATCCCGAGACCGATCTCTACGTACACGCCAGCGGCATCATGGTCCTCACCCCGGGGGGAGAGCTGGCCCGCTACTTCTATGGCGTCGAGTACGCGCCGAAGGACCTGCGGCTGGGTCTGATCGAGGCGGCCGAGGAGCGCATCGGCAACGCCGTGGACCAGATCCTCCTGTTGTGCTACCAGTACGATCCCACGACCGGCAAGTACGGCCTGGTGATCCTCAACAGCCTGCGTGTCGCCGGGGCGGCTACCGTGGCCATCCTGGCCGCCCTCGTCATCGGCTGGATCCGCCGGGAACGCCGGCAGGCCGGCCCCCCGGCGGCCAACCCCATTCCGCACCGGAACTGACCTGCGATGTCGAAGGAATTCCCCCTCCATCCCGACTTGGCCTCCACCTTCGCCCTGCAGGTGGATCTGCTGTACTTCCTGCTGGTGGGGCTCAGCGTCCTCTTCGCGGCGGGCGTGGTCATCGTCCTGGTGATCTTCGCCATCAAGTACCGCAGGCGCTCCGACGACGACCGGCCCCATCCCGTCCACGGCTCGATCCCCCTCGAGGTAGCCTGGAGCATTATCCCGCTGTTCATGGCCATCGGCGTCTTCACCCTGGGAGCCGAGGTCTACTACCGCATGTACCGCTCACCCACCAACGCGATCGACATCTACGTCGTGGGCAAGCAGTGGATGTGGAAGATCCAGCACCCCGAGGGCCGGCGCGAGATCAACGAGCTCCACATTCCCGTCAATCAGCCGGTGCAGCTGACCATGACCTCGGAGGATGTGATCCACGCCTTCTCGGTGCCCGCCTTCCGCACCAAGAAGGATGTCGTGCCCGGCCGCTACAACACGATCTGGTTCGAGGCCACCAAGACGGGCGAGTACCACCTGTTCTGTGCCGAGTACTGCGGCACCCAGCACTCCACCATGATCGGCACGGTGTACGTGATGGAGCCGGAGGACTACCAGGAGTGGCTCGGCGGCGGGGTCAGCGGCGAGACCATGGCCGAGGCAGGGGAGCGCCAGTTCCAGCAGCTTGGATGCGCCACCTGCCACAAGGCCGAGTCCATCGGCCGCGGCCCCACCCTGGTCGGTCTCTTCGGCGAGCAAGTGGAACTCGCCTCGGGCGCTGTGGCCGTGGTCGACGAGAGCTACCTGCGCGAATCGATCCTCGCGCCGGCGACGAAACTGGTGAAGGGCTATGACCCGATCATGCCCACCTTCCAGGGGCAGATCAGCGAGGAAACCCTCCTCCAACTCATCACCTACATCAAGTCCCTCGGCGCCAGCGAGTGAGGCGGAGCCATGACCACGACGACAGCTGAACCGACGACCCACGGCAACGGGCACCACGGCGACGGGGAGGCGGAGAACTACCTCAACGCCCGGTACGGGATCGCATCCTGGCTGCTGACCCTCGATCACAAGCGCATCGGAATCCTCTATCTCCTGGTGACGACCCTGTTCTTCATCGTCGGAGGCCTCTTCGCGGCGCTGATCCGCCTCGAGTTGCTGACGCCCCAGGGGGACGTCCTCGAGGCCGACACATACAACAAGATGTTCACCATGCACGGCGTGGCGATGATCTTCTTCTTCCTCATCCCTTCCGTGCCCGCCGTCCTTGGCAACTTCGTCATCCCCATCATGATCGGCGCCAAGGACGTCGCCTTCCCGAAGCTCAACCTGCTCAGTTGGTACTGCTACATCGTGGGCGGATCGCTGGCCACCCTGGCCATCATCATGGGCGGAATCGACACGGGCTGGACCTTCTACACGCCCTACAGCTCGACCTACGCCAGCGGCTACGTGGCCATCGCCCTCACGGGGGTGTTCATCAACGGCTTCTCATCGATCCTGACGGGGGTCAACTTCCTCACCACCATACACAAGATGCGCGCCCCGGGCATGACCTGGTTCCGACTGCCCCTGTTCATCTGGGCCCAGTACGCCACGAGCCTGATCATGATCCTGGGCACACCGGTCATTGCCATCACCCTGTTGCTGCTGGCGTTGGAACGGGTGCTCCAGATCGGCATCTTCGATCCCAGCCTCGGCGGCGACCCGATCCTCTTCCAGCACCTGTTCTGGTTCTACTCGCATCCCGCCGTCTACATCATGATCGTGCCCGGCTTCGGGGTGATCAGCGAGGTCATCGCCTGCTTCTCCCGCAAGCGCGTCTTCGGATACAGTTTCGTCGCCTTCTCGAGCCTGGCCATCGCCGTCCTGGGCTTCCTGGTCTGGGGACACCACATGTTCACCACGGGACAGTCGATCTATGCCGGCATGGTGTTCTCCTTCATCACCTTCCTCATCGCCGTCCCCACGGCCGTGAAGATCTTCAACTGGACCGCTACCCTCTACCGTGGGTCGGTCTCCCTCGAGTCCCCCATGCTCTACAGCCTCGGATTCATAGGGCTCTTTCTCGTGGGCGGCCTCACAGGGCTCTTCCTCTCTACCCTGGCCACCGACATCCATCTGCACGACACCTACTTCGTCGTCGCCCACTTCCACTACGTCATGGTGGGCGGCATGGTGATGGCCTACCTATCGGGGCTGCACTTCTGGTGGCCGAAGATTACGGGCCGCATGTACTCCGAGGCCTGGGGCAAGGCGGGGGCGATCCTGATCTTCCTGGGATTCAACTTCACCTTCTTCCCCCAGTTCGTCCTCGGCTACCTGGGCATGCCCCGCCGCTACCACGTCTACCCCGAGGAGTTCCAGCTCCTCCACGTCTCGTCGACCATGGGGGCCACGGTCCTCGGGCTGGGCTACATGGCCCTCTTCATCTGCCTCATCTGGTCTCTCGTGCGGGGAGCCGAGGCGGGTCCGAACCCCTGGCGCGCCAAGGGCCTGGAGTGGGAGATCCCCTCGCCCCCGTCGCTGCACAACTTCCATTCGACGCCGGTGGTCACCAAGGAGGCCTACGCCTACGAGGAGGAGGACGTGACCCTGGCCGATGCCAGCCATGCGCCCGAGAGCGAGCCGGTGGCGGGATCCAGGTGACCAGAGGATGAACACGACCGCGCATAACCCGGCTCTCCAGCACCAGTTCGACGACCTGAACCAGCAGTACGAGGCCGCGAACATGGGCATGTGGGCATTCCTCGCCCAGGAGATCATGTTCTTCGGGGGGATGTTCGCCGGATACACCGTCTACCGCTACGAGTACCTGGCGGCCTTTGTTGACGGCAGCAACCGCCTGCCCATCGAGTGGGGCGCCTTCAATACGGCGGTCCTCATCGCCAGCTCCTTCACGGTGGCCATGGCTGTGCGCGCTGCCCAGACGGGGCGCAGCCGAAGCCTGCAGAACTGGATCCTGGCAACCCTTGTCCTCGGCTCGATCTTCCTGGGAGTCAAATACATCGAGTACTCCCACAAGTACCACGACGGACTGATCCCGGGCGCCAGCTTCGGAATCTATCCGGATTCGGGTGAAGTCCACGAGCTGGGGGCCCTGAAACCCCAGCTGAAGATCTTCTTCTCCTTCTACTTCGCCATGACCGGCATGCACGCCCTGCACATGGTGATCGGCATCGGCATCATGCTGTGGCTGTTACCCAAGGTCCGGCGCGGCACTTACTCGAGCGAGTATTACAGTCCAATAGAGAACTTCGGTCTCTATTGGCACTTCGTGGACATCGTCTGGATCTTCCTCTTCCCCCTGCTCTACCTCATCGGACGCGATCCCTGGATTCGCCTGCTATGAGCGACCCCCAAGCCGGCCACCATCCTCCCGGAGGCGAGCACCACGTCCTGCCCGTCAGGACCTACGTGACCATCGTCTCCCTCCTCTTCGTCTTCACCGTCATAACGGTGCTGGTGGCCTTCGTGGAACTGGGCCCCCTGAATACCCCGGTGGCGCTGGCCATCGCCGTCTTCAAGGCCACCCTCGTGGTGTTGTTTTTCATGCACGTGCGCTACAACACGCCTCTCATGTGGGTCTTCGCCGCCTCCGGGTTCTTCTGGATGCTCATTATGTTCGCCCTCACCATGCAGGACTACGTCTCCCGCGACTGGGAAACGCCGCCGCCGGTGCACTTCCTGGATCTCCTGTAGCAGAGGCTCGACGGTCAATAAGAACGCCCTGCCCGGTCGACCGGACAGGGCGTTCTTCGTGTGCGGAGCGACTGCGGGCTCAGCTCTCCTCTCCTGACGGTTCGAGATCGAAAACCCCCGTCGACCGGATCAGCACGAGGATCGCCGTGTGGGGGACGACGACGAATTTCTCGTTGTCGAACTTGATCTCCACCGCCTCCTTGCGCGCGTAGATGGCGTGATCCCCCTTCTGCGCCTGCAGGGGGATGAAGCGCATCTCCGCCTCCGAACCCGACTCCGCCCAAGGCACGTCGTCCTCGTCGCCCTTGGGCGGAAGGGGGATTCCGGGTCCCACCTCCTCGATGCGTCCACTCTGCACGTTCTCCTTCTCCAGCGCTGTCGGGGGCAGGTAGAGCCCCACCTCGGTGCGCTGCTCCTGCTCATCGACGCGTACCAGCACGCGGTCGCCCACGACGAGCAACTCCTTGTCACCTCGCAGCATGGCTCAAGCTGTCCTCGTTTGCGTCTCCGTGGCCGCCTCGGGACGGTCAACGGAATATTACGGGTACGGGGGAAGGCCCTCAATGCCCGGAGCCGCCATCCGCCGCCGCGGCGGCGCCGATGATCCCGGCTTCGTTGCGGAGCCGGGCGGGTACGATCTCGCAGTCGACGGTCAGGTGGGGCAGGAACTTCTCGTGCCTCTTGCTCACGCCGCCGCCGATGATGATCAGTTCCGGCCACAGGTAGAAGGCCACCCTCTGCAGATAGGCGTCGACGCGGGAGGCCCACCGCTTCCAGCTCAGTTGGCGGCGGGTGCGAACCCTCGCCGAGGTTCGCTCTTCGGCGGCCTTGCCGTCCATCTCGATGTGGCCGAACTCGGTGTTGGGGACCAGCCGCCCGTCGGTGAAGAGGGCCGAGCCGATCCCGGTGCCGATGGTGAGAACCAGGACGACGCCCGAGCGCCCCCGCCCGGCCCCGAAGCGCATCTCCGCCATGCCCGCCGCGTCGGCATCGTTGAGGACCGAGAAGGGGCATCCCGTGGCCGCCCCGAAGATGGCCTCCGCGTTCCTGCCGATCCACGAGTCGTCGATATTCGCTGCCGTGCACACCTGTCCCTGCCGGACGACGGCGGGGAACCCCGCCCCCACCGGGCCCTTCCAGTCGAAATGCTCCACGATCCGGACCACCCCCTCCGCCACGGTCTCGGGCGTGGCGGGCCGGGGGGTCCTCACCCGGAAACGCTCGCCGAGGAGCTCTCCCCCCGACCCGTCGACCAGGGCGCCCTTGATGCCGGTGCCTCCGATGTCGATACCGAGCACGGCCACGGCCAAAAGACTACATCGGCATGTAGTCGAGATCGAGGACCCGCTCCACGAGCCAGCCGATGCCGAAGAGGAGGATGACCGCGGAGAGGCCCCGCACGATGCGGGCGTGGCCAGGACGGCGGGCGGACCACAGGATGAGGGGGAAGAGGAGGGCCACGATCGCCACCTGTCCCACCTCGACGCCGACGTTGAAGGCCAGCAGGGAGGTCACCAGCCCCCGGGAGGGCAGACCGAGGTCGCGCAGCACGTTGGCGAAGCCGAAGCCGTGGACGAAGCCGAAGAAGAAGGTCAGGATCCAGCGGTGGTCGGGGCGGCGGAGCCAGAAGTTCTCGGCCGCCACGTAGGCGATGCTCAGGGCGATCCCCGACTCGACGAGGCGCGAGGGCAGACTCACCCACTCCAGGGCCGCCAGGATCAAGGTGACGCTGTGGGCCACGGTGAAGGCGGTGACGATCTTCACGAGGGTCCCGAGCCGCGACCCCACCACGATCAGGGCAAGGAGGAACAGCACGTGGTCGTACCCGAGGAAGATGTGCTCCACGCCGAGGACGAGGAAGCGCGCCGCCTGCGCCCAGAGGCTCTCGCGCTCCCAGGAGGACAGGCCGATCCGGTGAACCGGCTCGCTCGCGGAGAGGAGGGCGGCCTCCGCCGGCCGCCCGGGAACCTGGATGCGGAGCAGGATGCGATGGTCCTCGGAGAGAGGGGCAAGGTAGCGGGAGAGGTCGAGGTCCAGGCGGTCGACCCTGGCGGGGGTCTCCGCCCGGGCCCTGAACCGGGCGACGAGATCGCCCTCGCTGTCGAGATCGGGCTCCACCGTCGCCTGATGAAGCTCCAGGTCCGCGCCGGCGGCCTTCAGGGAGATCCTCTTCCGGAGGGTATCGGCGGCCTCGGAGGCCCCGTCGAGCATCTCCTGGGCCCAGAGGGTCTGATCGCCGTTGCGGTCCAGGCTGGGTACCAGGCTGCGCAGGTCGAGGTCGTTGAGGGTGACGGAGAGCCGAAGGCTGTCGTCGCCGACGCTCACCAGCGTATAGCTCCGGTTGATCTCGTGAGCGCCGGCGGCGCCGGCACCGAGACAGAGGGCGAGTATCACTCCACAGCGCAGCATCGCATCCATCTCCCTCTCAGAGGAGCCGGCGAATCACGCCGGCCATCATCTCGACGCCGTCCTGGTCCGAAAACAGGAAACGCACCACCCCCTCGCCATCTATCAGATAGGTACGGGAGGTGTGGCCGATCTCGCCGTCGTCGTCCGGTCCGAAGCCGGCGCCGTACTGACGGGCCACCGCCGCCACCGCCTCCGGGGTCCCGGTCAGTCCGGTGAGGCGGTACGGGTAGCCGGCGCAGTACTCGGCCAGCGCCTCGGGTGTATCGTGCCCGGGGTCGACGCTCACGAGGAGGACCTCCACCTCCGGCGCCGGCAGACGGCGGACCACCTCGCCCAGCTTGGACAGGGTCGTCGGGCAGGTGGCGGCGCAGCGGGTGAAACCGAAGAACAACAGCAGCGGCCGTCCTCGCCGTTGCGAGAGCGTGAAGGCCTCCCCCCTCTGATCGACGAGCTCGAAATCGCCTCCCAACTCGTAGCGGTCCAGGGACGCCGGCTCACCGTCTGGGGGAACCTCCCCGGAACCTCCGCATCCCGCGGCGGCCAGGAGGGCCGCGGCCCACGCCGCCCACCAAGGGAGGCGCCGCCCCCACGGCCAGGAGGACCGGCTCATTCCGCCGGCTCCAGGAGGGAGTGGATGTAGAGGGCCAGGCTTCGGCGGTCCTCCCGAGACAAGTGGCCGTAGGCCGGCATGCTCCGCCCGACCCCCTCCTGTATGGACGCCTCGATCCGCTCCACGTCGTGCCCCTGACGGTAGAGACGGGAATCGTGCAGATCCCTGGGCGGCGGCTCCTGGCTCGCCGCCAGACGGCCGTCGCCCCGGCCCTCCGGTCCGTGGCACAGGGCGCATCCGTGGCGCTCGTACAGCTGCCGCCCCCGGCGCACCTCCTCGCTCCCGGAGGCCTCGCGAGGGGGGCGGCCGCCCCCCTTCTCCGACCCCTTCCCCTCACAGCCCAGGGCCAGCCCCGACCATACCAGGACGGCCGCCAGCCAGGAGCCGGGGGGAGCTTCAGATGCGCGTGCCATTGGGGATGACGGCGTCCTTGGGCACCACCACGATGCCTTCACGGATGACGTGTCCGTCGGCATCCGCTTCCTGGATGCGCGCGTCGTTGCTGATGATGACGCCCTCGCCGATGCGCGCGTTCTTGTCGACGATGGCGTGGTGGATGACGCTGCCGGAGCCGATGCCGACATCGGGCAACCCTCGGGCGCGATTGCGCTCGCAGTCCTCGCGGGTCTCGTAGTAGTCGGCTCCCATGACCACCGACTGGAAGATGCGGGCACCGGCCCCGACCTGGCTGCGCACGCCGATGACGGACTGCTCGACCTCGGCTTCGCGGAGGGAGCAGCCCTCCCCGACGATGACGCGGTCCATGCGGCAGTCGTCGATGCGGGAGCCGGCCAGGAACCGCTGGTGGGTGAAGATCGGCGCGTCGGGCCGGTGGAACTGGAAGACGGGCTCAAGGTCGGTGAGGCGGATGTTGGCCCGGTAGAAGGCCGAGATCGTCCCGATGTCCTCCCAGTACCCGTCAAAGGCATGGGCGAAGACGTTGAGCTTCTCGATCGCCGCCGGGATCAGGTGACGGCCGAAGTCGTCCTCCTCGATGCCGAGGAGAAGACTGGTCAGCACCTGGGGCTCGAAGAGGTAGATCCCCATGGAGGCGAGGAAGCGCGCTTCCGGGTCGGCGCCAGGGGCCTCCGGCAGCTCCAGCTCGTCGAGCTCGGCCTCCGTCTGCGGCTTCTCGCGGAAAGCGACTATGCGGGAGCGCTCGTCCACCTGCAGGATCCCCAGGGAGGAGGCCTCCTCGCGGCGCACCGGCTTCACGGCGATCGACACGTCCGCCGAGCGCCGGCGATGGTCGTCGACGAAGGCGCGGTAGTCCATGCGGTAGAGGTGGTCGCCGGAGAGGATCAGGACCTCGTGGCCCTGACGGGCCTGGATGCGACGCAGTTGCTTGCGGACGGCGTCGGCCGTGCCCTGGTACCAGTCCGTCTCCTCCATGGTCTGCTCCGCCGCGAGGATCTCGACGAAGCCGCCGAAGAAACTGTCGAAGCGGTAGGTGGCGCTCACGTGGCGGTTGAGGGAAGCGGAGTTGAACTGGGTGAGGACGAAGATCTTGTCGATGCCGGAGTGGATGCAGTTGCTGATGGGGATGTCGATGAGCCGGTACTTGCCGCCGATGGGCACGGCGGGCTTGGAGCGGTAGCGGGTGAGCGGGTAGAGGCGCGCGCCCCGTCCCCCGCCCAGGATCACGCCGATGACGTTGCGCATACCGGTCCTGCTCCCGCTGCGATATCCCCGGGGCGGGCGACCTGCCCTGCGCCCTGAGGAGATCAGCGCGCCAGGCATCCACCGCTGGTGCGCCCTGTGAATGGAGAACGACTAAGTTGTTCCAGCCCGCGGGTTTCCGCAAGTTGCGGGCAGCCCGCCGGACCGGCGCGCGCCACCTTCCGGGGACCGGCCCCGCGGGTGGGCGGCCGAGGCTAGGCGGTCCAGCGCAGCAGCAGCCCCGCCACGCCGAAGTAGATGACCAGGGAGAGAATGTCGTTGAGGGTGGTGATCAGGGGGCCGGAGGCGACGGCGGGATCGATGCCCGTGGCCCGGAAGGAGAGGGGGATGACGGCGCCGACCCCCGCCGACAGCAGGACCGCGGCGAACATGGCGAGGCCGGCGCTGGGAGCCACCGGTGAGCCATCGGTCCACAGGTGCGCAACCATGAAGACGATGCTCCCCAGCAGCAGGCCGATGCCCGCGGCGGCGCCGAGCTCCCGCCACAAGGCAGGGCCCACCCGGCCGCGGGGCAGGGTCCCCGTGGCCAGGGCCCGGACGGTTACCGTCGATGTCTGTATACCTGAGTTCCCGCCCATGGCCATGATGGCCGGCACGAACAGCACCAGCGGGCTCAAGGACGCCAGCACCCCCGAGAACAGGTCGAGAACGCCGCCTGTCAGCAGGGTTCCGGCCAGGCAGAGCAGCAGCCACGGCAGGCGCCGCCGAACGACGCCAGGAATGGAGGGATCCTCCATCTCCCGGGAACTGGTGGCCGCCATCTTGAGGTTGTCCTCGGTGGCCTCCTCGTGGATGACGTCGACGATGTCGTCCACCGTCACCTGTCCGATGAGCTCGTCGTGCTCGTCCACCACGGGGAGGGCCAGCAGGTCGTAGTCGGAGAAGATGGCGGCGATCTCCTCCTGGTCCATGTCAGCCCGCACCGTCATCGGTTCCCGGTCGGCCAGTTGTTCCATCGTCGCCTCCCGGTTGGCCAGCAGCATGCGGCGCAGGGAGACGGTGCCCACCAGGCGGTGTTCCTCGTCGACGACGAAGACGGTGAGGATCTCCTCTTCCTCCGCCCAGGCGCGCAGGAGGTCGACGGCCCGTGATACGGTGACCTCCCGGGGCACAGCTACCAGGCGGGAGGTCATGATGCCGCCCCCTGTGTCCTCCGGGTGCTCCATCAGGTCCTGAAGCTCGGCAGCGTCCTCGGGGGGCAGGAGGGCCAGGACTTCGTCGCTTCGGTCCTCGGGCAGATCGGCGAGGACATCGGCGGCCGCGTCGGGCGCCATCTCCCCTACGAGGCCTGCCAGGGCCCGCTCGTCGAGGTCCGCCGCCACCTGCGCCGCCATCGCCGGGTCGAGCTCGGCCATGACTCTCGCCGAGAGCCTGTCCTCCAGGAGACCCATGCAGCGCTGACCGGCTTCCTCCTCGAGAACCCTCACCAACTCGGCCAGATCGGCGGCGTGCTCGTCGTTCAGGATCAGCCGCAGGGTGCCATCGTCCCCCGCGGCCAGGGCCTCGCAGACGGTCTCGACGAAGACCTCGCGGCGCGCCTTCAACCCGCCCTGTCCGAGTACTTCGCTGCTTTCCTTAGACTCGATCATGATCCTCTCCGGCCCGGGAATCGACCTCAGCCTCGGCGAATATACGATCCGCCCAGTACTGGCCATTGCCGCTGCCAGGCCCCGCTTCTACACTGTGGCGCACAGGAACGGGGGCCGTGATGGAGCGTCCTCCACGGAGATCGGAACCATGGCGGCAAGGAGGCTGGAAGGCCGGACGACGCTGGTCACCGGCGGCGCCCGCGGGATCGGACGGGCGATCTGCGAGCGCTTCGCGGCCGAGGGGGCGCGGGTGGCCGTGGCCGACATCGACGAGGCCGGGGTCCAACGCACCGCCGAGGAGGTTGGCCCCGGTTCCATGGCCCTGGCCGTGGACGTGGCCGATTCGAAGTCCTGTCACCGCGTGGTGCGGCAGGCCATCGTCGCCCTCGGCACCCTCGACGTGCTGGTGAACAACGCCGGATACCTGCGTCACACCACCGCCTTCGACTGCACCGAGGACGACTGGGACCGAATGATGGACATCAATCTGAAGGGCTCCTTCTTCTGTTCCCAGGCGGCCCTGCCTCACATGCGCGACCGCCGAAGGGGGGCGATCCTCAACCTCTCCTCCCTGGCCGCCAAGACCGGGGGGGTAGCGGCGGCGCCCCCCTACGGGGCCGCCAAGGCCGGGGTCAGCGCCCTCACCTTGCACCTGGCCAGGGTGATGGCCCCGTACGGGGTCCGGGTGAACGCACTGGCTCCCGGCATCATCGACACCGACATGACGCGAAAGCCCTCCGGCGAGCACGCCGAACTGGCCAGGCGGATCCCCCTCGGCTCCAGGGGACGCGCCGAGGACGTGGCCAGTCTGGCCCTCTTCCTGGCCTCCGACGAGGCCAGTCACATCACCGGGGAGATCGTCGACATCAACGGCGGACTATGGATGGACTAGGATGAAGGGAATCGTGCTGGCGGGCGGACACGGCACTCGTCTGGTGCCGCTCACACAGGTGGTGTGCAAGCAGCTGCTGCCGGTCTACGACAAGCCGATGATCTGCTATCCCCTGTCGATCCTGATGCTCGGCGGGATCCGACAGATCTGCATCATCTCCACGCCCAGGGACCTGCCGATCATCCGCGGCTTCCTCGGCGACGGAGGCTCCCTGGGCGTCGAGTTCACCTACGTGGAGCAGCCCCGGCCCGAGGGCATCGCCCAGGCCTTTCTCCTGGCCGAGGAGTTCATCGGCGGCGACCCGGTGACCCTGATCCTGGGCGACAACGTGTTCTACGGGGACTTCTTCCAGGGCGAGGACGGCTTCGCGCGGGCCGTGCGCGACTTCGAGCGAGGGGGGCTGATCTTCGGCTACTACCTCGGCGACCCCCGGGACTTCGGCGTCCTCGAGTTCGACGCCGCCGGCCTGGCCGTGGGCATCGAGGAGAAACCCCTCGAGCCGAAGTCGAACTACGCGGTGCCGGGCCTGTACGCCTACGACGCCGGGGTGGTCGAGGTGGTCCGCGGACTGCAGCCGTCGGCGCGGGGAGAGCTGGAGATCACCGACGTCAACCGCACCTACCTGGAGCGCGGCGACCTGCGCGTCGACCGGTTGGGCCGGGGGATCGCCTGGCTCGACACCGGCACGCCAGGGAGCCTGCAGGCGGCCAGCAGCTTCGTCGAGGCCATCGAGATGCGCCAAGGGCTGAAGATCGCCTGCCTCGAGGAGATCGCCTTCGACCAGGGATTCGTCGACCGCGCCGGGTTCGAGGCCCTGATCGCAGGCTTCCCCAGCCCCCCCTCCGAGTGCGACTACCGGGAGTACCTCGAGATGGTCCTGGCCCAGAAGGACGCGGCCCCGGGGGGCCAAAGGTCCGCCCTGACTCAGGACCGCGCCGCCGCCAGCTCCCCGAGAAGTCGGCTGTAGCCGTCCTCTCCGCCCTCCTCCCAGGCCGTGAGCAGGGCCGAGCCGACGATGCCGATCTCCACCCGTCCGTGCAGGGCCCCCAGGTCCTCCCCGCCCCGGAGGCCGAAGCCGAGGGCCAGCGGCAGGTCGGTGGCGGCACGGCAGGTGTCGAGGAACCCGTAGAGCTCCTCCCGAAGCTCGGTGCGCCTCCCCGTAACCCCCTTGCGGGCCACGGCGTAGACGAAGCCCCGGGCGCGCCGGCCGAGCTCCGAGAGGCGGCCGGCGGTGTTCGTCGGGGTCATGAGCAGGACCGGGTCGAGGCGGTGGCGGGCGCCGAGATCGAAGAGGTCGCCGTACTCCTCGTACGGCAGGTCGGGCAGGATGAAGCCCGAGCCGCCCGCCTCCTGCAGCCGCCTGCAGAACCCGGCATGGCCGGCGCGGAAGACGGTGTTGTAGTAGCCCATGAACAGGCGGGGGAAGGCGGCCAGCTCCCCGGCTTCGCGGAAGAAGTCGAAATAGGCATCGAGGGTGAGTCCCCGCGACAGGGCCTCCTGGTTGGCGCGCACGAAGGTCGGCCCGTCGGCCACCGGTTCGCTAAAGGGCATCTGCAGCTCTACCAGGTCGACGTCGTGGTCGGCCATGCGCCGCATCATGGCGCGGTTGGCCTCGAGGGACGGATAGCCGACGATGAGGTGGGTCATCAGCAGGATCCGCCGATCCCCCGCCGCCAATCGCTCGCGGACGTGGGCCTCAAGGCCGGCGCCCCCGGGCGGGTTCAAAGGCGGGCCGCCTTGTCCTTGAGGAACTGCCGCCAGCGCTCGTCGCCGAGGGCGTCGCCGATGGTGAAGATGTCCTTGTCGCCGCGCCCCGAGAGGTTGATCAGCACGACGCCGCCTTCGGGCACCCGGGCCGCCTCCCGCAGGGCGCCGGCCAGGGCGTGGGTCGACTCCAGGGCGCCGATGATCCCCTCGGCGTGCATGAGCCGCTTCAGGGCCTCGATCACCTCGTCGTCGGAGGCCGCTTCGAAACGCACCCGGCCGGTCTCGTGGAGGCGGGCCAGGATCGGGCTCACGCCGATGTAGTCGAGGCCGGCGGAGACCGAGTGGGTGTGCCGCATCTGGCCTTCCTCGTCCTGGAGGAAGTAGGTCTTGTACCCCTGGGCGACGCCCGGAGAGCCGTCGGTCCCCGCCAGCCGCGCGGCGTGCTCGCCGGACTCGAGGCCGCGGCCCCCCGCCTCGACGCCGACCAGCTCCACCCCCTCGTCCCCGAGGAAGCCGAGGAACATCCCCGTGGCGTTGGAGCCGCCGCCGACGCAGGCATAGACCCGGTCGGGCAGGCGCCCCTCCCGCTCGAGGATCTGTGAGCGCGTCTCCTGGCCGATGATGCGCTGCAGCCAGGCGACCATCTGCGGAAAGGGATGGGGCCCGCAGGCCGTGCCCAGGACGTAGTGGGTGTCGGCCATGGAGAACGCCCAGTCCCGGAGGCTCTCGTTGATGGCATCCTTCAGGGTCGCCGAGCCGTCCTCGACGGAGACGACGCGGGCCCCCAACTGCTCCATCCAGAACACGTTGGGCCGCTGGCGCTCGACGTCGACGGCGCCCATGTAGATGGTGCAGTCGAAGCCGAAGCGCGCCGCCATCGTCGCCGTGGCCACGCCGTGCTGGCCGGCGCCGGTCTCGGCGATCACCCGGGTCTTGCCCATGCGCTGCACGAGCATCCCCTGGCCGATGACGTTGTTGAGCTTGTGGGCGCCGGTGTGGTTGAGGTCCTCGCGCTTGAGGTAGAGCCGCCGGCCACCGCCGACCTCGGCCGAAAGCCGGTCAAGGCGGGTCAGGGGCGTGGGCCGGCAGGAGTAGCTTCCGAGGGTGTCGACGAAGGCGGCCCAGAACTCCGGGTCGCGGCGGGCCGACTCGAAGGCCTCGGCCAGCTCGTCGAGGGTGGTACGCAGGATCTCGGGGACGAAGGCGCCGCCGTAGGGGCCGAAGTACCCGGGACGGTCGCCGCCGAAGAGCAGGTCCTCCCAGGCGGAGGCCGCCTCCGGCCCGGGGCGCGGCTGGGTCATGAGGGCGGGCTCAATCGATGAGTTGCGCCTTCTTCAACGCCTCGAGCATGGTGGCGTTGCCGGGCGATTCCTCCTTCTCCTGCTGCCGGCGCTCCTCGAACTCCCGGAGGTTCGCCTCCCCCTCCACCTGCTCGGCCCGCTTCAGGGAGAGACGGAAGCGCTTGCGCCGGTCGTCGATCTCGAGAATCGCCACCTTCACCTCCTCGCCCTGGGAGAGGACATCTCGGGGGTGGTTGACCCGTCGGCTCGCCATCTCGGAGACGTGGATCAGACCTCGCACGTTCGGCGCCAGCTCGACGAAGGCGCCGAAGTCCTCCAGAGCCTCGACCCTGCCGGTCACCACGGAGCCGGCACGGAAGCGCTCCCGCGCCTCGGTCCACGGGTTCTTCTCCAGCGCCTTCAGGCTCAGGGAGATCCGTTCCTTGCGCCGGTCGCCCAGGTTCTTCACGGCGATGACCTTGACCTTGACCTCCTGCCCCGGCTGCACCACGTCCTGGGGGTGAGCGACACGCTCGTGCCGGAGCTCCGAGACGTGGACCAGCCCCTCGACGCGTCCCCCGAGATCGACGAAAGCCCCGAAGTTCTCCAGGCGGGTCACCGAGCCGGTCAGCTCGGCCCCCTCGGTGACCGTCTCGCGGACGTTGAGGGCATCCTCCGCCTGCTCGGCCTCGAGCAGGGCCCGCCGGGAGAGGACGATGCTTCGGCCCCGGTCGCGGAAACGGATGATCTTGAAGGCCATGGTCTGGTTGCGGAACCGCTCCGGGTCCTCGGTGAAGGCGGTGTCGATCTGGGATACCGGACAGAAGGCGCGCAAGCCCTCGAGGGAGACGCCGAGACCCCACTTGTTGACGGCCATCACCGTGCCCTCCACCGGCTGTCCCGACTTGAAGGCCTTGTACAGCAGGTCGGACTGGCGGGCCTCGCCGCTGGGGTAGCGGGACAGGGCGACTTCGCCGGAGTCCCCGACGATGAACGCTTCGATCGGGTCTCCCGCCTGGAAGGCGATCTCCCCGTCCTCCCCCCTGAGCTCGTCGACGCGGATCACCCCCTCGCTGCGACCTCCAAAATCGACGAAGGCCTCGTCATCGCCGATGCGGACCACCACGCCGCTGACCCGGCTGCCCACCTGCGGCGCCTGGGCACCGGCCGCCGGAGCCCGATCCGCCAGCAGGGACGCCATGTCCCCTCCGGAATCGGCCGGACCGGCGGGAGCCCCTGAGTCCTCGGGGGGTGGTTCTGCCGCCGGGGCGACACCGTCTTCCGACGTGGCCGATGTCTCCGCCGCGGGAGCGGATTCCTGGGCCCCGGCGATGTCCTGCGCGGTGGCGGTGGCGTCCTCCGCAGAAGCCGAATCTACCGCGGAAGGTGTGGACTCCATGGCCTCGGGATCCCGGGCCGCGGCCGTGGTGTCCTCCATGGCAGTTGCGTCCGCCGCCTTGGCCGCGGGGGGGGCCTCCGCGGGGGGGGAGTCATCCCCCGTCCCGGAGGGGTCCGCTGCCCCGGACGGTTCCGGCGTTTCCGCGGATACCTCGGGAATGTCGCGGGGAGGCTCCTCCGCCCCCTCCGCATCCGGGGGGCGGAGCTCGTCGTGCGGTTCGCTGTCGGAGGGCTGAGGGCCGGACATGTCCATCTCCTGGAGGTTCGTGCCCGCGCGCGCCTAGGGGAGCAGGAGGACCTTGCCGGTGGTCCTGCGCCCCTCCAGGGCGCGGTGGGCCTCGGCGGCGGCGGCCAGCTCGTAGCGGGCGCCGACCCGGACCTCGAGCCGGCCCTGGGCGGTCCAGTCCAGAACCTCACCGGCACGATCGAGCAACTCCTGCCGGGTGAGGGTGTAGTGGGCCATGGTCGGCCGCGTCAGAAAGAGCGACCCCTTCTGGCTCAGAACCTGAGGATCGACGGGAGGCACGGGGCCGCTCGATTGGCCGAAGAGGACCATGGTGCCCCGGGGCTTGAGCGAGTCGAGGCTCCTGTCGAAGGTCGTCTGCCCCACCGAGTCGTAGACCACCTCCACGCCGGCGCCTCCGGTGAGGCGCTGCACCTCTTCCCCGAAGTCGGCCTCCGTGTAGCGGATGACCTCATCGGCCCCCGCTCCGCGGGCCAGTTCCTCCTTCTCCGGTGTGGAGACGGTGGCCAGCACTCGCGCCCCCTTCATTCTGGCCATCTGCACCAGCAACAGGCCGACGCCGCCGGCTGCGGCGTGGACGAGCGCCGTGTCTCCCGCTGTCAGGACGTAGGTGCCGGTGACCAGGTAGTGAGCGGTCATGCCCTGAAGAAGGACGGCCGCCGCATCGGCGGGCTCGGTCCCCTCGGGCAGGGGCACCACGTGGTCGGCGGGCACCGCGGCCAACTCGGCGTAAGCCCCCTGGACACCGGCATAGGCGACGCGGTCGCCGGCGGCCACTCCCGCGACCCCTTCTCCCACGGCGACGACGCTTCCGGCCCCCTCCATTCCCGGTACGCAGGGCAGACCCACGGGATAGAGGCCGGAGCGGTGATAGGTGTCGATGTAGTTGAGACCGACCGCCTCGTGTCGGACCAACACCTCTCCGGGTCCGGCGGTTGGCTCCGGCACCTGCTCGAAGGAGAGGACCTCGGGGCCGCCGTGCTCGTGGAAACGGATCGCCTTCATCGGTTCGGGCGGGTTCGGGGATTCGGTTCGGTGGGAGAGGAAGTCATCGTGGGGAGACTGACAAAGTTACGTGTGCCAATCCGATTCTAGCAAGACGCACACCGACACCGCGCCCGAGAGGGTCAGTCCCCCCGCAGGGACAGAACCGGCGAGTAGGGCCGCAGGAGGGTGCGCTCCCACCAGACGCCTCGTCGCCGCGCCTCCCCGCGGCTGAAGCGGTACTCGTAGAGATGGGCGCGCAGGTACCGTGGCGGAGGGCCGCCGCGGAAGGGATCCTCCGCCAGCAGCCCGAGAACGGGGGGAGACCCCTCCAACAGGCGGCGGGCGAAGGCGTGGAACCAGCGCGCCCTCTCGAAGGGGCGCAGGGCGGCGAACCACATCTGCCAGTCGAGGCGCGGCATGTGGGGTCCCGCGAAGGACGGACGGCGGTCGAGGTCGGTCGGCTTGTACCGGAACCGGTAGGTGCGCCACTCGACGCCCTCCCGGCTGCCCTCGAGGACGATCTCCGGGCGGGTCGTGGTCATGGTCGCGAAGAGCCCGTACGAGCTCGACAGATGGAGGGGGCCCAGCAACTGCTGCAGCCTGTAGAGGGGCCCCGCGCGGCGCACGTCCATCCCCAGGGTGGCGGCCAGCTGCAGGCCGCTCAGGCAGAAGATCACCGACGCCGCGGGCCACAGCAGCGACCGCGGCCAGCGCCGTCCCGGGCGACCCCCTTCGACGGCGGGTCGGCCGAAGACCGCGTCGTCGAGCAGCGGGAGACAGAGGACGAGGGTGAGGAGGTTGAAGAACCCGTAGTTCCCGGTGGCCGCGATGCCCAGCTGGAGCAGGGCGAAGCCGGCGGCCGCCGTGAGCCGCAGCCGGCGCGGCCCGAAGACCGCGAAGGGCAGGATCAGCTCCACGCCGAACATGACCAGCGTCTCGGCGGTGTGCACCGCGGGGGGGAGATGGTGGGCGAACCAGCTCGTCCACACGGGGATCGGCTGGGTCTGGTAGTGGTGCTCCATGGCCGCCAGACCCCGCCACGCGGGGTCCCCGCTGAGGAGCTTGACCACCCCCGAGGACCACATCAAACGGAAGATCAGCCATCGCAGCAGCCACGTGACCGCCGTCGACGGAGGCTGCTCCCACACCCGGCGGGGCCTCCAGGCCCGGGGCGCCCACAGCACCCCCAGAACGCCCGCCTCAAGGAGCAGCACGTCCCACTGGTAGGAGAGGAACTGCTGGCCGGCGACGTAGACCGACAGGTAACAGATCCAGCACAGGGACAGGGCCGCGGCGGGGGCCACCCCGGCGGCCGCCGCCAGCGCGGCGGCACAACCGGCGGCGCACAGGGCGTGCAGGGCGGGGTCCCCCGCGTCGAGCCAGAGCAGGGTGGGAAGGCGCCACCGGGCCGCGGGCCCGAGCGTCTCCGCGGCCCACTGCAGGGTATCGGCCACCGGCAGGATGCCGCGCGATCCGACGAGCCCCTCGGCCTGGCTCCAGAACGAAGCGAAGGCGAGCAGGTAGACGAGGCCGAGGCCGCGCACGAACCACGCCCGCGGCACCAGCACATGCCCGTCCGCTCCGGCCAGGGTGGCCGTCCTCGCTTCTGCCCGGCGCATATCCAGCATACCCTAGTTCGCCATGGGCCGGCGCTCCAGGCCGACTCGCGGGACCGACGCTTCCGGCACCGCCCGCCGGCCGGGTCCCGGGCATCTCCTCGCCGTCTTGACCCTCGCCGCGCCCCCCAGTAGCCTACCGCCTGTCCGAGGAGATCCCTCCCCCTGTCGATCCAGGAGTTCCATGGCACCGCGCAAGAGACCCCTCAACCTCGTCCTCTTCGGCGTCGACAGTCTGCGCGCCGACCACATGAGTTGCTACGGCTATCCGCGGCTGACGACCCCTCACATGGACCGCCTCGCCGGCGAGGGCGTCCTCTTCGAACGCAACTACTCGGCTCACATCCCCACCACCTCGGCCTACGCCTCCATGCTCACCGGCCTCGACTGCTTCTCCACCACCGTCGTCGCCCTGCGGCACAAGGGCGGTCTTCCCGACCACGTAGTCACGCTCCCGGAGATCCTGGGCGAGGCCGGATACGAGACGAGCTGCGTCGGCTTCAGCGGCAATGCCAGCTCGCGGGGGTTCGGCACCTACCTCGACTACCCGGCCTGGGGCAGCTGGAGCGAGGGCCGCAGCCCCAAGGCCGACCGACTCAACGACGTGGCCGTGCCGGAGCTCGAGCGCCTGGCCGCGGGAGGCAGGCCCTTCTTCCTCTTCCTGCGCCACATGGACCCCCACGCCCCCTATCTGCCGCCGGCCCCCTTCGAGCGCATGTTCTACTCCGGCGACGAGCTCGACCCGGCCAACCGCTCCATGGATCCGGTGATGGCCTTCAAGCCCTTCTGCGACTTCTTCGCCGACTGGATGCCGCCGGGGATCACCGACGCCGACTACGTCACCGCCCAGTACGACGGCGCCGTGGCCTACATGGACGCCGCCATCCAGCGCCTGCTGACCCGCCTCGACGAGCTCGGCCTGCGCGAGAACACCCTGGTCGTCCTCAACGGCGACCACGGCGAAACCCTCTACGAGCACGAGTGCTGGTTCGACCACCACGGCCTCTACGAGAACACCCTCCACGTTCCCCTGATCCTGCGTCTCCCCGGACGGCTGCCGGAGGGCCGCCGCGTCGCCGGGTACAGCCTGCACCAGGATCTGGTGCCGACAATCCTGCAGTTGCTCCAGGTGCGCGGAGTGGAAATCGACTTCGACGGCGCCTCCCTGCTGCCGTTGATCGACGGCCGGCGGCCGAGCAACGCTTCCGAGTTCTACATCACCGAGTGCACGTGGATGCGCAAGCACGGCTGGCGCACACCGCAGTGGAAGCTGATCGTGGCCCTGGAGCCCGACTTCCACTTCAAGGCGGAGGTCGAGCTCTACAACCTGGTCGAGGACCCCCTTGAGCAGAGGAACCTCGCGGGCCGTGAGAAGGGCGTGGTTGCCGCCCTGCGCGAGCGGCTCGAGAGCTGGGTCGCCCGGCGCGAGAGGGAGACGGGGCGCGTCAACCCCATGTACACCAACCTCGACTGGCACGGCTCGAAGACCCACCAGGGGCCCTTCACCTCGTCGCAGCAGGCCTACGACACCCTGCACATCGGCTCGGTGGGCGCCGCCGACCGGCTGCAGGCCGGCGGCAGGAAGAGAGCCGCGCAGTAGAGGCTGGCCGGCGGCTCCGGAGGTCAACCCGGCCGGACCTCCTCGAAGGCCCAGTCGAGCCAGGGAGTGAGAGCCTCCATGTCGGAGGTCTCCACCGTTGAGCCGCCCCAGATGCGCAGGCCGGGAGGTGCGGCGCGGTACGACCCGATGTCGTAGGCGGCCCCCTCCCTCTCCAGCATCCGCACCAGATCCCTCGCCCGGCAGGCGCCGTCGACGACGCGCAGACAGATGGAGGTGCTCGAACGGGTCCGCGGGCGGCTGGCGAGGAAGTCGATCCAGTCCCGCGCCTCCGCCCAGGCCTCCAGGACCGCCAGGTTGGCGCGCGAGCGCCGCACCATCTCGGGCAGGCCGCCGATCGACTCCGCCCAGAGCAGCCCGTCGATGGCGTCCTCGACGCAGAGCATGGAAGGCGTGTTGATGGTGCGCCCCTCGAACAGCCCCTCGTCGAGGGCGCCGCCGGCGGTCATGCGGAACAGCTTCGGCAGCGGCCATGGAGGGGTGTAGGAGAGTAGCCGCTCCACCGCCCGCGGACCGAGGACCAGCATGCCGTGGGCGGCCTCGCCCCCCATCACCTTCTGCCAGGACCAGGTGACGACGTCGAGCTTCTCCCAAGGCAGGTCAATGGCGAAGGCGGCCGACGTGGCGTCGCAGATCGTCAGGCCCCGGCGATTGGGGGCGATCCAGTCCGCGTCCGGGACCCGGACCCCCGATGTCGTGCCGTTCCAGGTGAAGACCACGTCGCGGTCTCCGTCCACCTGACGCAGGTCCGGCAGCTCGCCGTAGTCCGCCACCAGTGGCCGCACGTCGGAGAGGGGCAGCTGGCGGGTCAGGTCCGTCACCCATCCCCGGCCGAAACTCTCCCAGGCCAGCACGTCGACCCCCCTCGGGCCGAGGAGGGACCAGAGGGCCATCTCCACGGCGCCCGTGTCCGAAGCGGGGACCACGGCGACGCGGTGATCGGCGGGCACGCCGAGAACGGCCCGGCTGCGCTCGATGACCTCCCGCAGCCGCCCCTCGGCGGCGGCCCCTCGGTGGGAGCGCCCCATCATGGCCCCCGCCAGGGACTCGAGGGACCACCCCGGCCGCTTGGCGCAGGGGCCGGAGGAGAAGCACGGGTTGCCCGGCCTCCTCTCCGGCCTCGGCCGCTCAGTCGACATGGTCCCGCAGGTCGAAGACGCACTCCATGGAGGCCCACCACTCCCCCTCGGCCGCCTCGGGCACCCGCTCCTGGAAGGTGCGCATGAGCTCGTCCCACTCGGCCGCCCTGGGGTTCCGCTCCACGTAGCGGGCGAAGTCCCGGGCCGGGTCGAAATCGTCGGTCGTCGTCATGTGCATGAACATGCGCCGGCCCAGCAGGTAGATGAGCATCCCTTCGATTCCCACCTCCTTCAGGCCCTGGAGCGGCTCGGGCCACGGGCGGCGGTGGTACTCCTTGTAGCGCTCGATGATCTCCGGATCGTCCCTCAGGTTCAGGGTCAGTGCGTAGTGTTTCATCGCTCCTCCTTCTCTGCGCGATAGGCCGCCGCCAGCAGCGACACGGGGTGCTCCACCCGGACCGTCTCTCCCCGCTGGCGCAGGCCGACCTCGATCTGCACGGCGCAGCCCGGGTTGGCGGTGGCCACCACCTCGGCGCCGGTGGCGGCCAGGTGTCCCAGCTTGCGCTCCAGGAGCGCCGCCGACATCTCCGGCTGCGTGATGTTGTAGATCCCTGCCGAGCCGCAGCACCAGTCCGACTCGGCCAGCTCCACCAGCTCCAGCCCCGGGATGGCGGCCAGGATCTCCCGGGGCTGCTGACTCACCCCCTGGCCGTGCTTCAGGTGGCAGGACTCGTGGCAGGTGACGCGCAGGAGGCCGCCGCCGGCGCCTTGCAGGGCGGCCCGGGGGGGCCTCGGGCCGACCTCGGCCAGCAGCTCGTGCACGTCCCGGACCTTGCGGGCCCACTCCGCGGCGCGGCCCCGGTAGACGGGGTCCCCGGCCAGCAGCCGGTCGTAGTGCTTCACGTGGGAGCCGCAGCCGCCGGCGTTGACGACGACGGCGTCGAGGCGGTCCAGGTCGAAGGCGTCGAGGTTTGACCGCCCCAGCCCCCGCGCCGCTTCGATCTCGCCGTTGTGGCCGTGCAGGGAGCCGCAGCACTGCTGCCCCGGAGGCACCGCCACCTCGCAGCCGTTGGCCTGCAGGACCTCGATGGTGTCCGCGTTGACGTGGGAGAAGGCGAGGTCCTGCACGCAGCCGCTGACCAGGCCGACACGCTTCGACGGCACCTTCGGATTGCGGGCCTCGTAGCGGCGGGTGAACAGCTCATGGGTGAACCGGGGGCTGACGCGCGGCGTCAGCGGCTCCAGCTCGCGCAGACGCCGCGGCGCCAGCCGCAGCAGTCCCAGGCCGCGCACGGTCCGCTCGAACCCCCAGCGCTGGTAGATGCGCAGCAGGCGGCCGAAGAGATGCAGCCGCCGCCGGGAGGTGAACAGCCACCGGAGGATGACGCCGCGCAACGCCGAACGACCGGGAGCCTCCAGGACGCCGCTGCGCTCCACCTCCGCCCGCGCCGTCTCGATGAGCCGCGCGTAGTCGACGCCGGCGGGACAGGCGGTCTGGCAGGCCAGGCAGCCGAGACAGAAGTACATCTCGTCGGCGAAAGTCTCCCCCACCTCCAGGCGGCCCTCGGCGACGGCCCGCATCATGGCGATCCGCCCCCTGGGAGAGGAGCGCTCTCTCAGGCTGGCGTCGTACGTGGGGCAGGTGGGCAGGCACATGCCGCAGTGCATGCACTGCTGAAGGACGGAGAAGTCGAGGCCGCGCAGCAGGTTCGGATCGGCCGGTTCCACGGATCAGTCGAAGATCTTGCCGGGATTGAGGATTCCCGCGGGGTCGAAGGCGGCTTTCAGACGCCGCATCGCCGCCAGGGGAACGGCGCCGACAGCGTCGGGCAGGAAGGGTTTCTTGGCGAGCCCGACGCCGTGCTCCCCGGTGATCGTGCCGCCCATATCGACGGCGGCCTGGAAGACCTCCCGCATCGCCCCCTCGACTCGCTCCATGGCCGCGGCGTCGCGCTCGTCGGCCAGGAAGGTGGGGTGGAGGTTGCCGTCTCCCATGTGCCCGAAGGTGCCGATCGTCACCCCGTGGTCGCGGGCGACGCGCTGGATCTCGGCTACCATGCGGGCGAGCTCGCTGCGGGGCACGGTGACGTCCTCGAGGATCACGGTGGGCGCCCGCCGGGCCAGGGCGCTGAAGGCCGTCCTGCGGGCGCCGGCCAGCTGCGCCGCCTCTGCCTCCGACGCCGCCCGGCGGACCTCGCGGGCCCCCTGGCCGCGGGCGATCTCCTCCACCCGGGCGGCCTGCTCCTCCACCTCGCCCGGATGGCCGTCGACCTCCATCAGGGTCACCGCCTCCACGTCGGTGGGCAGCCCGATGCGGGCGTAACCCTCGACGCACTCCACCGTGGTCCGGTCGAGGAACTCCAGGGTGCACGGGATGATGCGGGCCCGGATGACGGCCGAGATGGTCTCGGCGGCGTCGGTCATGCGGTCGAAGAGTCCCAGGAGGGTTGCCCGGGCCGCCGGGGCCGGGATCAGCTTGAGAGTGATCCGCGTGATGATCCCGAGGCTGCCCTCCGAGCCGATGAACAGGTCGCGCAGGGAGAAGCCGGCCACATCCTTGACGCACCGGGTCCCGGTCTCCAGAACGGTGCCGTCGGCGAGGACGACCTGCAGGGCCATGACGTAGTCCCGGGTGACGCCGTACTTCAGCCCCCGCAGGCCGCCGGAGTTGTTGGCAACGTTGCCGCCGATGGTGGAGATCTTGATCGAGCCGGGGTCGGGCGGGTAGAACAGGCCGGCCGCCGCCGCCTCGTCGGCCACCCGCTGAGTGAGCACTCCGGGCTCGACGACGATGGCGAGGTTCGCGGCGTCGACCTCCAGGATGCGGTCGAGTTTGACCAGGCACACCACCAGGCTGCCCTCGGATGGCACCGACCCGCCGGCCAGTCCCGTGCCGGAGCCGCGGGTGACGACCGGCACGCCGTGGCGACTGGCCAGGGCTGCGACCTGGGCCACCTGCTCCACGCGCTCGGGCAGGACGACGCACGCCGGCGGCTGACGCAGAGTGGCGGTGCCGTCGAAGGCGTACACGCCCAGCTCCTCGGGGTCGGTCAGCACTGCTCCGTCGCCGCAGATCCGGCGCAGGGCGGCGAGAAAGGCGGGATCGTCCGCCGCGGTCACAGGTGCTCGCAGCGGTTCAGGTAGCGGACCACGCAGCCGTCGGGGCCGAGGCGGAACCGGGTGATGGCCGTGTTCTGGTGACTGTAGGAGAGGCCCAGGCTGGGCAGCTGATCGGTGAGGGCCTTGACCAGCCCACTCATGAAGTCGCCATGCGTGACGATGCCCAGGCGCTCGGGGGGCTCCCCGCTCCCGGAGCCCCGCCGGGCCCGCTCCTGCAACTCCTGGGCCACGGCGATGGCCCGGCCCCTGCCGGCGTGCTTGGGTTCCTGCCCGCCAGGCCACCAGCCCTGCTCTCCGACGCCCTCGGGCAGCCCCACCCCGGGAAAGTCGTTCCGGATCTCGTCGCGCGTCATCCCGTGCAGGTCGCCCTTACCCTCCAGCCAGATGCCGCCCACCTCGTGGATGTCGATCCAGACCTCGGGTGCGATGCCCAGGGCCGCGGCGATCGGTTGCGCCGTCTGCAGGGCCCGCCGCATGGCGCTGCAGTAGAGGCTGTCCAGGGCGGGCCGGCCGTCCCGCTCGGCGGGGTCGAGGTGTCCGCAGCGGGCCAGGTGCGAGGCCACCCGCTCGGCCTGCTCCTCTCCGAGACCGGTCAGGGGCGGGTCCGAGACCCGCCGGGAGCCGTCCTCCAGGGCGTTGTTGTACGACTCTCCATGGCGAATCAGGAACAGATCCATCGCATCGTCATCCGTCTTGTGCAGGTTAAGGCCGGGCCCCGTTGCCTGACGGTCGGGAGCCGCCGTAGGTTACGCGCCCTTCACCGATCGAGGGAGCGCATGAACATAACCGTTCGCCAGGGCGAGATACAGAAGACGAGGACCGAGGCGATCGTCGTCAACCTCTTCCAGGGAGCGAAGCCCGGCGGGGCCACGGCCGCCGTCGACGCCGAGCTCGGCGGCCTCATCGGGCGCGTCGTCGACAGCGGCGACTTCACGGGAGAGAAGAACCGCACCCTGCTGCTCTACCCCGACGCCCTGGCGGCGCGGCGGGTGCTGCTGGTCGGCCTCGGCCGGCAGGAGGACTTCGACCTGGAGACGGCGCGTCAGGCCGCCGGCACCGCGGCTCGCAGGCTCCAGGAGCTGGGCGTTGAGAAGGCGGCCACGGTGCTCCACGGAGCCGGTGCCGGGGGCCTGGAGGCCGAGGAGGCGGCCCAGGCGGTGGCCGAGGCCAGCATCCTCGCCTGTTACCGCTTCGACGAGCACAGGTCCAGCCCCGAGGAGCGCAAGGCGCTGCGCCAGTTGACCGTGGTCGAGTTCGACGGGGGCCGGCTGGCGGCGGTGCGGCGCGGCGTGCGCATGGGACGGTGGATCGCCGAGGGCACCTGCCTGGCCCGGGACCTCGTCAACCATCCGGGCAATACGGCGACGCCCTCCTTCCTGGCGAGCCGGGCGCGCGCCCTGGCCCGCCGGCACGAAGGACTGCGCTGCCGCGTCCTCGACGAAGGGGCCATGCGCAAGGAGGGGATGGGCGCCATCCTCGGAGTCTCGGCGGGCAGCGCCGAGCCGGCGAAGCTCATCATCCTCGAGCATGGACTGAGTCCCCGCCGCCGCGGGGCTCGGCGGCGGAAGCCCCTCGTCTTCGTCGGCAAGGGGGTCACCTTCGACTCCGGCGGCATCTCCATCAAGCCGGGCAGCGGCATGGCCGACATGAAGATGGACATGTCCGGCGCCGCCGCGGTGATCGGCGCCATGGAGGTCGTGGCCCGGGCGGGCCTCGCACACCCCGTGGTCGGCATCGTCCCGGCCACCGAGAACCTCCTCGACGGCAAGGCCTACAAACCCGGGGACGTGCTCACGACGATGGCGGGAAAGACGATCGAGATCGACAACACCGACGCCGAGGGCCGCCTGATCCTGGCCGACGCCCTTACGTACGCCCAGCGCTATGAGCCCGAGGGAATCGTCGACCTGGCCACCCTCACCGGCGCCTGCGTCATCGCCCTGGGGTCCCACGCCAGCGGCCTCATGGCCAACGACGACGGGCTGGCGGACCGGGTCGAGGCGGCGGCCTCGGCGACGGCGGAAAGGGTCTGGCGCCTGCCCTTGTGGCCGGAGTACCGGAGGCAGATTCGCAGCCAGGTGGCGGACATGAAGAACACGGGCGGACGCGAGGGCGGCGCGATCACGGCGGCGGCCCTGCTGGCCGAGTTCGCCGGCGACACCCCCTGGGTCCACCTCGACATCGCCGGCACCGCCTGGACCGACAGGGCCAGGGCCTATGTGCCGAGAGGCGGCGTCGGCGTGGGCGTCCGCCTGCTGGTCGAGCTGGCCCGGCGGAGCCGGAAGTGACGGCTCCCGGCCCCGGGGCCCGGGAGGTCCGCAGAACCGACGCGGAGCCGAGCCGCGCATGATCCTCTCCGACGCCAGCCTGCGGCAGCTGCTGGCCTCGGGGAAGCTGAGCATCGACCCTCTCGACGACGACCAGATCCAGCCCGCCTCCGTCGATCTGCGGCTCTCCGACCACTTCCTCAAGGTGGACGAGAATCGCCTGGAGGCGATCCGCCTGGACAGGGAGGTTCCCTACCAGGAGCTGACCCAGAAGCAGATCGTCATCCCCCCGCACTCCTTCCTCCTCGCCACCACCCGCGAGCGGATCCGCCTGCCCGACGACGTGACCGCCTTCGTCGAGGGCCGCAGCTCCATCGGCCGCATCGGGCTGTTCATCCAGAACGCGGGATGGGTCGATCCCGGGTTCCAGGGGAGCCTGACCCTCGAGCTGTTCAACTCCAACCGCCTGCCCATCCGCTTGCAGGAGGGCCGCCGGATCTGCCAGCTCGTCTTCGCCCGCATGGACCGCGCCGCCACGCGGCCCTACGACGGCAAGTACCAGAACCAGGCACGGGCCACGGGCAGCCGCATCGGCCTCGATCCGGACCGCTGACGCCGACGGCAAGGCGCCCCTCCCTGCAGATGTCCTGAAGGTCGTCGATGCGCGTTCCCATCTGGAGACCCGGGATCCCCACCGTCTGCCTGGTCCTCTGTCTGGTCCTTGGATTCTCGTTGCGCTTCGTCGGGTTGACCCGCGGCGACAGCTCCCTGGAAGAGAGAGCCTTCCACCACTTCCATCCGGACGAGACCACCATCGTCCAGACCGCTCTCAAACCGATCGAACCCTTCTCTCCGGAGCTTACCTGTTACGGCCTGCTGCCTGTCTATCTGCTTCGCGGAGTCCTCGAGTTCAACCGGATCGTCTTCGGTTGGGACTTCGAGGACCAGGGCTCCACCGACTCGGTGCGGTATGTCTATCTGACCGCCCGCATTCTGGCGGCCCTGGTCTCCTGTCTGACCCTGTACCTGGTGTGGCTGCTTGGCCACCGCTGGTTCGGGGAGCTGGCCGGACTGCTCGCCACCCTGGTGGTTGCCGTGGCCCCCATGGCCATCCAGTCGGCCCACTTCTACACCGTGGACGGGTTGTTCACGCTGCTGATCCTCGCCGCGCTCCTCTCCCTGTTTCATGCGCTGGAGGGCGACGACCGGCGATGGTGGGTGGCGACCGGGGCCCTGACGGGCGTCGCTGGCGCGGTGCGCCTCGCCGGTCTGTCGGTGGGGGCGATGGTGCCGGTCGGTCTCCTCATCTACCACCGCCGCAGACTCGGAGCGGTCCTGACGTCTTCCGTCTGGCTGGCAGGTCTGGCGGGGTTGCTGTCCCTGCTCGTCCTGCAGCCTTACCTCGTCACGGACTGGGAACTCCTCCTTCAGAGTCGTTCGGTCAACGACTTCAACTATGCGATGAAGGTAGCCCGCGGCGAATACCTCACCGCGTGGAGCCTGGTGGATGTCCACACCATCCCGTACCTGCACCACTGGAGCCACCTGTGGCCCCTGGGGGTGGGCTGGCCCCTCACCGTCTCCTTCGGCCTCGCGATCGCCAGCGGTC
Organism: Gemmatimonadaceae bacterium; assembly: GCA_026706075.1. Lineage (GTDB taxonomy): Bacteria > Latescibacterota > UBA2968 > UBA8231 > UBA8231 > UBA8231. The sequence goes on from JAPOZM010000122.1 coordinate 81,667, forward strand.
TGTGGAGAGCAGACCGTCGCAAGGGACTGCTCCTCCTGTGGGTCGGAATCCACTTCGCCCTCATCGGCGGCCTGCTCACCAAGCCGACGCGCTACCTCCTGCCCATGCTGCCCTTCCTGGCCATTCTGACGGCCGACCTCTGTGTCTGGCTGGTCCACTCTCCCCGGCTGCTCAGAGTGCGCAAGCTGGCCATCGCCGCCACCGCCGCGGTTCTCGTCCACAGTGCGGGTTACGGCATCGCCTTTGCGGGCATCTATGCCAGGGAGGACAGCCGCATCGAGGCGGCGCGCTGGATGGAGGAGCGGATCCCGGACGACAGCCGGATCGGCGTGGAACAGGGCGCATTCACCATGCGAGGCCTGGTCGGCAACCGCCATCGCTCGAGATTGCTCGGTACCTCCCAGCTCTTCAGCATGCGGGGATATGCGACCTGCGGCACAGAACTCACCTGGCTCCGGCCATACTTCGAGGACCTGGACTACCTGGCCATCATCGAGGCCAATCGTTACCAGCAGTTCACGGCCGTTCCCGATTTGATCCCCGGCGCCGCCGCCTTCTACCAGGCGCTGGCCGATGGGGATCTGGGTTTCGACCTCGTCCACCGGGTCGAGCGCTACCCCACCCTGGGCGGCCTCGAGTTCCGGGACGACGGAAGCGATCCCTCCTTCACCGGCTACGACCACCCGGTAGTCTCGATCTTCAGGATGAGAGATGACGCCTCCTGGCAGGAGGCTTGGGAGAGATTGCGGACGAGCCTGTCCGCGAGCGCCCACTGTGTGGACCCCTACCTGGAGAGAGCGGGTGCCGCCATCGAGGCCGGGGATCTGAGCCAGGGCCTGAGTTGGGCCCGGATGGCCGCCCGGAGAGTACCGGAGAACCGGATCGCCCCGCTGATCGAGGCCCATCTGCTCGCGCGCATGGGAGGACCGGACCGGGAAGCCTCGGAGGCCCACCACACCGAACTGCTGGAGCCGCACCGCATCCCCGCGGACGCGGCCCTGGCCACGGGGATGAGCCTCTTCGAGTTGGGGCTGAAGGAGCTGGCCGTCTCCGCCCTCGAAACCGGGGTCTCGGCGACCATCGAAGACGACAGGGTTCCCAGGGAACCGATGGCCCGCATCTACATGCGCCTGGCATCTCGCCTGAAGGAGGAGCTCGAGCTGGAAGAGGAGGCCGACGAGGTCCTGTTGATGGCCACCCGGCTTCATCCCCTTCCCGGGGCCTACAACCGGCTGGCCAGGGGGGCTCTCGAGAAAGAGCACTACGGCCCAGCCGCCGAGTATCTGCAGCAGTCGCTGCGGCTGAACCCCGAGCAGGCGGGCGTGCATGCCACCCTCGGCCAGATCGCGGCGGAGGTGGACGATCCGGCCACGGCGCTGCGGCACTTCCGGAAAGCCCTCGAGCTGAACCCGGACCTGGAGGACCGCCTCAGCCCTTGGATCACCGTGCACAGGGACTGACCGAAGGAGCGGCGCTGGCCGGACGGACCCTTGACGGAGGAGGGCCGCGGAACCCGATTATCACCCTTCCCCACCGCCCTGGAGAGACCATGAACACCGACCTGCACAGCGACGCCCTCGTCATCGACTCCCACAACGACACCGCCGTGGGCCTGATCCGGCGCGGCAACCTCGGGCTGGCCGGGGAGAGCAGCCCGGAGCGGCGGCGGCGGCTCGGAACCGTCGCCTATGTGCGCCAGCAGTTCGACCCACCCGAGAGGCCCCTGCAGCAGACCCTGCCCCGTCTCCGCGAAGGCGGGATCGACGCCGGCTACTTCGCCGTGGACACGACGATCGCCCGCAACAACCACCTCCTGTACGCTCTCGACGCGCTGGGCTACCTGAAGCGGGAGGTGGAGACCCACTCCACCGAGTCGGCCATCGCCCGCTCCGCCGCCGACATCGAGACCGCCCGCGCCGCCGGACGCTTTGCGGTGGTCCTGGCGGTGGAGAACTCGGCGGCCCTGCAGCACAGCCTCTTCGCCCTCGACGCCCTCTACGAGGTGGGGGTGCGCACCATGACCCTGACCCACAGCGCGCGCACCGACGCGGCCGACGGGTGCGAGGTGGAAGGCGGCGGCGGGCTCACCGGGTTTGGCCGGGAAGTCGTCCGGCGCATGAACGAGCTGGGCATGCTCGTCGATGTCTCCCACGTGAACGAGCGCGGCTTCTGGGATGTCCTCGAGTGCTCCTCCGCCCCCGTCGTCGCCAGCCACAGCTGCTGCCGCGCCCTGTGCGGCCACCCGCGCAACCTCACCGACGAGCAGCTGCGGGCCCTGGGCGAGTCCGGCGGCGTCGTGGGCATCACCTTCGTGCCCGACTTCATCGACGCCGACGCGCCCGACATGGGACGCCTGGCCGATCACGTCCTCCACGCCGTGGACCAGGCCGGCGAGGAAGCGGTGGGCCTCGGGTCCGATTTCGACGGCGGCGGCGACCTTCTGGCGCACGCCGGCAACTACCCGGAGATCACCGACAGGCTCCTCGAGCGCGGCACGGGAGAGGCGGCGGTGCGCGCCGTCCTCGGCCTCAACCACCTGCGGCTGCTGCGGCAGGTGATCGGCTGAGCGCCGCTCAGTCGAGACCGTACAGGGGCCGGTACTTGCCTTCGAGGTACTCCATCAGGTAATCGACGCGCAGGGGCTCGCCGGTGACCTCCTGCACGAGTTCGGAGGCGGTGAGGCGGCTGCCCCGCGAGTGGATGTTCTCGCGCATCCAGCCGAGGAGGCCGGAGAACTCTCCCCGGCGGATCTGGCCGGGCAAGTCCCCGAGGTCGGCGCAGGCCCGGCGGTGGAACTGGGCGCCGTAGAGGTTCCCGAGGGTGTAGGTGGGGAAATACCCGATGAGTCCCATCGACCAGTGGATGTCCTGCAGGACGCCCTCGGCGTCGGAGCCGGGCCGGATGCCGAGGTAGGAGTCCATGCGCTCGTTCCAGACTCCCGGCAGGTCCCCCACGTCCAGCTCTCCCTCGATGAGCGCCTTCTCCAACTCGAAGCGCAGGAGGATGTGCAGGTCGTAGGTCATCTCGTCGGCCTCGACGCGGATCAGCGACCTCTCGACGCGGTTGACGAAGGCGTAGAACCGGTCCACCCCCACGCCCTCGAGCTGCGCGGGGAAGCACTCGGCGAGGTGGGGCAGGTAGTGCTCCCAGAACTCGCGGCTGCGGCCGACGGCGTTCTCCCACGTGCGCGACTGGGACTCGTGGATCCCGAGGGAGACGGACCCTCCCACGGGGAGCCCCTCCGCCTCCGCGGGCAGCCCCTGCTCGTAGAGGCCGTGGCCGGCCTCGTGGATGATTCCGAAGAGGGCGCTGGTGAGCTGGCCGGCGGCGTACCGGGTGGTGAGGCGCACGTCCCCGGGATGGCTGCCCGAGCAGAACGGATGGACGGAGACGTCGAGGCGCCCCGCCTCCATGTCGAAACCGAGGTCGGCCAGAACCCGGCGGCCGAAGCTCTCCTGAAGGGCGACGTCGTATTCGCGCTCCAGCAGATCCTCCCTCTGCGCCGCCGCCTCACTGCCCAGGATCTCCTCCACGAGGGGGACGAGCCGGCGGCGCAGTTCCCCGAGCAAGGGCTCGATCTCTTCCACCCGGGCGTGGGGCTCGAAGTGATCGAGGAGGGCGTTGTAGACCGACCCCGTGAAACCCACGGCATGAGCCTCCTGGCGCTTGAGGTCGACGATCTTCTCGAGCCACGGCTGGAAAAGGACGAACTCCGACTTCTCCCGGGCCTCGACCCAGGCCTCGTGGGCCAGCGACTCGGTGCGCGTCAGCTCGACGACCAGCTCCCTGGGGATCCGAAGGGCGCGGTCCTGGTGGCGCTTCAGTTCGCGCACGTTGACCCGCGCGTCACCACTCAGGCCCTCCCCGTCCAAAGACTCCACCAGCTCGACGAGGTCCGGAGCCGTAAGCCTCTCGTGGACCAGGCCGGCCAGCGTCCCCAGGCTGCGCGCCCGGGGGCCGCTCCCCCGGCGGGGCATGCAGGTCTCCTGGTCCCAGTGAAGCAGGGACTCGGCGTGGCCCAGGTCGGCCAGCTCCCGCGCCGCGGCGGTGAAGCGTTCGTAAGGCGCTTCGGAATTGCTCATCTTTCCTTCATCCCTTCTCCCAGGAGCGAACCCGCATGAAGATCGTCAAAGCCGACCACTACGTCCTCCACATCCCGTTCTACGCCGACCACGTGGTCCGCGCCATGCACCGCGCCCAGACCCACGACGAGACGGTCCACGTGAACCGCATCGAGCTCGACGACGGCAGCGTCGGCCACGGCGACGGAGGCGGCCCGGGAGGCGACCTGGTGGGCCGCAATCCCCTCGAGGTCCTGAACGACGACGGCATCGGCTTCGGCAACCAGCTCGCCATTCTCGACGCCGTGGGGCGCGCCACCGGCACCCCCGCCCACGCCCTCCTCGGCCGCCGGCTGCGCGACCGGTGCCCTCTCTCCTGGTGGGACATCGACATGCCCCCCGCCGACTGGGTGAAGGAGGCCGAAGAGTCGCTGAGGCGCGGCTACACCACCTTCAAGATGAAGGCCCGCCCCTGGTTCGACATCCACGAGCAGGTGGCCAGCGTCGGCGCCGTGGTGCCAGTCGACTACCGCTTCGATGTCGACTTCAACGGCTTCCTGCTCACCCCGGCCCGCGCCGAGGAGCACCTCTGCCGCCTTGACGACCACCCCAACGTCGGCATGTACGAGAGTCCCTTCTACCTGGGCACCGACCTGACGGGAGCCCGCATCCTGCGGGAACGCGTCCGCAAGCCGGTGGTGGAGCACTTCAACGAAGGCGTCCTCCACGCCCACGCAAGCGATGGTTTCGTCATCGGCGGCGGAATCCAGGGGGTGCTGCGGCAGGGGACCCTGGCGGAGCAGTTCAACAAGCCCTTCTGGCTGCAGCTGGTGGGCACCGGGATCACCACCGCATACGCCCTCCATCTCGGATCGGTCCTGTCCCACGCCCAGTTGCCCTACATCACCTGCTTCGAGCTGTTCGAGGACGACCTCCTCGTCGACCCGATCCGCGTCGTCGACGGCCACGCTTGCGTGCCCGAGGGGCCGGGCCTCGGCGTGGAGATCGACGAGGGCGCCATCGAGCGCTACCGCGTCGAGCCGGGGGAGCCGTCGCCGTGTCAGCTCTATCGGCAGCAGAAGCGCATCCTGCGGGTCCGCTGGCCGGGGCACGGCGCCGACCGGGTGTGGGAGTTCACCGCCGAGGCCAACTACCAGCGGGAGTTCTACGCCGGATCGATCCCCCCCTTCCAGCCCGGGGTGAGCCTGGAGGTGGAGGAGGACGACGGCTCCGCCGCCTTCGCCCGCGCCCACGAGTCGATCGCCGGCCGCGGCATGTAGCCGCCGGGGGCCTCGTCCGGCGGCCGCTTCAGGCCTCCCGCCGGGCGCGGATCTCCTCGAAGCCGGTCAGGCTGTACCCGATGCCCACGTAGTCGAGGAGGTTCGTCAGGCTGCGCAGGGCCACGCCGAAGCCGTCGACGCCGGAGAAGCCGCCGAACTGGCCGCCCCCCTTCAGGTGCGGCTCCAGGTCGAGGAAGACGCCGGGCACGCCGAGGCGCTTGAGCCGCCGCGTCAGGGCCGGCAGGCGGGCCCGGAAGTCGCGCAGGATCGCCTCGTGGCCCGAGTCCCCCTCGTCGGGGGGGACGAAGTTCTTCAGCCGCTCCTCGTCGACGTGCCCCTGCCACTCGAGCTCCGGATCGATGCGGTAGTCCTTGATGTGCATCCAGCCGATGCCGGCCCGCATCGCCTGGTACTCGGCGTAGGTCTCGTGGGGCCGCAGGTTCTGGCTGGAGAGATTCCCGCCGTCGAAGATCAGGCAGAGGTTGGGGTGCGACACCTTGCGGTGCAGCCGCCGCAGGAGGCGGCCGTTCTGGCCCACGAGGTTGGCCTCCACCTCCAGGCCGAAGAGGACCCCGCCCCGGGCGCAGACCTCGGCGATGCGCGCCAGCCTTTCGGCGGCTTCGTCCAGGTGGTCCTCCGGGGAGGTGCCGCGCGGGTGGTAGAAGGAGAACCCCCGCACCAGCCGCGTCTCGAACTCCCCCGCCAGGTCGGCGGCGCGCTGCACGTCGCGGCCGAGGTAGCGCTCGAAAGGGACGTAGGCGTTGGCGCTGCCGTCCTCGATGTCGAGAAGCTTCACTTTGCCGATAGGCGAGCCGATGGAGGAGACGCGGATGCCGGACTCCTCGTGCAGCCGCCGCAGCCGGCGCACCTCGGCCTTGGTGAGGGTCATGACGTTCTTGACGCCGGACCCGGCGTCGACGAAGCGCAGGCTGTACCAGGACATGCCGAGGGCCGCCAGCATGGTCAGCTGCGACTCGGCCTTCTTGTCGGCGGGGCCCTCGTCGGCGAAGCCGCTGAGGATCACTTCGGGCATGGGGCGACTCCTCGGTTGTGGGCCGGGGAGAGGTTGAGAGGCGTGCCGGCCTCAGGGGGCATAGCCCTCCACCTCCTCCTCGTCGATGCGATACCCCGGGGCCAGGTCCTCGAAGCTGGCGCTCTCCTTGTTCCACATCAGCTCGGCGGAATCGGTCGGCCCGTTGCGCTGCTTGGCGACGATGATCTCCGCCTTGCCCTCCTGGGGTTCGCCATCCTCCGACTTCAGTCCGTACATATCGGGGCGGTAGATGAACATGACCACGTCGGCGTCCTGCTCGAGGGAGCCCGACTCCCGGAGGTCGGAAAGCTGCGGGCGCCGGTCGGTGCGCGCCTCGGGCGCCCGCGACAACTGCGACAGGGCCAGAACGGGCACGTCGAGCTCCTTGGCCATCGCCTTCAGCCCGCGGGAGATGCGCGACACCTCCTGCTCGCGGCTCTGCAGGCTCTCGTGGCTGCCCATCAGCTGCAGGTAGTCGATGATGACGAGATCGACGCCGTGCTCCCGCTTGAGCCTCCGCGCCTTGGCCCGCGCCTCCAGGACGCTGATGCCGGCTGTGTCGTCCACGTAGATCCGTGCCTGGGCGAGGCGGGTCACCTGACGGGTCACGTGCACCCAGTCCTCCTGCCCGAGATGCCCCGTGCGCAGCCTGTGCAGGTTGAACCTGGTCTCGATGGACAGCAGCCTCTGCGCCACCTGCTGCTTGGACATCTCGAGGGTGAAGACGGCCACGCTCCTGCCGTGCTGCATGGCGGCGCGGCTGGCGCAGCACAGGGCCAGGGCCGACTTGCCGACGCTCGGACGGGCCGCCAGGAGGATCAGGTCGCCATACTGGAAACCGGAGGTGATCTCGTTGAGAGCCTTGTATCCGGTGTCCACGCCGGAGACGGCGCTCCGGTTCTTCTGGGCCTGCTCGAGCTGCTGGATGGTCTCACCGAGGACCTGCTCGATCGGCTCGAAGCCCTGGGTCAGCCCCCTCTCGGAGAGGGCGAAGATGCGCTGCTCGGCCCAGTCGATCAGCTCGTGGACGTCGCTGCGCCCCTCGAAGGCGCGGTTGGAGATCTCGGCCGAGGCCTCGATCAGGCCGCGGCTGAGTCCGCGCTCGACGACGATCCGGGCATGGTGCTCGATGTTGGCCGCCGAGGCCACGCCGGCGGCGAGCTCGGCCAGGTAGACGACGCCCCCCGCCGGCTCCAGCTGCCCCCGGCGCTTGAGCTCCTCGCCGACGGTGAGCTGGTCGACGGCCTCGTTGCGCTCCCAGAGCTCGACCATGGCGGCGAAGATGCGGGCGTGGGGGCCGTGGTAGAAGACCTCCTCCTCAAGGAGCTCGATGGCGCGGCCCACGGCGCGGGGTTCGATCAGCATCGCTCCGAGGACGGCCTGCTCCACCTCCACCGCTTGCGGCGGCATGCGGTCGAGACGCTGGCCCTGGGGCTGCCCCTCGCGGCCGTTCGGCGGCTGGGTCATGCCCTGCCCCTCGGCTCGACGCCGTCGTACTGGCGTCGCACCCACTTGACGTCCTCCCAGGTGGGCCGCTTGAACCCTTCGTTGCGCAGCAGCGCCGCCGGGTGGTAGGTGACGATCACCGGGATGCCGGCGTACTCGTGGAGGGTGCCCCTCAGGCGCGACAGGGGCGCTTCGGTCTTGAGCAACGCGTGGGCGGCGTGCCGCCCGAGGCAGCAGATCACCTTCGGCTGCACGATCTCGATCTGCCGGCGGAGGTAGGGCTCGCAGGTGGCCACCTCCTCGGGCGCGGGATCGCGGTTGCCGGGGGGGCGGCACTTCAGGACGTTGCAGATGTAGACCTCCTCCCGGGACAACTCCATGGCCTCGATGATGCGGGTCAGGAACCGGCCGGCGGGACCGACGAAGGGCAGGCCCTGGAGGTCCTCCTCCTCGCCGGGGGCCTCGCCGACGAACATGATCCCGGCCTCGGGGTTGCCGGAGCCGAAGACGAAGCGGTTACGCGTTTGTCCGAGGGGACAGCGGGTACACTCGCAGATCTCGTCGTGGAAGGAGGACAGCACCGCGGCGGCCGGGACGGGGGCTTCGGCGGCGGCCGAGCCTTCTCCCCCGGCCGGCTCCGGCCGGGCCGGGGCCGCGGAGGCGGCCACGACGTCCGGGGGCGTCACGAACCAGCGCCCCTCGAAGAGGAGCAGGTCCTCCAGGCTGCGGCGGACCTCCGAGAGGACCTCGGCGGCCTCGGGCGGGGAAGCCTCATCCGGCTCGGGCTCGTGCACGGCGCCAAGATCATCCGGCTCCGGGAGCCGTGTCAACGAGAATCCTCCCCTTCCCCTGCCCCGCGGCGCCGCTGCCCAAGCAGGTCGCGGACGCGGTCGAGGAGACGGTCGGCCACCTCGAGCTTGCTCAACCGCGGGAGCCGCTCCGCGGTGCCTTCGCCGTCGAGAACGGTGACCACGTTGGTGTCGCCAGCGAAGCCGGCGCCCGGCACGCGCAGGTCGTTGAGGACGACGAGGTCCGCCTGCTTGCGCCGGCCCTTCTCCCGGGCCCGGAACTCCCCGTCCTCCGTCTCCATGGCGAAGGCCACCAGGACGCGGCCTCCCTTGCGGGCCCCGAGGGTGGCGGCGATGTCCGGGTTCTCCACCAGCTCGAGCCCCAGCTGGCCGCCGGCGCGCTTGAGCTTCTCCGCGGAGATGTGCCGGGGCCGGTAGTCGGAGACGGCGGCGGCCATGAAGGCCGCGTCGACGGCCTCGAAGGCCGCGTCGCATGCCTGCAGCATCTCGGCGGCGGAACGCACGAAGGTGGTGCGGACCCCCTCGGGCGGGGACAGCTCCACCGGACCGGTGACGAGGTGCACCTCGGCGCCGCGCTGACGGGCCCGCCGGGCGAGGGCGAAGCCCATCTTGCCGCTGGAGCGGTTGCTCAGGAAACGCACCGGATCCAGGTCCTCCACCGTGGGGCCCGCCGTAACCAGGATCCGCAGGCCCTCCAGGTCTCCCCCGCGGGCGCCGGTGAGACGGTCCACGGCCGCCTCGAGGATGACTTCCGGCGAGGCCATGCGGCCCCGGCCGGAGGCCCCCGAGGCGAGGTATCCGGACTCCGGCTCGATCCACCCGGCGCCGGCGGCGCGCAGGCTCGCGGCGTTCGCCTGCACCCTGGGGTGCTCGAGCATCTCCTCCTCCATGGCCGGCGCCAGCAGGACGGGGGCGGGCGTGGCCAGGCAGATCGTCGTCAGCAGATCGTCGGCGATGCCGGCGGCCATCTTCCCCAGCAGGTTGGCCGTGGCCGGCGCCACCAGGAGCAACTCCGCCCACCCGGCCAGACCTACGTGCAGGACGGGGAACTCCTCGTCGGCGGCGAAGAGGTCGCCGTGGACGGGATGCCCCGAGAGCACCGAGAGAGTGGGGTCGGTGACGAACCGTGCCGCGCTGGCCGTGCGAACGACGCGCGCCTCGGCGCCTTCCTCCTGCAGCAGGCGCAGCACCAGGGGCGCCTTGTACGCGGCGATGCCGCCGCTGACCCCGAGGAGGACCCGCCGCCCCTCCAGCCTCATCCGCATCCCTCCAGCCACAGCTCGACCCGTCGGACCAGGCCCTCGGGATCGGTCCGGTCGGAGTGCAGGACCAGGTCGTAGATGGACAGGTCGGAGAGGTCGATCCGGTGGTGCTCGGCGTAACGCCGGCGTTCGGAGCGTTCGCGCGCGAGGATCGCCGTCTCCGCCTCTTCCGGGGACTGTCCGTCGCGGCCGGCGACGCGGCGCGCCCGGGTGGGGAGATCGGCCTGTACCCAGAGCTTGAGGGCGTCGAGATCGTGGCGGTGCATCATCCAGCCCGTGATCCGCCCTTCGAGGAGGCAGCCCGGTGGCTGCCGGGCCCGCTCGGTGAGGCGGTGGTCCAGGCGACGGTCGATATCGCCGTCGGCCTCGGCGCGGCTCCCCAGTTCGGTGAGGGAGACCCCCAACTCCGCCGCCAGGTCGCGAAAGATCCGGCCCACGTTTACGTGCTCCAGGCCGGTGCGCTCGGCGAGGCGCCGGCACAGGGTGCTGGTGCCGCTCCCGGGGAGGCCGCTGACCGTGATCCGCGTCATGTCGACGGGCTCCGCCTCAAGCCAGGTTCTGCACCTGCTCGCGCAACCGCTCCACCTCCTCCTTGGCCGCCACCGCCCGGTGGATGATGCCGCCCGCCGCGGACTTCGAGGAGAGGGTGTTGATCTCGCGGTGCATCTCCTGGAGCAGGAAGTTGAGCCGCCGGCCGACCTCCCCGCCCTCGTCGATCGTCTCCAGGAAACGGTCGATATGGCTGCGCAGGCGCACGATCTCCTCGGTGATGTCGCTGCGCTCGGCGATGAGGACGATTTCGGTGGCCAGCCGGTCCTCGTCGACCGCGCCCGGCTCCAGCAAGGCTTCGACCTTCTCCCGCAGGCGGCGGCGCACCTCTTCCCGGCCCTCGGCCGCGAGTCGGTCGATGACGTCGGTGAGACCGGCGATGGCGGCCAGCCGGGTACGCAGATCGGCGGCCAGCACCTCGCCCTCGGAGCGGCGCATCTCCTCGAGACCGGAGAGGGCCTGATCGAGAGCCTGGGCCACGAGCTTCTCGAGCTGTTCCGGAGCCGGACCCCGGCTCCCGGGGCGAAAGACCCCCGGCATGCGGGCCACCACCTCCAGCCCCACGGAGGGCAGGCCCGTCATTCCCGCCAGGTGATCCAGGTCTGCCAGGTAGCGCTCGGCCATTTCCAGATCGAGCTCGGGGAGGCCGGTGGAATCGGCCGTCTCCTCGCACTCGATCGTCCCCGTCACCTTGCCCCGGGTCAGCCGGCCCTGGAGGCGCTCCCGGACCTGGGGCTCGAGTTCCTGCAGGGGCCCGGGACAGCGTACCGAGAGGTCGAGGAACCGGCCGTTGACCGAGCGCAGAACCGCCCGCACCCTGAGCCCCTCCGCCTCGGCGCTGCCCGTGCCGAACCCCGTCATGCTCGCAATCCCGCCCACCGGATCCCCTATCTCCCCGGGTCCACGGCCACCTGCACGATGGAGGTAAACCCGGTGAGCCGGGCCCTGTACGTCAAGCCCCCGAGGGTGATCTTGCTGAGCTCCGTCTCCTCCACCACCCAGAGCTGCTCGTTGACGCCGTCGATCACGACGCCCCTTCCGGCCGCCGCCTCCGGCCAGTGCCGGAGTGCTCCGCCGTCGGGCTCCAGGGCGGCGATGCCGCCTTCCCCCGCGATCCAGAGATCCCCCGTTCTGGAGTCCACGTCCATCTGGAGCGCCGGGGCGAAAGGCAGCTCGCGCTCCTCGAGCCCGCCCTCCGGCAGGAGTCGCAGGAGGCCGTTGCCGCCCGCGATCAGGGCCCATGCCTGGCAGCACTCGCCGGCCACGGGATCGACGTCGACGATGCCTTCCAGGCCGCGCCACTCACCGAGGCGGACACCGGCGGCGTCGACGTGCAGAACCCGTTCGCCGGGCCCGTCGGCCACCCAGAGGCTGCCCGCCGCTCCCAGGGCGAGACCGACCGAGTCGGAGAAGGCGGCGTCGAGCTCCACCAGGGACAGGGTGTCGGCGATGGCGGCCACGGAGAACCGGTAGACCCGGCGGCCGCTGGCGGAGACCGCCCACCCGGTCCGCCCGTCGGCGTCGATGACCGTGGCGCCGGCCTCCTCCAGGGTCGATTCCACCGGGTGGACCACGCCGTCGTCGGTGATCCGGTAGAGCCCGATGGAGCCGTCGCCCACCCAGCAGTCGCCGGTCTCGCCGTCGATGGCGACCGCCGACAGGGACGGGAAGTACCCCCGGGCGAAGAGGCCCTGGCGTCCGTCGGGGGTCAGCCGCCAGACGAGACCGCTGCCTCCGTCGGCCACCCAGACCCGCTCGGGGCCGGGCGTGGCCAGGTGCTCGCCGGCGATGGCCAGCTCGGGCTCGCCGGTCACGTCGAGGGCGATGCGGTAGCTGTAGATGCGGCCGTTGGTCACCGACCGGTCGACGAAGCTGGTGTCCGTGGCCGGGAGTTCCCGCGTCAGGGTGCTGTCGCCGCTCTCCCTGTAGAGGCGCACCCCACGCACGTCTTCGAAGCGGGAGAAGTCCCAATGCAACTCGACCTGTCCGTCCCCGGCCAGGGCGCGCAGGGGGCTGGCCAGGTCCAGGGGGTCGGAGGCGCCGGCATCCAGCGGATTCCGGCGCGAGCGGTCGGCGCAGGACAGGACCACCAGCGCCGCCAGGGCGAGTCCGGCCCCGGGCAGCCGCAGGCGTCTTGGGATCATCCTTCGCAGCATTCTAGAAGAAAACGAGGCAGGCGGTGAGCACGACCCCGGCTTCCATGGCCAGGAAGGCCGCCCCGGCGATGCGGTCGTAGCGCTCGGCCCGTTCGAAGGCCCGCTGCTGGCGTTGGGAGCCCGCGGAGCGCAGGTAGCGGTCGTACGCGGCATCCGCCTCGCCGGTGCTCCACCAGGCGACGGCAGCCCCGGTGACGGCCAGAGCCGCGGTGGCCACCAGGGCCGGCCGCCAGATCGTCTCCGTCGTCTGCGGCGGGTTCGTCCGGGCCCGCTGTTGCAAGAGCCGCTCCCCGGCCAGCAGGGGCCAGGCCATCGGCCCGGTCCCGAGCCGCGCTCCGAAGAGGCCGGACTGGAGGCGGGGCACAGCCCCCGGAGGCGGACCCGCCCACAGGCCCGGGAGCGCCATCGAGCCCACCTGCCAAGGCCCGCGGCCCGGCGGATGCGGACCCGGCCCCGGGGCCGCCAGGGCCGCCGAGCCCGAGAGCAGGATCGCCATCGCCAGCCGCACCATCTCATCTCCCCCGGAACAGGTAGAGGGTGCCGGTCTCGCTCGTCACCGCCAGCAGCCGTCCGCTGACGGCGACGGAGGTAAGCACCGGCCCATCGAGGGCATAGCGCCAACGGACGACGCCCCCGTCTCCGCCGACGGCATGGAGGAGGCTGCCTCCGGAGCCGAGGTAAAGGGTCTGCGCCGTGCTCACGGCAGGGGCGCGGACGACACCCCCGGTCTCGAAGCGCCAGCGCTGCCCGCCGCTCTCCGGGTCGAAAGCGTACAGGGCCTGATCGCTCGAGCCCAGGGCAATGACCCCGGCGCCGCGGCTCAGGCCCTCGGCGGGGAGCCCGTTCACCCGGGCGGTCCACAGAGTCGAGCCATCCTCGGCCCCCAGGGCGTGGACGGAGCCGTCGGCCGTGGCCACCCAGAGGCGGCCGGCCCCGGCGTCGATGGCCGGACGGGTGCTGATGGCGGCGCCCAGCGACCGGCGCCAGAGGACCCGGCCGCCGTCGGTGGAGGCGGCCACCAGCTCGCCCGTGGAGTCGCCCACGTAGACGGCCCCGCCGCCGAGGCTGGCGGCGCTCAGCAGGCGGCCGGGCAGGTCGATCTCCCAGAGGAGGCCGCCGCGGTCCGGGGACAGCGCCTCCAGGCGGCCCGACTCCACGGCGGAGTACACCTGGCCGCCGGCGACGGCGGGCGGGGCGCAGACCTCCCCCGGCCGGCGCCAGGCGGTCTCTCCCGAGGCCCGATGCACGGCGTGGAGGCCGGCGCCGCGGCCGGTCATGGCCATCAGCAGCAGTTGCCCTCGCCCGCCGGCGAGGGCGGCGGCGGCGCACAGGGGACGGTCCAGGCGCCGGCGGCCGACGCGGGTGCCCGTGGCCAGATCGAAGGCGAGAGCATCGGTCCTTCGGGTCAGCTGCAGCACCAGCGGCCCGGCGATCAGGGGCCCGCCGAGGGGCGCCCCCCCCACCGCCTGCCGCCACACCAGCGAGAGCGGCGGCTCCGGGCCCTCGAACGCGGCGTGGAGCCCGTCGGGGGACCCACCCGCCTGCACCCAGGCCGGGCCCGCACCGCCCTCCCAGGGGGCGAAGAGGTTCTCGGGGCCGCAGCCGCAGAGGACGGCCAGCAGCCACGGGACCCCCCACTGGAGGACCGGGCCGGACCGGCGGGCCGGATCAGTAGTCCCAGCCGAAGAAGAAGTCCCAGCGCGTGTCACCGTCCACCGATCGAAAGTCGGTCCGCCGCGAGGCGTCGAGCCGAAAGACGAAGAACCCCCCCAGGCCGATGCGGGCGCCCAGGCCCAAGCTGCCCTTCCAGTCCCCGAAGCGGTCGTTCCAGGCATTGCCGGCGTCTGCGAAGAGGGCGCCCCTCAGAGCGGAGAAGGCGATGCTGCCAAAGGGGAAACCGAGGACGAAGCGATCGAGCAGAGGATAGCGGAGCTCGTGGTTCAGCAGCACGAGGTTGCGCCCCCACAGGGACCGGAATCCGTACCCCCGTAAAGTCCAGCTGCCGCCCAGGGACCCGAACTCGGGCACGTCCCCGCGGCTGTGACGACCCATGTAGCGCACCGCCAGGCAGGTGCGCCGGGTGAGGCGCAGGTAGTGGCGGTAGTCGCCGTAGAGGGTGGTGTTGAACGGGCGCGAGCTGCGGACGTCGATCGTCTGGCCGGCGCCGAGGCTGAAGCGGGACCCCTCCATTGGTCCCGTGGGGATCCACAGGCTGTTGTCGTGGGTGAAGGTCAGGTGGTTCGACATGAGCCACCCCGTGAGCCGGCGGCCCTCGAACTGACGGTCGATGTCGGCGTGGCGGGCCGAGAACCGGAGATCGAGGCGGTCGTGGCGGTTGAAGGGGTAGCTCAGCTCTGCCCACCCGCCGGTGCGCTTCTCGCGGACCGCGCGCCCGAACCGGCCGCTGAGGCGGTCGTTCAGGTGGAACAGGCCCCAGTCGACGTTGAGCTGACGGGCCAGGTGCTGCCGGCCGAGGAGGAAGTTGAGCCCGTCGAGGATACCGCTCCGGGAGCCGGAGATGTGGGACAGGACGAAGTAGTAGCGCTCGTCGCCGAGGACGTCGCTCAGTCCTACCTGCACGCCGCCGGAGGTGCCGAAGACGGGGTCCTGGGAGATCTGGCTCTGGGCCACGTCGAGAGACAGCCGGCGCTTGTAGGTGCGGCCGCTGACCGCCGCCCGGTCCGGCAGCCCCGCCAGGATCCAGGGGTCCGTCCCCGCCGGGGGAAGGGCTGTGGAGTCGATGCCGGCGGGGTCGGGCCGCAGACGGTAGAGCTGGAACCCCCCGGCCTCGAACCCGGTGAGCAGCAACTCCTCCCCGTCCGGCATCCAGACGGGATCGAAGAGGCCCGTCAAGGTGCGCGTCAACGGCCGCCGGCCCACCGGCTCCATCACTCCGGCGGAGTCGCGCAGGGTCAGGGTGTGGAGGTCGAAGTATCCGCTGCGGTCGGAGCTGAAGGCGAGCCTCTCCCCCTCGGGGGACCAGGCCGGCTGCAGGTCCAGGTGCTCACCCGAGGTCAGGGGCCTCACACGGCCGCTGCCGAGATCGAGGGTGAAGAGGTGCTGCCAGCCGCCGTCCCCCGGAGCCGAGGCCCGGTCGGAGCTGAAGGCCAGCAGGTCGAGCCGGGGGTGCCAGTCGGGATCGCTGTCGAGGCACTGATCGTCGGTCAGCTCCGTCAGGGCGCCGCTGGCAAGATCGAGCAGGAAGAGGTCGGTTGAGCCGCCGCGGCGGGCGCCGGCGAAGGCGATCCGGTCGCCCCGGGGAGACCAGGTCGGCGACGACAGGGCGACCAGCTCCTCGAAGGTGAACCGCTGCCGGCGCCGGCCCTGCTCCAGGTCCCACAGGATCAGGTGGTCGCGGCCGTTGCGCTTGGCCACGAAGGCCAGCACCCCGCCGTCCGGCGACACGTCGAGACTGGTGCGCAGAGGATGGAGGGACTCGTACTCGGGATCGCGCTCGCCGGCCATCACCAGGCGGTGCCCGCCGCCGCCCACGCGGGACCGGGCGATGGTGGTGTAGCCCTGGTCGTTGCGGAAGAACACGCACGAGACAGAGTCGGCCGGCAGTTCGCGGCCGGAGGGCGGGGGGATGACCGCCGCCTTGAGATTGTAGCCAGTGCGCGTGAGCGGGTCCGCCAGGTGCCCCGGTGGGTCGCCCTCCTCGATATCGGGCAGGTAGTCCTTCTGCATGCGGTAGACCCAGGCCGCGTCGAGATCGGCCAGACTCTCGCCGGTAGTGGCCTCGAAGACGCGGCCGAAATCCTCCCCGCGCCACCAGTTGTCCAGCAGCCGGGCGAATATGTCCTCGCCGTAGCGCTCGGCCATGAGGTGGCAGATCGACTCGCCCTCCTTGTACATCTGGAAGGTGCCGTGAATCCGATGCATCCGGGCGATCGGGGCGAAGCGGCCGCTGAACATGGCGTCGCGCAGAATCATGTGGGCATAGCTGTCCTGCGGGCCGGAGAGATACTCGGCGAGCCCCTCGGAGAACCAGAGGGGGCCGAACCAGACGTCCGTGGCGCCGCGGTCGCGCAGGACCGTGCGGATGCGGTCGAACATGAAGACGTGGACCAACTCGTGGTGCAGGACGCGCTCGAAGTCGGCGTAGGAGCCGCTCAGGGGAAGGGCCACCCGCCCCTTGAGGAACTCCGTGAACCCGGCCACCCCCTCCGGGAGCAGGCCCGGCATGATGTTGGTCTGCTCGAAGTAGACGTGGGACGAGTAGACGATGAGCGGCACCCGGCGGCGCACGGTGTGGCCGAGGCGGCGCTCCAGGTCGCGGAAGCCCTCCTCCGCCATGCGCGCCGCGATCGAGGCCAGCTCCTCCTCCTCCGGATAGAAGTAGACATCGAAGTGCTCGGTCTCCATCCGCTGCCAGGCCAACTCCTCGTGCTGGACCTTGTTCTTGCCGAAGCGGTAGGGCTGGGCCCCGGCCGCTGCCGCCGCCAGCAGAACCGACGCCAGCAGAGCCGGCAGAGCGCGGGACACGGTCAGCCCTCCTGCAGGTAGCCGCCGAAGGCGCCGCCCCTGGCCAGGGGGCGCCGCAGGCGGATGCGCCGTCCCGCCTCGACCCCGTGATCGAAAGCCTCGCTGGCGGCCACGCCCGAGGACCGGCGGGTGACGACGCGCGGATTGTGATACCGGTACCAGGCCTGGAGACGAGCGTCCCCCTTCCACACGAGCTCGCCGCTGGCGGCGCCCGCGCTGCGGCTGTGGTCCTTGCGGTCGAGCTGCTCGTGGAAGCCCTGCAGCAGGCCGGTCCAGTAGCCCATGCGATCGCGGCGGCCCGTGAGGCTCCGCCGCCGGCGGTAGTCGTCCCACAGGGAGCCCAGCACCTGCGCCAGGTATGCGTGCACGTACTCGGCCATGTCCACGTTCGCCGGGGTGCCGTAGACCTCCAGCACGGTGCCCTCCAGGTCGCGGTGGGCGGCGTAGCTGCGCGCCCACAGGACCTCGACGAAGAAGAAGTCGTTGAGGATCATGGCCAGCCACAGCTCCCAGGAGGCATGGCGGCCCTTGACCGGACCCAGCCGTCGGCGGGTGAAGGAGCGCTCGCCATCGGCCTCGACGAGGTCGACGTTGTACTTCAGCAGCAGCCAGCGGGCCTTCTCCATGGCCGCCCGGGCCTCGTTCTCGTTGGCCGACCCCGACAGCGAGAGCAGCTTCCTCACGCGGGACACGACGCCGGCCTCGGCGGCCTCCGGCCCCCCGCGGGTCCGGGAGGTCGCCCGAGGCTCGCAGCGCAATCGCCGGCAGGCCTCGCGGAAAGCCGGGCCGTGAGGCGGCTCTTCGCCGGCTCGCAGAACCTCGCTGGCGTACTGGTGAGCCATCTCGTGGCGCAGGGTCTCCATCACCTCGACCCAGGGGTCGTCGAGGATGTGGCGGCGGCCGATGGTGATCGTGCGCAGCACCGGGTCCCACGAGCCGAGCCGGCCGACGCCTTCGCCGAGACGGATCTGGGGTCGGCGCAGGGCCCGGCGCAGGTACTCGTGATCGTAGTGCTCCCACCATCGGTAGAGGGCGCGGACCCAGGCGCCGTTCAAGTCCCGGGAAGCGGAGGCGGACATGAGCCAGGGCGTTCGCCGGCGGGGGTCTCAGCGCCGCAGTCGGCGGCCACCGGCGCCGAGGCCCGTCAACGCAGGCTCTCGACGAACGCCGGGGCCAGGCGGCCGCTGGCCACTTCTTCCACGGCTCCGCGCATGGTCAGGCCGAAGCCCGGGTCCACGTCGATGTGGAGGGTGCCGCCCTCGGCCTTCACGGCCACCGGCGCATTCACCAGACCCAGGCGGACCGCGGCAGCGGCCGCGGCGCAGGAGGACGAGCCCGAGGCCAGGGTCTCGCCGGCACCGCGCTCCCAGATGAGGATGTGGAGCGAGCGGGGGCCGACAGGGGTGGCCAGTTGGACGTTGGTCCGGCGCGGGAAGATCTCGTGGTTCTCCAGGGCGGGTCCCAAGGTGAGCAGCTCCTCCCGCGTCCAGGGCTGCCCACGGCCCCGGAAGAGGACGCAATGGGGGTTGCCGACGCTGACCCCGGTGAAGCGCAGTTCCCGGCCCGCGGCCGTCACCGGCTGCTCGATGAGCTCCTCTACCGGCAGGCTGCAGGGCAGAGCCGAGGGGCGGAAGGTGGCGCCCCCCATCTCCACGGTGGCGGCGCTGGCGTGCCCGGCGTCGTCGACGTGCAGCTCGATGGCCACCCGCCCGCCCCGGGTCTCCACCGTGAAGCGGCGGCGGCGCGTGCGGCGCGTGGCGTGGAGGTAACGGGCGAAGATGCGCAGGCCGTTTCCCGACTTCTCGGCCTCCGAGCCGTCGGGGTTGTAGATGCGCACGCCGAAGTCGGCTGTCCGCGACGGCGCCAGGGCGAGGATGCCGTCGCTGCCGACGCCCCGGTGGCGGTCGCAGATGGCCCGGATCCGCCGCGGCGTGAGGGGGATGTCGAGCTCGGCCGGGTCCAGGGCGACATAGTCGTTGCCCAGGCCGTGGCCCTTGAAGAAGCCGTTCCTCATCCTCTGCCGGCTCGACGGCGCCTCAGAAGCGCAGTCTCAGCTCGGCCAGCCGAAGGGGACGGTACCTCGCCGCGGCCTCGTCGAGGAGAGGCTCCGGCTCCCGCCCCTCGTGGACGGCGTTGGCCGCCCGCACCTGGTCCCGCAGGTGGAGCAGGGAGGCGACCTTGGTCCAGGCGAGCAGGGGGATCCACCCCGCCGCTCCGCTCCGCCCGGTGGCCCACGCCGTAGCGCCCGCGATGGCCGTGACCCCGACCATGGCGTACCCCTGGCCGAACTCGCCGGCGTAGAAGTAGCCGAACCCCGGCAGCACGGCCTCGATGGCGAGGGCGAGGCCCGTCCACTTCGGAGGCCGGTACGGCGCCATCTGCCGAGGTATCCGGTGGACGCCGATCTCGCGGACCGAGCGGATGTGGGCCAGCGGATAGGCGGCGGTCCGAACCTGCAGGGGGCCGATGACCTCCTGCACGCTCACCGTGTCGGCGCCCAGGGCCTCCACGCGGACCTGCCGCATGGCCCCGGCCTCGAGGGTGATCTCCCCCCAGAGCCCCTCGCTCTGCAGCCGCTCCAAGACCGGACGCACCTCGTTCTCCCCGAAGGCAGCCGGGACGCCGAGGGCGAGGGCCAGGAGGCCGCCGCAGATCGCGGATCGAATCCCTTCCATTCCGTTCATATGGCCTCCCTTTTCCATCATTCGAGTTTACGGGCTGCCCCGCGAAGGGTGCAAGTCGAGGACCGCCTCCCGACGGTTCGTCATGACCCGCGGACCCGCTGTCTCCCCCTCCCGCCCCTGCCTATCTTGCCCCGGATGGAGGATTCCGGCAGCGCCAGCCCCCCCGACAACGGCCGCATCGTCCACTTCCTCAAGCGCCAGGCGGCGCTCATGGAGCTGGCGGGGCTCAACGCCTTCCGCGTTCGCGCCTTCGACAACGCGGCGCGCATGCTCGAGGAGTCGGAGGTCGACATCGCCGAGATGTCGGGCGCCGGCACCCTCACCGGGATCGACGGCATCGGCAAGGGGGTGGCGGCCTTCATCGAGGAGTACATCGACCGCGGCACGACAGGGGCCTACGAGGCGCTCACCGAGGAGGTACCGGAGACGCTCCTCGACCTCCTGCGCATCCCCGGCCTGGGCCAGAAGAAGGTGAAGGCCCTGTACGAAACCCTCGGTATCAGCACCCTGGGGGAGCTGGAAGCCGCCTGCCGCAATGGCCGGCTGCGGGAGTTGCCGGGCTTCGGCGAGCGCAGCCAGGAGAACCTCCTCCGGGCCATCGAGGGGCTGGGCCGGTATCGGGGCCGCTATCGCTACGATCAGGCCATGGCCGACGCCCGGGGCCTGCTGCAGGCGTTGCAGGCCCATCCGCGAACGATCCGGTCAAGCCTCGCCGGCAGCCTGCGCCGCCGCCGGGAGGTGGTGAAGGACATCGACATCGTCCTCAGCACGGACGCCCCCGGCGAGGTGGGCGCCCTCTTCGCGGGTCGGCCCGGCGTCGAGGTGATAGCCCGGGGGGAGCGGAAGGTCTCGGTGCGCCTCGAGAGCGGCCTGCAGGCCGACCTGCGGCTCGTCGACGACGCCCGCTTCCCCTCCCTCCTGCACCACTTCACCGGCAGCCGGGACCACAACGTGGCCATGCGGTCCCGCGCCCTGGCCCGCGGCATGCATCTCAACGAGTACGGCCTCTTCCACGGGCGGGAGGGCGACGGCGATCCCGTGCCCTGCGAGGACGAGGCCGACCTCTTCCGGGCCCTCGGCCTCGGCTACGTGCCGCCGGAGCTGCGGGAGGGACTCGGCGAGGTGGAAGCGGCGGCGGCCGGAGAGCTGCCGCGCCTGCTGAAGGCAGGGGACGTGCGAGGCCTGCTGCACGTCCACACGCGCGCCTCCGACGGCGCCGATACCCTGGAGGAGATGGTCGACGGCGCGCGCCGTCGAGGCCACGAGTACGTCGCCATCTGCGATCACTCGAAGTCAGCCGGCTATGTCTACGGAATGACGGCAGCCGACGTGGAGGTCCAGCATCGCGAGATCGACGCCCTGCAGGCGGAGCGGCCGGACATCTGCATCCTCAAGGGCATCGAATCCGAGGTGCGAGAGGACGGCTCCCTGGACTACGACGACGACTTCCTCGAACGCTTCGATCTCGTCGTGGCGGCGGTGCATGACCCCATGGGCATGGACGAAGCCGAGCTGACCCGCCGCGTGGTGCGGGCGGTGGAACAACCGGCCACCTCGGTCCTCGCCCACCCCAGCGGCCGGATCCTGCTGGAGCGCGACGGCTTCCCTTTCGACATGGAGGAGGTCCTGGCCGCCGCTGCCGCCCACGGCGTGGCCCTGGAGTTGAACGCCCATCCCGCCCGCCTCGATCTCGACTGGCGCTGGCTGCGCCGGGCCCGCCAGCTCGGCGCGCCCATCGCCGTCAACACCGACGCCCACCGGATCGCCGACCTCGACAACCTCGACCTCGGCATCGGCATCGCCCGCAAGGGCTGGCTCACGGCAGCGGACGTCATCAACGCCCGGTCCGTCGACGACCTGCGGAGCTGGGCTCGGCGCAGGGACTGAGGGGCGACCCCGGGGCGACCCCGCGGGCTCGGAAAGCGGACTTCTCCACGTCGAGGGAGAGGAGAGGGGTGGTGAGGGCCGAGCGACATCCACCTCGCCGAGACCTGCGCCACGATGCCCGCCGCCTGGGTATCGGGCCTCTGCTCTTCCGCATCCGGCCTCCTGCTACATCGGCGTAGGCCCGGTGGGCGAAGGCAGATCGGTGACTACGCCGCGCGCAAGGGCATCACCTACGCCCCCGCCCAGCCGGCCCCGGGAGCCGCACCGCCGCCGTCACTCCACGGCCTCCGGAGACCTCTTCAGCCACGAAGGCAGGCGAATGTCCTCCGACAGACGCCAGGCCGTCAGGTAGAGGCTGGCGGTGAAGGCCACGGCCAACCGGCCCCGCTCCTCGGCGAAGGCCCGGGCCGGCTCACTCACCGGGTCGAGACCGCCGGCCAACTCGTAGACCCGGTCCACCTGCCCGTTGCTCTCCAGGACCTGATCCCGCACGGCGGCGAACAGCTCCCCCTCCAAGGGGGCCGGCTCCACCCCCTCCCCCAACTCCGCGGCGGTCAGGCCGATGCGCTCGATGAGGGAATCCACCTTCTCGTGGATGCCGGCGCCGGTCCGCGAGCCGTCCTCGCCGACGCGGCCGTTGTAGTGGATGGTGGCGTGCAGAGGCTGGACGATGTCCTCGGCGTAGTGGCCGAGGAAGCCGGCGTAGACCAGGCACTTGACCTGGATCACCCCGTTCTGCGGCCACTTGCGGTGCTCGGCGAAGGCCACTGCGAGACGCTCGACGTACTCGGTGATGGCGTACGGGGCGAACCCGGCCTCGTCGGGTGCGATGCCCAGGGTGTGGCAAAGGGCGATGAAGTCGTAGCGCTGGTCGGGCAACTCCTCTCCCTGCAGGAGCTCGATGTCGGCGAAGTGCTCGGGATGCTCGCCGTGCCGGACGTGCGGGACCCGGCGGTTCTTGGCGACATCGGGGTCGAAGGAGATGTGCGCCGCCGTCTCGGCTCCCTCGCGGAAGAAGGCGGGCACCTCCTGGGGCAGGGCCTGAACCGCCGCCCGGGTCAGCAGGCCGTGGGTGTCCCCCCACCAGGCCGCAGCCGGCTGCGCCAGGGCCAGGACGGCCAGGGTCACACCCGCCGTCAGCAGGAACCCGCGCCGCGTTGACACCCCAGGAGGGCTCCATATAGTAGATTCCATCGTACTTGCCTCACCCTTCCGGCCGCGGAAACTGCGGCCATCCCCTTCTGCCAGAGGAGTTACGGACCATGGCGATCCGATTGGGCGATGAAGCGCCCGACTTCACAGCCGAGACCACGGAAGGAACGATCTCCTTCCACGAGTGGATCGGGGACGGCTGGGCCGTCCTGTTCTCCCATCCCGCCGACTTCACCCCGGTCTGCACCACCGAGCTGGGCACGGTGGCCAAGCTCAAGTCCGAGTTCGAGAAGCGCAACGTAAAGATCATCGCCCTGAGCGTCGATCCCGTCGATGCTCACGACCGCTGGATCGGGGACATCAACGAAACCCAGAACACGACTGTCAACTTTCCCCTGATCGCCGATCCGGAACGGAAGGTCTCCGACCTCTACGACATGATCCATCCGAACGCGCTCGACAACCTGACGGTGCGCTCCGTCTTCGTCATCGGCCCCGACAAGAAGGTCAAACTCACCCTGACCTACCCGGCCTCGACGGGCCGCAATTTCGACGAGATCCTGCGGGTGATCGACTCCCTGCAGCTGACCGCCGAATACTCGGTGGCCACCCCGGCCAACTGGACCGACGGTGAGGACTGCATCGTCGTGCCGGCCGTCTCCGACGAGGATGCCAGGAGCAAGTTCCCGAAGGGCTTCGAGACGGTGAAGCCGTATCTCAGGGTTACGCCCCAACCGAACCGGTAGCCCCGCTGCTCCCATCCGTCCCCGGAGCCGGAGGAGGCGCCTCAGAAAGGCAGCCCGTCGTCCTCCAGCGCTCCCGGGGAACGGGTGGCCGTCGCCCCGGGAGCCGCCTCCTCCTCCCGCCCGTACAGGAGATCGAGCTCTCCGGGCCCCCCGACGCCGTCGACGAGGCGGAGGTCGGCGACGACGATCTCGGTCACGCTGTGCCGGTGACCCTTGCCGTCTTCCCACTTGCGGGTCTGCAGGCGCCCCTCCACGTAGATCCGGACCCCCTTGCGCAGGTGCTGGCTGGCGACCTCCGCCAGCCGGCGCCAGAGCACGAGGCGATGCCACTCCGTGCGCCGCCGGCGGCCGCCCTTGCGGTCGGTCCAGGACTCGTCCGTGGCGAGACTGGCGGTGGTCACCTGGGTGCCGGAGGGGGTGAAGCGGGTCTCCGGATCGTCGCCCAGGTTGCCAACGAGGGTCACCTTGTTGAGGCACCTGCCCGGTACCGGGCGCGGCAGGAGATCAGACATCGCCCTTGTCCGGCGGGGTGCGGCGCTTGCGCCGCGCCTGCGGGGTCTCGATGCCGTAGCGGCGGCACAGGCGCCCGAAACTGCCCGGGGCGATGCCGAGGGCCAGCCCGGCGTCGCGGTTGCTGGCGTAGATCCGAGCGGCTCGTGCGATCCGCGCGCGGTCGAACTGCTCCATGACTCGGAACCTCCTGGAGTCGAGGTTGACGTGAGCGGGCCTGATCGGCGGAGGATCCGATCGACCCTGAGATGCACATAAGTTTACTGTTCATATGTGCATCTGTCAACCCTCGGAACCGGGAGGGATCACGCCCGTCGCGTCCCCACCTCCTCCAGCACCTCCAGAACCCTGGCGACATCGGCAGTGCCGTTGTAGACGTGGCCCGAGATGCGCACGCGGCCGTATTCCCCCCACACCAGGACTCCCCGCGCCGCGAGCCTCCGCGACAGGGCCGCGGCGTCCTCGTCCAGAAAGCAGGTGTTGCCCGAGCGCCCCGGCCTCCGCGAGGGGCTGATCACGGTTCGCCCCAGGGACCTGAGTCCCGCGTCGATCGCTTCCGAGAGGTCGCGGGCATGCTCTTGGGCGGCCTCGACCCCGATCGCCTCGAGATGGGACAGCGCCCGCTCCAGGAACATGATGACGAGCATGGCCGGGTTCCCCGGCTCGAGGCGCTCGGGCATGGGCCGCACCGCCACCTCCGGGCTTCGAACAGCCCCCTGCTCCGGCCACACGGCCAGGTTGCGCCAGCCGAAACAGCTGTCCCGGACCGCCTCGCCGGCCCGCTCGCTCAGGTAGCATGGCGCGGTGCCGTGGGTGGCCAGCATCCACTTGTAGCTGCTGCTCACGCACAGGTCCGTCACCGCGGCGGGCACCCTCACGACTCCCGAGGCGTGGGTGGCGTCGACGGCCAGCAGGCACCCCGGATGGGCGGTCAGCCCCCGCGCCAGGGCCTCGACATCCAGGTTCTGCCCCGTGTAGAAGCCCACCTGGCTCACGGCGAGGACGCGGGTCCTGTCGTCGACGGCGGCCAGCAGCTCCTCCTCCCCGACGCACCAGTCCTGGTGCGGCACCATGCGCACCTCGACCCCGAGGCTGGCGATCTCCCGCCAGGCATACGCCACGGAGGGAAACTCGAGGTCGTCGGTGACGATGTTGTCACCGGACCGCCAGGGCAGACCCCGGGCCAGCCAGCCCATGCCCTCGGCCGCCGAGGGCACGAAGGCCACGCGGTCCCTCGGGACCCCCCACAGGCGGGCCATCCGCCCGCGGCAGCTCTCCCCCCGGCGGTAGATCTCCTCACGGCCTTCGAGGCCGCCGCTCTTGAGGCGGGCGAACTCGCCATGGACCTGGTCATACTCCTTCAGCCAGGGCGCCTCCCCTCCCGTACACAGGTGAGCGACTCCGTCGATTCCGGTGAACATCCCCGGGTCCAGCAGCGGTGTGATCTCCCCTGTCATGGACACTCCTCTCCTCCCTCGCCCTCCTCGTCGATGGCGATCCGGGCCTCGGCGCGCGCCGGCTCGAGGAGATCCTCGTCGCGCAGCAGGTGGGCCACCCGGAGCTCCGGCATCCCCGCCTGTCTCGTGCCCATCACCTCTCCTGGTCCCCTCAGTTCCAAATCCTTTCGTGCCAGTTCGAAACCATCCATGGTCTCACACAATGAATGAAGTCTGGCCCGGGCGCCTGCGTCGTCCTCGCCCGAAGCGTGGTCCACGAGGATGCAATAGGCCGCCGACGCCCCCCGGCCGACGCGGCCTCGCAACTGGTGCAACTGCGCGAGGCCGAAGCGCTCGGCGTGCTCCACCACCATCACCGCGGCGTTCGGGACGTCGACCCCGACCTCGATGACCGTGGTCGCCACCAGGACGTCGATCTCCCCTTCGGCGAACCGGCTCATGATGCCGGTCTTGTCGTCGGCTGACAGCCGTCCGTGCAGGAGTTCCAACCGCAGCTCCTTCAACGGTCCCCGGGCCAGTTCCTCGAAGCCGGCCCGGGCCGAGTTGAGATCGGAGCGCTCCGACTCCTCGATGACCGGATAGACCACGTAGGCCTGGCGTCCCTCCGCCACCTGGTCGACGAGAAAGGCGTGGATCCGTTCCCGGTGGGAGGGGTCCCGCCGGACGGTGCGCACCGCCTGGCGCCCCGGCGGCATCTCGTCGATGACCGAGACCGCCAGATCGCCGTAGAGAGTCATGGCGAGGGAGCGGGGGATCGGCGTGGCGGTCATGATCAGCAGGTCGATCCCCTCGCCCTTGGCCGACAGGCGAGTGCGCTGGGCGACGCCGAAGCGATGCTGCTCGTCGACCACGGCCAGCCCCAGCCGTGCGAAGCAGACCCCTTCCTCGATCAGGGCGTGGGTGCCGACCGCGATGCGGACGGCGCCGCTGGCGATCCCCGTCAGGAGCTCGCGGCGCACCACCGCCCGCTGGCCCCCCTTCAGGAGGACAATTCCCTCGACGCCCGCGGGCGAGGCGAGGCGGCGCAGGGTGTGGAAGTGCTGCTCGGCGAGGATCTCGGTGGGAGCCATGAGGGCCGTCTGGCAGCCGCTCTCCACGGCGGCCAGGGCGGCGCACAGGGCGACCAGGGTCTTGCCCGAACCCACGTCGCCGTGCAGGAGCCGGCGCATGGGGCGGGGCCGTGCCATGTCGGCGCCGATTTCGTCGATGACCCGCAGTTGCGCAGCCGTCGGCTCGAAGGGGATGGAGGCGAGGAGCCGGGGAACCAGCTCCCGGCTGGCGGGGATGGCACGGCCCGGGCGTCCGGCCAGCTGCCGGCGCCGGCGCTCGAGCTCGCGCTGGAGCAGGAACAGCTCCTCGAAGGCGAGCCGGCGGCGGGCGCGCTCGGCCGCCCCGAGGTCGGCGGGGAAGTGGGCGTCCTGCAGGGCCTGGCCGAGGCCCATCAGTCCCTGCCGCGCCTCCCCTCCCCCGGGCAGCTGCGTGCCCACGGAGGACAGCGAGCGCGTCAGGGCATCGCGCATGAGACGCCGGAAACCGCGGCTGCCCAGGCCGCGCTCCTTCATCTCCGCGCTGGAGCCGTAGAGGGGGACGACGGTCCCCGTGTGCAGCAGTCCGGCCCGGACGGTCTCGGCGTCGGAGAGGTGTTCGTACTCGGGGTGGCTCACCTGGCGCCGGCCGCGGTAGATCTCGACGCGGCCGCTGAGAGCGATCACGTCCCCGGCCTCGAAGGTGTGGTACCGGGCCCCCTGGAACCACACGCACCGCAGTCTGCCGCTGCCGTCCTCGACCTCCACGCTGTGCGGGGGCGAGCGCCGGCCGCGGCGGACGGGGGGCGGCGGCCGGGAGGCGGTCCGGACGGTGCCGACGAGGGTGACCTCCTCGCCGATGGGGGCCTCGGCGATGGGAACGATCCGGCTGCGGTCGATGAACCGGCGGGGCAGCCGGGCGAGGAGATCGGCGGCGGTGGCCAGGCCCAGCTTGCGCAGGGCCCGGGCTCGCAGACGGCCGATCCCCGGCACCTCCTCGATGGCGAGGCGCGCCGGTTCGCCGTCGAGGAGCGGCAGCGCCGGAGCGACCTCGACCGGCGCCTCCAAGGGGCCGGCGGGGGGTTTCTCACCGGCGGGCATGGTCTCCGGAGTCGTCGATCATCCGCTCGACTTCGGAGGGCAGGCCCGGGGCCGCTCGTCCGGCAGCCGGTTGACGATCCGGGAGCCAACCCGGTAGACTTGATGCCTCCCTCCCCACGGACTTCCCCACCGCCAGCGCGTTCCTGACAGGTGCCCGAACGCCCGTCGTTTTCCCATTTCCTGATCGGGGCCGCCGCCTTCGAGCGCCCCTCCTTCCTCTACGCCTACCTCGTCACCTGGCTGCATCTGCTGGTCAGCGTGCCGATCCTCGTCTTCGGGAAGGAGGTCGCCCTCCTCGCCGCCCTGCCGCCGATGGCCGTCAGCTCCGTGAGCCTCGGGGTCCTCGTGTACGGCCTGGCGGCGCGGAGACACGGGCTGCTGGTCAACCTCCTGCCTTATGCCGTCGGCCTGCGCCGCGCCCTCGACCCGCCCTCCCTGGACTATGTCTTCCTCCTCGTGGCCGTCGTCATCTCCCTCACCTCCGTCTACCTGGTGCTGTCCGACGAGTACCGGCGCTTCACCCGTGAGCAGGGCGGGGGTGAGCGCGGCCCTCCCCTCGGCGTCACCCTCGGCACGGGCGCCGCGATCCTGCTGCTGCTGATCTACGGCATCCACCTCCCGCTCCGCTGATCCCCCTTCCGGCGCTTCAGCGGATCTTCAGGGTCGCAAGCCCCATGAGGGCAAGGATTCCGGCGATGATCCAGAAGCGGATGACGATCTTGGTGTCGGCCAGCCCGCAGGCCTGGAAGTGGTGATGCACGGGAGCGCTCCGGAAGAACCGCCGGCCCAGCCAGCGGATGCCGATCTTCTCCTGGATCACCACCGAGAGGGCCTCGCCGACGAAGACGCCTCCGACGATGAGAAAGAGGAACTCCTGCTTCACCAGGACGACGACGGTCCCCAGGAGCCCGCCCAGGGCCATGGAGCCGGTGTCTCCCATGATGACGTTGGCCGGGTAGGAGTTGAACCACAGGAAGCCGAGACAGGCGCCGAAGACGGTGCAGCAGATGATCGTGACCTCTCCGGCTCCCGGGGTGAAGGGGAAGATGAGGAAGTCGGAGATCTCGGCGTGGCTGGCCACATAGGCGAAGACCCCGTACACGGCGGCGGCGAAGGCGGCGGGCACCACGGCGAGCCCGTCGATGCCGTCGGCGATGTTCACGGAGTTGGCGATGGCCACGACGGTGAAGGCGATGAAGGGGACGTAGCCGATGCCGAGATCGATGACCGGGGTCTTGACGAAGGGCAGGTAGAGCTTGGTGGCCAGCCCCGCGGGCATGGGGGACAGGGGCTCGATGACGAAGGCCAGCCCGAAGGCCAACCCGAAGAGGGCCTGGAGGACGAGCTTGGCCGATTCCGAGAGCCCGCGGTCGCTCGTGCCGTGGCGGACCTTCAGATGGTCGTCGAGAGACCCCAGCGCCCCGAACCAGATCACCGCCGCCAGGGTCATGAGGACGAAGGTCTCGTGCAGGCGGCACCACAGCAGGCAGCCGCCGAGGACGGCGGCCACCAGCAGGGGGCCGCCGTAGGTCTTGGTAGCGCGGGCAGTGGCCGGGGGGAAGTCGAAGCTGCGGCGCGTGTCCCGGCGGCCTCCGCGGTAGAGGGCGAGGATGACCCGGTCCCCGAAGAAGATGGTGAGCAGCAGGGCGGTGATGGCCCCGCCGATGGCGCGGAAGCTGATCGAGTCGAGGAGGCGCAGGAAGGACAGGGCCTCCACGCTCTCGTTCAGGTAGGTTCCGAGATAGTAGAGCACGGCGGATTCAGGAAGCCGCGGGGTCCATGCGCTCCAGGTCCCCGCTGTCGCGGTCCGGATCTCTCTCCAGGCCTTCGCGAACCCGGCGGGACAGGGAGTCCAGGCTGTCCTTCAGGGGGAAGGCGGGCTCGAAGCTAGGTGAGGTCGAGAGAATCTGCTCCACGTCGGCGGCCACATCCCCGGCGTGCACGACCTGCCGTTCCAGCAAACCCTCCAGGGCGTGGACCGTCTCCTGGCGACAGTGCCAGTCGGGGTGCACGTAGAACCTGCGCAGGTCCGCCAGACGCTCGGGGCGGCAGCCGACACGCCCCAGGGCCTGCAGGGATGCGGCGACGACGGAGCTCGCACGGTCGTCGAGGGCACGGACGAGAGCCGCCTCCACCTCCTCGTCCCCCGGGTCCGTCTGCTCGCCGAGGAGGCGGGCGGCGGCGACTCTCACCTCGAAGTAGGGGTCCCGGGCGAGGGCTTCCAGGACCGCGGACCGAGCCTGGGGTCCGGCCCGCCGCAGGCCGATCATGGAAAGGGGGAAGTCGATGGCGTTGCGCCTGAGGATGCCGGGATGCCGGTAGTCGCCGCCGACGATGCGCTGGAGCCGGCTGGTGGGCGAGCGGTCTTCGATCAGGTCGAGGACGAGAGGCAGGCGCTCCTCGTAGGCCAGCAGGCCCACCAGCTTGACCCCCACGTTGCGGTGCCCGCAGGGGATCTCGTACCAGCCCTCCGAGGCCAGGTGCCGGTCCGCCTGATAGCGAAGGTAGGCGAGTTCCATCGGGCACAGGGCCTGCACGCCCCCCGCCTCCTCGAGACGCCGGCGCACGTGGTGCAGGAGGCGGTTGGGGTCGGCGGGCACCCCCGGTGGCCCCGACACGGGGTACTCCAGCTTCGGGGCCGGCGGACGCCGGCCCTGTCCCAGGCCATCGATCTCGCCGAGGATCGCCTCCAGACTGTCCCGGCGGGGCGCCGAGGCGGCGGCGGCGGCCATCTGCCGACGCTCCTCCGGCCGGTCCAGAAGCTCGAGGACCGCGGCGGCGAGGCGGGACCCGCCGACCCCCATCTCGACGCGCTCCTCGCGGGGGCGCCAGCTGGCTTCCTCGAAGAGGACGCGGGCAGCCCCGGCCGCCTGAAGGGCCATGGCGTTGATCGCCTGGTGGTCCTCCGCCGCCGTCGACAGGGGCAGGATCAGCGCCGGCAGGCCGCAGACGCCGACCTCGGTGAGGGTGCTCATTCCGCCCCGGCATACCACGAGGTCGGCGGCGGCGTAGGCGGTCTCGATCTCCTCGATGTAGTCGAACCGGCGGTACCAGTGGTCGTAGTCCTGGAGGCCGGCCTCCTCCAGGGCCCGGGAGGTCTCGGCCACGGGGTCGTAGCCCTCCGAGACGTGGGCCCCCGTGCCGTGGAGGACGATCAGTTCCTCCGCCCGGGAAGCCAGAAGCGGCAGGGCCTCGACGATGGCCCGGTTGATCGTCCTCGACCCCTGAGACCCTCCAAAGACGAACAGGACCATCCGGTCCCCTTCGATGTTCCAGGCCGCCCGCGCTCCCTTTCGGTCGAGGCATGTCAACTCGCGGCGCACCGGGAACCCGACCACGGCCACCCGTTTCATGTCGAACCAGCGCGCGGCCTGCTCGAAGACGAGGCCGATGCGGTCGGCGATGCGGCCCACGGCCTGGTTCAGCAACCCGGGATGGGCATTCGGCTCGTAGGCGAAGATCCGCGCCCGGCTGAGTCCGATCCTGCGCAGGAAACCGCTGGCGAACAGGATCGGGGCGCTCGCGAAGCCGCCGGTGGCGAAGACCACGTCGGGGCGGAAGCGCAGCAGAACCAGGATGCCCCCGGCGACGCCGGCGGCCAGGGTCAGGCCGAACCGGAGCAGGGGCAGGACACGCCGGGTCCTCGGGAAGGGCCTCGAGGGCAACCGCTTGAGCGGGTAGCCCCGGCCGGGCACGACGCGCTCCTCCAGCCGGCCGCGGACGCCCACGTACAGGACCCGCGCCTCGGGTTGGCGGCGCCGGATCTCGTCGGCCACCGCCACCGCCGGGTAGACATGGCCGCCGGTACCGCCGCCGGTGAACAGGTATCTCACGGAAGGGCCGATCGATGAGTCGCCGCGAGGGGCCGCGCGAGCGACAATTGCTGGCCGGGGGAGCTGTCGGGGAGGGATCCTGTTTCCCAGTATACGGACGGGGTCCGGGTCCGACAACTCCGGGAACCCCTCAGATCACTGTCAAGAGCTCACCGGGCAGCCAGCCGCCGAGACCGTTGGCCAGGCGGACCAGGACCCACTCCCCCTCGCGGCGCTCCACGGTCACCTTGGTGCCCTCATGGACGACGAAGACGGGTGTCTGCCCCGGGTCGGGGCCGCTGCGCGCCTGACCGTCCGCGGCGGTGACTACCGCCTCGGAGAGGGTGACCTCCTGGTAGAGACGCGTTCCGGCGAAGGCTCCGGACCCCAGGATTCCACCGAGGCAGAGGCCGAGAGCCACGACCGCCGCGGCCCCGGGTCCGCGCACGAGGCGCCAGCCGGCGGCGGCGCACAGTCCGGCCAGGCTCAGGGAGAGGGCCGCGAACAGCTCGTTCAGAGTCGGGCACAGGTAGAGCCTGTAGAGGAAGCCGCCATCCCCCTCCTCTTCGCGGTCACGCTTGACTCGGCGCAGGAAACGCAGGTTGGCCAGCACGTCCTCGTCCCGGGGGGCCAGCCTCCGGGCGCGCTCGTACCAGACGACCGCCTCTCCGAGCCGGCCGTCCTTGAAGCAGGCGTTCCCGAGGTTGTAGAAGAGGCGTGCGTCTCGGACCCCGGTCCCGGCCGCGGCCAGGTAGCGCGTCCGGGCGGCGGCGAACTCGCCCCGCCGGTAGAGGTCGTTGCCCTCGGAGTACAAGCCCAGCGCGGCGGACTGGGCGGAAGCCTCTCCCGGCGCGAGAGCCAGCCACAGCGCGGCCACGAGCAACGGCCCCCTCATGACAGGGCCTTGCGCATCAGGGCGGCGACCTCCTCCGCCTCCGCCATCAGCTCCTCCCGGTCCGACCTGTCGCTGTCGGCGGGGGAGTAGCGACCGAACTCGCAGCGCTCCAGCACGGCCGCAACCCGGTCGACGAGGTCGGGCCCGAGGCCCCGGTCCTCCAGCTGACGGCGGCAGCGGTCGGGGGTCAGGCCGGGCGCCGGCAGGTCCGCATGGTCGGCGATGAAGGCCACTACGGCCTCCTGCAGAGCGGCGTGGAAGCCATCCCCTTCGGCCGCCCGCCGCCGGGCTTCGCGAAGGCGGCCCGACAGCGCTCCCCCGGACCGGCGCCGGCGCGCGTAGCCGGTGTCCTTCACCAGCCTGCGGCGGTGGCGGTGTCTGGCGACGAGGGCCACGTACCCCAGGGGAAGGAGGATGTGGGCGATCCAGTACCAGAGGCTGCGGTAGAGGGCGGGGGCAGCGCCAATGCGCTCCACGTCGGGCTTGATGTGGCGGATGTCGCTCCCGAGGCGCTCGATCTCCCTCCGCGTCAGGTCGTACTTCCCGCCGGCCTCGGTCCCGGCGCCGCCGTCGCGGCTGCGGATCTCGATGGGGGCCGTGGAGGTGGTGCGGTAGCTGTGGGCGGCGGGATCGAAGTAGGTCACCGACAGGGCCGGGATCTCCAGGCGGCCTCCCCTTTCGGGAATCAGGATGTACTCCAGGTTCCGAGCCGCCATGTACCTGCCGTCGGCCGAGCGCCCCTCCTCCACCTTCACCTTCGGCTCGTAGACCTCGAAGCCGGCGGGGTCCAGGACGGGCTCGGGTATGCTCTGCACATTGCCTGTCCCCGTGATCGACACCCTCAGGGTGACCGGATCGCCGGCGCGCAACTCCCGGGGACTGGCCTCGGCGGAGATGTCGAACTCGCCCACGGCGCCGGAGAAGCCTCGGGGCCGTCCCCGGTCCGGAAGGGGGCGCACGAAGATGGAGAGCGGCTCGCTGCGGAACATCAGGGTGCGGCCACGGCCGAAGACAGGGTCCTCCAGCAGCGAGCAGGTGAGGCCCATGGCCTCGATGACCTGAGGCCCCGAAGCGGTGGGGAACAGGGCCACGTGGCGCAGGGGCGCAACCTGGAAGGGCAGGTTGTCGATCACCTCGCGATGTGGTTCCAGCCGCGAGGCGGCGAAGAGCTCCTTGACCCAGAACCCGGTGTACTCCGGAACCTCCGAGAGCCTGGGGCTGCGCAGGCGGTAGCGGTAGCAGAGGTCGAACCGCACGTTCACCTGCTCCCCTACGTACGCGGTGTCCCGATCGGCCTCGGCGCGCACGAAGATGTCCTCCTCCAGCCCCCGCTCTCCGGTCCCCACGCCAGCCTTCCTCCCCGCGGCGGCCTTGCTCCGGACGTGCACCTCCACCTGATGCGTGGTCAGGACCTCGCCCTCCGCCCGCAGCCGCGCGGGACCGATGACGAACCGCCCGGGGTTCCGGGCGTACAAGGTGTACCGAAGCTCCCGGGTGTAGCGGGCCCCGCTCTTGTCGTGGGACTCCATGTCCATCACCGAGGGTCCGTGGACGATGAACTCCCCCAGGTCGATGGTGGGAGCCGCCAGGTCCCTCAGCGGGCTGACGTCGCTGAGACGCAGGGTCAACTGGATCGGCTGTGCCGCGGAGACGCTTCCGCGGTCCACGACCAGGGTGAACTCGAGCTCCGCCCGGCCGGGTGTCGCCGTCAGGAGCAGCAGGGCTGTCAGGGAGCGCCGCAGGCGGCGGGTGGACGCGGGGTTACCAGTCACGGGCCTCGTCCCGTCCGCGGGCGCGGTAACGCCGCTCCTGGGCCTCCTCCTCGCGGTCCCGGAGGGCGTCGAGGAGGCGCTCGGCCTCCTCGGGGTCCATGCCGCTCTCCCCCTCCGGCGCCGGCGGCTCCTCGGCTTCACCCTCGGAGGGCGGTTCGTCCCGGGAGCCTGGATCGGGCTCCGGCGGTTCATCCTCCGGCTCCTCCGAGGGGGGCTGCGGCGGATCTTGCGGCGGTTGCTGTGGTTGCTCCTCCTCGTCCCGGGGCGGCTGACGGTCCTGGCTTTCCTGCGGCTGGGGTGGGGGCGGCGGCGGCAGCCGCTGAAGGGCGAGCTCCAGGTTGGCCTTGGCGTCGGCGTCTCCGGGAGCCCGCTCAAGAGCCTGCTGGTAGGCCTCCACGGCCGCCGCGTAGTCCTGCAACTGGAAGTGGGCGTTCCCCTTGTTGTAGTGGCCGAGAGCCGCCAGGGCCGGATCGTCGGCGGCGCTCACCCGCTCGAACTCCCCGAGGGCGCCCTCGAAGTCGCCGAGCTGGAAGAGGGCGTCTCCCACGTTGAGGTGGAGCCGCGCCGACTCCGGCCGCTCCACCAGGGCCTCCTTGTAGGCCTGCAGGGCCTCCTCGTAGCGGCCCGCGTCGTAGAGGGCGCGGGCGGCCTCGTTGAGGGAGACGGCGGGATCCCCGATGGTGCGCGCCTGTGCCCCGGTGACCAGGAGCGCGATCACGGCCAGGACCAGGGCCCTCACGCGAACCTCCCCCGCCACTCCCGGCGGCTCCGAACGCGCTCGGAGAGGAGGCCCTCGGCCAGGAAGCAGGCCAAGGCCAGGGCCAGGGGAATCTGGAAGCGCTCCTCGTAGCGGGTGAAGCGCTCGGACCCGAGCTCCTTCTGCCGCACCTCGGAGATGCGGTCGACGACGGCCCCCAGCTCCCGGCCCGTGAGGCTGCTGCGCCAGTAGGCGCCCTCCCCCGCCGCCGCCACCTCGCGCAGCGCCGCCTCGTCGAGGCGGGACTTCACGTAGTGGCCGTCGCGGTCCTTGTGGTAGTCCAGACGACTCCCGTCCTCTGCGCGCAGTGGGATGAGCCCCCCCTCCGGGGAGCCGACGCCGATGCAGAACAGGCGCGCCCCCTGGTCGGCCAGCCGCGCGGCGGCGTCGGCCGCCGAACCGGAATGGGCTTCGCCGTCGCTGAAGAGGACGGCCACCTTGTGCTGCCGGTCCTCGGGGTCGAAGACTCCTTCCGCCAGCTCCAGGGCGCGGGCCAGGGAAGTCCCCTGGGAGGGAATGGCGTTCACGTCCACCGCCCCGAGGAGCATGCGCAGGGCCGCGGTGTCGAGGGTCAGGGGGCACTGGACGTAGGCGGTGGAGGCGAAGACGACGAGAGCGACCCGGTTGCCCTGAAGATCGTCCAGCAGCTTGCCGATCGCCTGCCGCGACCGCTCGAGCCGGTTGGGGCGCACGTCCTCGGCGAGCATGCTGCGCGACAGGTCGAGGAGGAGGACCACGTCGACGCCGCGTCGCTGGGCCATCTCCAGACGGACCCCGAACCGAGGACCGCTCAGGGCCAGCGCCAGCAGGCCGATCCCGACCACGGCGAGGGCGGACTTCAGGTGCTGCCGCGTGCGGCTCACGCTGCGGATGAGGCGGGGAGCCACCGCGGCATGGGCGAGGCGCTCGAGGTCGCGGCGGCGGCGGACATGGGCCCAGGCGGCGAACCAGGCCGCCAGAGGCACCAGCAGCAGCAGCCATTGGTTGTGCTCGGCGGCGAAGCGCATCGGATCAGGGCAGGCTGCGGAAGCGGGTGCAGGTCAACAGGAAGTGCCCTGCCAGGGCGAGGAACCCCGGCCACAGGACCAGGGCGTAGAGCTCAGAGTACTGCAGGTGGACCTCGCTGGTGACCTCGGTCTTCTCCAGGCGGCCGATCTCGGCGTAGATCTCGGCCAGCTTCTCGCCGCTGGTGGCGTGGTAGTACTTGCCTCCCGTGGTGGCGGCGATGGCGCGCAGGATCTGCTCGTCGAAGTCGAGGCCTCTGGCCCGGCCCATGATGCCCGCAGGCTCGGCGCCGATTCCGATGGTGTAGGCGCGCACCCCCACGGCGGCGGCCGCCTCGGCGGCGGTCCGGGGGCTGATCTCGCCAGCGTTGTTGACGCCGTCGGTGAGCAGGATGGCGACGCGGCCCCGCTCCCCCTCCCCGCCGGCGTCCCTCAGCCGGTTGGCGGCGTTGATCAGGGCCATGCCGATGGCGGTGCCGTCCCAGCTCTCGTGGGCGAGCTGGATCTCGTCCAGGAACTGCAGGAGCACGTCGTAGTCGAGGGTCAGCGGGCACTGGGTGAAGCTCTCCCCGGCGAAGACGACCATGCCGATGCGGTCCGTGTCCCGGCCGGCGATGAAGCGTGCCACCACCTCCTTGGCCACCGCCAGCCGGCTCGCGGGGCCAAGGTCCCGGGCCCTCATGCTGCCGGAGACGTCGAGGATGAGCATGATGTCCACCCCCTCGGCCGAGACGTCCTGGACGCGCTCGCCGCTCTGGGGGCGGGCCAGGGCGACGACGAGACACGCCGCGCCCAGGAGCCGAACCACGGGCAGGACCCGCCGGAGCGGCGCCCAGGGGCCGCCCGGCAAGCGGCGCAGGTCGCTGACCGCCGGATAGCGGACCGAACCCCGCAGCCGCTGACCGTGACGCCGTTGGCGCCATCCCATCAGGGGCAGCAGCAGCAGCAGGAGCAGGAAGACCGGATCGGCGAACCGGAGCTCGTCCATCGCTCACGCTTCCGTCGGCACCGCGGCGGGGGTCTCCACCCGGGCCCGCAGCTGCTGCCCGGCGCCGGCCACCAGCCGCCGGCCCTCCTCCGGCGCCGCCGACGCCTCCGGGAGAGGGGGCTCGCCCCTGGCGAACTTGACCAGGTCCGCCGCCTCCAGGAAGCCGATGATCCCCTCGCGGATCCCGGTGTCGGGCGGCTCCGGCGCCCGACGCAGATCGGCGGCGACCTCCGAGGTCGTGCGGTCCAGGCTGTCGACGGAGAGACGGTCCTCGAGGAAGCGGCGCATCACCTCGGAGAGCCGTGTGTAGTAGAGCTTCAGGGCGCCGCGCTGCAGCAGCCCCGATTCGGCGATGAGGGTGAACTCCCTCTCGTAGTCCACGGGCGCCGGCGGCGGCGGGGGCGGCGGCGACGGCGATTCCTTGCCGGGCCGCAGCAGCAAGCGGCTCACGAGCCAGGCCGCGAGCACGGCCAGGACCGCCGCCAGGGTGGCGGCGAGCCACAGGGGAATGCCGCCGGGGATCGCCATGGGAGGCTTGATCGCCCGCAGCGCGTCTCCCTCCTCCGGGTTGCGGGAGGAGACGATCTCGACGGGGATCGGCGCCGAAGCGAGCCTCGCCGTGTCCGAGGCCGCCGAGACGACCAGAACCTCCACGGGCGGGATCTCTCCCGCATCGAGCTCGTAAGCGGCCAGCCCGTAACGGCGCTCGTCCATCTGGAGGCCGGCGGCGGTGGTGGTGGTGGCCGGCTCCGACCGCGAGCGGACCTCCCAGGAACCCAGCCCTTGGGGAAGCTCCGGGAAGACGGAGCGGCTCGAGGCCGGACGCTCGACCCGGAGGAGCAGAGTCACAGGATCTCCGAGACGGGCCTTCGCCGTGTCGACCTCCGCCGTCAGGAGGGGCGCGTCGGCGTGGATGGTGGAGCCGACGGCGGGTGCGATCAGGGTTGCGAGGACGAGGAACGCTGCCATCCGGCGGGACCGCCTACCCGTCGGCCGGCTCCACGGCTTCCGAGGCCTCCTCCACGGGCCTCGAGACGTCGTCCAGGCTCAGGTCGAGGTTCACCACGGCCTCCCCGTCGATGGTGACCACGGTGGCCACATCGGCGCGCATGGCGTACGCGCCGCCGTCCTCCGTCGTCGCGCCCACCAGGAACTCGACGGTTCGGTCGCCGGTGAGACTCACGCGGACTGACAGCTGCGGCGAGTCGAGGCCGAAGGCGGCGAGGACGAGGCTCCCGCCGGGGCCGTCGTCCTGAACGAAGTCCTCCGCCTTCAGCTCCATGATGTCGTTCACCAGGCTGGTGAAGCGCCAGGACTTGGGCTCCCGGCCGGCGGCGTCGACCAGGTCCCAGGTGCCGGCGCTGTCCCGGGTGGCGGCGAAAATTCTCTCTCCCCGGCGGCACAGCTCGATCCTGGAGACTTCCTCCTCCGAGAAGGCCAGGAGCTTCTTCTCCCGGAGCTCGGGCAGGGGCGTGAGCAGCTTGTTGACCACGGTGGAGTCGACGGCGAAGACCTGGGGTCGGCTGGAGTCGCGGGCGAAGCGGTCTCCCTCTCCGGCCTCGGCCCCGATCCGGAGACGCTTCTCCGCCCGGTCCTCCCCGATCCACAGGGTGACCTCCGCCAGGGCCGAGCCCTCCTGCAGCCCGGTCGCCGCCAGCTCGTCGGCGGTGGGCTGCTCGAAGGCGATGCGCGTGGCCTCCGAGTTCTGCAGTCGCGACAGGATGCCGTCGACCCCCTCGGCGTCGGCTTCCCGGGCCACCGGCAGGTCGATACGCCAGCCGCCGCCCTGCCGCGAGACCTCCACCCGTCCGCCGGCTCGATCGAGCCGCAGGCTCCCGACCTCCTCCTCCTCGAAGGCCAGCAGGCGCCGGTCGCGCAGATCGAAGAGGCCCTTGTCGAGGTTGTCGAAGCGCCAGGCGCGCACCCTCAGGACCTCCGGGTTGTCCCCCGAACGCTGCAGGTAAGTGAAGCGCTCGGTGGGGGTGTCGTCGCCGAAGCGCAGGGTGTCGAGGGGGGCCGGCTCCCCGGCGAGGTCGAGGTGCACCTTCAGGCGCGGCCGGTCCAGGCCGTAGGCCGCCAGGCGCCCGGAGTCGCCGGTCACGGAGGCGCTGTCCTGCAGGGGGTCGCCCTCGGTCTCGGTCTCGCGCAGGTTCCTCAGGTAGCGCTCCACCGCCTGCTGGTCGGCGCCGGTGGAGACGGGACGGGTGAGGTGCCAGGACTCCTCCGACTTCTCCAGGACGGCTACGGTGTCGCCCCGGTCGATGGTGAGGCGCCGGGCCTCGTGGTCGCTGAAGTCGAGGAGCTGGCGGGAGCGCTCGGCCTCGACCTGGCGCCGCTCGCCTCCCTTGATCTCGTAGAAGTAGACGAAGCCCAGGAGGGCGACGAAGATCCCACTGATGACGAGGTTCGTCTTCAGACCCATGTGTGGTGCCTCTCGTGCAAGTGGCTCAGGCCGCAGCGGCGGCCGGCTGGAAGTCGCGACGAATCCAGACGAGGATGCAGGCGTTGGCGATGCTCAGCCCCGCCAGCACCAGTTGCAGCGTCGGCTCGGGGACGGCCACGAAGGCCAGACCCGCGTTGGCCGCCAGGGTCGCCAAGGCGGGCGGCCAGACCCGGGGCTCGCGCTTGTAGAGGCCGTAGCCCAGGCCCCAGCAGATCAGACCCAGGACGAGGTAGCCCTCCCCCCGCCAGAGGCTGGCCTCCCCGAGGCCGATGACGCCAATGATGTAGTACCAGGTGCCCAGGGCCAGGAAGTTGTAGACGAGCCAGGTCACGAAGCCGCTGACATAGGTCCCGTAACCCCGGCGCAGCATGATGACGAAGCCGGAGAGAGCCACGGCGAAGGGCAGGACGAAGACGGAGACCCAGAGGACGACGCTGCCCGCCGTACCGACCAGGTTGATCGGGTTGAACCTCGGTTGCTTCGGCGGGATCGTCAGGCTCTCCTCGCCCTCGGTGAGCCAGCGGACCGCAGCGGCCGCCAACTCGCCGTTGGCCTGCTGGCTGATGTGCTGGTTGCGGGCGAAGTCGGCATCTCCGAAGACAACGATCCGGGTGCCGTCGCCCTCCGCCGCCGAGTCGGCCTCGGCCGTGGACGCCACCGCCAGGGACATGGGGCCGGGGCGGTCGCTCTCTGGATCGAAGTCGATGGCGCCCCCTTCCTCGCCCGTGAGCACGCTCAGGTCGGACTCCCCCCAGGCGTTGCGGTCGGTGAAGGCGAGGGCCTCCACTTCGAAGCCGCCCGCGGTGGCGCTCACCGACCGAGCCATGGGGAAGAAGCTCATCTGGCCGCGGACGGCGCCCTCCGTGATCGGGTGATCGCCATAGCGCAGGACCACCGGCACCGAGACGTCGGTGCCGAGGAGCTGCCCGAGACCACTCAGGTCGACGACGAAGTCGTCTCCGATATCGATGTCGTACTCGTCGCGCAGGAGGGTTTCCAGGCCGCTGTCCCGCCCGGGATCGACGAGAAGCAGCAGGTCGCCTCCCCGCTCCATGAACCGGCGCACGCCTTCGACCTCGGCGGCGCTCAACGGACTCCGCGGCCCCAGGACGGCCAGGGCCTGCACCTGCGAGAGGTCGTCGGCGCCGGGCCGGAGGGAGTCGCGAACCCGCAGGTTCATCTCCTTGAGCCGCCCGTTGAGAATGCTGTAGCCCTCCCCGTCGACGTCGGTCAGACGGCCCTCTCCGTGGCCCCCGACGAAGCCGATGGCGCGCTCGTCGGCTGCCAGGGCCCGGCGGATGGCGTTGCTCAGGGCTTCCTCGCTCTGCTCGGCGAAGCGCTCGGTCACCACCTGGCCTCCGCCCGTGACCTCGACGATGGAGGTGCCCCGCTCGCGGATGCCGTACCGGCGCACCAGGAGGGCGTCCTTCTGAGGATCGACGGTCTCGAAATCGAAGCGGCGGGAGCGGTACCCGTACTCCTTGACGATCTCCTGGAAGCGGCCGCCCTCCATGTCGGACATGAAGGTGCGGACCTGGATGTACTTGCCAGCGTCGTCGGCCTCGCGAAGCAGCTCCAGGCTCTCGGGGGCCAGGGTGAACAGGGCGTCCTCGGTCAGGTCGAGACGCCAGTGATAGCGGTCGCCGAGGTAGTTCAGCAGGCCGAGAACGCCGAGGGACAGGGCCACGGCGAGACCGGCTGCGGCCAGGTCGCGCAGGCTCCAGCGGCCGGACCGGGAGACGACGACGAAGCCGGCGGCGGCGATGGCCGCCGGGTAGATGATCAGCGTGATCCAGAAGATCCAGTCCGACTGCGCCTCGGTGAGTGCGATGGGGTTGAAACCGGGGTCCCGCGGCCGAATCGAGATCAGGGCCTCGTCCTCGGCGAGCCAGCTCACCGCGTTCAGGGCGAGGTCGCCGTTGCCCTGGGTGTCGAAGTAGCGGTTGCTCGCGAAGTCGGCGTCGCCGAAGACCACGAGCCGGCCCCCGGCGGCGGTGTCGGCCACCGCCACCCCGAGGCCGACGGGTCCGCGCCGGTCGGAGTCGTCGAGACGTACGGTGCGGTCCGCCCCAGACCCCTCGCCCAGGACCGCCAGGTCCGTCTCCGCCCAGCTCGCGGAACTGGTCCGTGCCAGGACCGCGGCCGTCGCCGAGTTGGCGGCCACGGCGGCCGAGTCGAGCTCGACGGAGCGGGCGAGCTCGTAGAAGGTCATGACGCCGCCCCGGTGGCGCCGGGCGATGGGGTGCCGGTCGTCGTAGGTGGTGACCACGGGAATGGTGAAATCGAGTCCGAAGAGCGACCCGATGCCGCTGGTATCGATGACGAAGTCGTCACCCGTCACCACCCCCCACTCCCCCATGAGCTCGTCGAGGCCGCTCTCCTCCAGCGCCTCGGCCAGCACCAGGAGAGAGCCGCCGCGTTGCAGGTAGGTGCGCACGGCTTCGACCTCGTGGCCGAGGAACGGCGACCGCGGGCCGGCCACGATGAGCACGCGGCAGTCCTCGGGCACGCGCGCCTCACGCGCCAGGAACAGAGAGTCGCCAACCACGTAGTCGATCTCCCGAAGGCGCTCGGCCAGCAGTCCCAGGTCGGACTCGAGGTTGCCGACGCCCCGCTCTCCGTGGCCCACGGTGAAGCAGACCCGCTCCCGCCGGTCCCGGAGGACCTTGAGCATGGCGTTGGTGATCTCCTTTTCCGTCAGCTCCGTGAGGCTCTGGCGCTCGGCGCCGGCGGCCAGGACCAGCGTGTTGTAGGCGCGCACGCCGTACTCCTGGGTCCTCGCGGGATCGCGGTCGGGATCGACGAACTCGAAGTCGAAACGGCCGCCGCCGTGCACGGCATACTGCTCCAGCAGGCCGCGCAGCTCCTCGTCCTCCCCTTCCTCCATGAAGGCGAGGGCCTCCACCTCCTTGTCGAGGGCTTCCAGGGTCTCGATGGTCAACGGCGCCAGGCTGTGCAACCGGCCCTCGGTCAGGTCGAGACGCTGGGGATAGCGGTCGGCGAGAAAGTTCACCATGCCGAGGATGGCCAGCACCAGGAGCCCTCCCCAGAAGGCGTTGAGCCAGCGCCCGTACTGGCGGAAGAGATCGGGATTGAGCACTGCCGACACGGCGACCAGCAGCGCCCCGACGCCGGCGTTGACCGCCGGCAGCCAGACCGCCTCGGGCTCGAGGAGCATGGCCAGACCGGCGGCGGCGAGCAGGGCCGCGCCGGCGAGGCTGGCGAAGGTCGAATAGGGCTTCATCGGCGCCAGCGCCTCGACTCGAGGACGCGGGTGGTGAGGAACAGGCAGAAGAAGATGAAGCTCAGGTAGAACAGGACGTCCGCCGTGTCGATGACACCGCGCTGGAAATCCTGCAGGTGCTGGATGATCGACAGGTAGGAGAGCAGCTTGGCCGCCGTAGGACCGGCGAAGCTCGCCGACCAGTCGATCAGCCACAGGAGCAGCAGCGCACCGAAGGAGAGCAGCACGGCGACGATCTGGTTCTCCGTCAGGGACGAGGCAAGGACCCCGACGCCGACGAAGGTACCCCCGAGGAGCAGGTAGCCGAGGTAGGCCGACCAGATCGGCCCCCAGTCCGGATCGCCGTAGACCTCGAGGATGAGGCAGAAGACGAGGGTCAGGGCGACGATGATGGTGTAGAGGGTCAGGGCGGCGAAGAACTTGCCGAGGAGGACCTGCACCGTGGAGACGGGGGAGGTCATGAGGAGCTCGATGGTGCCGCTCTTCTTCTCCTCCGCGAAGAGCCGCATGGTCAGCATGGGCACCACGAGGAGCCAGATGAAGTCCATGACCGCGAAGAACTGGGTGACCACCATCTCGTTGAGGTTCAGGCTCGGCATGGCCCCCTGCATGAACTGCTGGCGCTGGCTGAACTGGAGGCACCAGAAGTTGAACTGCATGAGGATGTTGCGGAACAGGTACCCGGAGAGGAACAGGAAGACGCCGGCGATCACGTAGGCCACGGGCGAGACGAAGTAGGAGCGCAGCTCCTTGGTGTAGATGGCGAGGAAGTTGCGCATCACTGGGCTCCTTCGGCTTCGGAGGTGAGACGCAGGAAGATGTCTTCCAGGGTCATGTCTAGGCTGCGCAGCTCGCGCAGGCCGTAGCCGCCGTCGACGACCGCCTTCGCCAGGGGATCGCGGAGATCCTGGCCGGGGGCGGCGGTCACCACGTACACGCCCTCGCCGGCAGCGGTCTCGTCGCCGC
This sequence comes from Gemmatimonadaceae bacterium, assembly GCA_026706075.1. GTDB lineage: Bacteria > Latescibacterota > UBA2968 > UBA8231 > UBA8231 > UBA8231. The sequence continues at coordinate 125,191 of JAPOZM010000122.1, forward strand.
TCTCCTCCTTGACCTCGAGCACCCCCGGAATCCCCCGCACCAGGCGGAGGACGTCCTCCCGGGGCCCGGCGACGCGGGCGCGCAGCAGCTCGCCCTCCTTCAACTGCTCCGTCAGGCTCTCCGGGGATCCCTCGCCGACGATACGGCCCTTGTCGATGATGACCACCTTCTCGCAGGTCATCGACACCTCCGGCAGGATGTGGGTGGAGAGGACGATGGTGTGCTCGCCCCGCAAGGACTTGATCATCTCGCGGATCTCGATGATCTGCTTCGGGTCGAGGCCCACCGTGGGCTCGTCGAGGATGAGCACGCTGGGGTTGTGAACCAGGGCCTGCGCCAGCCCGACGCGCTGGCGGTAGCCCTTGGAGAGGTGGCCGATCAGGCTGCGCCGCACGTGGGCGACGCCGGTCTTCTCCATCGTCTCGTCGATGCGCGAAGAGAGCACCGCCGAGGGCACGCCCTTGATGCGGGCCACGAAACCGAGGTAGGCATCCACTGTCATGTCGCTGTAGAGGGGCGGCAACTCGGGCAGGTAGCCGATCCGCCGCCGAACCTCCATCGACTCCTCGAGGACGTCGAAGCCGTCGATGGCGGCCGTCCCGGAAGAGGGGGGAAGATAGCAGGTGACGATGCGCATGGTCGTCGTCTTTCCCGCCCCGTTGGGGCCGAGAAACCCCAGGATCTGCCCGGTCTCGACGCGGAAGGTGACGTCCTCTATGGCCGTCACCTCTCCGTAGTGTTTGGACAACTCGCGGACTTCGATCACGGAAATGACTCTCCTGTCAGTTGCGGCTCATGCGGCTCTGGAAGAAACGGGCCAGCGGTTCCACGTGGTCGCCGGTGGCGTCGATGCGGATCTCGTCGACGCCGAGTCGGCGAAAGGCGTGGCTGCGCTGCAGGGCGGCCTGGCAGCGCATGTCGGCGAACCTCTCCCGAGCCTCGGCGTGGCCGCTGTCGAGGATCACCTGCTCGCCGGTCTCCGCGTCCTGAAAGGTGACGAAGCCGACGTCGGGCAGTTCCAACTCCCGGGGGTCCTCCACGGTCACGGCGATCACGTCGTGGCGGCGGGCGGCGCGCTGCATGGCGCGCTCGTAACCGGTATCCAGGAAGTCGGAGATGACGAAGACCACGGCGTGCCGGGCGATGACGCGGTCGAGGGTTTCCAGGGCCGCGGCGATCGAGGTGCCCCGGCCGCGAGGGCGGTGGTAGAGCAGCTCGCGGATGACGCGCAGCACGTGGCGGCGGCCCTTCTTGGGGGGCACGAAGACCTCCACATCGTCGGTGAAGATCAGCAGCCCCGCCCGGTCGTTGTTGCGGATCGCCGAGAACGCCAGCAGGGCGGAGATCTCCACCGAGACCTCCCCCTTCATCCGCGGGCCCGACCCGAAGGCTCCGGAGGCGCTGGCGTCGACCACGAGGAGGACGGTGAGCTCGCGCTCCTCGTCGAAGACCTTGACGAAGGGCTTGCCGCCGGCGCGGGCGGTGACGTTCCAGTCGATGGTGCGCACGTCGTCGCCCGGCTGGTACTCGCGGACCTCCGCGAACTGCATCCCGTGCCCCTTGAAGGCGGAGTGGTACTCGCCTGCGAAGAGGTCGCTCACCAGGCGGCGGGCCTGGATCTCGATGCGGTGCACCTTGTCGAGGATCTCCCTTGGGACCATGGGCTCAGGGCACCTCGACGTGATCGAACAGTTGTTGGACGATGCGGTCGGAGTCGATCTGCTCGGCCTCGGCCTCGTAGCTGGTGGCCACCCGGTGGCGGAGCACCTCGGGGCCCACGGCCTTCACATCTTCGGGGGTGACGTAGCCGCGGCGCCGGATGAAGGCGTGGGCCCGGGCCGCCCGGGCCAGGAACAACGTCGCCCGCGGCGAGGCGCCGTACTCGATGAGCGACGCCAACTCCTCCAGGCCGGCAAGGCCGGGCTCGCGCGTAGTCTGCACCAGGTCGACGATGTAGTCCTTGATCTTGCCGTCCATGTACACCAGCCGGACCGACTCGCGCAGCCGCAGGATGTCGTCGAGGCCAGCCACCGCCTCGACGGGGATCTCGCGGTCTTCCAACATGCGCTCCAGGATCTGACGCTCCTCGTCGCGCTCCGGGTAGTCGACCCGGACCTTCAGCATGAAGCGGTCGATCTGGGCCTCGGGAAGGGGATAGGTCCCCTCCTGCTCGATCGGGTTCTGGGTGGCCATCACCAGGAACGGATCGTCCAGGCCGTAGCTCTCGTCGCCGATGGTCACCTGGCGCTCCTGCATCGCCTCGAGTAGGGCGCTCTGCACCTTGGCCGGGGCCCGGTTGATCTCGTCGGCGAGGATGAGGTTGGCGAAGACCGGCCCCTTGCGGGCGACGAACCCGCCCGAGTGCTGCTCGTAGATCAGCGTCCCGGTGAGGTCTGCCGGGAGCAGGTCGGGAGTGAACTGTATGCGGTTGAAGCGGCCCCGGATGATGCGGGCCAGGCTGCTCACCGTCAGGGTCTTGGCGAGGCCGGGAACACCTTCGAGGAGGATGTGTCCGCCGCACAGAAAACCGATGAAGATCCGCTCCACCATCTGCCGCTGACCGACGATGACGCGGTCCATCTCCGCCAGAACGCGGGTGACGAGGACACTCTCCTCCTCGATGCGCTCGGTGAGGGCGCTGATGTCCGGGCTTGCCTGCACGTGGACAGCCCCTATCCCGGTGCCGTCCTGCTTGGGAGCGGCGTCATCCCCCGTCGACAGAAGCTCAAGGCGAGGAGGTGCTGTCCCCTTCCTGGAAGCTGACCCACTCTTCCGGGGGGCGTCCCACATGGGGCAGCAGCTGGCGGGCGTTGGCCGCCAGCTCCGAACCCGGGTAGTTGTCTACGACCGCCTGGTAGGCGGCTCTCGCCGCTTCGATGTCGCCGAAGTGCTCCTCGAGGATGAAGGCGACCATGAACTGCGCCTCATCCGCCTCGTCGCTCTCCGGATGCTCCGCCTGGATGCGCCGGTACTGGGTGAGGGCGCCGGTCATGTCGCCGCCCTGCTGGCGCAGGACAGCCAGCTGCTTCAGGGCCCGGGGGACGCCCTCCTCGCCGGGGTGGGCCTGCAGCCAAGCCTCGAGAAGCTCCACCGCCGAGGCCACCCGGGCCGAATCCCGGGCCGCCGCCTGGGCCGCCCGCAGGGCCTCTTCCAACTGTTGATCGGGAGAAGGCCCGCTGCATCCCGCCCAGGCCCAGAGCACGGCCGCCCCGATCGTTCCGAGGCATCTGACCCGCCATCGCCTGCCCATCTCGCTACCCACGTGCTGTCTCTCTGTCTTTGCGGCCGGCGGCCGGAAGTCACATCGAGCAAAAGACGCCCCGCCGGCGCCGCGGTTCCCTTCGGCTCAGTCGTCGCCCGACTTGGAGGGGCTCTTCGTCTTCGCGGAGTCGCCCTTGCCCCCTCCATCGGACTTGGAGGGCGACTTCGAGTCGGCCTTCTCGGCCTTGGCCGCCTTCTTGTAGCTGTCGCTCCGATAGTCGGTGATGTAGAAGCCGGAGCCCTTGAAGAGCAGGCCGCCGCCGGTGCCGATCAGGCGGCGCACCCTGCCCTGCCCCGTGCCCTTCGGGCACTCGCTCCGGGGACACCTCTTCAGCGGCTCGGCGGTGATTCTCTGGAGCGCCTCGAACCGATGTCCGCAGGTGCTGCACTCATAGTCGTACGTCGGCATGTGACATCTTTCCGATCCTGCGCGGCCCGAAGAATCGGCAAAAAGTACGCAGATGTGTTGGAACGGGCAACGCCGGACAGGCGCGGCCCTCAGTCCCGGGGCCCCGACCCGACCGGCGGCTCGTCGTCCCTGTCGAGGGTCAGGGAAGGCAGGTCGCCGCGGGCCATGGACCGCAGGCGCCCCCGGCCATCGATCCTCAGGAGGGTCAGCTCCGAATTGACGCGGCGCGAGGGCGTGAAGCTCACCCGGCCGGAGGCGCCCTCGTAGTTGCGCACGGCGGCGAGGTACCTCCGCAGTTCGGAGCGGCTGCGGTGGCCGGCTTCCCAGCCCTCCATCACAAGACGAGCGGCGTCGTATCCCGCACTGGCGTAGCCCGGGTCCCGTCCGGTGCGGGCTCGAAAGCCGTTCACAAAGCCGCGCTCCCGCTCCGATCCCTGGCGCCGGGAGACGAAGATGCAGCCTTGCAGGTGCTGGCGCTCACCAGACCGGAGGTCCGCGATCTCCTCCGGATCGTACCAGGTAGCGTTGCCAATGAGCTGCGTCCGGATGCGGTGAAAGCGAAGCTGGGGGGCGATGGTGCGGGCGTCCTCGAAGTCCTCGATGATGACCGCCACGCCGTCGATCGACTCGACGAAGATCTCGGTCGAATCCGGGGGCTGCTTCCCGGGCTCGGAGCCCCGCTCGAGGAGGTCCCGGAAGGTCGACTTCCCCTGGCGTGCCGTGTCCAGAAGGGCCGCCTGGAGCGAGTCGAGAAGCTCGGCACCGGGCATCTCCGGCGGCTCGATGGAGAAGCCGATCCTGCGCAGCTCCTTGAACTGCGCCTGAAAGTCCTTCTGCTCTCCGGGATAGTACCACTCGCTGTGGACGATCCGCCCGCCGTTGGCCACGGCGGCGGCGGTGTAGGCCCTCTCGAAGGCGTGTCCGTAGTCGTTCAGCGGCGACAGGATGGCCAGGGTCCGCAAGCCCAGCACGAGGGTTGCGTACTCGCCGAGAGCCTGCCCCTGCACCTCGGGAATCGGGTTCATCTGGAAGATGTGCCCCCCCAGGGTGTCAAGCCCGCTCTGCTGCGCCAGGGGGGCGATGAGCGGCACCCCGGCTGCTTCGGCGACGACGGCGGCGGCGGCGCAGGATGCGGAGTTGACGGGACCGACGATCGCCTGCACCCTCGCCTCCCGCACCAGGTAGCGGGCCCCGGAGACGACGCGGAGGAGCCGGTCCCCATCGCTCTGGTGGATGGGGACTTTCTCCTCCTCGAAGTCCTCGTACTCGGCGCCGACGTCGACGACGACGAGATCGAAGGGCTGTCCGAGCTGATGGTTGGCAAACTTCACACCGGCGAGCAGGTCGGCGCCGTACGCCCCCTCGCGGCCGGAGAGGGGTGCGAGCACACCGAGCCGCGGCACCCCCGGGCGGCGGGCGGAGCCCGCGGCCTCCGGATCGCGGACGGGCTCACGTGCAGGCGCGGGAGGCGGCCCTTCCTCGAGTCGGGACTGTGCGAGACGGTGGAACATCCCCGCTTCACCGACGCTGTCGATGTACGCCGACAGCCGCTGGCGGGCGAGTTCTACCCAGCCGAGCCGCGCGTACCAACGCGCCTCTCCGAAGAGCAGGAGATCGCGCAGGCGCCGGGGGCCCAGCTGGCGACGGACGCGGTCCTGGGCATCCTCGTCGAGGGAACGGTTCATCACCAGCGCCGCCAGGCGCTCGGCGGCGCTCGCCTTTACCGCCGCGGGGGCGGCCCCTTCGAGGAGCCGGACGTACTGCGAGAGGGCCTCATCGATTCGTCCCAGCCTGTAGTACCCGTCGCCTGCGATCAGCCGGGCATCCGGGCCGTAGCGCCCCCCGGAGCCCACCCGGAGCAGCCGGCGCGCCGCCTCCACGGCCCCGGCGGGATCGTTCAGAAGCAGGCGGCTGCGGCCAAGCATCAGCAGGGACGCCCTCGTGCGCTGATTGGAAGGCCGCTCGGTGACGGCGAGAAAGAGCTCGCCCGCCTCCCGCCAGCGGGCTTCCTCATACGCTGCGAGAGCCTGCGAGAACAGACGTTCCGCCGCTCGCGAGTGGCGCCCGTCGTCCGGCGCCGCAGAGACCTGGGCGCCGCCGAGCACGGCCAGGGCCCAAAGGGCACGCACGAGCCGGAGGGTGCCTTGTCCCGGTTGAGGGGCCCGGTTACATTCGCCGGGGGCAGGTCCTTTCACCACCATCGATCTCCTTCGCCCCCAACATGATGAGTCGCTCCGAGAGACCCGGGTTCGACCCGGAGCAGCTGCGCAGGATCCTCGCCGAAGGGAACCGGGGCGATGAGGAGCCCACGGAATCGGCGGGGTCCGAGACCGCGGGCCCCGGAGAGGGCGCCGAGTCCGGAGCACCCGACGGCGTTCAGCTGGAGTTCCACCTCAAGCCCGGGGAACTGATCGCCCACCTCGACAGCTACGTCGTCGGCCAGCCCCGGGCCAAGGCCATCCTCGCCACCAAGATCTGCACCCACTTCAACCGCTTGAGCCTTCCCCCCGACGAGACCGAGGACATCGTCGGCCAGATCAAGAACAACATCCTCATGGTGGGGCCGACAGGAGTTGGCAAGACCTACCTCATCCGCCTCATCGCCCGGCGCCTCGGCGTCCCCTTCGTCAAGGCGGACGCCACCAAATTCAGCGAGACGGGGTACGTGGGCGGCGACGTGGAAGACCTGGTCCGCGAGCTGGTGACCGAAGCCGACGGCGATATCGACCTCGCCCAGCACGGCATCATCTACATCGACGAGATCGACAAGATCGCCGCCAGCGGCCGCACCAGCGGCCCGGATGTCTCGCGCACCGGCGTCCAGCGCAACCTCCTCAAGCTGATGGAGGAGACCGAGGTCGATCTGCGCTCTCCTCACGATCTGCCTTCGCAGATGGAGTCGGTGATGCAGATGCAACGCACCGGCAAGGTGGAACGCAAGAAGGTGAACACCCGGCACATCCTGTTCGTCGTCAGCGGCGCCTTCGCCGGTCTTGAGGAGATCATCCGCCGGCGCCTCAACCGCGGAGCCATGGGCTTCCGTCCGCCAGAAGCGGACGGAGCCGGCGCGGTGCCGGACGACTCGGCCATCCTCCAGCAGATCCGCGCCGAGGACCTGCTGGAGTACGGCTTCGAGTCGGAGTTCATCGGCCGCCTTCCGGTGGTCGCCGTCCTCGAGGAACTCTCCCGCGCCGATCTCCTCGAGATCCTGCGCAGCCCCATGAGCAGCGTCGTCGTCTCCAAGGTAAGGGACTTCCTCGCCTACGGCATCGACCTGAGGATCTGCGACGAAGCGCTCCAGCTCCTGGCCGACCGGGCCTTCGAGGAACGGACCGGCGCCCGGGGCCTGGTGAGCGCCGTGGAAAAGGTCCTGCTGGACTTCGAGTGCCGGCTCCCGTCTCTCGACCTCGACGCCTTCCACCTCACCCCCGAGGTTGTCGAGCACCCGGCCCGGGTCCTCGATCGCCTGGTGGCGGAGAGCTCGATCGAGGCCTTCACCTCCGGCTTCGAGAGGGACCACGGCATCCGCTTCGAGTTCACCGGCCCGGCCTTGGCGAGCCTGGGCGAGCGCGCGGCCTCCGAGGACCGGCTTCCGGGGGAGATCTGCGCCGACCTGTTCTCCGACTACGGACACGGCCTCAAGCTCCTGGAGCTCGACCGGTTCGAGATCACGCCCGAGATCCTGGCCGACCCGCAGAAGTCCCTCGACCGCATGATTCGCCAGCTATACGGCGGCCGGGGCTAGTCCTCACAGCCGGAGTCCATACTCCTTCTCCTTCCGATAGAGGGTGCTCAGTCCGATCTGGAGCACCTTCGCCGCCTTGCGGCGGTCGTGGCCGACCGCCTTGAGGGTCTGCTCGATGGCGAGCCTCTCGACTTGCTTCATCGTCATGCCTGGGTGCAGACCTCCCCGGTCGCTTCCCGGTGGGACGCCTCGTATGTGGGCCGGCACGTCGGAAGTGGTCAGCTCGCGGCCGGGAGCCGACATGACCACCATCCCCTCCACGCAGTTCTTCAGCTCGCGGACGTTGCCCGGCCAGTCGTAGTCCATCAGGGCGTCCATGGCGGCCGGGTCCAGGACGTGGGTCTCGCGTCCGTTCTCCCGGGAGAACTGGCGCAGGAACTCGTTCACCAGGATGGGGATGTCCTCGCGGCAGTCGCCGAGTCGGGGGATGTGGATGGTGACTACGTTGAGCCGGTAGTAGAGGTCCGCGCGGTAGCTCCCCTCCTCGACCATGGTTTCGAGGTTCCGGTTGGTGGCGGCGATAAGGCGAACGTCGGCCCGCAGGGTGGATGTCCCCCCGACGCGCTCGAACTCGCCGCTCTGAATGACGCGCAGGAGCTTGACCTGCGTCGCCGGGGACAGATCCCCCACCTCGTCGAGGAACAGGGTCCCCATGTCGGCCAGCTCAAAGCGGCCCTTGCGCGAGGTACTGGCGCCGGTGAAGGCACCCCGCTCGTGTCCGAAGAGCTCGCTCTCGACGATGCTCTCTGGGAGGGCGCCGCAGTTCGTCTCCACGAAGGGGCGGTCACGGCGGGGGCTCTGCTGATGGACCGCCTTGGCCACCTCTCCCTTGCCGGTGCCGGTCTCCCCCGTGAGCAGGACCGTGGCGCGGGACCTGGCGACCTGTTCGATCTGGGCGTAGATCCGCTGCCAGAGGGAGGACCGTCGGGCGATGCCGCCGTAGCGGTAACGCTCGTCCAGGCGCCGCTGAAGGTCGGAGACCTCTCCCACCAGCCGCTGATAAGACAGGCCGCGATCGAGAACGGCCCTCACCTTGCTCAGGTTCAGGGGGCGGACCTGGAAGTCGTAGGCCCCCTCGCGCATGGCCTCGGTGCCGAGCTCTATCTCGTCGGAACCCGTGGAGACGATGGCGCAGATCTCCTGGTTGCGCTCCCGGGCCAGGCGCACCAGCCGCAAGCCGTCGATGCGGCTGTCGGCGAGGGGACAGACGAGGGCGTCCACCGGCTCCGAGTCGAGGATGTCGTAGGCGGCGGCTCCCTCGCGGGCGGCCAGGACCTCGAAACCCTCGCGGCGAAGGTAGGAGATCAACTGGTGCGTGGCCTCTTCTTCCGGAGCCACCACGAGGATCCGGGGATGCGCCTTCTCCCGCGGGCCGGAGTCGTTCACGGTCGAGGCTCCCTTCCGTGGATCAACCGGGATCCTGCCCGCTCCATCGGGGGGAACGGGCGAGGCGGACCACCACCTCGCAGTGGGGGGTGTGGGGGAACAGGTCCACCGGCCGCGCCCGCTCCAGGTCGTAGCCGGCATCGCACAGGGACGACAGGTCCTCGGCCAGGCTCTCCGCATTGCAGGAGACATACAGTATCGCCGGCGGGCCGAGAGCGACGATCCCCTCGACCACCTTCCGGTGCAGCCCGGCCCTGGGCGGGTCCGCGATGACCGTCTCGAAGCGCTCCGTCCTCTCCTGGCAGAGGTCCGCCAGGGCCTCCTCCGCCGGGGCCGCCACGAAGGCGCAGTTGTCGATGCCGTTGCGCTCCGCGTTCCGGCGGGCGTCGGCCACCGCCTCCCGTGCCTGCTCGACGCCGACGACGGCGCGCGCCCGGGAGGCCACGTGAAGGCTGATGCCGCCGGTACCGGCATACAGGTCCAGGACCTCCCCGTCGAAGCCGCGGCCCAGGAACTCCCCCACGATCTCGTATAGCTGGCCGGCCCCGCGGGTGTTGGTCTGGAAGAAGGACTGCGGGGAGATCTCGAACTCGAGGTCCCCGCAGCGCTCGCTGATGCGGCCCCCGCCCTTGATGAGGAAGCTCTCCTCGCCGGCGGCGATCTGGGCCTTGCCGCTGTGGCGGGTGACGAGGCAGGTGGTGATCCCCTCTCCCACCTGATCCAGCACCCCCGCCAGCAGCTGGTCCACCCCCTCGTGAGGATACTCGCGGACGACGAGGTTGACCATGGTCTGGCCGGTCTCCTTCCCCTCCCGGACGACCAAGAAGCGGAGCAGACCCTCGTGGCTCTTCAGGTCGTAGACCGGCAGGGCTAGGCGGGTTGCGTGGGTGCGAAAGGCGTCGACGATCCCGTTGGAAGCCTCCGACTGGAGGTGGCAGGCCTCCAGGTCGAAGATACGGTTGAAGCGCTCGCGCACGTGCAGTCCGAGCCACGGCTGCCCCTGGCCGCTCCCGAAGGAGAACTCCATCTTGTTGCGGTAGTAGAACGGATCCGGGCTCGGGGCGATGGCCTCCCAGCGCCCGACCTCGAGCTCGCGGCCCTCGAAGGACTGCCGGACCATCCGCTCCTTGAGCCGCAGCTGGTCCTCGTACCCGAGGTCCTGCCACCGGCAGCCCCCGCACTGGCCGAAATGGGTGCACAACGGGTCGACTCGAGGCACTCCCTCCTCAAGGAGGTCATCGACGACGCCCTCGAAGCGCCCCTTGCGTTTGCGCTTGAGGTAGACCTCGGCCCGGTCCCCCGGAACGCTGCGCGGTACGAGGATCTCCCGGCCGTCCTGAACCGCCAGGCCGTCGCCCTTCGCGCTCAGGCCCTCGATCTCGACGATGACGCGTTCCCCCTGTCTCATCCCTCCTCCACCGGAACCCGGGGGCGGGGTGAGAACACAAGCAGGCGAGATGGAAGGACCTCCCACCCCGCCCGAGACGTTCGCTGCTGTCCGCGGCCGCCCCTCGTGTCACTCTTCCTTCTCTGCGGGCTCCTCGGGCACCACCGCGGGGCTATCGGCCCCGGGGCGGTCGAGAAGCTCGACGATGCACATCTCGGCGCCATCGCCACGGCGGGTGCCGGTCTTGACCAGGCGTGTGTAACCTCCGTGCCGCTCGGCGTAGCGAGGGGCGATCTCTTCGAAGAGCCTGGCCACGATCGACTTGTCCGGTATGTGACGCAGCACCTGGCGACGGGCATGCAGATCGCCGCGCTTGGCAAAGGTGATCATGTGCTCCGCGGTGCGCCGCAGAACCCTGCCGCGGGCATCGGTGGTCCGAACCTGTTCGTGGGCGAAGAGGCTGCTCACCATGTTGGCGATCATCGCCCTCCGGTGGCTCGCCTCGCGCCCGAGCTTGGCAGTTCGTCGGCGGTGTCGCATCTCAGTACTCCTCAGCCAGAGAGGCCGGCTCCTCCTCGATCTCGATATCCTCGTACTTGCTCACATCCAGGCCCCAGGAGAGGTCCATGGAGTCGAGGATCTCGCCCAGCTCATTCAGGGACTTGCGGCCGAAGTTCCGGTACTTGAGCATCTCGGCCTCGCTCTTGGAGACGAGCTCTCCGAGGGTGGAGATACCCGCCGCGCGCAGGCAGTTGGCCGATCGCACGGACAGTTCCAGTTCGTCCACCTGGGTGGCCAGCAGCCTTGCGATGCGCCTGGTCTCCTCGTCTACCTCCTTCTCGTGTCCGGCGCCGGTGGGCTCCTCCTCGAAGTTGGCGATCAGGCTGAGATGCTCGATCAGGATGCGGGCCGCCTGGGCCACGGCGTCGTCGGGGCCCATGGAGCCGTCCGTCCAGACCTCCAGCATGAGGCGGTCGTAGTCGGTGCGCCGGCCGACGCGGGCGTTCTCGATGTCGTAGTTGACCTTCAGCACCGGAGAGTAGTTGGTGTCCAGAGGGATCGTGCCAATGGGCTGTTCGGCGGTGCGGTTCTCCTCGGCGAAGACGTAGCCCCGGCCCTTGCCGATGGTGATCTCCAAGTTGAGGGTGACACCCTTGCCGAGAGTGGCGATGTGGAGATCTGGATTCATGATTTCCACGCTGGAGTCGATGGCAAGGTCCTTGGCGGTGAGTTCACCGCCCTTGGCTTCCACACGCAGGGTGCGGTCTTCCTCGCCGTGATACCGGATGGCCACCTCCTTGAGGTTCAGCACGATCTCGGGAACGTCCTCGCGGACCCCCGTGACGACCGAGAACTCGTGCTGCACGCCGTCGATGCTGACGGACTTGATCGCTGCGCCCTGGATCTGGGAAACCAGAACCCGACGCAGTCCGTGTCCGACGGTGACCCCGAATCCGCGCTCCAGCGGCTGGAAGGTGAACTTCCCGTAGGTGCTGGTGAGGCTTTCCCGATCGATCTCGAGAAGCCTCGGCATCTGGATGCCTTCGAGAGCCATGTGCTTCGCTATCCCTTGTGAAAGTCCTCGTTGCCTACACGCGGCTGTAGAACTCGATGACGAGTTGCTCTTCCGCCGGCGTCGGTATGTCCTCCCGGTTGCAGCGCTCCACCACGGTACCCGTGAGGTTGGCTTTGTCCACCGACAGCCACGGCACGAGTTCGCGGGAGCGGCGGAGGGACTCGTGGATGATCTCCAGCTTCCTGCTGGCCTCGACTACGGCCACCACGTCGCCCGGGGAGGTCAGGTACGACGGGATATTGACCCGGCGGCCGTTGACGGTGAAGTGGTTGTGACGCACCAGCTGTCTGGCCGCCTTGCGCGACGGCGCCAGGCCCAGGCGGTAGACGATGCTGTCGAGTCGGCTCTCGAGCAGGCGCAGGAGGTTGTCGCCGCTCACTCCGGGGACCCGCGTCGACTCGCGGTAGTACTTGCGGAACTGCCCCTCCCGCACCCCGTAGATGCGCGCCAGCTTCTGCTTGGCCCGCAGCTGAACGCTGTACTCGGACTGCTTGCGCCGCATACCCTGGCCGTGCTGTCCGGGGCCGTAGCTGCGGCGCTCGAAGGCGCACTTCTCGAGGGTGCACCTCTCGCCCTTGAGGAACAGCTTGGCTCCCTCCCGTCGGCAGAGCCTGCAGTTGGGTCCGGTGTACCTGCTCATTCTCGTCGACCTCCGTCGGCCTCAGACACGGCGCCGCTTCGGGGGGCGGCAGCCGTTGTGGGGGATCGGTGTCTTGTCGCGGATGGCGGCGATCTCAAGCCCCGCGTTCTGGAGGGAGCGGATCGCCGAATCACGGCCCACGCCCGGACCCTTGACCCAGACCTCGACGCGGCGCAGTCCCATGTTGACCGCTTCCTGGGCGGCTCGCTCGGCGGCGAGCTGCCCGGCGAAGGGCGTCGATTTGCGGCTACCGCCGATGCCGACCTTGCCCGGCGTGGCCCAGGAGATCACGTTGCCCTCCACATCGGTGAGGGTGACGATGGTGTTGTTGAAGGTCGACAGGATGTGGGCGATGCCCAGAGCCTCCACCTTCCTCGACTTTTTGCGGCGGCGACGGCCTCTTTCGGGTGGCAATTCGAGTCAATCCTCTGTTGAAGTCAGTATGTCGGACCGGCTACTGGGGAGCCTTCTTCTTGCCGGCAATGGCGCGCCTCGGCCCCTTCCGCGTGCGAGCGTTGGTCTGGGTCCGCTGGCCCCTGACGGGCAGGCCCCGGCGGTGGCGGAGACCCCGGTAGCAGCCCAGGTCCATGAGCCGCTTGATGTTCATGTTGACCTCGCCCCGCAGGGACCCCTCGACGCGGTACTTGCCCTCTATGATGTTTCGCAACTGCGTGACCTGCTGCTCCGAGAGGGAGCCCACCCGGGTATCGGACGTGACCTGAGACTCCGACAGGATCGCCTCCGCCGAGGAACGGCCGATGCCGTAGATGTAGGTCAGCCCCACGTCGATGCGCTTGTCCCGTGGGAGGTCGACCCCTGCGATTCGTGCCATGCGTGCTCTCTCCTTGTCCGCGGGACTCGAGCCCCGCGCGCTCCTATCCCTGGCGCTGCTTGTGCCGGGGGTTGCGCTTGCAGATGACGCGCACCACGCCGTGACGGCGGATGATCTTGCAATCGGCGCAGCGCCTCGACACGGATGCTCGGACCTTCATGGCAACTCCCTGGGTTCCGCGAGCCGTCAGCGCCGGCCCTGGATGCGCCCCTTCTTCATGAAGCCTTCGTAGTGGCGGGTCATCAGCTGCGACTCGAGCTGCTGCAGCGTGTCGAGGGAGACACCGACGATGATGAGCAGTCCCGTTCCGCCGAAGAACTGGGAGTACGAAGGCGTGACGTTGAACTGATCGATAACGAAGAACGGGAAGATGGCCACCGCCGCCAGCGCCATCGATCCCGGCAGGGTGATGCGCGTCATGATGCGGTCGATGTAGTCGGCGGTTCGCTTGCCGGGCCGAACGCCGGGGATGAACCCTCCATGTCGCTTCATGTTGTCCGCCAGTTGCTGCGGGTCCATGACGATGGCGGTGTAGAAGTAGGTAAAGAACACGATCATGGTGCCGTACACGATCCAGTAGAATACGGAACTCGTCGTGAAGTAGGCCCCCAGGCTCGCCATGAACTCGCTGGCGGGAAAGAACTGGGTCACCGTTCCCGGGAGGAACATGATCGACTGGGCGAAGATGATTGGAATCACGCCGGCGGCATTGATCCGAAGCGGTATGTGCGTCGTCTGCCCACCGTACACCCTGCGGCCCACCACCCGCTTGGCGTACTGCACGGGAATGCGCCGCTGGCCCTGGGTGAGGAGAACGACGGCAGCCACGACGGCGACGATGAGGGCCAGGAGAAAGATCTCCTCGATGAGGCTCTTCGTCGATCCGCGGTTCAGCAGGTAGTGGCGCCACTCGTCCTTCACGGCGAAGGGCAGCTCGGCGATGATGCCGACGAAGATGATCAGGGAGATGCCGTTGCCGATGCCGCGCTCCGTGATCTGCTCCCCCAGCCACATGATGAAGATCGTGCCCGTGGTGATGGTGATCATCGTCAGCATCCGGAAGCCCCAGCCCTCGTCGATGACCGCCGGCACACCTGAGGAAGGGCCCCGGATGTTCTCCAGGAAATAGCTCACGCCGAGAGACTGGGCGCCCGCGAGGAGGACGGTGCCGTAGCGGGTGTACTGGTTGATCTTCTTGCGCCCCTCCTCGCCTTCCCGCTGAAGCTTCTGGAAGAAGGGGACGACGGCGCCCATGAGCTGCAGGATGATGGAAGCGCTGATATAGGGCATGATGCCCAGCGCGAAGACCGTGGCCCGCGTGAAGGCGCCTCCCACGAACATGTCGTAGAGCCCGAAGAGAGTGCCTCCGGCGCCGGCGAAGTACTCCTGCAGCACGGACTCGCGGATCCCCGGAACCGTGATCTGACCGCCGATGCGATAGACGATCAGAATGCCGATAGTGAAGAGGATCTTGCGCCGAAGATCGGGGATCTTGAAGCAGTTTTTGAAGCTCTGGAGCACGCCGGACTCAGCCCGCCTCTCCGGCCAGGACCTCGAAGGAACCGCCGGCCGATTCGATCTTTTGCCGAGCCGCGCGGGAGGCGGCGTGGGCCTGGAGGGCGAGCTGGCTCGTCAACTCGCCGTCGCCGAGGATCTTCACTCGATCGCCTGCCTTACGGATCAGCCCCGCCCGCGCCAGCTCTGACGGCCCGACCTCCCCGGAGAGGCCCGCCGCCTGGATGGCTCCGACGTTGACGATCTGGTACTCGACTCGGAATCTCCGGTTCGAGAAGCCGCTCTTCGGCAGACGGCGATGCAGGGGCATCTGCCCGCCCTCGAAGCCGGTGCGGCGGCCTCGGCGGGCGCCGGACCGGGCGCGCTGGCCCTTGTGCCCGCGGCCGGCGGTCTTGCCCTTGCCGGAACCAGGGCCGTGCCCCTTGCGGGTGCTCGCCCGGCGAGAGCCGGGGGTGGGACGGAGTTCTCCGAGTCGCATGGTCGCCGCTCCCTATGATCCTTCCTGTTCCACCACCTCGACGAGGTGCACTACCTTCGCGATCATGCCGCGGATCTGCGGAGTGTCCTCGTGGACGACGACCTGATGCAGCCGCCGGATGCCGAGGGCCCGGATCGTGAGCTGCTGCTTGCGGGAGCGGCCGATGGCGCTCCGCCGCTGTGTGATGGCGAGCTTCACCTAAGGCTCTCCACGGGCACCCCGCGAAAGCGGGCCACTTCCTCGACATTGCGCAGGTGGCGCAAGCCGTCGAGGGTGGCCTTGATGGTATTGTGCGAGTTGTCCGATCCCAGGGACTTGGTGAGGATGTCGTTGATCCCTGCCAGGTCGAGGACGATGCGGACGCCGCCGCTGGCGATGACCCCGGTGCCCGGAGAGGCCGGCTTCAGCAGGACCCGTGCGGCCCCGAATCGACCGATGATCTCATGGGGGATCGTGCCCGAGGCCACGGGGATCTGGAGGATCTCCTTCTTCGCCTCCTCCGTGGCCTTGCGGATCGCCTCGGCCACCTCTCCCGCCTTTCCCGAACCTACGCCGACATGTCCGGCGCGGTCCCCGGCCACGACCATGGCGGTGAAGGAGAAGTTCCTGCCTCCCTTCCGCACATGGGATACACGCCGTACGCTGTTCTGAACGACGACTTCGGTCAGCTCGAGATTGCTCGCGTCTATTCGGGATGCCATTCTCTCTCTCGATTCAGTCGCTTAGAGCTTCAGGCCACCCTCGCGAGCGCCTTCGGCGACGGCCCGCACGATACCGTGGTAGAGCAGACCCGCCCGGTCGAAGACAACCCGCTCGACGCCCTTCTCCCGCGCCTTCGAGGCCAGCTGCCGACCCAGGGCGCGGCCCTGCTCCACCGGCGATCCTGAACGCTCGAAGTCCTTCGACAGGGTCGAGAGGCCGACGACGGAGTGGCCCGCCTGGTCGTCGATTATCTGCGCCTCGATATTGCGCAGGCTCCTGTGTACCACGAGGCGGGGGCGCTCCGGGGTTCCCACGACCTTCTTGCGGATCCTGAACCGCCGCCGCTGGCGCGCGGCACCCTTTTTCTGCTGACGGCTGGCCATCAGGCGACAGCCGCCTTCCCGGCCTTCCAGTGGATGACTTCGTTCTCGTAGCGAATCCCCTTTCCCTTGTAGGGATCGGGCTTGCGCTTCTGGCGGATCTCCGCGGCCACTTGGCCCACCTTCTGCTTGTCGATGCCGGAGACGACGATGCGGGCCTGGGCGCCGGCCACGGGGGGGGTGACCTCCAACTCCACGCCCGAGGGCGGCTCGTAGTCGACCTGGTGCGAGTAGCCCACGTTGAGGCTCAGCTTACCTCCCTCGACCTCGGCCCGGTAGCCTACGCCGAAGAGCTCCAGATTCTTCGAGAACCCCTGAGTGACGCCTTCGACGGCGTTGGCCACCAGTGAGCGGGTCAGCCCATGAAGGGCCATAGCCTCCTTGGTCTCGCCCTTGCGTCGCACCACCACCTGATTGCCGACCGCCGCCACCTCGACGAAGTCGATGCGGTATTCGAGATCCAGGGCGCCCTTCGGGCCTTTGACCTTCACCTCGCGCCCCTGCACGTTCACCTCGACCCCCTGGGGCAGTGGAATCGGCTGCTTCCCTACACGCGACATGTTCCGCTCCGCCTCCCTACCAGACGCTGCACAGGAGTTCGCCGCCGATGCCCGCCCGGCGCGCGTCCCGATCGGTCATGACGCCACGGGAAGTCGAGAGGATGGCCACACCCAGCCCCCGCCGCACCCGCGGCAGCCGGTCCTTCGACGCATAGCGGCGAAGACCCGGCTTGCTGAGGCGGCGAATCCCCTGGATGATGCTCTGGTTGGAACCGTCGTAGCGCAGATAGATGCGCAACTGGCCCTGCTTGCCGTCATCATAAGAGGCGAAGTTGTCGATAAATCGTTCTTCCGCCAGCACGCGGGCGATCTCCCCCTTGAGCCTCGAAGCGGGGATCTCGACGCTGGGATGCCCAGCCTGTGCCGCATTGCGGATCCGGGTGAGCAGGTCGGCGATGGGGTCGGTCATGCTCATGGTGGACCGCCTACCAACTCGCCTTGGTCACCCCGGGGATCTCGCCCCGCAGTGCCAACTCGCGGAAACAGATCCGGCACAGGGCGAACTTGCGGTAGACACCCCGCGGACGACCGCAACGCTGGCACCTCGTGTACTTCCGGACCTTGAATCTCGGCTCCTGGGCCGCCTTGATCATCAGGCACTTCTTGGGCATTCGCTCTTCCGTCCGTTCAGTTGCTGAAAGGCACGCCGAACTGGCGAAGAAGCTCCTTGGCCTCCTCGTCGGAGCGGGCGCTGGTGACGAAGGTGATGTTCATGCCGCGGATCTGCTCGACGCGGTCGTAGACGATCTCCGGAAAGATGATCTGTTCGCGGATGCCCAGATTGTAGTTGCCGCGGCCATCGAATCCCCGGGCAGGAACCCCGCGGAAGTCGCGGGACTGGGGCAGAGCGAAATTGACCAAGCGGTCGAAAAACTCGTACATGCGGTCCCGCCGGAGGGTGACCACGGCGCCAATGGGCATCCCCTGGCGCAGCTTGAAGTTGGAGATCGCCTTCTTGGAGCGCCGCACCGCCGGCTGCTGACCGGTAATGGCCGTGAGCTCGGCCAGCACGGTATCCAGGGCCTTGGGTTCCTGCACCGCCCCTCCCACGCCAGAATTGATGACGATCTTCTCCAGCCGGGGGACCTCCATGGGGTTCCCGTACTCGAAGCGCTCGCGCAGGGTGGGGACAATCTGGCTCCTGTAGTGTTCCTTGAGTCGTGAGGTGGTCATTGGTGGAACCTCTATTGAGAATCGATCATCTCGCCGCTTCGGGCGGCGACCCGGACACTGCGGCCGTCGTCGAGGGCCCGCCGCCGCACCCGGGTAGGCGCATCGGTCTTGGGATCGACGACCATGACGTTGGAGATGTGGATCGAGGCTTCGCGCTCGACGATCCCTCCCTGTGGATCACGCTGCGTGGGCTTCGTGTGCTTCTTCATCATGCGCACGCCTTCGACGATGACGCGGTCCTTCTCGGGAAGGACGCGCAGGACGCGGCCTCTCCGGCCCTTGTCGTTGCCGCAGATGATCAGGACCGTGTCGTCCTTCTTGACATTCATCGATCTACACCACCTCGGGGGCGAGGGAGACGATACGCATGAACTGCCGGTCTCGGAGCTCCCGCGCCACGGGGCCGAAGATGCGCGTCCCCCGGGGCTCGTTGTTCTGATCCAGGAGAACGGCGGCGTTCTCGTCGAAGCGGATGTACGACCCGTCCGGCCGCCGGAACTCCTTCTTCGTGCGCACCACCACCGCCCGGGACACCTCCCCCTCCCTGAGAGGCCCGTTGGGGATCACGTCGTGGACAGCTACCACCACGAGATCCCCGACGCCGGCGTAGCGCCGCCGGGTACCGCCGAGGACACGGATGCAGTTCGCCTTGCGCGCGCCAGCGTTGTCGGCCATGCGCAGGACTGAGTATTCCCGGACCATGACTCAGCCCGCCCTCTCGAGGATCTCGACAAGGCGCCAGCGCTTGGTCTTGCTCATGGGCCGGCACTCGCGAATGCGGACGATGTCTCCCACGCTGGACTCGTTGCCCTCGTCGTGGGTCACGGCCTTCGTCGTCCGCGAGATTCCCTTCCCGTACAGCCGGTGGGATGAGCGAATCTCTATGCCGACGACTCGCGTCTTCTCGGTGTTGGCCTTGAGGACGCGGCCCTCTGCCAGACGTCCTCCGAAAGTCTCCCGCTCCGCCATCGATTCCTCAGGCTGGTTGTGCGTCGGCATCGGCATCGGCATCGCCGCTCGCCAGGGGCCGGATGCCCGCCGTGTGTTCCTCGAGCAGGGTGCGTACCCGGGCGATCTCCCGGCGCACCTGGCGAAGCCGGATGGGGCTGCTCAGTTGGCCGAGGGTGTGCTGGAAGCGCAGGTTGAAACTCTCCTCTTCCAGCTCCTCGAGCCGCGTGCTCAGTTCCTCGGCGCTCTGCTCTCTCAGTTCACTCGCCTTCATGGGATCCTCAACCGAGGCGTTCGACGAACCTGGTCTTGATCGGCAGTTTATGGCCCGCCCGACGCAGGGCCTCCTTGGCCATATCCGGAGTGACGCCCGACAACTCGAACATCACTCGCCCGGGCTTTACCACGGCGACCCAGTCCTCTGGGGCGCCCTTGCCCTTGCCCATGCGTGTCTCTGCCGGCTTCTTCGTCAGCGGCTTGTCCGGGAAGATGCGGATCCACAGCTTGCCCGTACGGCTCATGGCCCGGCTGATGGCCACGCGGGCCGCTTCGATCTGGCGGCTGGTGACCCAGCCCGGCTCCAGGGCCTTCAGCCCGAACTCTCCGAAGGAGACCAGCGCTCCGCCCTTCGTCTGGCCGCGCATGCGCCCACGGGACTGCTTGCGCCACTCGACCTTCTTCGGCATCAACATGGGGTCTTCGCTCTCTCGCCCTTCCCGTTCCCGTCAGGCCTGTTGCGGCTCTTCCTCGGCCTCGTCCACGACCTCGCCATGGCAGATCCACACCTTGACACCCACCGTACCGGAGACGGTATAGGCCGTGGACCGGGCGAAGTCGATATCGGCTCGGAGGGTGTGGAGCGGCACTCGGCCCGCCGGTTCCGAGCGCTCGCGGCGAGACATCTCGGAACCACCGATGCGGCCGGCGCACTCGATGCGGATGCCCTCGGCTCCCATGCGCATGGAAGAGGCCACCGACTTCTTGATCGAGCGGCGGAAGGCAACTCTCTGCTCGAGCTGGCGCGCGAGGTTGTCGGCCACCAACTGGGCATCGAGCTCCGGCTTCTTGACCTCCTGAATATTGAGGGTCACGTCCTTCTGGGTCAGAGTCTTCAGCTCATCGCGGAGCTTGTCGACCTCGGCGCCCCGGCGGCCGATGGCGATGCCCGGCCGCGCCGTGTGCACCTCGATGGTGACCCGTTTTGGGTGGCGCTCGATGTTGACACGGGACACCCCGGCCCGCTGCAGGCGCTGGCGGATGTAGCGCCGCAGGGTGATGTCCTCGCCCAGCAGGCCGGAAAAGTCCCGCTCCGCGAACCAGTTCGAACTCCAGCTCTTGATAATCCCCAAACGCAGTCCGTAGGGATGTGTCTTCTGACCCAATTCGGTTCCTTCCTTACTCGTCCTCGGAGGGGGCGACCTCTTCGGTCTCCCCATCTGGTGGGGAGGCCGCCGCCGACATCTCCTGGCGGCCATCGGAAACGACGATGGTGAGGTGGCTCTGACGCTTCAGAATCCGGTTGGCGGCGCCCCGGGCGCGCGGGCGAAGCCTCTTGAGGGTGCGGCCCTCGTCGGCGTACACACGATGGATGAACAACTCCTCCACATCCACTGCAGGAGGGGCGTCGGCCTCCTCCTCTTCATCCCGGACCGTGGCGTTGGCGATGGCGGAGCGCAGGGTCTTCTCGGCGACCCGGGCGGCGAGACGGGGCGAGAACTGCAGAATCGCCAGAGCCTCCTCCACCGGCTTGCCCCGGATCAGGTCGATAACCTGGCGCATCTTGGTGACCGGGATGCCGATATGCCTGTGGACGGCGCGCGCTTCCAAGCTCATCGAACCCCGGTGGTACGCTCGCTGGCTCGTCCCCCGTGACTGCGGAAAGTCCGGGTCGGAGCGAATTCTCCGAGCTTGTGTCCCACCATGTTTTCGGTGATGTAGACGGGGATGAACTTGTTGCCGTTGTGCACGGCCAGGGTGTGGCCCACGAAGTCGGGCGTGACCGTGGAACGCCTCGACCAGGTTCGCAGGACCTTCCTGTCCCCCGTCTTGTTCATCGCCTCGATCTTCTCGGAGAGATGATCGTCGACGAAGGGGCCTTTCTTGATCGATCGCGCCACTTTCCTCTGCCTCCCCGTTACCTTCGGTTCCGCCTGCGCACGATCCAGGCGTTGGACGCCTTCTTGCGCTTTCGGGTCTTGTACCCTTTGGTCGGCTTGCCCCACGGCGTGACAGGATGGCGCCCTCCGGAGGACTTGCCCTCGCCTCCGCCGTGCGGGTGATCGACGGGATTCATGACCACGCCCCGGACCTTGGGCCGCCGGCCGAGCCAGCGGGCGCGGCCGGCTTTGCCCAGCAGCACGTTCTGATGGTCGATGTTCCCCACTTGGCCGATCGTGGCGAAGCAGGTGCTCAGGACCTCCCGGATCTCACCCGAGGGCAGGCGAAGCTGGACCCGTCCATCCTCCTCGTCCCGCCCCATGATCTGCACCTCGGAACCGGCGCTACGAGCCATCCTTCCGCCCTGGCCGGGATTCAACTCCACGTTGTGGACCGTCGTGCCCACCGGTATCCGGGACAGGGGGAGCGCGTTACCCAAGGCGATGGGCGCGTCGGCTCCGGCCTGCACGGCGGCACCCACTGCCAGCCCATTCGGAGCCAGGATATAGCGCCTGTCGCCGTCGCGATAGATGACCAGGGCGATGAAGGCGGAGCGGTTCGGATCGTATTCGACGCTGGCCACCCGTCCCGGCACACCGTGATTCTCACGGCGGAAATCGATATGGCGGTAGCGCCGCTTGTGCCCGCCGCCCCGCCGCCGTGCAGTGATCCGTCCGCGGCTGTTCCGCCCCCCGGACTTGGTGAGGGGAGCCGTCAGGGATTTCTCCGGCCGGTCGGTGGTGACCTCGGCAAAGGCGTTTACCGACTTGAAGCGCTGTGTCGGCGTGACGGGCCGGAACCTCTTGATTGGCATCGGGGATTCGCCCTTCAGAGATTCTCGATGAGTTCGATTGACTCGCCGGCCCTGAGCTTCACGTAGGCCTTCTTCCATGCCGACGTGCGACCCTGAAAGAAGCCCTGGCGCTTCGGCTTCGGGCGGACGGAGACGACGCGGACGGCCTCGACCTTGACGTCGAAGACCAACTCCACGGCGCGGCGGATCTGCACCTTGTTGGCCCGGGAGTCGACACGAAAGGTGTACACATTGGCATCCCGGAGGGCCGTTGCCTTCTCGGTGATCACCGGATTCCTGAGGATGCTCCGAATGCCCGCCAACGCCTATTCCTCCCCCTCTTCCTGGCTGGCAGGGTCTCCGTGCACGGCAGCCAGAGCATCGACGGCCTCCCGGGTCAGCAGGAGGGCGTGGGCGGCGAGAACCTCATAGGTGCCGAGAGTCGAAGCGGAGCGCACCAGCACGCCGGGGATGTTGCGGCCCGACTTGGCAAGGATCGGCTCGTTGGCGGCAGTCACGAAGAGCACCTTCTTCCCCTGCAGGCCACAGGCGCCGAGCATGGCGGCGAAGGACTTCGTGCTGGGTCCGGACAACTCGAAGCCTTCCACGACGTGAACCTGGCCGTCCCGGCCCTTGGCGGTCAGCACCGAACGCAGGGCCTGGCGCCTGACGGATCGCTGCAGCCGCCGGCGATAGAGTCGTGGCTTGGGCAGGCCAAAGGCCGCGCCGCCGCCCCGGAGCAGATTGGTCGTCACCGATCCGCGACGGGCTTGGCCCGTGCCCTTCTGGCGGTGGTGCTTGCGCTTGGAGCGGCGGACCTCCGACCGGCCCTTCACCGAAGCGTTCCCTTGGCGCTGGTTGTTCTCGAAGGCCACCACGGCCTGGTGCACCGCCACCTCGCAGATGGGGGCCTCGAAGAGCTCCGCCGGCAAGTCCACCAAGCCTGACCTCTCACCACTGGCGCTGAGAACGTCGACGGAGGGCATGCTCAGACCTTGATGTCGATGCCGATGCCGGCGGGCAGGTCGAGCTTCATCAGCGAGTCCACCGTCTGCGGAGTCGACTCGTAGATGTCGATCAGCCGCTTGTGGACGCGCGTCTCGAACTGCTCCCTCGACTTCTTGTCCACGTGCGGCCCCCGCAGCACGGTGTACACGGTACGCTGCGTGGGCAGCGGAACAGGACCCGCGATCCGGGCACCGCTGCGCCGCACGGTCTGGACGATCTCATCCACCGAGCGGTCGAGGGCCGCGTGGTCGTAGGCCTTGAGCCGGATGCGGATCCTGTCGACGGCCACCGAGGGGTCTCCCGCGTCAGCCGGTGACTTCGGTGACAACGCCCGAGCCGATGGTACGGCCACCCTCGCGGATGGCGAAGCGCAACTGCGGCTCGATGGCGATGGGCTGGATGAGGTTTACCTCCATGCTGACGTTGTCGCCGGGCATGACCATCTCCGTGCCCTCGGGCAGGGCGATATCGCCCGTGACGTCCGTCGTTCGGAAGTAGAACTGCGGCCGGTAGCCGGCGAAGAAGGGCTTCTCGCGCCCGCCCTCCTTGGCCGTGAGCACGTAGACCTCGGCCGTGAACTTGGTGTGAGGCGTGATGCTTCCCGGCTTGCAGAGGACCATCCCCCGCAGCAGCTCTTCCTTCTCAACGCCGCGCAACAGGATGCCCACGTTGTCGCCCGCCTCTCCCTCGTCGAGGAGCTTTCGGAACATTTCGACGCCCGTGCAGACGGTCTTGCGCGTGTCCCTGATGCCCACCACCTCGAGGTCCTCGCCGACCTTCACCTTGCCGCGCTCGATCCGGCCGGTGCCCACCGTGCCGCGGCCGGTGATGGAGAAGACGTCCTCCACGGGCATCAGGAAGGGCTGATCCACGGGGCGTTCGGGCAGGGGGATGTACTCGTCGACGGCGGCCATGAGCTCATCGATCGCCCCCGTGCCGATCTCGCTGGAATCGCCCTCCACCGCCTTCAGGGCGGACCCCCGGACCACGGGGACATCGTCCCCCGGGAAGTCATACTCGGAGAGCAGTTCGCGGGTCTCGAGCTCGACGAGGTCGAGAAGCTCCGGATCGTCGACCATGTCCACCTTGTTCAGGTAGACGACGATGCGGGGCACGTTGACCTGGCGCGCAAGGAGGATGTGCTCCCGGGTCTGGATCATGGGGCCGTCGGCGGCACTGACCACGAGGATGGCGCCGTCCATCTGCGCGGCTCCGGTGATCATGTTCTTGATGTAGTCGGCGTGTCCGGGACAGTCGACATGAGCGTAGTGGCGGGCGTCCGTCTCGTACTCCTCGTGGGAGACGTTGATCGTCACTCCGCGCTCCTTCTCCTCCTTGGCATTGTCGATGTCATCCACGGACCTCGCCTCGGCCAACCCCTTGGCCGACAGGTGGAGAGTGATGGCGGCGGTGAGCGTCGTCTTGCCATGGTCGACGTGACCGATGGTGCCGATGTTCACGTGGGGCTTGCTGCGTTCGAATTTGTCTTTGGCCATCTCGGCTCTTTCCTCCCTCGGGTCTGCCTGCGCGCTCGGGCGCTGGGTCTGGGGTCGCTCTTAGGCCTTGGCTTCCTCGGTGCCGCGAATCCTGGCGACGATCTCCTCCATCACCGACCGCGAAACCTCGCGGAAGCTGGCGAACTGGAGGGTGAAGACGCCGCGCCCCTGGGTGAGGGAACGCAGCCGCGTCGCATATCCGAAGGTCTCGGCCAGCGGCACCTTGGCACTGATCACCTGGGCGTCGGAGCGGGGATTGATCCCCGCAACGTCGGCGCGGTGCGAATTCAAGTCGCCGATCACATCGCCGAGGTATTGCTCGGGCACCACCACCTCCAGATCCATGATCGGCTCCATCAGGAAGGGACCGGCCTTGAGTGCGCCTTCCTTGAAGGCCATGGAGCCGGCCACCTTGAAGGCCATCTCCGAAGAGTCGACCTCGTGAAAGGAACCATCCAGGAGCTGCACCCTCACGTCGTCGATCGGGTAGCCGGCAACCGGGCCATTGAGCATGGCCTCCTGGATTCCCTCCTTGACGGCAGGGACGAACTCCCGCGGCACGGAACCCCCGACGACCTTGTTCTCGAAGACCAGGCCGGTTCCGGGTTCACCCGGCTCCAGCAGGAGTTCCACGTGACCGTACTGGCCGCGCCCCCCCGACTGTCGGATGAAGCGGCCCGTGGCCTCCACCGAACGGCGCAGGCCTTCCTTGTAGGCCACCTGCGGCCGGCCGACATTGGCCTCGACCTTGAAGTCCCGGAACAGGCGGTCTACGAGGATCTCGAGGTGCAACTCGCCCATCCCGGAAATCACGGTCTGGGCGGTGTCGGGATCGACGCGGACCTGGAAAGTGGGATCCTCTTCGGCCAGCTTGGCCAAGGCCCCCTGAAGGGACTCCTGATCGGCGCGGGTCTTCGGCTCGATGGCCACGTGAACGACGGGCTTGTCGAACTCGATCTTCTCGAGAACCACCGGATCGGACTCGTCGCACAGGGTGTCGCCGGTGGTAGTGTTCTTCAGACCGACCACGGCGATGATATCACCCGCGTGCACCTCCCTCTTCTCGGTGCGGTCGTTGGCGTGCATCTCGAGAAGGCGGGAGGCTCGCTCCCGGCGGCCGGTGCTGACATTGAACAAGTACGACCCGGCCTGGAGGGTGCCGGAATAGACCCGGACAAAGGAGAGACGCCCCACGAAGGGGTCGGTCATGATCTTGAAGGCCAAGGCCGAGAACGGCTTGTCATCGCGGGGGAGCCGCTCCACCTGCTTCTCCGAGTCGGGCACATGTCCGGTGACGGCGGGGACATCGGCCGGCGAGGGCAGATAGCTCACGACGGCGTCGAGCAACTGCTGCACACCCTTGTACCGGAAGGCCGAGCCACAGGTGACGGGCACCGCTCTGAGAGCGATGGCGGCTCTTCGCAGAGCGGCCATGATCTCCTCCGGGGCGATCTCGCCGCCCTCGAGGAACTTCTCCAGCAACCCGTCGTCGAAGTCGGCCACAGCCTCGAGGAGCCTCTCCCGGTACTGGAGGGCCACCTCCATCAGGTCATCGGGGATCTCGCCCTCGTAGAAGTTGGCCCCCAGGGAGGTCTCCTCATAGGTGATCGCACGCATGGAGACCAGATCGATCAGCCCGTTGAAGGTCTCCCCCGAACCGATGGGCAGCTGGATGGGGACGAAGTTGCTTCCCAGGCGGCCCTCGAGCATTTCCAGGACGCGGTAGAAGTCGGCCCCGTTGCGGTCCATCTTGTTGACGAAGGCGATGCGCGGGACCTCGTACCGGTCGGCCTGCCGCCAGACCGTCTCCGACTGAGGCTCCACACCGCCCACGGCGCAGAAGACGCCCACGGCGCCGTCGAGGACGCGCAGGGAACGCTCGACCTCCGCCGTGAAATCGACATGCCCCGGCGTGTCGATGATGTTGATGCGGTGATCCTTCCACTCGCAGGCCGTGGCCGCGGAGGTAATCGTTATGCCCCGCTCGCGCTCCTGCTCCATCCAGTCCATGGCGGTGTTGCCGTCGTGGACCTCTCCCATACGGTGGAGCCGTCCCGTGTAGTACAGGATTCGCTCGGTCGTCGTCGTCTTGCCGGCGTCGATATGGGCGGCGATACCGATGTTGCGGGTCTGTTCGATACTGTGCTGGCGGGCCATGAGGTCAGCGGACGGGTTCAGGCGTGGACGGAATTCATCGGGGACAGAACCAACTCGGATACGGAGGGACTAGAATCGATAGTGCGCGAAGGCCTTGTTGGCCTCCGCCATGCGGTGCACGTCGTCCCGGGCCCGGATGGCGCCGCCCTCGCCGTTGGCGGCGGCGATCAACTCGTTGGCGAGACGCTCGGCCATGGTGCGCTCGGAGCGCTCGCGGGCGTAGCGAATCAGCCACTTGATCGAGCGGGTGGTGCGCTCTTCGGGGCGCACCTCCAAGGGCACCTGGAGGGTTTGCGATCCGACGCGGCGGGACTTGGTGATGACCATGGGCTTGCAGTTCTCCACCGCCTTGAGAAAGACATCGAGCCCCTGCTGGTCGGAACGGCCGGTGACCATGTCGATGGCGGAGTAGAAGATCTGCTCGGCGGTGCTCTTCTTGCCCTGCTTCATCAGGCAGTTGATGAACCGCGTCGCCAGGGGATTGTGATACTTCGGGTCGGCTAGGACCTGACGCTTGACGGCGCGGCGTCGGCGAGACATGGCGAACCTGTCTACCCCTGGACCCTGCGGGCGCCGTACTTCGACCGGCCCTGCTTGCGCTCGGCCACGCCGCTGGCATCGAGGACGCCCCTGATGATGTGGTACCGCACGCCCGGCACGTCCTTCACCCGCCCACCGCGGACCAGAACGATGGAGTGCTCCTGGAGATTGTTGCCCTCGCCGGGGATGTAGGCCGTGACCTCCTGTCCCGTGGTCAGCCGCACCCTGGCCATCTTCCGAAGAGCGGAATTGGGCTTCTTCGGGGTCGTCGTGTAGACTCGCGTGCACACCCCGCGGCGCTGGGGACACCCCTTCAGGGCCGGAGAGTCAGTCCGCGACTTGGACTTTCGGCGCCCCTTGCGGACTAGTTGGCTGATGGTGGGCAAGAACGGATGCCTCGGGTTGGCCTTGCGTTGACAATTCCTTCGGCGAGAAGCGCTTGCGGCCGCCGACAACAGCGGAACCCAAGGGACGTCATCGCCAAAAACGACAGTCTTAGAGTATAGGTATTGGCCTCCAAGTCGTCAATACCACATGATGTGGTGCAGGGCCATCACCGACTGACAACTGCCTCGGCGGAGGAGTACTCGGGCAACTCGTCGCCGTTTGACGGCTCCAGGGCCTCGTCGGCCTCGGGACGCAGGTCGGTGTAGCTGACCTCGCGATAAAGGCCTGATCCGGTGCCGGCCGGGATCAGGCGGCCAATGATCACGTTCTCCTTCAGCCCCCGGAGGTGGTCGACCTTGCCCTGCACCGCCGCCTCCGTGAGCACCCGGGTCGTCTCCTGGAAGGAGGCGGCGGAGATGAAGCTGTCCGTGCGCAGAGAGGCCCGGGTTATGCCCAGCAGGATGGGCTGACAGGTAGCCGGATCGCCGCCCTCGGCGATAACCTTGTCGTTCTCGCGGCTGAAGCGGATCTTGTCGACCTCCTCGCCCTCGAGGAAGTTAGTGTCTCCCGGGTCGAGGACGGAGACCTTCTGCAGCATCTGCCGGACGATCACTTCGATGTGCTTGTCGTTGATCTCCACCGCCTGAAGCCGGTACACGTCCTGAATCTCGTTGACCAGGTACTCCTGCACCTTGTGCACCCCCTGCACCTGCAGGATGTCATGGGGGTTGACGGCGCCTTCCGACAAACGCTCGCCGGCGACCACGTGGTCTCCCTCGTGGACCCGCAGGTGCTTGCCGTACGGGACCAGGTACTTGCGCTCCTCACCGTCGGACGAGGTGACGAGGAGCTCGCGGTTCCCACGCACCAAGCCGCCGAAGGTGACCTCGCCGTCGATCTCGGAGATCACCGCGGGCTCTTTCGGCCTCCGGGCTTCGAACAACTCGGCCACGCGGGGCAAACCTCCCGTGATGTCGCGTGTCTTGGTGCGTTCCCTCGGGATCTTGACCAAAGCGGTGCCCGGCGGCACTTCCGCGCCATCGGCCACCAGCAGCCTTGCCCCAACGGGAATGATGTAGGAGCGTGAGCCCTCCTCACCCTCGATCTCGATCATCGGACTCAGGGAGCGGTCACGCTGCTCCACCACGACACGGGCGCTCATGCCTGTGGTCTCGTCGAACTCCTCGCGCAGGGTCACGTCTTCGATGACGTCGGTGAACTTCACTCTCCCGGAACGATCGTTGATGATGCTGTTGTTGTACGGGTCCCACTCGTACATCACCTGCGAGGCATCGACCTCGTCCCCCTCTTCCACCTTGATGACCGAGCCATAGGGTACGTTCATCCGATGGCGCACCCGGTTCTGCTCGTCCTTCAGGACGATCTCCCCATTGCGGCCGGTTACCACCTGACCGAGATCCGGATGGGCGACGGTGGTGACGTTGATGAGCTGCACGGTCCCGTTTCGGCGCGCCGTGATCTGCGATTGCTCGGCGATGCGGCTGGCCGTGCCGCCGATATGAAAGGTCCGCAGGGTGAGCTGGGTGCCGGGCTCGCCGATGCTCTGCGCCGCGATGACGCCCACCGCCTCTCCCACATTGACGATTCGGCCAGTGGCCAGGTTGCGGCCATAGCAGGCAGCGCAGACGCCGCGTTCGGACTCGCAGCTGAGGACGGAGCGGATCCGCACCTGCTCGAAGCCCGCATGGGCGATCCGGTCGGCATCGTCCTCCTCGAGAAGCGTACCCGCCTTGACGACGACATGGTCGTCGGGATCGATTGCGTCCTCCAGAAGGACGCGGCCCACGATACGGTCTGCCAGGGGCTCGACGATCTCCTCGCCATCCTTCAGGGCGCCGATCCAGATCCCTTGCCGGGTGCCGCAGTCGGGCTCGCTGATGACCACGTCCTGGGCCACGTCGACCATGCGCCGAGTGAGGTACCCGGCCTCGGCCGTCTTCAGAGCCGTGTCGGCCAGCCCTTTTCGCGCTCCGTGAGTGGAGATGAAGTACTCAAGGACGGAGAGCCCCTCCTTGAAGGAAGCGATGATTGGCGTCTCGATGATTTCGCCCACCGCGCCAGTGAGCTTCTTCTGCGGCTTGTTCATCAGGCCCCGCATGCCGCCGAGCTGCTTGACCTGGTCCTCGGAGCCGCGGGCCCCCGAATCCTTCATCACGAAGACGGAGTTGAAGCCTTCCTCCGCCTCCTCGAGGGCGCGCTGCACGGCCCGCGACACGGATGACGTGGCATGGGTCCAGATATCGATGATCTTGTTGTAGCGCTCGCCGTCGGTGATGATGCCATTCGCGTATTGCTCCCGCACCTTCCCGACCTCCGACTCCGCCTCGTCGATGATCTCCTCCTTCTGCCGCGGCACGACGACATCATCGATAGCGACGGTGACGCCCGACAGCGTTGCCCAGTTGTAGCCGATGCGCTTGAGCCGGTCCACGACCTCGGCCGTCTGCCGGTTGCCGTGACCCCGATGCACCTCGCCCGAGATTCGCTTGATGTCCCCCTTGTCGATGTTCTGGTTGATGAAGGGGAGATCGTCGGGCAAGGCGTCGTTGAAGAGGATGCGCCCCACCGTGGTGTCCACGATCTCGCCATCGATGCGGACCTTGATCGGTTGGTGCAAGGTGACCTGACGGGCCTCGTACGCGGCCGTCGCTTCGAGCACGTTGGCAAAGCGCCGCTCGGTCTTGTCGGCGTCGGAGAACCTCACCTTGGTCAGGAAGTAGGCCCCAAGGACGATATCCCGGGGATCCATCATGCTCACTGGCTCGCCGTCGGCCGGCTTGAGCAGGTTTTGAGAGGAGAGCATCAGGAGCCGGGCCTCGATCTGGGCCTCGAAGGAGAGGGGCACATGCACGGCCATCTGGTCGCCGTCGAAGTCGGCGTTGAAGGCGGCGCACACCAGCGGATGCAACTGCACCGCCTTGCCCTCCACGAGGATCGGCTGGAAGGCCTGGATCCCCAACCGGTGCAGGGTGGGCGCCCGGTTGAGGAGCACACAGTGGTCCTGGATGATCTCCTCCAGAATGTCCCAGACCTCGGGGCGCTCGCGCTCGACCAGCTTCTTGGCGCTCTTTACCGTCTGTACCAGCCCCTTCTCCTCCAGCTTGCGGATGACGAAGGGCTTGAACAACTCCAGGGCCATGCTCTTGGGCAGGCCGCACTGGTGGAGCCGCAGGTCGGGCCCTACGACGATCACCGAGCGGCCCGAATAGTCCACCCGCTTGCCGAGGAGGTTCTGGCGGAAGCGTCCCTGCTTTCCCTTGAGCAGGTCGGAGAGAGATTTCAACGACCGGTTGCCGTCGCCCCGCACCGCCCGTGACCGGCGACCGTTGTCGAAGAGAGCGTCCACCGCCTCCTGGAGCATGCGTTTCTCGTTGCGCAGGATCACCTCGGGGGCCTTGATGCCGATAAGCTTCTTCAGGCGGTTGTTGCGGTTGATCACGCGCCGGTAGAGATCGTTCAGGTCGGAGGTGGCGAAACGCCCGCCCTCGAGGGGGACGAGGGGTCGCAAGTCGGGGGGAATGACGGGGATCACCTCCAAGACCATCCAGTTCGGACGGTTCTCCGACTGGCGGAAAGCCTCTACCACCTTCAGTCGCTTCAAGGCCTCCTGCTTGCGCTGAATGGAGGTCTCCATGCGCACCCGGGCCCGCAACTCGGCAGAGAGCTCCTCTACGTCGATCTCCACAAGGAGGTCACGCACCGCCGAAGCACCCATGCCGACGACCGGAGCGTGGCCCTCCTCGCGCAACTCCATCAACTCCTCCTCGGTAAGGAGAGCCATCTTCTCGACCGGCGAGTCCTTCGGGTCCATGACCACGTAGGACTCGTAGTAGAGCACGCGTTCGAGGTTGCGCATCGAGATGTCAAGGAGAGCGCCGATCCGCGAGGGCAGGGACTTGAAGTACCAGATATGGGAGACGGGCACGGCCAACTCGATGTGGCCGAGTCGCTCGCGCCTCACCTTGGCTTGGGTCACCTCGACACCGCAACGGTCGCAGACGACGCCACGGTAGCGGATGCCCTTGTACTTGCCACAGTGGCAGTTCCAGTCCTTTACGGGCCCGAAGATGCGCTCGCAGAACAGGCCGTCCCGCTCCGGCTTGAAGGAGCGGTAGTTGATCGTCTCCGGCTTGGTGACCTCTCCGTGGGACCAGGACCGAATCGTGTCGGGCGAAGCCAGTTGGATCCGGATTGAATCGAAATCGGTGGGCTTCCGGTTGTTCTGGGTCTTCAGCACGTCCATATCCCTCTCATGCTCGAGTCCGAGGTTTCCGTGAGTCTCAGTACGTCTCGACAGCCAGGCTGTCTTCGAGGATCACGTCCAGACAAAGGCTCTGGAGCTCCTTGACGAGGACGTTGAAGGATTCGGGGATGCCGGGCTCGGGGGGGTTCTCTCCCTTGACGATGGCCTCGTAGATCTTTGAGCGCCCGGCCACGTCGTCAGACTTGACCGTCAGCATCTCCTGCAGAGTATAGGCCGAACCGTAGGCCTCCAGGGCCCACACCTCCATCTCGCCGAACCGCTGGCCGCCGAACTGGGCCTTGCCGCCCAAGGGCTGCTGGGTGACCAGCGAATAGGGGCCGATGGAGCGGGCGTGGATCTTGTCGGATACGAGGTGGGTGAGCTTCAGCATGTAGATGAATCCCACCGTGACCCGCTTCTCCAGCTTGTGGCCGGTGCGGCCGTCGTGGAGCACGGCCTTGCCGTCCTCCGGAAGACCCGCCTGTCGCAGCATCCCCCTCACCTCGTCGTGGGTGGCGCCGTCGAAGACCGGTGTCGCCAGGTGCAGGCCGAGCTCCCTGGCTGCCCATCCCAGGTGGGTCTCGAAAATCTGGCCGAGGTTCATGCGCGAAGGGACGCCCAGGGGATTGAGGACGATATCCACGGGCGTGCCATCCTCGAGGTAGGGCATGTCCTCCTCGGGAACGATCGCGGCTACGACACCCTTGTTGCCGTGGCGCCCCGCCATTTTGTCGCCCACCGAGAGCTTGCGCTTCTTGGCGATGTAGACCTTGACGAGCTGGATGATCCCGGGGGGCAGCTCGTCTCCCCGGGAGAGGCGCTCCACCTTGCGCTCGGTCTGCTCCTGTACGAGTTGGATTTGCTCCTCGGCGTAGCGCAAGAGTTCGTCCACCTTGGCGTCGACGGCCGGCCGATCACACCAGCTCTCCACCGGCTCGAGGGTGTGGAAGTCGATTCGCTTCAGCAGACGCTCGCTGATCTGGGTTCCCTGTCTCACGGCTACGCTGCCGTCCTCCTTGTTGCGCAGGGCTCCGAGCTTGCTGTCGCCGACCAGCTCAAGGAGTTGGCGACTGCACTCGTTTCCGAGCTCCTCGATCCGGGCCTCGGCCTCGGCTCGGAGGTCCAGGATCGAGTCCTTCTCCTCCTTCTTCGAGCCCTCGCCCCGGTTCTTGCGGGAGAACACCTTGCGACCGATGACGACTCCCTCCATACCTGGAGGGGCCTTCAGGGAGGCGTCGCGAACGTCCCCCGCCTTCTCGCCGAAGATGGCGCGAAGCAGCCGCTCTTCGGGGGAGAGCTCGGTCTCCCCCTTCGGCGTGACCTTGCCTACGAGAATGTCCCCGGGACCCACCTCGGCGCCGATTCGGACGATACCCTCTTCGTCGAGGTTGCGTACCGCCAACTCGCTCACGTTGGGAATCTCGTGGGTGATCTCCTCCTGCCCTCGCTTGGTGTCCCGCACCTGCAGTTCGAACTCCTCGATGTGGACCGAGGTGAACACATCCTTCCGCAGGAGGCGCTCGGAAATGACGATGGCGTCTTCGAAGTTGTATCCGTTCCAGGGCATGAATGCGCACAGGACGTTCATGCCCAGGGCCAGGTCGCCGGACTCGGTGGCCGGGCCGTCGGCCACGACCTGGCCCTTCTGCACCTTGTCGCCCACGCGCACCGCCGGCCGCTGGTTCATGCAGCAATCCTGGTTGGACCTGGCGAACTTGGTCAGGCGGTACTCGTCGCTGTCGGCGGTGTCGAGGGGAGACAGGGGTGTGGAGCGGCGCCGGTCACGCCGCACGAGGATCTGGTCGGAGCTGACCGAGACGACCTCCCCCGGATTGCGTGCCAGAACCACGGCGCCGGAATCAACGGCGACCTTGCTCTCCATGCCGGTGCCCACGTACGGCGCCTCGGTGAACAGCAGGGGCACAGCCTGCCGCTGCATGTTGGAGCCCATGAGGGCGCGGTTGGCGTCGTCGTGCTCGAGAAAGGG
Organism: Gemmatimonadaceae bacterium; assembly: GCA_026706075.1. GTDB lineage: Bacteria > Latescibacterota > UBA2968 > UBA8231 > UBA8231 > UBA8231. The sequence goes on from JAPOZM010000122.1 coordinate 158,972, forward strand.
GATCAGGGCCGCCGCCGCGCTCACGAGCTGCTTGGGGGATACGTCCATGTACTGGCATTCCTCGGGCGGGACCATGGGGTAGTCGTCGCGCCGGCGGGCCTTGACCAGGGAGTTGACGAAGGACCCATCCTCATTCAGCAACTCGTTGGCCTGGGCGATTGTGAACCGGTCCTCCTGGTCCGCCGAGAGGAACTCGATCCTGTCCGTCGCCCTGCCGTCCACGACTTCGCGGTAAGGGGTCTCGAGGAAACCGAACTCGTTCACGCGGGCGAAGGTGCTCAAGGACGAGATCAAGCCGATGTTCGGGCCCTCCGGCGTCTCGATGGGACAGATCCGGCCATAGTGCGTGTAGTGAACATCCCGGACCTCGAAGCCGGCGCGCTCACGACTCAATCCTCCAGGACCCAGGGCAGAGAGGCGGCGCTTGTGCGTGAGTTCGTCGAGAGGGTTGTTCTGCTGCATGAACTGCGACAACTGGGAGGACCCGAAGAAAGCCTGCACCACCGTCGATACGGTACGGGCGTTGACCAGGTCGTGGGGCGTGGGCTGCTCGTCGGTGCGGAGGCTCATGCGCTCCCGAATCGTACGGGCCATCCGTGTCAGACCGCTGCTGAACTGGTTGGCCAGCAACTCGCCCACCAGACGCACTCGCCGGTTGCCGAGGTGGTCGATGTCGTCGGTGAAGCCCTGCCCAATGCGCAACTCTACCAGGTAGCGCAGGATGGCCATGAAGTCCTCCAGGTGGAGGATCGTGCTCTGCGCGGGAACGTCGAGATCAAGGCGGCGGTTGATGCGGTGGCGCCCGACATCGCCGAGGTTGTAGCGCTTGGGGTTGAAGAACAGCCGGTCGAGGAGACTGCGGGCCGTCTCGATGTTGGGGGGATCGCCTGGACGCAAGAGGTTGTAGATGCGCGTCAGGGCATCCTCCTCGTTCTCGCTCGGATCCTTCTTGAGGGTGTTCTCCAGGATCCCCGGATCGTTGGTGGTCGGCCCCGCCATGAGGCGCACCTTCTTGAAGGGCGAGCCCTTCAGCGCCTCGAGGACCTCTTCGTCGATCTCCGTGTATCCCTCGGCGAGGATCTCTCCCGAGCGCTTGTTCACCACGTCCTCGGATCCGAGGGTTCGTCCGAGAATCTCGTCGGAGATCTCCGCCTCCTCTTCCTCCCGGAAGAGGGCCATCACCTCGCCGTTGCGGGAGAACCCCATGGCCCGCAGCAGCAGCGACACCGGCATCTTCCGGCGGCGGTCGATGTGCACATACATGATGTCGTTGATGTCCAGGCTGAACTCGAGCCAAGGGCCCTTGGATGGCAGGATGCGGGCCGAGAACAGCCGCTTGCCGTTGGGGTGCAGGGTCTCGTCGAAGAAGACGCCCGGAGACCGGTGCAGCTGACTGACGACGACACGCTCGGCGCCGTTGATGACGAAGGTCCCCTCCTCGGTCATGATCGGCAGCTCGCCGAGGAAAACAGACTGCTCCACCACGTCCTTCACGGGCTTTTCAGGACTCTCCTTGTCCCGTGTCACCAGTCGAAGAGTGGCTCGCAGAGGGGCGGCGAAGGTCATCCCGCGCTCGCGGCACTCCTCGACGCTGTACCTTGGATTGCCGCAGGAATAGTCGACGTACTCCAAGGAGTAGATGCCGTGGACGTCCGAGATTGGAAAGATGCTCTCGAAGACCAGATGAAGGCCGCGCCGCTGACGGCGTTGAGGGGGCGTGTCGAGCTGCAGAAAGGAGTTGTAGGACTCGATCTGCACCTCCAGAAGGTTGGGCATGGGCACCACTTCGGCGATCTTTCCGAAGGATCTCCGGTCGATCCTGCCGTCGAGGTTCGCCGACACCCCGTCTCCGTTCGTGCTGGGCATTCTTGCGCTCAAGGCCTGCGCTCCTTCTTGGGCCGATGCGGCAGGGCGGTCATCCCCTGCCGCGATCCATGGGCAAGCTGACGAACCCCCGCCTCTGACAGGCGACGGACCTCAACTGGCGCTTCAGGCGGTGAGAATCGAATGGGAATCGAGCATGGACCAGCCGGACGGGCACCAATGTGCCCTGAAGGCCGACAGGTCCGCCGGAAGGAAGCCGTGGAGAATCGGCCGTCACTTGATCTCGACAGTGGCTCCCGCCTCGGTCAGTTTGGCCTGGACTTCCTCCGCCTCCTGCCTGGGCACCGCTTCCTTTACCGGCTTGGGCGCCTCGTCGACCAGGGCCTTGGCCTCTTTCAGGCCGAGACTCGTGATCTCGCGAACCACCTTGATCACCTGAATCTTCTTGTCGCCGGCACTCGTGAGGACGACATCGAACTCGTCCTTCTCCTCCACCGCCTCGCCACCCTCCCCGCCTGCGGGCATCGCCCCGGCCATCATGACCGGAGCCGCGGCAGAGACACCGAACTTGTCCTCCAGTGCCTTGACCAACTCAGCCAACTCAAGCACGGTCAGGCCTCCGATGGTCTCGATGATCTCCCCAACCTTGGGGCTCACGCTGACTTCCTGTCCTTCCTCGCTCATCGCTTTCCTGTCCTCCGCTTTGTGTGTGCTCGTCCTTCTGGAATCGATCGGGTATTCACGCTTCGGAATCACCCTCGCCGGCGTCGACCTCCCCCCGCTGATCAGCGATGGCCGAGAGGGCTCCCACCAGACCTCGGAGCAACCCGCTGAGCACAGCCGACAGACCGTACAGGGGGGCCTGGACAGAGCCGACCACCTGGCCGATCAACTCCTCCCGCGAGGGCAGCTTGGCCAGTTGGGCCACGGCCTCGGCCGTTAGTATCTGACCGTCCACCAAGCCCGTCTTTATCGCCAGCTTGCCACCGCTGTCGATGAACTCCTGCAGGATCTTCGCCGGAGCCACGGGATCGTCTTGAACGAAGGCCATGGCCGTGGGGCCCTCGAGGTACTGCTCCAACCCCTGCAGGCCGGCATCGCTGGCAGCCAGCTTGGCGAGGCGGTTCTTCACGACTTGGTACTCCACCCCCGCCCCGCGCAGGGACCGTCGCAGACGGGTCACGGAGTCCACGTCGAGGCCGTGGAAGTCGGCGAGGAAGATGGCATCGGCCTCGGCCATCTTCCTTGCCAGGAGGCTGACCGCTTCGGTCTTTTCCACAGTCGGCATGTCAGGCCACCAGAGCCGCGGGGTCGATGCGGATGCCGGGCCCCATCGTCGAAGACAACACGGCCTTCCGGATGAACTGGCCCTTGGCCGACGCTGGCCGGGCCCGCAGGATGGCATCGGAGAAGGCGCGGGCGTTCTCCACGAGAGCGGTTTCCTCAAAGGAAACCTTGCCGATGGGGGCCTGGGCGTTGTTTCCGGACTTGTTGTCGGCACGGAACTCGACTCGCCCCGCCTTGGCCTCGGCGACGGCCTGGGAGATCTCGCGCGTCACTGTCCCGGTCTTCGGATTGGGCATCATCCCCCGGGGGCCCAGAATCCTGCCGAGCCGTCCCACCTGGCCCATCATGTCGGGAGAAGCGATGACGAGATCGAAATCGAGCCATCCCTTCTGGATCTGCTCTATGAGGTCGGCACCCCCCACGTGATCGGCCCCGGCCTCCTCTGCCTGAGCGGCCAGCTCTCCTTGGGTGATGACCACCACCCGGATCTCCTTCCCCGTGCCGTGAGGCAGCATGACCGTCCCGCGAAGGGCCTGCTCCGCCTGGCGTCCGTCAATGCCCAGATGGAAACCGAGTTCCACGGTTTCGTCGTACTTCCGTTGCGGGAAGGACTTCAACAGGCTCACGGCCTGTTCGAGAGAGAGAGGATCGGCCCTGTCGTACTTCTCGACCGATTCCCGGAACTTGCGGCTTTTCCTGCCCATGTGACCTCCTTGCAGTCGCTCAGGCTTCGACGATGAGCCCCATGCTGCGCGCGGTTCCGGCGATCATGAGGGCCGCAGCCTCCACGTCGTTGGCGTTGAGGTCCTCCATCTTGACCTCGGCGATCTCGCGCAACTGGGCCTGCGTCACTGTGCCCACCTTGTCGCGGTTCGGCACTCCCGAGCCCTTCTCGATCCCCGCCGCCCGCTTCAGCAGCGTCGAGGCAGGCGGGGTCTTGGTGATGAAACTGAAGCTGCGGTCGGCGAAGACGGTGATGACCACCGGAATGAGCAACCCCTGCTTGTCCTGGGTCTGGGCATTGAAGGCCTTGCAGAACTCCATGATGTTGACGCCGTGCTGCCCCAGGGCCGGGCCGACAGGGGGCGTGGGGTTCGCGGAACCCGCGGGAATCTGCAGCTTGATCTGGGCCAGTTCTTTCTTCGCCATCGATTCGTTCCGTCTTCCGTCAGGTGGCCACGCTCTCGTCGACCGCCTCCACCTGGAGCACGTCGAGCTCGACCGGGGTCCCACGGCCAAAGATGCTGACCACGATCTTCAGCCTTCTCTTTTCGGGGATCACCTCCTGCACCGTGCCGATGAAGTCCTTGAAGGCGCCATCGACGACTTTCACCTGGTCACCGGCCACGTAGGGGATTTCCTCGACCTCCTGAGCTTTCCGCCGGTCGGCGTGACCCAGAATGTGGTCGACCTCCTCCTGGGTCAGGGGCTGCGGCTTGCGGGCCGGGCCGACGAAGTTGGTGACTCCGGGGACGTTGGTCACCAGGTGCCAAGCGTCCTTGCTCATCTCCATCTCCACCAGGACGTAACTGGGGAGAAAGCGCCTCTTGGAGATCGTCTTCTTGCCGCCCCGCATCTCCACCACCTCCTCCGTCGGCACGACGACCTTGGCGATGGCGCCTTCGGCGGCGCCCTGCTGGATCAGAGTCTCGAGGTAGGTCTTGACCTTGTTCTCGTGTCCAGAATAGGTATGGAGCGCGTACCACTGTTCGGCCATCGTGCGACCTTCCGCTTTTCTCTATCCCTACAGGACGAAGAGGATGGACCGGATGTAGGAAAGAACGAGGTCGAAGAGGCCGACGAAGATCGCGAAGGCGATGGAGAATACGATGACTACCGTCGTGGAATTCACCAGTTCCTCTCGGGTAGGCCAGATGACCCTGGCGAACTCGCCGCGAACCTCGCTCAGAAAGCCTGTCAGCTTGTCGAACATCCAGAGTCGGGACTCCTGTGCGGTCCCCGCATTCCCCCCCGCTGATGATCTTGGCAGGCCCGGCAGGACTTGAACCTGCAACCGCCGGTTTTGGAGACCGGTGCTCTACCAAATTGAGCTACAGGCCTACCGCGTCTCCCGGTGCAAGGTCTGCCGTCCGCAGTGGGCACAGTACTTCCGGTACTCGACCCGATCCGGATGGGCCCGGCGGTTCTTCGTAGCCGAGTAGTTGCGACGGCTACACACCTCGCACTCGAGTGTGATGCGATGCCTTGGCATCTCGTGGCCGCGCCGCGCGGCCGGGCGCCGGGCGCCCCCGGCCCAGGCGTACCCCCTGTTGCTGGAGCCGATGACCAGGATTGAACTGGTGACCTCGTCCTTACCAAGGACGCGCTCTACCGACTGAGCTACATCGGCTCGCATGGCTGACGTGGTGGCGGGAAATGGAGCGGGAAACGGGACTCGAACCCGCGACATCGAGCTTGGAAGGCTCGCGCTCTAGCCAACTGAGCTACTCCCGC
>JAPOZM010000015.1 GCA_026706075.1 Gemmatimonadaceae bacterium
GAAGGGGTACGACCGCCTGCGGCCCCTGCTGGCGGCCCTGCACCTGAAGGACGTGCAGGTCCACGACGGAGCCGGCGGCGAGTTCGCCTGGCGGCCGATCGGTGAGGGCGAGGTGGGTTACTCGACGGTCTTCCGCCGCCTCGTCGAGGACGGCAGCGACGCCGTGCTGGCCGTGGCCACCCACTTCCTGCCGCCCGGCGGCGGCACCCGGACCGAGGCGATGGCCATCAACCACGCCCGGGTGACGGCCCTGCTCGAGCAGGTGCGGCGCGAGGTCGAGGCCGAGGGATGATCGACCTGTCCCGGCGCGGGTGTTCTTCATCGCCCTGCCGGTGAAGATGCGGCGCGTGCCTGGACCCGGGCCTGGCGGGCATCCGGCCTCTGGCAGCTGCCGGACACGACGACTGACATGCCCGCCCCGCCCGGGGCGCGGCGTCTCTCAGCCCGGGATCACCGGCAGCACCAGGCGGGAGGGCCGGACGGCGTCGTGGAAGATCCGCTGCCGCGCCGTCCGCAGCCTCGCCTCCCGGTAGTCGTCGCCCCCGGTGTTGTGGTTGCGGTCGAAGTTCGGGAAGTCGCTGCTGCTGATGTCCAGGCGGATGCGGTGCCCGGGGCGGAAGAGGTTGCTGGTGGGGTTCACCCGGATGCGAAGCTCGTAAGGACGTTCCGGCTCCAGCGGGGACGGTGCGTCGAAGGAGTCGCGGTAGCGGCAGCGCACGATGCCGTGGCACAGCTCCTGGGCGAAGCCGTCGGGCCAGACGTCGATCAGCTTGGCCACGAAGTCGGTGTCCGGCGCCGAGGAGGCCGCCCACAGCACCACCTCCACCGGACCCGTGACCTCCACCCCCCGCTCGAGGGGCGGCGTCTGGTAGACCATCACGTCCGGCCGCCCGTCGAGGGCCCGCTGGTCGAGGGGGGCGTGCTGTCCCGCCGGCGTGTAGAGGGTCATCAGCGGGTCCCGCGGATCGTAGACGTAGTCGTCGGCCGGCTCTTCGCCCGGAGCCTCGCGGGACAGGCGGCCGGCGCCGGCCCTCATGTCGGCGTGCCCGTCGCTGTGCAGGAAGTACTCGGCCGCCCGGGCCCGGGCCAATGGCCAGTCGTCCTCCGAGCGCCATCGGTTGGCGCCCATGACGAACAGCTCCACCGGCGGCCGGTCCGGCTCTGCCCGCCCGTCCCCCTTCAGCCAGTGGCCGAACCACTCGTCGGCGATGTCGAAATAGCTGCGCTCCGCCTGCGGACCGAAGTCGACGTCTCCCACCTGGCGGTCCAGGTCCACGAGGGTGTGGGTCCAGGGGCCGATGATCAGCCGCTGGCCGGCGCGGGCGCGCTCGGTCCGGCCGTTGGCCCTCATCCCCGTGAACTGCTGGATCGTGCCGATCTGCTGGTCGTACCAGCCGACCGTGCTCAGGACGGGGACATCCACCTCGGCGTGGCGCTCCTGGAAGCGGAAGTGGTCGGTCGTGTGGTCGTCGAGCCAGCGGCGCCAGTGGCCGCCCATGCCGGGCATGGCCGCCTCGGGGATGTCGCGCAAGGGGAGGTACCACAGCCACTTGCCGCGGTCGCGCTCGACCCACAGCCGCGACGCCTCGTCGGTGGTCGGCGCCTTCCAGCGGTCCCCCAGGCGCCGGGCGGCGTCGACGGAGAGGTTGTTCACCGTCCAGTCGAGGACCCGGCCCAGACGCAGCACGCCGCCGAGCTCGCGGTCGAGCAGGTTGGCCGCGATCCCGCCGGCGAGCATGCACACCAGGTGCGGGGGCCGGGTGGTGGCCAGCTCCCACTGCACCCAGCCGTCGTAGGAGGCGCCGAAGGTGCCGACCCGGCCGTCGGACCCGGGAAGGCCGGCGGCCCACTCGACCGTGTCGTAGCCGTCCTCGGCGTCGCGGTGGTCGGCGCTGTAGAACCCCGGGAGGAAGTCGCCGTCCGAGGCATGCCGTCCGCGCACGTCCTGGAGGACGACCACGTAGCCGCGCTCGGCCAGGCGCCGGCCGGTCTCGACCTGCCTCGGGTGGCTCTTGTCGTAGGGCGTGCGGCACAGCAGCACCGGGAAGGCGCCGGGCGCGTCGGGACGGTAGACGTCGGCGCGCAGGACGGTGCCGTCGCGCATTGGGGCGGACAGGTTGGTCTCGGCGAGGGTTGGGTGGGTCACGTGGGCTCCTTGTGCTGGGTAGAGCAGGTGGCTGACCCAGGGAACGCCAAGAGCTGGTCCCTATCCCCGAGTCGGGGCGTTCGGTCTTGCCGGGCCTCACCGACCTCGATCGTCATATGTCTCGGCGCGCGACCAGGCGGGCGAGCGGGCCCCGGTCTCCACCGTATTCCAGCCCGACCCCCGGGTCGCCCCCTTCCGCTGGATCAGCAGACCCGCGACGATGACGGCGAGACCGGCGAGGGTGGCCGGCTCGATCCGCTCCCCCACGAGGTGGTGGAGAAAGACGAGGGAGAGGAAGGGGGAGAGGAAGATCAGGTTGGCCACGCGCGAGGCGTTGCCGGCGCGGCGCAGGGCCGCGAGCCAGAGCAGGAAGGTGAGGCCCATCTCGAAGAGGCCCACGTACGCGGCGCCCGCCCAGCCCCTCCAGCCTAAGTCGAAGTCCGCCCACAAGGCGCAGACCAGGGCGGCCCAGGGAAGTCCCAGGAGAAAGTTGAGGAAGAGCCGCACGGCCGGGTCGAGGGAGTCGCGGGTGACGCCGACCCAGTAGAGGGCCCAGATCAGGGTGCTGCCCAGGGCCAGGGCGACGCCGAGGCCGTCGTCGAAGCGCAGCTCCAGGAGGTGGCCGCGGGTGGCGACGACGAGGGCGCCGCCGTAGCAGATGAAGCCGGCGAGCACGTCGGTGCGCAGCAGCCGCTGGCGCAGCAGCAGGGCCGACAGGTAGGCCAGGACCAGGGCCCAGGTGTAGTTGAGGGCCTGGGCCTGCTGCGCCGGCAGCCGGTGATATGCCTCCAGCAGGACGAGGTAGTAGAGGCAGGGGTTGAGCAGCCCCAGGCCGGCCGAGCGCAGCCACTGGCGGCGGGGCAGGGCGAGCAGCTCCGGCAGCCGGCCCCGGACCGCCAGGACGATCCCGAGGAAGACCGCCGACACGAGGCTGCTGGCGAAGACCAGCTGCGGCGGCGAGAGCTCGCGCAGGGAGAGCTTGAAGGCGGAGGCCACCGTCGACCACAGGAGCACCGCCGCCAGGGCGTGCAGGACGCCGCCGGCCGCCAGGCCGCTCACGGGCCCCCTCCGCGGCGGATATAGCGGGATCCCGGGGCTCCCTGTATCTTCTGTCGGCTCAGGACAGCAAACCTCCCACAGGAAGCAAGGCCATGGCCAAGACCGGCCCCCGCAACCAGATCGCGTTGAAGAGCACCGAGAGCGACCACCGCTACTACACCTCCAAGAACCGCCGCAACCAGCAGGGCCGCCTGGAGATCAAGAAGTACGATCCCACCGTGCGCAAGCACGTCGTCTACCGCGAGGAGCGGTAAGGCCGTCCCGCCTGCCGGCGCCCGCCCCGGGGCCGGCCCCTCCGCCCGACGCCATGGCGGTTGACTCACCGCTCTGGCCCCCGCAGTTCCTTCCGCACCTCCCACGATCAGCCCATACGGTATCCAACCCAAGCCCGGGGGGGAACGACCATCGCCGACGGGATCGGGCAATCCCTGGCGCAGTCCACCCCATACCCGGGGGGGGAACGACCGTATTGCCGAAGCCCGCGTTCCGGTCCTCCCCTCAGCCAAGTACGGTATCTGCCCCCATCCCGGGTCGGCACGACCGCTTGCCGCGGCTCTCGTCCCGGCCCCCGGTCCTGGGAGACTCCCATGAAGAAGAGCTGGCGCCCTCGGTGCCTCTGGCGCTGCGTGTGCTTACTGATGACCCTGCAGGGAGCTGAGTCCATGTCCGCCGAGAGCGCCTCGACCGCCGCGAGCCCCAGCCCCGGGAAGGTCCTGGGGCTGGAGAAGGTGATCGCCTTCTACGGGGCCTACCCCGAGCTCGAGTCGCAGACCTTCACCCGGGGCGGCGACTGGAAGTACTGGCAGGCCAGGGGTGGGATCGTCTCCGAGGGGGTGGTCCACTACAACTTCCTCGGCAAGCCGGTCGACGAGGCTTCCGACATCCTGGCCCGCATGGACTTCGGGGACAACCCCAGCCCGGTGATCAACATCGACGAGTTCGGCTGGGACTACGACGGCGGCATCGACCGGCACACGGCCGCGGTCCTGCAGGCGGTGCACGAGAAGAGGCCGGAGCTGGGGATCACGGTCTGGCAGATGCGGGGGCCGGTGGCGCCGGAGCTGGCGGCGGTCTACCGGCAGACGGTCGACCTGGTCCTGCTGGAGACCTACTTCGACCTGAACGACGCCTGGATGATCCCCTTCCAGCTTCAGGCCGCGCGGCTCGTCGGCCTTCTGGACCGGTCCGTGGTCGCCCTGGGGCTCGGCAAGGAGGCCGAGGACAAGGGCAACTGGCTGTGGACCCAGACGGCGGAGGAGCTGGAACACCAGGTCCGCCTGATCCGCTTCGTCGCGCCCGAGTCGCCCGGCGTAGGGTTCTTCGGCCGGTGGAAGCTGAAGGAGAACAACTGCCCGCTGACGGACGAGCAGCTCGACGGCATCTGCAGCCGCTTCCTGGACATTCCTCCCGACGGCAGCGGCCTCTCGCCGGAGCTGCTCGAGCTGGGGCAGGTCTTCACCCGGCGCTACGAGGGGCCGGCGATCTTCTGCTCGTCGGAGTTCGCCCTGCCGTACTTCCACTCCGGCCACGACGGAGGGGCCTGGGGCACCATGCAGGATCCCCCGACCGTGCGCCTGCTGATGATGAACCTCGGCCAGCAGGACGCCCTGGGCGTCAAGGCGCGGCTGCGGACTCCGGGGGAGGGGGGCGAGGTCTGGGCCAGCGGCGAGGCGGACATCCCGGCCCGTTCCGTGGCGGTCGCCCTGCTGGGGATCCTGCCGGGCAAGCAGTACAGCGGCTGGACCGGTACCGAGATCCTGGAGGTCGAGGCGCCGGGAGCCGAGGTCTTCAACTTCAAGGACTCCCGCTTCCACGGGAAGTAGCGCGCCCCCGACGCCTGGGAGGCGCCGGGCGGATCGGCCGCACGGGGGGGTTGGTGCCGCGTCGGGCGGACCAGTCTCAGTAAGAGCACATCAGATCGTCGAGCAGCAGGTGCCGGCTGGCGGCCGGCACCATCTCGTCGACGTAGACCAGCTTCTCCCGCAGCTGCACGTAGAACCCCTTCAGGCGCAGCGGGTGGTCGACCAGCCCGTCGCCGCCGGTGGATCGCCAGTTGCACTTGCGCGGCCACTGGTAGCGCTCGACGGGGTACTCCCCCGGCAGGTCGATCCCCATGTAGCGCCAGCCGTCGAAGTTGACGAAGGAGGTGCTCTCCGTGTCGTTGGTGTTCCAGTCGGCGCGGCCGTGGAGGGCGGCCCCCAGGTGGGTCCACTCCTCGCCCTCGGCGTCCTGAAGGACGAAGACGAGGCGGCTCCAGCTGGAGTTGCCGTAGACCCACAGGCCGATCTGGCGCGGCTCTCCCGGCAGCGGGACGGGCTCATCCAGCTCGCAGTAGTTGTACCAGGCGGCCACGTCCGGACCGCCCTGGGGACCCTCCAGGGCCACGCGGGTCACGGCGCCGCGCTCGGGGTCCCGCGCAGCGCTCCAGGCCATCCGACCCGGACGCCGCACCACGTCCCAGGTGTAGCCCTCGAAGGCCGTGTCCCGGCGGGCGCTCACCCGCCAGGAGCCGGGGTCGTCCAGGCCGTGCAGCAGGGCGGCCCGGGGTCCGGGCGCCGCGGTGTAGCGACTGGCCCCGGCCTTCACGGCGCTCACCTCGACGCCGCTGACGTAGCGCGGTGAATCGTCCACGACGACGACCACCTCGCCGTCCGCGACCGGCGCCGGAACGCTGTTGCCCATGCCGTCCGTCACCAGGGCGGCCGCGGCGCCGCTGAAGTCACGCGATGGATCGCCGTCGTCGACGGTCACCTCGCCGTCCGCGGCAGCCGCGGTAGAGCTGTTGCCCATGCCGTCCGTCACCCGAGCCGCCGCGGCGCCGCCGACGTCACGCGGTGGATCGTCGTCGACGACGGTCGCCTCGGCGTCCGCGGGAGCCGCCGGAGGAGTGCTGCCGTCCGTCACCCGGGCGGGCCCCGGGCCGCGCACGGAGAGGCGGACCTCCCTCTCCCCGCGGATCGTCCACAGGGCGTAGACCGGGTCGCCCTCGGGGCGGATGAACTCCAGGGCGAAGAGACTGGTGGATCCCGTGTCCAGCTTGCGCGAGAACCGGGCCCGGTCGAGCTGGGCGGTGAGCGTGGCGTAGGCCACGTACCCGGGCTTGGGGTTCAGCTCGGGCGGGCGGTGGGCCAGGCCGGAGGCGCCCCAGTTGGAGAAGTAGTAGGCGTTGCCCACGTCGTAGGCGAGGGCCGGGTTGACGTTGGGGACGCCGTAGGCCAGGGCCAGCAGGCAGTCGCGGACGTTGTAGGCGGCGGCCGTGCGGGGGTGGAGGTTGCCGGGGTTGGTGGAGTGGTACATCCACTCGAAGGAGACGGTCAGCCCCGCGTCGCCGTACCCGTAGTGGCGAGCCATCTCCTTCATCCACCAGAGGCTGCCGAAGCCGGCCACCTCCGGCTGGCGCTCGGGCATGCGCATGAAGCCGGGGGACTCCTCGCCCAGGCGGTCGATGTACTCCCGCGGGTATCCGCGGGCCAGGAACTGCTCGATCGACGGCTGCACCATGTTGCCGAAGACCAGCTCCATCTCCGGGTCGATGCGCCGCACCGCCTCGCTGGCCGCCACCGCGTGCTCCCAGCGCCTCTCCAGCTCCGCCGTCTCCGCCGAGTCCAGCGGCGCCGGTCCGTCGCCCGTCAGGAAACCCGGCCGCGTCTTCAGGGGGCCGATGTTGCTCTCGTGGAAGACCAGGGCCTGCCGCGTCTCCGGCCACTCCTCGAAGGTGCGGCGCAGCGCTTCCGCGTCCGTCTCGCCGACCTTGTGGGTCCCCACGATGCTGGAGTGCTGGCCCTTCGTCAGGCCGTGCTCCCGCAGCGCTTCGTAGCCGTAGCCGAAGGTGCGCCGGACCCCCGCCTTGTACATCAGCGGCCCGGCCTGGTCCACGGTGGTGCCGCGGTGACCCATGCCGAAGCACCAGACGCCGAAAGGCGAGTCCCGCACGGTCGCCCGGCGGCGGTCCTCGGGCAGCAGGGCGAAGGTCGTCCGGCGCTCGACGGAGACTTCCTCGCCGTCGAGGAGGCGGAAGGCGACCTCGAACCAGCCGAGCCTCTCCCGGGGCAGCTCCAGGCGCAGGGTGTCGGCGGCCAGCGGCGCCAGCACCAGGCTCCCCCGCGTCCGGGTCTCGCCCCCGTAGTAGTCGGTCGCCACCGCCTCGACCCGGGCCCGCCGCTCCCGGTCCGTGACGTTCCGCAGGGCCGCGGAGAAGACCGGCGGCTGCGCCACGAAGACGTTGCCCACCTCGGCCGAGGAGACCCGCATCTGCACCGGCGCCACCGTTAGCGTCAGGGCCAGCACGCGCACGGCGCTGGGACGGCCCAGGGGGCGCACGCGGAAGCGCGCCGGGTCGGGGTTGCGCACTGCCACGTGCAGCTCCTTGGTCAGTTCCAGGTCCAGGTGATCCCCCGGCTCGGCGATGTCCTGGATGTCCCCGGAGCGCAGGGGCGCCTTCACCACGAAGAGGCGGCCCTCGGCCTCTCCCGCCGGTCCGCTGAGGCGCAGGGGCCGGTGAGCCACCACGTGCTCGTTGCCCGCCTCGTTCCACCGGGGCACCTGAACGGCGGTGTCGTAGAGGATCCCGTGGCCGTCGTGGAGCCCCAGCCGGAAGGAGACCACCGAGGTCTTCGCCGGATCGGTGTCGGCCAGGCACAGCAGGTACAGCCCCGAGTAGTTCTGCCGCGGGATGCGGACCACCGGGACCTCGGGATCGGAGTACCCGTCCGGCTTGTAGTGGGAGTAGAACCCCACCGGGTCCTCCTCCACGTCGGGCCAGCGGGCCAGGCCCACGTCCAGGTGGTCGCCGTTCTCCCGGGTGCCGATGTGGAAGGGGATGCCCTCGATCTCGACGCGGGAGCCCGCCGCCGGCAGCTGCCCCTCGGCGATTCCGTAGCCGTCGCCCATCTCGGCGCCGATGAAGCGGCCGTGGTAGAGGTCGGTCAGATCGACGGGGACGAAGTGCTCGCCGGCGCCGGCGCCCGTTGCCCAGAGCCAGAGCAGGGCCGCCGCCCGGTGAAGCGCGATGCCTGCCTTCCTCGAGGCGGGCCTTCCCGTAGTGCCGGTGGCTGCCCGTCTCGCAGCCGCCGCTGCCCGGTGAAGCGCGATGCCTGCCGTCCTCATGGCGGGACTCCTCGTAGCGCCGGTGTCTCCCCGTCCCGCAGCCGCCGCGGCCGGTGAGGCGCCATGCTTGCCTTCCCCATGGCGGGACTCCTGCCGGCTCAACTCCAGGGCTGCACGAAGCGCCCCGGGGTGGCCCCGGTGTGGCGCCCGTCGCGCAGCACCCGCCGGCCGTTCACCCAGACGTCGCTGACCCCCGTCGACAGCTGGTGGGGCTCCTCGAAGGTGGCGTGGTCCGAGATCGTCTCGGGATCGAGGATCACCACGTCGGCGAGCAGGCCCTCGCGCAGCAGGCCCCGCTGCCGCAGGCCCAGGCGGTCGGCCACGGCCGAGGTCATCTTGCGGACCGCCTCCTCCAGGGGCAGGACCCCCTGGTCGCGGACGTAGCGGCCGAGGACGCGGGGATAGGTGCCGTAGCCGCGGGGATGCACCGGCCCCAGCTCCCGCGCCCAGGCCGGGTCGACGCCGCCGGCGTCGGTGGAGATCTTGACCCACGGCTGGCCGAGCTGCAGGCGCAGGTTCTCCTCGGTCATGGAGTAGTAGATGGTGCCGATGCGCTGGCGCTCCGACAGCAGCAGGTGGCAGACGGTGTCGAACCAGTCCTCGCCGCGCCCGGCGGCGATCTCCGAGAGCCGCCGGCCGACGTACGCCTGGTTCTCCGGCTTGCGGAAGCCGATCGGCATCACCCCCTCGGCGCCGTGCTCGGTGACCATCGGCTCCCAGCTCCCGTCGGGGGAGACGACGGCGCGCCGGATTCTCTCGCGCTCGGCCGGGTCCTCCAGGCGCTCGAAGAGCCGGCCCCCCTCCGCCGTCCAGGGGGGCAGGACCGCGGTCAGGCCGGTGCCCGAGGCGTCGTAGGGATACATGTCGGCGGCCACGTCCAGCCCGCCGGCGCGGGCCCCGTCGATGCGGCCGATGACCTCGGGCATCTTGTCCCAGTGGGCCCGCCCCGCCGCCTTCAGGTGGTAGATCTCCACCGGCACGCCGGCGCGGACGCCGATCTCGAAGGCCTCGTCGAGGGCGCTGAAGATCTCCGCCCCTTCCGACCGCAGGTGGGTGATGTAGCCGCCGTCGTACTGCGCGGCGACCCCGCAGACCTCGGCGATCTCGTCGGTGTCGGCGTAGCAGTCGGGCGGGTAGATCAGGGCGTAGGAGAGGCCGAAGGCGCCGTCCTCCATGGCCTCGGCCGCGACCCGGGCCATGACCCGCCGCTCCTCCGCCGTGGCGGGGGTCATGTCCATCCCCTTGGCGCAGCTGCGCAGGGTGCCGCCGCCGAGGTAGGAGCCGACGTTGGGCGAGGTGCCGGCCGC
Organism: Gemmatimonadaceae bacterium; assembly: GCA_026706075.1. Taxonomy (GTDB): domain Bacteria; phylum Latescibacterota; class UBA2968; order UBA8231; family UBA8231; genus UBA8231. The sequence continues at coordinate 9,619 of JAPOZM010000015.1, forward strand.
CTCCACCGCCTCCAGCCAGTGGCGGAAGCGCGTCCATCCCTTCGCCGGCTCCACCCAGTCGGCCAGCAGGCCGCCGTACACGGCGGTGCCGATGCCGCCCTCGTTGCGGCCGGTCACCGGCGCCGGGGTCGTGGCCTCGCCCATGATCTCGGTGGTCACCCCCTGGGTGATCTTGGAGAGGCAGCGGCCGTCGGCCATGAGGGGGTAGATCGAGTGGGACTGGATGTCGATGAAGCCCGGACAGACCACGGCCTCCCCGGCTTCGACCACCTCCCGGGCGTTCTCCGGCGGCACGGCCCCCGGCGCGGTCACCGCGGCGACGCGGTCGCCGGCGAGGGCCACGTCGCCGCGGAACCAGGGGTTGCCGGTGCCGTCGACGACGCGGCCCCCCCGGATCAGCACATCCCAGGCCATTCAGCTGATCACCAGGTACGAGAGCCAGCCGTCGTGGCGGTCGTTGAGGATGGCGTGGGGCACGCCGATGGGCAGGTAGACGGTGTCCCCCTCCCTCACCGGGTGGGCCTCGTAGCCGGTGACCACCGTGCCCTCTCCCTCCAGGACGTAGTAGACCTGCTCCTTGTCGTCGTGGACGTGGAAGTCGGAGGCCTTGCCCCGGGCCACGGCCTGGCGCGCCAGGTACCAGAAGGCGAGCAGGCAGGGCTGGTCGGTGGCCGGCTCCTCCGCGTCGAGCCGCTCCAGGAGTTGCCAGGTCACGGCGTTGCCGTGGACGCCCATGTTCGGCTGGGCGTCGCGCCAGTTCAGCACCCGGGGCTCGCTGCCCCGGCGGTCATCGGGCACCGGGCAGGTGATGATGAGGTACTGCATCCAGTCGGGGTTGGTCTCGCCGAGGAGCTGGTGCTTGACCCCCGGGGGGAAGTAGGCCACCGATCCCTCGCTGACGGCGTGGCGCTCCTTGCCGATGAGCACCTCCGCCTGGCCGGAGAGGATGTAGTAGTACTGCTCGTCGGCGGGGTGGGAGTGGTAGTTGGTGCTCTTGCCCCCCTGCAGGGAGTGGCCGGCGAGGCCGCTCAGGTGGGTCAGGCACTGGAAGGGCGAGGGCTTGCCGCCGCCCCCGCGGTTCAGGATCGGCCAGACGATGGCGTTGTCATGGCCGAGGTAGCACTCGCTGTCGCGCCAGTTGCGCACGACCGCTCTGGGGCTGTTCACGGAAGGTTCCTTTCGTCAGGGGGTGAGGGCGCGCAAGTATAGGAAATGCCCGGGACGGAAGAGGCGGGGTCCCGGGGCTCTTGCGGCGCCTGCCATCCGGCTGCCATCCTCAGGGAGGAGGGGAGCGGCGGGCCACGGGCGTCCCGAGTCGGGATCGAGGAGACGAGATGAACACGCAGAGCGCTGCCAACGCCGCCCGGGCGGACTTCCCGGGCACCCGCCGGGGTCCGGTCCTCCGGGTCCTGCTCCTGTGCGTCCTGACAACGGCCGCGGCCTCGGCCCAGGGAACGGTGGACGAACGCATGGCCGCCGACCCCCGGGGCAAGGTCGAGGTGGGCAACGTCGCCGGCCGCGTCCAGGTCGAGGGCTGGGAACAGCACGAGGTCGCCGTCACCGGCACCCTCGGCAGGGGGGTGAAGGAAGTCCGTTTAGAGCGACACGGCGGGACGATCGAGGTGGAAGTGGTGCACGACTCGCGGTTCGAGCGCTTCAGGGACCACGGCGAGGCCCGCCTGGTGGTCCAGGTCCCCCGGGCCAGCGAGGTGGAGGTGGAGTGCGTGAGCGCCGATGTCGTCGCCTCCGGGCTCACGGGCGACCTGGAGGTGGATGCGGTCAGCGGCGACGTGACCGTCGACGTGGCCTCCGCCGCGGTCCACGCCGGGTCCGTCACCGGCGACCTGGAGCTGCGTTCCACCCGGGGCTTCGTCAAGGCCGGGTCGGTGAGCGGCGGGATCGGCGTCCGTCTCGTCTCCGGGGAGGTCGTCCTCGAGTCGGTGAGCGGCGATATCGAGGCGCGGGTCGACAGCCTGGAAAAGGGCCGGGCCGAGTCGCTGAGCGGGGACCTGCGCTTCGAAGGGGACCTGGCCGCCGCCGGCCGCCTGAAGCTGGACACGAAGACCGGCGACATCGAGCTGCGGCTGCCGGGGCAGGTGAGCGCCGAGGTCGAGCTGGAGGTGTTCTCCGGCGACGTGGAGAGCGACTTCGGCTCCGGCGGGCAGGACCCCGGCGACTGGAACCTGACCCTCGGTGGCGGAGGCGCCCGCATCGAGGCGTCCACCTTCTCCGGCGACATCGAGCTGCGGCGGGAGTAGCCGCCGCCCGGTACTCACCTGGGGCCGATCACGCCCTCGTCGAGCATGCTCAGCAGGGGGGAGTCCTCCACCTCCAGAGGCAGGTCGACGCGCCCCCGGCGGCGGGACGACTCGTAGGTGGCGAAGATCAGCTCCGTCGCCTGCAGGGCCTTGCGGCTGGACAGCTCCGGCTCGTCGCCGCTGAACAGGCAGTCCACCAGGTCGTGGACGCTGGCGATCGTGTGCCGGGGCGCCGGCACCCCCGAGGAGCGCTCCTCCACCTCCCGCCAGCCGCCGCCGCGCTGCATCCGCAGGCCGCCGCCGCCGCCCTCGACCTCGATCACCCCCTCCTCGCCGATGAGGCGGTTGGCCGCTCCCGTGTAGCGGGCGTCGCCGGTGGCCAGCAGGCCCTCCACCTCGTTCTGGAAGCGGACCCACGACAGGCCGGACGTGTCCAGCCGCACGCCGAAGATCTCCCGGTGCTCGGAGACGTCGATCTGCCCCAGGACCCAGCGCGCCGGGGTCTCGTCGTTGTAGAAGAACATCATGTCGAACCAGTGGGTGCCCCAGTCGAAGAGGTTGGAGCAGACGCCCTCGACCCGGCGCAGCGATCCGACGGCGCCGTCGCGAAGCAGCTGCCGCGCCGTGAGGAAGCCGTCGCCGAAGCGGCGCTGGTGGCAGAAGGTGAGCAGGACGCCGCGCTCGGCGCAGGCCGCGTGCATCGCCCGGGCGTCCCCCCACGTGGGGGCCATCGGCTTCTCGGCGTGGATCCCCCGGGCGCCGGCGGCAGCCGCCGCCTCGATCATGGGGCGGTGCAGGTGGGGCCAGGTACAGACGCTGACCAGGTCGAGGCCCTCCCGGTCGAGCATCTCGCCGTAGTCGGCCCAGGTGCCCGCCACCCCGAAGCGCTCGGCCAGGGCCTTCCGTGCCTCCTCCGAGGGGTCGGCGCAGGCGGCGATTTCGACGCGCTCGTCCTCGGCGTAACCCTCGGCGTGGGCGTGGCCCCGGCCGCCGCAGCCGATGATGCCGGCCCGCAGCGGCCCTCCGTTCCCGTCGTTTCCCATGGTCATCCCTTCCTCTCCGGTATCCTGGCGGCCACGGACTCCCGCCAGGCCGCCAGCTCCTCGTGCAGATCGCGGGCCACCTCGGGGTTGCCCGCGGCCAGGTCGCGGTCCTCGGACAGGTCGTCGCGCAGGTTGTAGAGCTCCCGCCGCCCGTCCTCGTAGAACTCGATCAGCTTCCAGTCCCCGCGGCGCACCGAGGAGCCGGGGGTGCCTCCCTGGTTGCCGTAGTGGGGGTAGTGCCAGAAGATCGCCTCCCGCTCGAGGGCGCCGCCTGCGAGCAGCGGCAGGAGGCTGACGCCGTCCACGTGCTGCTCCGGCCTCGGCGGCAGCCCGGCGGCCTCGAGCAGGGTCGGGTAGAAGTCGGGGGAGGTCACGGGCACCGGGCAGCGGCTGCTGGCGGCGACCCTCCCCGGCCAGCGCACGATCAGAGGCTCCCGGGTGCCGCCCTCGTACATCCAGCCCTTGCCCTCGGCCAGGGGGGCGTTGCAGGTCGGCGAGCCTTCCGACGTGGCCAGCCCGCCGTTGTCGGAGGTGAAGACGACCAGCGTGTCCTCGGCCTTCCCCGACTCGTCGAGGGCGCCAAGCACCCGGCCGATGTTCTCGTCGAGGGCGTCGATCATGGCGGCGTACACCGGGTCGGAGTGCAGCAGCCGGCGGCTCACGCGCCGATCCCGCTTGTGCTCGCAGGGAAAGGGCTCGCCCTCGGCGAAGCTCTCGAAGCGGTCGAGACCGAGCCCCTTCGCCTTTTCCTCGTATCGCGTCACCGTGTCGGCCTTGGCCTGGATGGGCGTGTGCACGCTGTAATGCCACAGGTTGAGGAAGAAGGGCCGGTCGCCGGCGTGGCGGATCAGGTCGACGGCGCGGTCGGTGAGGTAGTCGGTCAGGTAGGTGCCCTCGGGCACGTCGACGTCGGCGAGCGGCTCGATCGTCCAGGGGCTGAAGTAGCCGCCGGCCCCGGTCGAGCCCCGGTGGCCGCCGCCGACGTTGACATCGAAGCCGTGGTCCTCGGGCAGGTGCCCGGGGCCGCCGAGGTGCCACTTGCCCACGTGCCAGGTGGCGTACCCGGCCTCGGAGAGGGCCGCGGCCAGGGAGTACTCGGAGGCCGGCAGGTCCTTCAGGTAGGGGACGTCGACGACCGCGCCCCGGGCCGGGTGCACCACGCCCTGCCAGTCGATCCAGTCGGTGATGCCCACGGTGGCCGGGTACTTGCCGGTGAGCAGGCTGGCCCGCGTCGGCGAGCAGACGGGGGCGGCGGCGTAGGCGTCGGTGAAGCGCAGGCCCTCGCCGCAGAGCCGGTCGAGGTTGGGCGTCTCGTAGAACTCGCTGCCGCAGCAGGCCAGGTCGGTCCACCCGAGGTCGTCGATGAGGATGAGGAGGATGTTGGGCCGGGTGGGGGTCAGGGCTCGTCCTCCGCCGGCGGGGCGACGTCGGGTACGGCGGCGAGGTAGGGCAGCATGTCCGCGGGCACGGCGCCGCCGGCGCGCCTCTGAAGGAACTCCGCCGAGGCCTGGACAGCACCGATCTTCTCGGCCACGGCAGACGCGATCCACTGGTTCAGGGAGACTCCGTCCTCCCTGGCGAGCCGCTGGGCCGCGGCCTTCACCGAGGCGGGCAGCTTGAGGGGGTAGGCAGACTTGCTCATTCTGTGACCTCCGCCAGAAACTGTCCCGGCGTCAGGGGGTGACCAGAGCGTCCCGGTTTCCCTAACCTCAGACGAAGAACGACATGGCCGCAACATCCGCGAAGAACTCAAGGAGCACCGAAGTGAACGAGACCACCGACCTGCCGATCCGGGTGGACCATCCGCGCCGCCTGGGGACCTGGACGATCGAGGCGCAGCGCCTCGACCTCGGGCCGGGGTACAAGCCGAGCTTGGCGCTGCTGCCCGGGGGGGAGCTGGTCCTCGTCTCCCTGGACGCCACGGGGGACCGGGAGGCCGGCACCTGGACCGAGGTCATGCCCCTGCGGCGATCCCTCGACGGCGGCCGCACCTGGACCGAGCCCGAGGTGGCCGATGACGTGATCGGCCGGGAGCAGTGGCTGACCTGCACGAGCGCCGGCGTCCTGTTCTCCAGCAGCCACCTCCTGGAGAGGGACGCCCGCAACGAGGACGGCACGATTCACAGCTATCTGCACCGCTCGACCGACGGCGGCCGCACCTGGGATCGGACGAAACTCCTGCTGACGGGCGAGGCCCGCTGCGGCGAGCCGGAGGAGAAGTGGACGCACACCTCCCGCAACGTCGTCGAGCTGCCCGACGGGACCCTGCTCTACGGGGTGAGCCTGAGCGACTCGGCCGTGGCCTGGATGTGGCGCTCCACGGACGAAGGCGTCACCTGGGACCGGACCCGGCGGGTGGCGATCCCCTACTACGGGGAGCGCCCCTACGACAACTTCGACGGCTTCTTCGGCGAGGACTTCACCTGTCTGACCCGCGGGGGCGACCTCATCCACTGGATCCGCTGCGGCCCCCCGAGCCCGATGTACCCGATGGAGGACGGACGCGCGGTCCCCGCGGGTGACGACGGCATCGACCGGACCCTGGTCTGCCGCTCCGCCGACGGCGGCCTCACCTGGTCGAGCCTGTCCGACTTCGGGGACTACGGCATGCACTACGTGCGGGTCCTGCGGCTGGCCGACGGGCGCCTGCTGCTCACCTACACGCAGCGGTCCACCTTCCAGCCCCTGGGCCTTAGGGCCCTGGTCAGCCACGACGACGGCGGCACCTGGGACTTCTCGGCCGACCGGATCACCATCGAGGGGCTCACGCCCTGGGGCCTGAGTCAGGGAGGCGGCTTCGGCAACACGGTGCAGCTGGAGGACGGGGTGCTGCTGACCTGCTATTCGTACCGGGAGTCGCCGGAGCAGACGCGCTTGGAGCTGGTCCGCTGGCGCCTGCCTTGAGGGGCGGAGCTCGCGCGATTCAATCTCGCCCTTCCTGCCTGCTCAGGATTCGGCCCTTTGCTCCTTCCCACTCCAGGACCCGTTGAATCGCCTCCACACTCCGACGGGTTCGGCGAAGGTCGTACCACAGCGACATGGCCCAGGCTGTCGATAGCAGGAACCAGAGAATCCCTACCAGCAAAACAGTGCCGTCAAAGAAGCTCATATCTCCTCCCTTCAGTCAGCCGCCTTCGTTCACTCGCGATCCATCCGTTCCATTCCGCCGGTCCTCCTCGCTCAAGGCGCCGGCATACTCCTCCCGCTTCACCGTGTCCGCGAACAGCAGCCCCGCGCTGTCCTCCAGGGCCCCCGCCGCCGGCCCCTGCTCACCCATGCGGAACATGGCCCGCGTGGCCCGGTCGACGTCGATGTCGGCCACCAGGACCTCCTCCCGCTTCAGCTCCGTCTGGGCGTGGATGCGGCCGTCGGGCGCCACGATCAGGCTGCGGCTGTTCTGGTGGGGCAGGCAGGCGTTGCACGAGGCGAACCAGACCGTGTTCTCGGCGGCGCGGGTGACGATCATGGCGTGGTGCAGGGGGATCTTCCAGTCGTTGGGGCGGGTGGTGTTGTTCTGCGGGTGGAAGACGACCTGGGCGCCGCGGCGCACGCACTCGGCCGTGGTCCCGGCGAAGCGCAGCCCCTCGAAGCAGATCACCACGCCCACCGTGACCCCGCATAGCCGGAAGGTGTGGGCGCCGGTCCCCGCCTCGTAGGCGACCGCGTCCAGGGGCGTGAGCATGGTCTTGTGGTGGGCCCCCTGGATGCAGCCGTCCTCGCCGATGACCAGCGCCGAGTTGTAGGGCTTGCCGCCCTCCGACCTCACCTCGGTGCCGAGGATGCAGGCCATGCCGAAGCGGGCGCAACGCCCCGCCACGTCCTCGTGCACGTCCTCGAGCCAGGCCACGGGCACCGTCCCGGTCGGCTCGGAGATGTCCACCCGGTAGCCGAAGGTCTGGGCCTCGGGGAAGCAGAGGATGCGAACATCCTGCTCCCCGGCGCGGTCCATGGCCTCCAGGATGGCGCGGTGGTTGTCCTGCCGGTCCGCCGTCTGGCGCGTCTGGGCGAGGGCGATGCGCAATTCCGTCATGGCGTTCCTTCCGGGTTGGTGCCCATGAGCTCCGCCATGCGGGCCGGCGTCGGCAGGGCCGGCCCGAAGTGGCCCATGGCGGTCACGGCGATGGCCCCGGCGGCGTTGGCGAAGGCGCCGATGCGCTCCGGTCCCCAGCCCTCGAGAAACCCCACGGTGGTCGCCGCGGCGTGGCAATCGCCGGCGCCGGTGGGCTCGACGACAGGCACGGGGTAACCGGGGCAGCGCACGGGCTCTTCGCCCTCGGCCAGGACCACGCAGCCTTCGGCGGCCAGGGTCACCACCGCCAGCCGCGGCCCCCGGGCGAGCAGCTCCCGGCCAGCCTCCACCGGGTCCTCGCAACCGGTGATCGCCGCGGCCTCCTCGAGGGTGGGGGTGACCACGTCGGCGGCGGCCACGGCTTCCTCGAAGGCCGCGGCGGTCCCGGCGGCGCCAGGGAGGGCGCGCACGTTCGGGTCGAAGGAGACGGGGACCCCGGCGTCCCGGGCCGCGGCGATCGCCGCCAGGGACGCCTCGAGGGCGCCGTCACTGATCTGCAGGGTGGTGCCGGGCACGTGCAGGGCGGCGGCCCCGGCGATGGCCGCGGGATCGATGTCCTCCGGCCCGAGGGTGGTGGCCGCCGAGTGTCGGCGCTGGAAGGCCAAGGTGGTGCGCCCCTCGATGCACTCGTGAAAGCAGATGCCGGCCTGTCGCCCGGGGACGCGGATGATCCGCGACACGTCGACCCCTTCTTCCGCCAGCGCGTCGACCAGGAAGTCGCTGAAGGCGTCGTCCCCGAGGCGGGTGATCAGGGCCGCCGGCCGGCCGCAGCGCACCACCGCCGCGGCATAGGTCGCCGGCCCGCCGCCGGCGTACTTCCGCCAGTTCAGGGCGCCGCGCATGCTCTGCCCCGCCGGCTCCGGCATGAACTCCACCAGGGCCTCGCCCAGGGAGAGGACCGGGGCGCCGGGAGGGGCCGCGGGGCTCACGGGTCGGCGGGGCCTCCGCCTCCGGGCAGGTCCCGGGGCTGCTCCAGGCCCTGCCGGACATCCTCCAGGAAGCCGGCGGCGTAGGCGCCGTCCACGGCCCGGTGGTCGCAGGCCAGGACCAGGGTGATCACCTCGCGCACGGCCGCGGCCCCCTCCCGGGCCACGACCCGCTCCTCGCTGCGGCCGGCGGCGAGGATCCCGCACTCGGGCGGGTTGATCAGGGGCAGGAACCGCGTGATCCCGTAGCCGCCGAGGTTGGTCACCGTGAAGGTCGGCGCCGGGTCCGGCGGCACCAGGCCGCGGCGGGCGGACTCCACGAGGGCCGTCCGGGCCTCGGCGAGCTCCGCCAGGCTCCTGCGGTCGGCGTCGGCCAGGGCCGGCACCAGGACCCCCTCCTCGACGGCGACAGCCAGTCCCACGTGACACCCCGCCTTGAGGACGAGGCCGCTGTCGCCGACGTGGGCGTTCAGCCGCTCGTGGCGGCGCAGGGCCCGGGCCGCGGCGGCCACCAGCAGGTCGGTGAGAGAGACCGCCGGATCCCCGCCCAGCTCCCCGCGCAGGACCTGGGCCTCGGTGACGTCAACGTCGGCGAAGAGGTGGAAGTGGGGGACGTGGCGGGCGCTGGCGCTCATGCGCTCGGCCACGGCCCGCCGCAGCCGCGAGTGCGGCGCCGGGCGGTCGCCCTGCTCGACGACGGCGGGGACCGGCGCTGGCTGGTGGGGGGCTCCGCCGCTGTCGTTCAGGGCCGCCGTGAGCACGTCGCGGCGCACGACCCGGCCCCCGGGGCCGGTACCGCGCACCGAGGACAGGTCGACCAGCAGTTGGCGCGCCAGCCGGCGGGCCGAGGGGGAGGCGGGTGCGCCCGCGGGAGCAGGGATCGCAGCCCCGGCCCGGGGCACCGGGTCCAGGCCCGTCGCCGCACGGCTCGCCGGGCTCGGAACGGGCCCTGCCGACTGCGGTGGCCGGGGGCCGGCGAGCGGCCCGGGTGCCGCCTCGGCCGTGGGGCTCGGCGCGGAGGGCGAGGGAGGCGCTGCCGTCGCCGATGTGGCGCGAGTGCTTGGGGCCGGCTCCGTGAGGGACTCCCGAGACGGCGGGGCCGGCATGGACCCCGGCGTCGGCTCGGGCCCCGCCGATGGCGATGGGCGCGTGTCCGCCGGCGCGGCGGCGGTCTCCCGCTCCGGAGGCGGGACCGGGGCCGAACCCGCCTCGTCCGGGTCTTCGCCCGGCTCGCCGATCCAGGCGATCGGCTCCAGGACCCGGGCCTCCTCGCCGGCGGCGACGTCCTGGCGCAGCAGCACCCCGTCCTCCTCGGCCACGACCTCGAAGGCGGCCTTCTCCGACTCGACCGTGGCGATCACGTCCCCCCGCGACACGGACTCGCCCTCGGCCTTGCACCACTCCAGCACCACGCCGGTGGTCAGGTTCTCGCCCACCTGGGGCATGAGCACGGGCCTCATGCGTACACGGCGCGGCGCACGGCGGCGAGGATGTCGTCCACCTGGGGGATGCAGGCCTGCTCGAGGTTGCGGCTGAAGGGGATCGGCGTGTTGCGCCCGGCCACGATCTCCACCGGGGCGTCGAGGTAGTCGAAGGCCTCGGCCTGGATGATGGAGGCGATGTCCGAGGCGACGCCGCCGCGGCGCACGGCCTCCTGGACGATGACCACGTGCTCGGTGCGGCGCACCGACTCCAGGATCGCCTCCCGGTCGAGGGGGACCAGGTTGCGCGGGTCGATGACCTCGACCTCGATGCCCTCGGCCGCCAGCAGCTCCGCCGCCTCCAGGGACCGGGGCACCATGTTCGACCAGGCGATGAGGGTGCAGTCGCGGCCCGGCCGCTTGATGTCGGCCACGCCGAGGTCGATGGCGTACTCCTCCTCCGGCACCGGCCCCTCGGTCATGTAGAGGAGCTTGTGCTCGATGAAGATCACCGGGTCGTCGTCGCGGATGGCGCTGGCGAGCAGGCCCTTGGCGTCGTACGGCGTCGACGGAATGGCCACCTTGAGGCCGGGGATATGGTAGAACAGGGCCTCGAGACTCTGGGAGTGCTGGGCGGCGACCGAGTCCCCGACCCCGCCCTGGGTGCGCAGGACCAGGGGGACCGAGCCCTTGCCGCCGGACATGAGCCGGAACTTGGCCGCCTGGTTCACGACCTGGTCCATCGTCAGCAGGGTGAAGTCGATGAAGAGGACCTCCACCACGGGGCGCATGCCCGTGATCGCGGCGCCGACCCCGGCCCCGACGATGCTCGGCTCGGCGATGGGGGTGTCGATGACGCGCTTCGGTCCAAACTCGTCGAGCAGACCCCTGGTGATCTGGTAGGAGCCGCCGCGCTCGCCGATGCCCACGCCGATGCAGAACACCGAGGGGTCGCGGGCCATCTCCTGGCGCAGGGCCTCGTTCACCGCGTCCCGGTAGAGCAGGGTCCGTCCCTGCTCCCCGGGGGGTGGAGGGGCGGCTTCGGCGGTCACCGCGGCAGCTGGTGGACGAAGGCGTCCACGTCCGGCTCGGGGCTGGTGCGGGCGAACTCGAGGGCCGCCTCGATCCCGGCTTCGACCTCGGCCTCGACGGCGTCGGCGTCGCTCTCCGGCGCCCCGGCCTCGGCCAGGCGCCGGCGGCACAGGATCAGCGGGTCCCGCGACTTGTAGTGCTCCAGCTGATCGTCGGGCATGTAGTCGCCGGGATCGTTCACGTGGTGCCCGGCGTGGCGGTAGGTCATCGCCTCGAGCAGGACCGGCCCGCCGCCGGCGAGGCAGCGCTCCCGGGCCTCGGCGGCGCGCTCGTACACGGCGGCCACGTCGTTGCCGTCGACGCGGGTCCCCTCGACGCCGTAGCCGAGGCCGCGCTTGTGCAGCTCGCTGAGGCGGGTCGCCTTGTCGACGGAGGTGGCCACGGCGAACTGGTTGTTCTCGATGACCAGCAGCAGCGGCAGGTCCCAGAGGGCGGCCATGTTCAGGGCCTCGCCGAAGGTGCCGTGGCAGGTGGCGCCGTCGGAGGAGAACACGACGCACAGGCGGCTCTCGCCGCGGATCGTCGCCCCGAGGGCGGCGCCCACGCCGATGGGGATGCCGGCGCCGACGATGCCGTTGGCCCCCAGGTTGCCCGCCTCCACGTCGGCGATGTGCATCGACCCGCCGAGGCCGCCGCAGTAGCCCGTGGCCTTGCCGGTGATCTCGGCGAACATGCGGTCGAGGCGGCCGCCGCGGGCCAGGCAGTGGCCGTGGCCCCGGTGGGTGGAGACGATGTAGTCGTCGGGGCCGAGGGCGGCGCAGACGCCGGCGGCGATCGCCTCCTCGCCGAGGTAGGGGTGCAGGTAGCCGCGGATCCCGCCCTGGCGGTAGAGCTGGATGCAGGACTCCTCGAACCGGCGGATCGTGTAGAGGGTGCGGTAGAGGTCGAGCAGGAGGGCGCGGTCGAGGGAAGCCATGGGCGGCAAGATAGCGGAGCGGGGGACGCCCCCCCAAGTCGGGGTCTCCGGGGTGAGCCGCGGTCCCGGGACTGGAGGCCCCCGCCCCGGAGGCGCGGCCTGGCAGCTGGGTCCGCGAGGATCGCGCCGTAGATCGCTGGACCCAGCGGCGCACCCCCGCGAGGCCTGGAGACCCTGCGCTTCAGCCAGCCCCATGGCCGCGTCGGGGCTGCGAGGAGCGCGAGGGTTGCGGGGTCAGCGGCCGGCGTGGCGGAGCAGGGCCGCCTCGTCCATCTCGACGCCGAGACCGGGGGCGTCGGGGAGCCGGAACCCGCCGTCGGCGTACTCCCAGGCGGTGGCGCCCAAGAGGGAGGCGCGCTCGGCCAGGCCGGCCTGGAACTCCTGGAGACAGGCGTCGGTGCAGGCGGCGGCGAAGTGCAGGGTGGCGGCCTGAAAGGGGCCGAGGCCGCTGCCCATGTGCGGTGTCGTCGGCACCCCGGCGGCGGCCGCCTGGTCCCGCTGGCGCAGGCCGTCGCTGAGGCCGGTGCGGCCCACGTCGGGCTGGAAGACCTCCAGGGCCGGCGGGTCGAACCAGGCCCGGGTCTGCCAGTGGGTGCGGAAGTGCTCGCCCAGGGCGATCGGCGCCCCCGGGTGCCGGAGCAGGTCGCGGTGGCCGTCGAGGTCCTCCGGCTCCAGGGGGCACTCCAGCCAGCGGCAGCCGAGGTCGCCGTAGCGTCTGCGGGCTTCCGCCGCGCGGTCGGGGGCCACCATCCACAGGGTGTCCACCATCCACTGCTCGACCTCCGCCCCGGCCTGCAGGAACTCCACCTCCGCCGTCCCGGCGTCCAGGTCCCCGTCGAAGAACAGCTTGACCCCGCGCAGTCCGGTGTCGAGCCAGGCGCGCAGGGTCTCCAGGCGGTCTCCGGGGGTGGCCTGGCGCAGGCCGGAGAGGTAGACGGGGATCTCGCGGCGCGGCGTCTCGCACAAGAGGGCGGCCACGGGAACCTCCTCCCGGCGGCCGAGGGCGTCGTACAGGGCGATGTCCACGGCGGCCATGGCGTCGAGCCAGTACCCGGCGGCATAGCCGCGCCCCCGCTGGGCGTCGTAGAGGAAGTCCCAGAGTTCCGCCGGGTGGCCGAACTCCCGGCCGCCGACCATGGGCAGGACCAGGCTCTCCACCACCAGGGCCGCCACCTCGGGGCCGATGGGGCAGTTCGCCTCGCCCCAGCCGCGGGAGCCGTCGGCGAGGTCGACGCGCACGATCACGCTCTCCACCCGGCGCGGGTAGACGGTGCGCCAGCCGTGGCGGAACTCGAAGCGGGCGCCGGCGGCGGACCCGGAGCTGCTCCTGTAGTCCTCCCAGTACGACGGCTCTTCGGGAAAGGCCACGTGGAAGGCGGTCAGGCCGGCTATGGAGAAGTCGTTGGCGGCCACGAGGCGAAGCCGCCCCTAGGCGGGCTCGTCGGCGACGAGGATCCGGAGGGAGTCGTCCCGCACCAGCCATCCCCGGCCGTTGGGGGTGCGGATCGAGACGTCGGCGAGGGTCCCGGCGTCACCGGGACCGGCTTCGACGATGGGGCAGCTCAAATCGGATCCGTCGTCCGGGCCGCCCCGGCCTGCGCTTCTGCCCAGGCCTTGAGGGGGACGTCCTCCGAGTTGCGGGTGATCCAGTACTGGGAGGCGGGGTGGAACTCCGGCGTCTCCCCCAGCGGGTGGGAGCCGGGGCTCAGGGCCCCCAGCAGCTGCCGGCGGATCGGGGAGCAGCGCGCGATCAGGGCGGGGTCCTGCTCCACGTAGTCGGTCGGGCGCAGCCAGCGGTAGTGGTAGCCCACGTGCATGATCTTGCGGGTCCGGGCCGACAGGTTGGGGCCGACGCAGTGCCAGGTGGCGGTGCGCCACAGCACGGCGGTGCCGGGCGGGACCCTCAGCTCCACGGCGGCGTCCCTATCGACCCCTCCGCCTTCCCGCAGCTCCCGCACCGGACGCAGGTGGCTGCCGGGGATCATCCAGAGGTTGCCGCAGTTCGACTCGCTCAGGTCGGAGAGGGCGTAGAAGATCTTGATCTCCATGAAGGGCAGCCGCCCGTCGAGGGAGGGGGCCTCGAAGAGGTAGTTGCCCGCCAGGTCGGGGTGCCAGTTGACGTTGCGGTAGGCCTCCTGGTCCTCCCCGTCCCCGAGGCCGACGGCGCCGGCGCGCAGCCCCTCGGGATAGGGGGGGCGGTAGTCGAGGTGGGAGGTGCGGATCTGGATGTTCCAGCCGATGGCGTCGACCACGAGGGGCAGCGCCCTGGGGTGATCGACGAGGTCGAGGAAGGCCTCGTGGTGGGCGAGGGCGTTGCGCACGGCGAAGGGCTCTTCGGGGCCGAGTCCGGAGGCCTCCCTGACCCTGTCGGCGACCTCGTCGACGCCGGCGAGGAGGCGCCCGACCTCGGCCTCGGAGAGGAACCCGTCGAGGACGACGAACCCCTTCTCCTCGAAGTCCCGCTCCTGGGTTGGGGTCATCGCGATGGCCATGGCTGATCTCCGGGGTGGGGCGCCGAATCTGCCGCCGCCGCCGCCCCGGGTCAACCGGATGGCGCCGGCTCCAGGACGCCTTCCGAGGGCGCAAACGGCCCGCTGGGCGCCGGAACCCTCCGACCGGCGGATGCACCGCACCCGCCGTCCCGAGGCGCGCGCGGAACCGTGGCCCACAGCTTACGCAGGCGGGTCCCCCGCCACACGGATGGCGCGGCCGGGCGGCTGCGCCGGGGCGGTGCGGGTCTGGCATCCACTTTGCGCTATGAAACATGCAGCCCTTCCCCTACATTCCTCGGATTCACCCATGGCGCAGCCAGAGAGCGGATCACCGCAGATACCCCCGGCCGAAGAGATGCACTGGGCCACTCATCTGAGCGAGGACATCAAGGATCTCCGGCTGGAGGTCCGGGACCTCCGCGAGCAGAGCCACCAGGACATCCGCGAGCTGCGTGCGGAGGTCCGCGGGGACAGCCAGGGGATGCGGAGCGAGCTCCGCGAGGAGATCCACGGGTTCCGCACGGAGGTGCGCGGGGACTTCCAGGAGGTCCGCGGGGACATCCAGGGCCTGCGCACGGAACTGCGCGAGCACCGGGCGCAGATGGACGGGCGCTTGGCCCAGATCGACGAGCGCTTCGTTCAGGTGGACGGGCGCTTCAATCAGATCGACGAGCGTTTCGTTCAGGTGGATGGGCGCTTCGGCCAGATGGAGGAGCGCTTCGGCCAGATGGAGGAGCGCTTCAATCAGATCGACGAGCGTTTCGTTCAGGTGGACGCGCGCTTTGCCCAGATCGATGCGCGCTTCGCCCAGGTGGACGCGCGCTTCGCCCAGGTGGACCGGCGCCTCGACGAGCTGCGCCGGACCATGGACACCCGGTTCTACTGGACCATCGGGATCATGGTCACCCTCTTCGGCGCCCAGACGGCGCTGATCGCCGCCCTGGCCCAGCTCTGACCGCGGGCCACCGGCAACCGCTCACTCCAAGGCCGTAACGCTCTCCCGGAAGTCGACGGGCACCCGCATCCGCCCCTCGCCGCGGCGCTCGAAGAGCAGGTAGCCGTGGTCGCGGCCGAAGCGCCAGATGTCGCGGGTGATGCGCACGTCGTTGCGGCAGTACTCCTCGATCAGGTCGAGGCGCCCCTGCTTCCACCAGCGCAGGGCCTGCAGGCCGTCGGCCGTCTTCTCTTCCTCGAGGGTGGCCTGGGCGAGGCTGTTGAGGCTGACGCGGAAGTTCAGCTGATCGCGGATCTCGCGCAGCATGTCGAGGGTGTCGAGGCCGCGGAAATCGAAGCGGGAGTACCCCCGCAGGACGGAGTAGTCGAAGCCGATGCAGTTGAAGCCGACCACGAGATCGGCCGACCGCAGGTGCTCGATGAGCCGGGGCACGCCGTCCTCGAAGTAGGTGACGAACTCGTCGCGGCGGCTGTCCCAGAGGATGCCGCAGCTCATCCTCATCAGGTAGGTGCGGTTCCAGCCGCCGACCTCGGCGGCGCTGAGCTGGGTCTCCAGGTCGAAGACGACGACGTGCCGCTCGTCCGGCTCCGTCTGCCCGGGATCACCCTCCTCCACCCCCTCCCAGTCGGCGAACAGCGGCGGCTCCGCCTCGAGGTCGTCGACCTCGAGTGATTCCGGGTCGAGGCTGGCGCGGCCGGAGAGCAGCTCCAGCAGGTGCGCGCAGCCGGCCTTGTCGAGGGGGTGGTTGCCGGCGCCGCAGGTGGGGAAGTGGATGCACGAGGGACAGCCCTCCTCGCAGTCGCAGGCCTCCACAAGCCCGAGGGTCAGCTCGAGGAGGCGGTCGAGCATGTCGAAGCCCTTCTCGGCCAGGCCGATCCCCCCCGGGTAGTGGTCGTAGACGAAGATCGCCCCCTTGCGCAGTTGCGGGTGCAGGGGGTAGCAGATGCCGCCCACGTCGGTGCTCTTGCTCAGGGCCAGCAGCGGAAAGACCGACTTGGCGGCATGCTCGACGGCGTGGAGTGATCCCATGTGGTGATGGCCGCGGCGCTTGAGCTGCTTCTTGAAGGGCGCGTCCATCTCCAGCCAGAAGCCGACGGTCTCGAAGGTCTCCACCGGGCACTCGAGAGGGTGGTGGGAGATCACCGCCTGGTCGCCGGAACGGACCTTCTCGAAGGCCGTCACCCGGGAGCGCACGAGCAGGCGCCCGAGCCTGGCCTGGTAGCCGTGCATCGGCCGGCAGGCCAGCTCCTCGAGGATCTCCGTCTCCTTCTCCCGCTTGGGCCGGGTGTGGTAGGGGACGTCGACGACGCGGGCCTCGATCTGCCGCTTCACCGCGTGACGCTCGCCGATGAGGTACTGGCGGCCCCGGTGCAGGTAGATGGCGCCCTCGTGGCACTCGGCGTGAAGCTGGGCGCCGGAGACCGTGCCGATGGCGCGCCCTCGGCCTGTCGGCGCCGACCCTTCCCCGCCTGCCGCCCCGTTGCCGGTAGAAGCCTCGTGTCGCCGCCGGTCCGGCCCGCCGTCGACGATCGACCAGCTCTCGCCGATGGAGCGCATGTTCACCCGCCGGTGGGGCCGCTTGCGGGAGGCGAACCAGGCGTCCCCCTCGGCGCTCCGCAGCAGCTCCCCGCCTTCGGTCAGCCGCTCCAGGGCGGGCCCGTATCCGTCGATCTCGGCGTATTCCGGCTCGTCGGCGGTCAGCGGCAGCTCCCGGGCGGCGCAGGGCAGGTGCTGGTCGAGGACGTAGCGGTTCGAGGGATCGGCCACGGCGTCCTCGATGCCGCGGCCGAAGAGCTGCTCCGGGTGCCGGGCGAAGTACTGGTCGAGGGCGTCGCGGCCCGCCAGCAGGACGACGACGGACTCCCGCCCCTGGCGGCCGACGCGCCCCGCCCGCTGCCAGGTGCCGACGATCGACCCGGGGTAGCCCACGAGGACGCAGACGTCGAGGCCGCCGATGTCGATGCCGAGCTCCAGGGCCGAGGTGCTGACCACGCCGAGCAGGTCGCCGGAGAGCAGCCGGGCCTCGATCTGGCGGCGCTCCTCGGGCAGGTAGCCGGCGCGGTAGGAGCTGATCCGTTCCCGCAGCTGGGGGCGGTGGTCGGTGGCCCATCGGTAGATCAGTTCCGTGGTCACGCGGGCCCGGGTGAAGACGATCGACCGCAGCCGGCGCAGGACCCCGGCCTGCAGCAGGCGGGCGGCGACCGTGTTGGGACTCTCCGGAGGATCGGCGATCAGGAAGTGGCGCACCGCCTCCGGCGCCCCGGAGCGGGTCACCGCCGTGAAGGGCCGGCCGAAGAGCCCTTCGGCCAGGGGCCGGGGATTGCCGATGGTGGCCGAGCAGGTGACGTAGCGCGGCTCGGCGCCGTGGCTGGCGCAGAGGCGGCGGAGCCGCCGGAAGAGGTGCAGGACGTGGGAGCCGAAGATGCCGTTGTAGGTGTGCAACTCGTCGACCACCACCCAGCGCAGGTTCCGCCACACCTCCTCCCAGGCCTCGTGGAAGGCCAGGAAGCCGGAGTGCAGCATGTCGGGTGTGGTGATCAGGATGTTCGGCGGGTGGCGGCGGATCCGCTCGCGGACATGACGCTTCGTGTCGCCGTCGTAGATCTCGGCGGTGAGGCCGCAGGCCATGCCGGCCAGCAGGCCCCGCAGCTCGTCGAGCTGGTCCTGGGCCAGGGCCTTCAGGGGGAAGACGTAGATGGCGAACCCCGACGGCCGGTTCAGGAGATCGGCGAGGACGGCGGCGTTGTAGACCAGGGTCTTGCCCGAGGCCGTGGGCGTGGCCACGACGACGTTGCGCCCCGCCCGCAGGTGACCGATGCCCTCCTCCTGGTGGCTCCAGAGATCCCGGATGCCGGCGGCGGCGAGCACGCGCGCGACCCCCGGCCCCAGGTGGGAGAGTCCGGCGGCGTGCCTCGCCGGCGTCGCGGGCAAGCTCTCCCGGTGGACGAGGCTGTCGGAGAGGGCGGTCTCTTCGAGGTAGCGCAGGTAGGCGGCGAGGTCCGCCTCGGGGGCGGACCCGGGCGGGCCTTCGTCGGGTGACAGGCGGCGGATCAAGAGGGAATCGACCGGTGGAATGAAAGGGATCAAACAAGCACTGGATCATAAGTATACCAAGGGGCGCGCCCGGCGGGCAAGCGGAATCTGGCCGGCTTTCTCCGGCCCGGGGGATCGGCTATGCTCACGCCGCCGGAGAGCCGGGCGCCGCGGGGGCGCCCGGGCGTCCGCCACCGCAACAGGAGGGAGCAGGATCGTGGCAGAGGAAGAGAAGGCCGTCGGCATCGGGTTCATCGGCTGCGGCGGCAACGCCCGGGGGCACATGAACCGGCTGGCCGCCATGGAGCGGGCGCGCCTGGCGGCGGTCTGCGACATCGACGAGGGCCGCGCCCGCCAGGCGGCGCAGACCACCGGCGCCGAGGCGTTCACCGACTTCCGCCGCATGCTCGAGCGCGACGACCTGGACGCCGTCTACCTCAGCCTGCCCGTCTTCGCCCACGGCGAGCCGGAGCTGGCCGTCATCGAGCGGGGGCTGCCCTTCTTCGTCGAGAAGCCGGTGGCCCGCCACCTCGACCAGGCCCTCGAGATCGACGCCGCCGTCGAGGCCGCCGGCCTGATCACCTGCGTCGGCTACCAGCTGCGCTACCTCGGCTCCACCGACATCGCCCGCCAGAGCCTGGAGGGCGCCGCCGTCAGCCTCGCCAGCGGCCGCTACTGGAGCGGCTCGGGCCGGGTCGCGCCGGACCACAAGAGCTGGGTCACCACCATGGCACAGTCCGGGGGGCAGCTCGTGGAGCAGGCGACCCACACCCTCGACATGATGCGCTTCCTCGTGGGCGAGGTCGGCGCGGTGACGGCCCGGCACGCCAACCGCCAGGTCCCCCACATCGACTGCCCCGACGTGCACGCCGTGATCCTCGAGTTCGAGTCCGGCGCCCTCGGCACCCTGACCACGACCTGGGCCTACGACAACCTCGACTGGAGCGAGACCAACATCGTCGACGTCCTCTACAACCAGTGCCTGCTCACCTGGGGGCGGGAGCGGGTGGCCGTACGCAGCCGGCGGCCCAGGGAAGATGGCGAGGGGGAGGAGATGGCCACCGAGGTCCACACCGCCCCGGGGCCGGGGATCGACGAGGTCTTCGTCGAGGCCGTGGCCGCCCGCGACGGCTCGAGGATCCGCTCGCCCTACGCCGACGCGGTGAAGTCCCTGGCCCTCTGCCTGGCCGCCCTCGAGGCCGGAGAGACGGGCCGGACCGTGACCCTGTGAGTCTCTACAGCGACCTCCTGGCCGAGCGCGAGCGCCGGGGGCGCCCGGTGCGCGCGGCCGTCATCGGGGCCGGCAAGTTCGGCGGCGGCCTGGTCGTGCAGCTGGCCCAGTCCCCGGGGATGGAGGCAGCCGTCGTGGCCGACCTCGACCCGGAACGTGTCCGGCGGGTGCTCGCCTCCTGCGGGCAGGGGCAGCGGGCGGTCGAGGCGGACTCACCGAGCGCCGTGGCCGACGCCGTGCGCTCGGGCCGGTGCGCAGTGACCGGGGACCCCCTGCTGGCGGCGGCCTGCGAGGAGGTCGACGTCGTCGTCGAGGCCACCGGCCTGCCCGGGGCGGGCGCCCGCCACGCCCTGACGGCGATCGAGGCCGGCCGCCACGTGGTCATGGTCAACGTCGAGGCCGACGTCACCGTCGGCGCCCTGCTGAGAAGGCGGGCGGACGCCGCCGGGGTGGTCTACACCTTGGTCGACGGCGACCAGCCCGGCTGCATCATGGAGATGGTCGAGTGGGCCCGCACCCTCGGGTTCGAGATCGTCGCCGCCGGCCGCGGCACCGTGCGCTACGCCGAGGACGAAGCCGGCACCCCCGACTCGGTGCAGGACCGCTACGGCTTCGACGACGATCTCATGGAGCGCCGCACCATCAACACGAAGATGTTCAACTCCTTCCGGGACGGCACCAAGGCCCAGGTGGAGATGACGGCCCTGGCCAACATGACCGGCCTGCCGCCCGACGTGCGCGGCATGCACGAGCCCTCGGTCAACGTGGAGGAGATCCCGCAGCGGCTGAGCCTGCGCGAGGAGGGCGGGCTGCTGGGCCGCTCCGGCGTCGTCGAGCTGGCCAACAGCGTCGCCGCCGACGGCCGCACCATGCTGCCCGACCCGCTGGGCACGGGCGTGTTCTGCGTCATCCGCGCCGAGCACCCCTTCATCCGCGAGGACCTGGCCGGCTACCACTGCCACGCCGGGGGAGACGGCCGCAACTTCCTGCTCTGGCGGGCCTATCACCTCGTGGCCGTCGAGGCCCCCCTCTCCATCGCCCGGGCCGCCCTCTACCAGCGGCCGACGGGGGCTCCCCGGCAGCGGCCGGTGGCCGACACCGTGACCGTGGCCAAGAGGGACCTGCGCGCCGGAGAGATCCTCGACGGCGGGGGCGGCTACACGGTGAACGGGGTGATCGAGACGGCGGAGGCGTCCCGGAGCGAAGGGCTGCTGCCCCTCGGCCTGTCGGGCGGGGCGAGGCTGAAGACCGCGGTGTCCGCCGGCGAGGCGGTGCGCTATGCCGACGTGGCTCTCGAGGAGGGATACCTGCTGGGGCTGCGCCGGGAGCAGGACCGCATTCTCATCGATTCCTGAAGGAGGAACCTGTGGCTGTAGTCGTAGTGAGCTGGAACATCGACAAGCGCCATGAACCCTGGCGTCAGCTCCTGGAGATGGACGCCGACGTGGCCCTGCTGCAGGAGGCGGGCCAACCGCCGCCCGACGTGGCTGACAGAATTGACACGGGCCCTCGGGAACACTGGGACTCGCATGTCTGGAATTCGCGTTGGTACGGGGACCGGTGGCCGCATCTGCACGAGCGTTGGTCGATGGTGGTGAAGCTGTCGGACCGGGTCGACGTCGAGTGGTTCAAGCAGGTCAGCCCGATATGCGATACGGCTGAAGCTGAAGACGAGATGGCCGTCAGCGGGATCGGGACGATAGCGGCGGCCCTCATCAAACCGAAGGACGCCCCGCCCTTCATCGCCGTCTCCATGTACGCGCGCTGGACCAGACCGCATCCGCACGCCAACAGCAGGTGGTTCATAGGCTACGCCGACGGCTCGGCGCACCGCATCATCTCGGACCTGTCGGCCTTCATCGGGGACACCGACCCGGGTACGCACCGCATACTGGCCGCGGGAGACCTGAACATGGCATTCGGGGTCGACGACGACAATCCACAGGCGCTGACGGCCCGTGAGCGCACCGTCATGGACAGGATGGACGCCCTCGGCATGGAGTACCTGGGGCCTCGGTACCCCGCGGGCCGGAGGGCGAGTCCCACGCCGCGGGGCCTGGCGCCGGACACCCCGAACGTTCCCACCTATCACACGCGCACAAGAAACCCCGAGACCGCAGAGCACCAGCTGGACCACGCCTTCGCCTCCCGGGGCTTTCACGACAGCGTCAAAGTGCGCGCTCTGAACTCCGTCGAAGAGTGGGGCGCGAGCGACCACTGTCGGCTGCGAATCGAGGTTGCGGGAGAGTAACCCGGCGGAGGCCGGTTTGGCCGGAGGCGCCGGGAGCAGGACCGCCCGATCGCCTGACGCTTCAGCGGTCGCGCACCACGGCCAGCGGCCGTCGCAGGAAGACTCCCTCGGCCTCCAGCACCGCGTAGTAGATCCCGGAACCGACCGGCTCCCCGGACTCGTTGGTGCCGTCCCAGCTCAGCAGGTGGCGGCGGGCCGAGCGCGCGCCCAGAGCGAACTGCCGCACCCGCCGGCCGTCGGCGGCGTACAAGGTCAGGCTCCCGGCGGCGCTGGGGCGGTGCAGGGCGAAGGGGATCCGCGCGGCCCCGTGCCCGGCGGGTCGGAAGGGGTTCGGCCACACGGGGTCGAGGCTGGCGAGCGGTGGCGGCCCGACATCGTCCACCAGCCCCGGGTCGTACTCCACCACCGCTTCGTAGTCGTAGCCGATGCCGGTGCGGTCGACATTGCTGAGTACGAGGACGACCTCGTCCCAGGCGTCCCATCCCCGCACGGTCACCTGGCCGCCCTCCTGCAGGACCCGCTCTTCCAGGCGATCGGGCGAGGCCAGGAACAGGCGGTTGCGCCAGCGGCCCCCGGGCTGGTCGATGCGCAGGGTGGCGCCCCCCGGGAGCAGCCGCGGATCGAGGAGGACGTAGCGGCTGCCCATGTGGTCGACGGCGCCGCTGTCGGTGACGGCGGCGCCCGCGGCCACGGCCAAGGCCGGCTCCACCCGGGAGGGGTAGCGGCCGCCCTCGGCGAAGAACTCGTCGCGGTGGCGGTCGCCGACGAACCAGGACCAGACCGCGAAGTCGGAGAAGGCCCGGTCGAGGCCGGCTTCGGGGCCGCTCACCCCCGCCTCGCCGTGGAAGTCGCGGAGGGCGCGGTCGAAGTTGCCCAGGGTGACGGCGCGGCGCCGGGCGTGCTCCTCCCAGGTGAAGCGGACCGTCTCGCGGCCGTAGCGCTGGTCGAGGAAGAAGGCGAAGATCGAGGCGCCGTAGGCGTGCAGGTCGACCCGCGGATCGCCGCCGTCGAGGGCGCGCTTCGGGGACTGCAGGAAGATGCACACGTACTGGAGATAGTCGTTCACCCCCGGGTGGAGGACGTCCTCCATCCACGTGGCCGAGGCCTCCTGCCACCAGGCGCCGTCGTAGCCCTGGTAGTAGCCGAACTGCACGACGTGGAAGAACTCGTGAGCCAGGGTGACCCGCAGGGCGTCGAGGCCGCGGGTGCCCTTGTAGCCCTCGCAGACGCCGGCGTTGCCGAAGACGGGGTTCTCGAAGTCGTTGTCGATCTCGAGCCAGCTGGGGCCGCTGTCGCCGCTCGAACAGGGATAGGTGAGGCCATAGCGCCGGGAGCGGCCCAGGTCGGTCAGGTAGATGTCGATCTCGTCCGCGCACTTGTCATCGTCGCGCGGTGGTTCCCGGTAGCCGAGGACCTCCACCTGCACGTGCCAGGCGCTGTCGGCCAGGGTCATCGCCAGATCCACGTAATCGGGCCGGCCGTTGCCGTCGGCGTCGGCGGGACTGACGGCGTCCGGTCCCTCGGTGTCGTAGTGGACCCGGAAGCGGCCGGAGGGCGAGACCGCGTGGTGGGCCAGGGATGGCCGCTGCAGGGCGCGGGTCAGCAGGCGGCCGGCGAAGGGGTCGGCGGTCTCCAGGGCCTCCACGGCGGCCACCGCCAGGGGGGTGGCGCAGTAGTGGGTATGGCCGCCGCCCGTGAAGTCGGCGGGCACGGCCTCCGGATCCCTGACCTCGAGCAGCTGGTAGGCGGCCGCGGCCTCGGCGCTGATCCGGCTCGTCTCAGCCGTCGCGGCGGTGGCCAACCCCGGGCAGGCCGCCATCCACGCGGCGAGCAACCGCCTCCTCATCGGTCTCGCGCTCATCCCTTCCCCTATCTCAACAGGGCGATCTTGCCCCGCTCGATCGAGTCGCCCTCGAAGCTGCGCACCTCGTAGAAGTAGACCCCCGATCCGAGGAGGTTGCCGGCGGCGTTGACGCCGGTCCAGCGAATCTCGCCCCGCTGGTCGACGCTGCCCGACTCCTCCCGCCCCTGCCACACCAGCACCCCGTGGGGATCGTAGATGTCCAGGCGCGAGAACGCGGGGACGAAGAACCGGGAGAATCCGTCCCGTGAGCGGTGCAGGGGGTTCGGGAAGACGACGATCTCCTCGTCGGGGACCAGGCGCACGTGGACGAAGGCGCGGTTGTCGGCGGTCTCCACCTCCTCGGCGATCCGGTCCCCCGGGTCGACCTCGACGAGGAACAGGGCCTCCCCGTAGCGCGGCCAGGGCACCCGCACCTCGACCGCGGCCCCCGGGGGAACGGGCCCCGGGTGGGCGCCCTCGAAGACCACCTCGCAGCCGGTGGAGTCGCTCCGGCAGCGCTGCAGGCGCAGACCCACGGGCCCCTCGGCCGGGACCGGCCCGAGGTTGGAGATCCGCGCCAGGAGGCCGCCGGCTCCGTCGCCGGCCAGATCGCCGCCGAAGACGGCGAGGTTGGGCAGCCCCTCCTCGGCGCCGAACTGGGCCAGGGTGGCCAGCGTCAGACGGGTCAGGCCCGTCACCAGTTCCCAGTTGATCGAGTCGGGCAGGTCGGCCACGGTGTGGTAGTGGGTGTTGATGCGGTAGTCTCCGGCCATGACCCCCGCCGAGGTCGAGTCGGTGGGCAGGTAGTTCTCGATGGCGAGGATGGCGTCGTAGCCCTGGGCCCAGAAGGGGGCGTGGTCGCTCAGACCGGCGTAGCGGTCCTCGAGGATGTCGACCTGCAGGCCGAGGTCGTAGCGCTGTGCGGCGGCGGCCATGAGATCGACGATCCAGGCCGACGACGGGTTGGTGACCAGCTCGACGCGCTCCGCCAGGTCGTTGAAGCCGACCATGTCGAAGTTGAGCACGCCGAGGACGCGGTCCTGCCGGGCCCCGGCCCGGCGCGCGTAGCTGTCGCTGCCCCACAGGCCCAGCTCCTCGCCGGAGAAGGCGATGAAGCGGATCGAGAAGGGGAAGCTCCGCTGGCTCAGGATGCGGGCCGTCTCGAGGAGCAGCACCACCCCCGTGCCGTTGTCGTCGGCGCCCGGCGCCGGATGCAGCCGCCAGTCCCAGGCCACCCGGCCCTCGCCGATGCGGGCCATGTCCGAGAGCCGGGTGAGGGAGCCGATGGCGTCGTAGTGGGCGCAGACGACCCAGTAGCCGGCCTCCGGGTCGGTGCCGCGCAGCTCGCCGACGACGTTGTACATCAGGGTGTCCCCGGGTTCGATCCGGAAGGTGTCGAGCCGGACGGCCTCCTCCCCCAGGGCGGCGGCCAGCTCCCGCTGCAGGAAGGTGGTGCTGGCGAAGGTCTCCGGCCGGCGCGCGTGCCGGGTGCGGACGTTGCCGGCCACGGCGCCGGCGGGCGGGTCGAGGAAGACCAGCCGGTCCAGGTCGGCCCGCATGCGCTCCACGTCGACCTGCCCCAGAAGCTGACGCACCTCCTCCGACGGGGGCCGTTGCGCCGGCCGCGGAGCGGGCCTCGGCGCCCGGGCCCGCGACGGCGTGGCGTAGCTCTCGGGCAGGGGGTAGAGGAAGTGCTCGACATCGAGGGCTGCGGTCAGCCGCTGTGAGGGCAGCCGGTGCAGGGCCCACCCGCCCGGGTCCCGGTACACGGTGGTGACGGGAGGGCCCGCCGGCCCGGCGTGCACGTGATCGGAGAGGTAGTAGGCCTCCCCCGGACGGGCTCGATCGGTGAAGAGCACCCTGGCTCCCAGCGCGGCCAGGTCGGCGGGAGCGGCGTCGACGAGGGCGATCCCCGGGGCGACGTGGCGTAGCGTCGTCACCCCCGCCAGCTCCTGCAGGTCGCCGAGGGAGCGCCACTCGACGCCGGCCAGCGGCGGCCGGGCGAGGGCGGGCGAGGCGCACAGCAGCCCGAGGAGAAAGCCCTGGAGGAGCCGGGACACGGGCGCCGGGAAGGACGGCAGCCGGGGCCTCAGCCGCCCGGGACCGGAGCCACCGCCGGCTCCCGGCGCACCAGCAGGGCCACGGCTTCGACGGTGAGCCAGATCTGCAGGGCCAGGGCGACGCCGCCGATGACCAGGCTGGGCACGTTGCCGCTGCCGTAGAGGCTGCCCAGGGTGTGGGCCAGGGCCCAGGCGGTGCACACGAAAATCGCCAGCGACGGCAGCAGCGTGACCAGGTAGTTGCGGGCCTGCTGCTTGAGCCAGTAGGTGACGACGATCAGGGCGAGGCCGGCCAGGAGCTGGTTCATGCTGCCGAAGAGGGGCCACAGCAGCAGCGCCCCCTTGCCGCCGGCGCCGTTATAGAAGGCCAGGGCCGCGGCGCTGACCACGGCCAGCAAGGTCGCCGGGTGGCGACGCGTCAGGGGCTCGATGCGCAGGTCCGCGGCCAGCTCGCTGATGACGTAGCGCTGCAGGCGCGTCGCCGTGTCGAGGGTGGTGCCGGCGAAGGAGGCGACGAAGACCCCCATGACGACGATCGCCAGCTCCCGGGGCAGGCCCAGGGCGGCGATCATGTTGGCCGCGCCCACGACGAAGGCGGCCACCTTGGAACCCAGGCCGCTGGAGGCCTCCCAGGTGCCGTAGTGGGCGGCGAAGGCGGCCGAGCCGGTGAGCACGGTGCCGTCGGCGGCGGTGTAGGCGAGAGCCAGCCCGGCGCCGCAGGCGATGAGGACGATCGTCGCCAGGAAACCCTCGGTGAGCATGGAGCCGTAGCCGACGAAGCGGGCGTCGGGCTCGCTGGCCACCTGCTTGGAGGAGGTGCCGCTCGACACCAGGCAGTGGAAGCCGGAGATGGCGCCGCAGGCGATGGTGATGAAGAGGAAGGGCATCCACGGCGGCGCCCCCTCGGGGGAGAGATGGAAGGCGGGGGCGGCCATTTCCGGGGCGGCGGCGAAGACGCCGAGCACCAGCAGCCCGAGGGCGATGAAGAGCTGCCAGGCGTTGATGT
Organism: Gemmatimonadaceae bacterium; assembly: GCA_026706075.1. Lineage (GTDB taxonomy): Bacteria > Latescibacterota > UBA2968 > UBA8231 > UBA8231 > UBA8231. The sequence goes on from JAPOZM010000015.1 coordinate 36,215, forward strand.
AGTCGCGCGGCTGCAGCAGGGTGGTCACCGGCAGGGTCGAGGCGATGTAGGCGTAGACCAGCAGCACCAGGGTCCACACGCCGGTGGCCGGGATCCCGGCGATGGCCGGCATCTGCAGGGGCATGTAGTGGCCGATGACGACGGTGACGTACATGGCGGCCACGGCCAGCGCCGTGGCGGCGGTGAGGCTGATGCGGCCACGGAGGAAGGCCCGTCCCAGGGCGATGGCGATGGGGATCTCCATCCACACCGGGAAGACGGCCTGCGGGTAGAGGTCGAAGAGGACGGCGATGACCAGGCCGAAGATGGCGATGACGATCAGCAGGGCGAGGAAGACGATGATGAAGAACATGATCTTCAGGTGCCGGTTCATCACCATGCCGGTGATATCGGCCATGGTGTGGCCCTTGTGGCGCAGGGAGATCACCAGGGCCCCGAGGTCGTGGACGGCGCCCATGAAGATCGAGCCGAGGAAGACCCAGAGAAGGGCCGGCACCCAGCCCCAGATGATGCCGATGGCGGGGCCGACGATGGGGCCGGTGCCGGCGATGGAGGTGAAGTGGTGGCCGAAGATGACCTGCTTGCGGGTGGGGACGAAGTCGACGCCGTCGGCCTGCTCGCGCGAGGGCGTGACGTTGTCGGCGCTGAGGCCGAAGACCTTGCGGCTCAGGTAGCGGCCGTAGGTGTGGTAGGCCGCCAGGTAGCCGATGAAGGCGGCCACGGCGATGAGGATGCTGTCCATGGAGCGTCTCCGGGAGGGCCCGCGCCGCCATGGCGGCGGGCCGTTGCACGGGGCGGTGGTAACGATCGATGCCCGGCCCCGAAGCGGCAAGGGACCGGGGCCGCGGACGTCAGGGGCCGGAGGGCGCCCTCCGGGGCGCCGCAGCCTCGATCTCGATCTCGAACATCCAGGGCCAGAGCTTGCCGGTGACGAAGAGGCGGTCCCCGGCGGCGTCGAAAGCGATGCCGTTGAGCACGTCGGCCGCCCGCCGCTCCCCCGTCGTCAGCAGGCCCGACAGATCGACCCAGCCGGTCACGGCACCGCTCTCCGGGTCGATGCGGGCCACGCGGTCGGAGTTCAGGATGTTGGCCCAGACCTCTCCGTCGACCCACTCCAGCTCGTTGAGCCGGTGCACGGGCTCGCCCTCGTGACGGACCTCGACGCGGCCGATCTCGGCGAAGGTGGCCCGATCGCGCCAGGAGAGATCGGCGGACCCGTCGCTCATGATCAGGGCGGCGCCGTCGTGGGTGAGGCCCCAGCCCTCGGTGGCGTAGCCGAAGCCGCCGACCTCGGCGAAGTCGTCGAGGGCGTACACGAATCCGACGCGGGACGTCCAGGTGAGCTGGTAGAGCCGCCCTTCGAGCAGGGCCAGGCCCTCGCCGAAGAACCGCGGCTCGAGGGTGTGCTCCCGCAGCACCCGGCCGCTCTCGATCTCCACCTGGCGCAGGCTGGACGGGACCGACGGTCGCGAGGTCAGCTGCACGCCGCCGCCGGTGCTCTCATAGAGGTAGCCGCCGTGGTACACCAGCCCCTGGGTGAAGGCCCGCGGGTCGTGGGGGAAGACGTTGACGATGCGGTACCCGTAGGTCGGGGTCCCCCCGGAGGAGGGGGGTGCCTCCCCCGGACCGTCGCTGTCGGCCGGGTCGGAGTTGGAGCAGGCCCACGGCCAGAGGAGGGCGAGCAGCAGGAGGGCGGGGCGGGGCATGGCTCTGAAGGTAGCGCCGGGTCGTCTGCTGCTACCAGCGTCCACCGCCGGCCGGCGCGCCGCGGCTCACGCCCCGAACGCGCCTGCAACTCCTGGAGGAACCGGGGCCGCCCGGATACCGTCCAAGGGGCGAAGGGGACATCACGCCCTGCGGTACCCACCCACAGAGGAATGAGCCATGATCTCGACAGGCGCCCTCGCCCTGAGCCTCGTCCTCCTGGGCTCCGCCGGCCCCGGGCAGACGCAGGACAGTGACTCCGACACCGGCGACGAGACGGCCGTCTCCGTGACCAGCGAAGAGACTGGCTCCGAGGAGAAACCGCTGTGGGGGGGAGTCGTCATCGACCCGGACGACACCGGGACGCCGGGGTCCGACGAGTACGTGCTGAACGCCGCGGCGATCAGGGCCGATACGCTCGCCGTGACCGTGTCGTACAGCGGCGGGTGCCAGGAGCACCTGTTCGCGGTGGACGCCTCGGGTGCCTTCATGGAGTCCGACCCGGTGCAGTTGGCGGTCGCGCTGGCCCACGAGGCCAACGAGGACAACTGCGAGCGCTGGGTCACCGAGGACTACCTCTTCGATCTGACACCGCTGAGGGAGCGGTACGAGGAGGAGTACCAGCAGGAGTCGGGCGTGATCGTGCTTCTCCTCGACGGGGCTTCCGGGGAGCTCCGCTACGAGTTCCCCGCGACCGGCGCCGCCACCTCGGCGAGCCATACCTCCTGGGCGCGGGTCAAGAGCGGGGTCCGCGGCCGCTGACGCGTCAGTCCTCGGGGGAGGGGACGATCATCCCGAAGGACGAGGCGAAGAGGAAGAAGTCGGGGATGCCGACTTCTCCGTCGCCGTCGAGGTCGTAACCGGACTGGAACCCGGGGTCGCCGCGGCTCGTCCCGAAGGCGGCCGTCAAGGCGAAGAAGTCCTCGAAGTCGACCGTCCCGCTGCCGTCGAAGTCGCTCCGACCGGCCTCCCCGTCCTCGGTCTCCTCAAAAAGGCGGATGCGGACGAGGGTTTCCTCCCGGCCCACGTACCCGGCCGTCGATTCCCCGGGGCCGCAGGAGAGCCAGGCCCGCATCTCCAGGGCCTCGCGGCCCTGCGGCCATGGCAGCCGTTCCTCGACGACGACCGACGCCCCGGGGGCGAGGGAGTCCTCCCAGATCACCTGGGCAAAAGCCATCTGCGCCGACCACCTCCAGATCTCGCGCCCATCGGCGCTCAACGCGAAATCGTACTGCTGGGCGTCGTTGTAGAAGAACCGCAGGGTGGCGCCGGAGACGTTCTCCACCGTGTAGGTCACGAGCAGGGAATCGTCGGCCTTGCGGACCTCCAGGGCCGGCCGCACGCGGTCCTCCACCACGCCCGGGGAGATCGCCGGAATCAGCAGCAGTGCGAGCACGACTCGAGAACCCATGTTCCGAAAGTCGAAGCCCGAACCGGATTCGGCAAGCCGCCGGCTCGGCTTTGAGGGCCGGGCCGAAACCTCTTGTTTACCCGCCCTCATGAAAGCCATCGACTGGGACGCCGTCGGCGCCGAGGTGACCGCCCACCTGCAGGCCCTCATCCGCATCGACACCACCAACCCGCCGGGCAACGAGACCGAGGCCGCCCGCTACCTGGCCTCCGTCCTCGAGGGGGAGGGCTTCGAGGCGGAGATCACCGAGTCCGCCCCCGGGCGCGGCAACGTGACCACGCGCTGGGAGGGGGGCGGAGAGCCGCCGCTGCTGCTGCTCGGCCACACCGACGTGGTCGCCGCCGACGCCGAGTCCTGGACCCGTCCCCCCTTCGGCGGCGAGATCGCCCAAGGCTTCGTCTGGGGCCGGGGCGCCCTCGACATGAAGAACATGGTCGCCGCCGAGCTGATGGTCCTGCTGCTGCTGAAGCGGCAGGGCCTGCGCCTGAAACGCGACGTGATGTTCGCGGCCACCGCCGACGAGGAGGCCGGCAAGGGCGGCCACGGGCCCGGGTGGCTCCTGGACCACCACCCGTCCGGGATCGAGGCGCCGGTGATCCTCACCGAGGGTGGCGGCCACGAAGTGCGCCTCGGCGGGCGCCGGTTCACCACCTGCCAGGTGGGCCAGAAGGGGATCTGCCGCCTGCGGGCCACGGCCCGGGGCCGGCCCGGGCACGGCTCGGTGCCCCATGCCGACAACGCCGTCCTCAAGCTGGCCGCGGCCCTGGCGCCGTTGAAGGACCACACCCTGCCCGTCCACCCCTCGGCCACCCTGCGCACCTTCTTCGAGGCGGTCTCCGAGGGCCGGCCGGAGCTGCGCGCCGACCTGCTCGCCCTGTTCGACGGGGAGACCAGCGAGGCGGCTCTGAGGCGGCTGCCCCTCGACGACGCCGAGCGCGCCGGCTGGAGCGCCCTGCTGCGCAACACCGCCTCGGTGACCATGCTCTCCGCCGGCTCGGGGATCAACATCATCCCCGCCGAGGCGACCGCCTGGATCGACGGCCGCCTGGCGCCGGGCCAGACCCAGGAGAGCTTCCTCGCCGAGCTGCGGGCCGTGGTCGGCGGCGGCCTGGAGCTCGAGGTCGACCAGTACAGCCCGCCGCTGGAGGCGGAGGCGGCCGGGGAGTTCTGGGACGTCATCGCGTCGGTCATGGCCCGCCACGAGCCCGAGGCGCCGCTGGTGCCCGTCCTGTCCACGGGCGGCACCGACGCCAAGCACATCGTGCCGCGCCGGCCGGGGACCCAGGTCTACGGGTTCATGCCCTACCGCCGGCAGGCCGGCTCCGGCGAGCTGGGCCTGGTCCACGGCCACGACGAGCGCACCTCGATCGAGGAGCTGCTCTTCGCCACCCGCGTCATCTACGAGATCGTCTGCACCTACGGAGGAGTCCGGACATGAGCGACTGGCTGCAGGACGGCACCACCTTCCTCTTCATCGGCGACAGCATCACCGACTGCGGGCGCCGGGACGTCGAGGCCCCGCTGGGCAACGGCTATGTTCGCACCTTCACCGAGCTGGTGACGGCGCGCTGGCCCGAGCGCCGCATCGAGTGGATCAACAAGGGCATCGGCGGCAACAAGGTCTCCGACCTGCACGGGCGCTGGCGCGATGACGTCCTCCTCCATCGCCCCGACCGCCTGTCGGTGAAGATCGGCATCAACGACCTGCACTCGTCCCTGGGCGGCGCCCCCGACGCCGTGCCGCCGGAGCGCTTCGAGGTCCTCTACGACGAGGTCCTCGGGCTCACCCGGCGCGAGCTGGGCTGCCCCGTGGTGCTCATCTCGCCGTTCTACATCTCCCTGAACGAAGGCGGCGATCCTTTCCAGGCGCAGGTCCTCGATCTCCTTCCCCGGTACATCGAGGTGGTGGAGCGCATGAGCGAGAAGTACGGCACACGGCTCCTGCGCCTCCAGGACGTCTTCCAGGAGCAGCTGCGCTACCGCGGCGCCGGGACCTTCTGCCCCGAGCCCGTCCACCCGAACCATGCGGGCCACACCGTCATCGCCCAGGCTCTGCTGGAAACTCTGGAGAGCTGACCGGAGCCCCGTCCGCCGTGCGCATCACCGACGTCCACATCCACCAGCCCTGCGGCCTGCTGCGCCTGCGCACCGACACCGAGTTGGAGGGCTGGTGCCCCGGCGTCGACGAGAGCAGCGCCGGCCACATCCTCCGGTCCTGCCGCGAGACCGTCGTCGGCGCCGACCCCATGGAGCGCGAGCGCCTGTGGAACGAGCTGGTCCGCCTGGACCGCTTCGCCTACCTGCCCCACTCGGTGCGGGGATACCTCGACGTGGCCCTGTGGGACCTGGCCGCCAAGGCCTGCGGCGTGCCCGTCTTCCGCCTCATCGGCGGCTTCCGCGACCGCCTCCCGGCCTACAAGATGGGGCCCAACCTGCCGACCGTGGGCGACTTCGTGGAAGCAGCCGTCACCGCCCGCGACGAGGGGTTCTTCGGGTACAAGGACCACTGCTACCACGGGCCCGAGACGATGATCGAGGTCGCCCGCCAGGGGCGCCGCGCCGTGGGGCCCGACTTCCACCTCATGCACGACGCCGTTCAGACCTACACCTATCCGCAGGCGCTGCGCGTCGGCCGCGCGCTGGAGGAGGAGGGATACTTCTGGTTCGAGGAGCCCTTGCGCGACTATGACCTGATGGGCCTGAAGCGGCTGGCCGACGCTCTCGACGTGCCCATCGCCGCCGCCGAGTACCTGCCGGGCTCGGCCTTCTCCACCTCGCAGATGCTGGCCCGCCAGGCCGTCGACATCGTGCGCGCCAGCGTGCCCTGGCGCGGCGGCATCACCGACATGCTCAAGATCGCCCGCCTGGCGGAGAGCTTCGGCGTCAACTGCGAGATCACCTCCAAGGGCGTGGGGTTCGGCTTCGTCCACGCCCACGTCATCGGCGCCCTGCGCAACTGCACCTGGTTCGAGGCCACGGCCACCGGCTCCCAGGGCGGGGAGCCCCTCATCCGGAACCCGCTGCACCTGACCGACGGCCACCTCCCCGTGCCACAGTCCCCCGGCCTGGGGCTGGAGCTGGACTGGGCCGCCGTGGAGCGCGAGACCTCCGCCGTCATGGGGGCCTGAGAAGAGCGATGCAGATCCGGGACGTGCGCATCTACATCCGGCCGGGGGAGTCGCAGGCGCGGTCGGTGGGCAACCGCGGCGGCATGGAGAAGGCGCCCCCCGGCCTGTCGGGCCTGTTCACCCACGCCGCCGGCTTCGGGGCGCCGCCGGAGCTGCCCGCCGGCTGGCTCGAGGCCTGCCGGGACGAGACCCTCCATCCCACCTGGACCGCCACCCTGCGCCTGGTCACCGACGGGCCGCTGGACGCGTACACCAACTTCGGCAGCGGCTTCCACCCCGAGGAGCTGACCCACCAGGCGCGGCGCTTCAAGATCGAGATCGGCCCGCTGCTGCTGGGCGTCGACGCCTTCGACCGCGAGTACGTCTGGCAGCGCCTGTGGTACACGCAGCGCTTCTACTACACCGGCCGCGGCGTGGTCGACATGGTGGACCGAATGTTGTGGGACCTGGCCAGCCGCCACGCCCGGCAGCCCGTGTACCGCCTCCTCGGCGCCTGCCGCGAGAAGGTGCCGGCCTACCGCAACTACGGCGGCCACACCATCGACGAGCTGGTGGCCAATGCCGTGAAGGTGAAGGAGGACGGCTTCAAGGGCGCCAAGGACCACTCCTACCGCGGCGTGCGCGGCAACGCCGAGCTGGCCCGGGAGCTGCGCGCCGCCCTCGGCGACGACTTCATCCTGCTCCACGACCCGGTGGAGTCCTACACCTACGACGAGGCCGTGC